>NZ_JACDIU010000038.1:0-956 GCF_014525325.1 Pseudomonas sp. EZ-C24 | reverse complement strand
TCAGGGTGATCAGGTTGGTGCCGTCCTGCACCTGCAGCGTCGGCGTGAACAACGCCGTCCAGGTGATGCCGCCGTCGATGCTGGTTACATCGCTGAGGGTGCCGTTGGCCACGCTCAGGTCATCGTTGCTGAAGCCGTTCACCGCTTCGCTGAAGGTGAAGGTCACCAACGTGCTCTCGCCAGCGCTCAGCGCCGTGTCGGCCATGCTGATCACCGCAGTCGGGCGCTGGGTATCGACGGCGAAGGCGTTCGAGTCGGTCGTGCCGCTGCCGTTGTTGCCGGCCAGGTCGGCAACGCCAGTGTTGTCCAGAACAATCACATTGCTGGTGTTGGAGATGTTGCTGTCGGGGGTCAGGGTGCCAGTCCAGGTCACCCCGCCATCGCTGCTGATGAAATTGCTCAGCTGGCCAACGCTGACACTCAGATCGGCCCGGGTAAAGCCGGTCACCGCCTCGCTGAAGGTGACGGTGACGGTCGACGTTTCGCCGACGCTCAGGGCGCTGTCAGCGATCACGATAGTCGCAGTCGGGCGCTGGGTGTCGATGGCGAAATTGTTCGAGTCGGTGCTGCCGATGCCGGTATTACCGGACACCCCCATCACACCGGTGTTGTCGAGGGTAATCAGGTTCGTACTGTCATCGACGTTGCTCGATGGCGTGAACGTGGCTGTCCAGGTCAGACCACCATCGTTGCTGATGACGGTGCTGAGCGTGCCGTTGGCAATGCTCAGGTCGGCATTGTTGAAGCCGCTCACCGCCTCGCTGAAGGTGATTGTGACCAAGCTGGTTTCGCCGACCGCCAAGGCCGTGTCGGCAACCACGATGGTGGCCGTCGGCAGCACGGTGTTGACGGTGTAGTTAGGCGAATTGGTCGTGCCAGTACCGCTGTTGCCGGCCAGATCGGTGATACCGCTGTTGTTCAGGGTGATCAGGTTGGTGCCGTCCTGCACCTGCAGC
>NZ_JACDIU010000024.1:0-45173 GCF_014525325.1 Pseudomonas sp. EZ-C24 | reverse complement strand
GCTGCAGGTGCAGGACGGCACCAACCTGATCACCCTGAACAACAGCGGTATCACCGATCTGGCCGGCAACAGCGGTACTGGCACGACCAACTCGCCTAACTACACCGTCAACACCGTGCTGCCGACGGCAACCATCGTGGTTGCCGACACGGCCTTGGCAGTCGGCGAAACCAGCCTGGTCACAATCACCTTCAGCGAGGCGGTGAGCGGCTTCACCAATGCCGACTTGAGCATTGCCAACGGTACGCTCAGCACTGTCAGCAGCAGTGATGGAGGTATTACCTGGACAGCCACGTTCACGCCATCGAGCAACGTCGATGACAGTACCAACCTGATTACCCTCGACAACACCGGTGTGATGGGGGCGTCCGGTAATACCGGCATCGGCAGCACCGACTCGAACAATTTCGCCATCGACACCCAGCGCCCGACCGCCACTATCGTAGTCGCGGACAACGCCTTGAGCATCGGCGAAACGTCGACAGTCACCATCACCTTCAGCGAAGCGGTGAGCGGCTTTACCACCGCCGACCTCAACGTCACCGTTGGCCTGCTGAGCAATTTGAGCAGCAGCGATGGCGGGGTTACCTGGACTGCCACCCTGACCCCGACCAGTAACATCGCCAACACCAGCAACGTCGTTGTTCTGAACAACGCTGGGGTCACCGACCAGGCCGGTAACAGCGGCATCGGCAGTACCGACTCGAATACCTTCGCCGTCGATACTCAGCGCCCGACCTCGACCATCGTCCTTTCCGACTCGGTACTGACGGCAGGGCAGACCTCGCAGGTGACCATCACCTTCAGCGAAGCGGTGACCGGTTTGACGCTGGATGATTTCAGCGTCAGCAATGGCCAACTGAGCAACCTTTCCAGCAGCGATGGCGGCGTGACCTGGACGGCGACGTTCACTCCCGCCAGTAATGTCGAGCAAGCCGGCAACCTGATCAGCCTGGACAACAGCCGCTACACCGACCTGGCAGGCAACAGCGGGACCGGCAGCAGCGCTTCGCCGGCGTTCAGCATCGACACCGTGCGCCCCAACGCAACCATAGTGGTCGCCGACGGCGCGCTGACCGGTGGTGAGAGCAGCCTGGTCACGATCACCTTCAACGAGCCCGTAAGCGGGTTGACGCTGGCTGACTTCAGCGTCACCAATGGCGCACTTACCAACTTGTCCAGCAGCGACGGCGGGATTACCTGGACCGCAACCTTGACCCCCACCGCAGGCGTCGAGGCCGCCAGCAACCTGGTCAGCCTGAACAACGCCGGCGTGACCGATCAGGCTGGCAACAGCGGCGTTGGCAGCAGCGTCTCGAATGCCTTTGCGGTCGACAGTCGCGCGCCGACCGTAGCCGTCAGCAGCGTCGACAGTTCACCGAACACCCCCGACAGCGTGCGCTTCACCGTGACCTTCAGCGAGGCGGTCAACGGCGTCGACCTGGCCGACTTCGCCCTGCTCGCGACCGGCAACGCCAGCGGCACGTTGAGCAGTCTGCAACGCCTGGATGCGAACACCTATGTGGTCACCGTCAGTGGCATCAGCGGCAGCGGCAACCTGAGCTTGAACCTCAACGGCGCTGCCAGCGGCATTGCCGATCAGGCCGGCAACGCCCTCAGCGGCGGCATCACCGGCGGGGGTTACAACGTCGACCGTGTGGCGCCAGTCACCACTGGCGTGACGGTCCCGGTCGGGGTTACCTACAGCGCCGGCGACAACCTGTCGTTCGTGGTCAACACCAGCGAAACCGTGCTGGTCAACGGCACGCCGCAGCTGGCGCTGGATATCGGCGGGCGCACCGTATTCGCCAACTATGTCGCCGGCTCGGGTAGCTCGACGCTGGTGTTCCAGTACACCGTGCAAGCCGGCGACAACGACGCCAACGGCATTCAGGTGGTCGGCTTGTCGAGCAACGGCGGCAGCCTGCGCGATGCCGCCGGCAACGCCATGCAACTGGCCCTGAACAATGTCGCCGACAGCAGCGGCGTGACCGTCGATACCGATGCGCCGCAGGTCGAGTCGATCGTCGCCGCGCCTTCGGCGCCGGGCAGCATGAGCTTTACCGTGACCTTCAGCGAAGCCGTCAACGGCGTGCAACTGTCCGACTTCAGCCTGCTCACCACCGGCAACGCCAGCGGCAGCCTGCAGTCGCTGGTGCAGATCGATGCGCGTACCTGGCAGGTCACTGTTATCGGCACGGGCGGCTCCGGCAGCCTGGCGCTGGCGCTCAACGGCACGGCCGGCACGATTACCGATAACGCCGGCAACCCGATCAGCGGCGGCTTCAGCAGCCAGGGCCAGAGCATGGTCGCCAACGACGGCGACCCCGAGTTCCGCGCCAACGCCGGGGTCAGCCCGCTGGCACCTGCGCAGCCATTGCTGGTGCCGCAGGTGCCGCTGGCGACGTCGATGGACGCACGCTCGCCGCTGCTGCCAGCACCGCTGTTCGAGGTGCCGACCTTGGGCAACGGCGTAGCCACGCTGGGCAGTGTCTTTATCCACAACGGCGCGCTGGCGCCCAGCTACCTGGCGCAGGTATTCGCCAGCAGCAGCAGCGGCACGCCGGCCACTGGCGGTGTATTCGGCCTGGCCGGCAGCGACGGCAACGCGTTCGGCAGCAGCAGCCTGGCCAGCATCTTCAGCAAGACCATGCCCGACGACGGCGGCCAGTACGAACTCAGCGGCGGCAAGCCGTGGCGCCAGGGCGGCGAAGGCGGGGCGGGCAGGGGAATGACCTCGGCACCAAGCCTGGGCGAACAGTTACAAGGTATCACCGACAATCAACAACGCCCGACCAGGGAACTGGCGCAGGCGCTGGGGCAGATCAACGCACGCGTACCTCAGGTGTGAGCGGGCAAGCAGTCATAGGATTCATATGTGCCGTACCAGGGGGCGGACAGGGATGAGCAAAGCATCGAGGTTTTTTGCGGTAAGTGTTCTAGCGTTGGCGGTGACCGGCTGCGCAGTCAAGACCCAGCCGATCGAGCCGGGCGTCAGCGAGCAGCGGGCCAAGTCCGACCTGGCCAGCATGTTCAAGAATCAGGAGGCCCTGCAAGGCCCACTGACCTTGCACGAAGCCATGGCGCGCGCGGTCAAGTACAACCTTGAAGCACGGTTGAAAATCATGGAAGAAGCCCTGGCCCAGCGCCAGGTCGACCTCGCCACCTTCGACATGCTGCCACGCATGGCCATGTCGGCAGGCTACGCCGGGCGCAGCAATGTCAGCGCCTCCAGCAGCCAGAGTATTCTCACCAATACCCAGTCTCTGGAACCGTCCACCTCACAGGACCGCGACCGCGATGTGGCGGACCTGACCATGGTCTGGAACGTGCTCGACTTTGGCGTCAGCTACGTCAACGCCAAGCAGCAGGGCGACCAGCGTCTGATCGTGCAGGAGCGCCGGCGCAAGGTGGTCCAGACCATCATTCAGGATGTCCGTTCGGCGTACTGGCGTGCCGTTGCCGCCGAACGCCTGCTGGCCCAGATCGACGCGCTGATGGCGCGCGTCGACCAGGCCAAGGCTAACAGCCAGCAATTGGGCGAACAGCGCCTGGGCGATCAGATCGCCACGCTCAACTATCAGCGCGCCTTGATCGAAGCCACCCGCCAGCTCGAAGAACAGCGCCGCGCGCTGTCGCTGGCCAAGACCGAGCTCGGTGCTCTGATCAACCTGGCGCCCGGCAGCAAACTGACCCTGGCCGCCAGCAACGACTACAGCGTGCCCGAGCTCAAGGTCGACCTCGCCACCCTCGAACAGCAAGCCCTGGCCTCGCGCCCTGAATTGCGCGAGCAGGACTACCAGGCGCGCATCAGCGCCGCCGAAGTGCGCAAGTCGATGCTGCGCATGCTCCCCGGCCTCGAGTTCTCGGCCGGCGGCCACTACGACAGCAACAGCTTCCTGAGCAATCAGAGCTGGGCCGACTACGGCGTCAAGATCACCTGGAACCTGTTCAACGTGATCTCCGCGCCCGCCGCGATCAACGTCGCCAAGGCCGGCGAACAAGTGGTCGAAGCCCGCCGTCAGGCCATGTCGATGGCCGTGCTCGCCCAGCTGTACGTGGCCAACGCCAACTACAACGAAGCTCGCCGCCAGTTCGCCACCAGCCAACAACTGGTGTCGCTGGATGGGCAGATCGTCGAGCAACTGCGCAACCGCCATCAGGCCCAAGGCATCGGTGAACTGGAGCTGATCCAGGGCGAGCTGAATGCCCTGCAAGCCGACCTGCGCCGCGACCTCGCCTACGCCGAGCTGCGCAACAGCTACGGCCAGGTCTTCGCCAGCGCCGGCCTTGACCCATTGCCAACCAAACTGCGCTCGGACTCGCTGACCGACATCGCCCAGGCCCTCAGCAGCAATGAAAGCCGCTGGCAGCAGGGCAACATCACCCCAGGTCTGTAAGGCCCGGCCTGCGACCCTGTTCGTGCAGGGTTGCAGCCAGCCTCAAACCAAAGCTTCAAGCACGTAAGCCAGCAAGCGCTCGGCCGAATGGCCAAGCGTCTGTGCGTCCGTCTCCAACTGCAACTGCGGCTGCTCGGGCGCTTCATACGGCGCATCAATCCCGGTAAACGCCGGCAGCTCGCCCGCCCGCACCCGCCGATACAAACCCTTCGGGTCACGCCCCTCGCACGCTTGCAGATCCGCGCTCAGATACACCTCATGAAAGCCCGCCTTGCACGCCCGCCGCGCCGCCGCCCGATCTGCTCGGTAGGGTGAGATGAACGCTGCGATGCAGATCAGCCCCGCATCCGCGAACAACGCCGCCACCTCACCGGCACGGCGCACGTTTTCGCTGCGATCGGCGGGGGAGAAGCCCAGGTCGGCATTAAGGCCAGTGCGCAGGGCGTCGCCGTCGAGAACGTAACAACCGTAGCCGCGAGCGGTCAGTTGTTCGGCGAGGGGCGGTGGCCAGGGATGACTTGCCGGCGCCGGAGAGGCCGGTTAGCCAGATCACCGCGCCGGGGTGGCCGCGGGGGGTAGCAGCAGGGGGTGTGGCGACAGTTTGCACTTGGCTGGATTCCATTCCCGGTGAGCATGCTGAGTTTACTGGACTATTGCTCAGTTGGCGGTGGCAGAGCAATTGCTGGCTGAGGCAGCACCCGCATGCACTGCGGGATCTGCAGGCCATTCAAGCCCTAGTCTGATCTGCCAGCTTCCCCCAGAACTCCTGCGCCGACTGACTGATCGGCCCGGTTGGCCGGGTCAGGTGAATCTCCAGCGGAATATCCCAGCTCTCATCCAGCGCCCGCACCAGGCGGCCATCGGTCACTTCCTGTTCGGTCAAACTGCGCGGCAGCCAGGCCACGCCTTTGCTCTCCAGCGCCATCGACATCAGCACCGCCGCCAGGTGGCTGCTGAACAGCGGCTTCAGGTGTAGGTATTCCTCCTTGCCGCGCAAGCGATGGGCAACGATGCGCCCCAGGCCCGACTCATGGGTGTAAGCCAGATAAGGCAGCGCCTCAGGTGAGGTGCCAAAGTTGGCCGAGGCACTCGCCAGCGGCACCAGCACATCCTCGCCGACCTTCTTGCTGACGAACTGGTCCGGTGCCAGCAGCGGCGGTACATCGGGATGGCGGTGGCAGAGCATGAACTGCACCTGGCCATGGATCAGCATCTGCTCGCACACCGCCATGCTGTCAGAATGCAGCTGCACCGCTTCGATCGGCGCGCCGTTTTCAGCACTGCGCAGCCACTTCGGAAAGAACGTGAACGACAGCGAATGGGTGGCGGCAAAGTGCAGCGACTTGGCGGCCATGCCGGCCACTTCCTGGGCCTCGGTGCGCATGCGGTACAGGCGCCGGGCGGCGTCCTGGGCGCTGGGCAGGATCTGCCGGCCGGCGTCGGTCAGGGTCGCGCCCTGAGGGGTGCGGATGAACAGTTGCACGCCCATCCAGTTCTCCAGCGCCCGTACCCGACGGCTGAACGCCGGCTGGGTAACGTGGCGTGCTTCGGCGGCGCGGACGAAGCTGCCGTACTCCGCCAACGCGGAAAGATCCTCCAGCCAAACCAGTTCCAAGGGCCATGCCTCCTGTGCATAGGGTCCGGCATTAATAGCATTGGGCGGGTACCCTCGCAACGCCTAACGTGGGGCCACAAACAACAACAGGAACCCCGCCATGCGCATCGTCGACATTCGTGAAAAAACCGTTTCGATTGCCTCGCCCATCGCCAACGCCTACATCGACTTCTCGAAAATGACCTGCTCGGTGGTCGCCGTGGTCACCGATGTGATCCGCGATGGCAAACCAGTGATCGGCTACGGCTTCAACTCCAACGGCCGCTACGGCCAGGGCGCGCTGATGCGCGACCGCTTTCTGGCGCGCATCACCGAAGCCGACCCGGAGACCTTGATCGACCACGAGAACAACAACCTCGACCCGTTCGCCATCTGGAAAACCCTGATGACCAACGAGAAGCCCGGCGGCCACGGCGAGCGCTCGGTGGCTGTAGGCACCATCGACATGGCCGTGTGGGATGCCGTCGCCAAGATCGAAGGCAAACCGCTGTACCGCCTGCTGGCTGACCGCTACCGCAATGGCGTTGCCGACGACAAGGTGTGGGTCTACGCGGCCGGCGGCTACTACTACCCCGGCAAAGACCAGACCAAGCTCAAAGCCGAAATGCAGAGCTACCTCGACCGCGGCTACGACGTGGTCAAGATGAAGATCGGCGCCGTGCCGCTGGACGAAGACATCCGCCGTATCGAAGCCGTGCTCGAAGTGGTCGGCGATGGCCAGCGCCTGGCGGTCGACGCCAACGGCCGCTTCGACCTGCAGACCGGTATCGCCTATGCCGAGGCGATCAAGAAGTACAACCTGTTCTGGTACGAGGAAGTCGGTGACCCGCTCGACTACGCCCTGCAAGCCGAACTCGCCAACCACTACGAACTGCCGATGGCCACTGGCGAGAACCTGTTCTCGCACCAGGACGCACGCAACCTGCTGCGCCACGGCGGCATGCGCCCCGACCGCGACTACCTGCAGTTCGACTGCGCGCTGTCTTATGGCCTGGTCGAGTACATGCGCACCCTCAAAGTGATGGAAGACCTGGGCTGGTCATCGCGCCGCGTGGTCCCCCACGGCGGCCACCAGATGTCGCTGAACATCGCCGCCGGCCTGCACCTGGGCGGCAACGAATCCTACCCGGACGTGTTCCAGCCATTCGGCGGCTTTGCCGATGGCATCCAGGTTGAAAACGGCTATGTCGGCCTGCCGGACATCCCAGGCGTGGGCTTTGAAGCCAAGTCCGCGCTGTACGCCGTCATGCGCGAACTGGGCGAGGGCTGAGCCACCCCCCGCGCTGCGGTCTCGCGACAGAGACCGCAGCCGCCGGCGTCGCCCGCCGACGCCACGCCACACGCCCATCACAACAATAAAATGAGGTGCATTCGTGGAAACGTCCAAGTCCCGCTGGTACAGCCAGCTCTACGTGCAAGTGCTGATCGGCATCGTCATCGGCGCCGCCATCGGTTACTTCGTGCCCGACATCGGCGCCAAGCTGCAGCCGTTTGCCGACGGCTTCATCAAACTGATCAAGATGCTGCTGGCGCCGATCATCTTCGGCACCGTCGTGGTCGGCATCGCCAAGATGGGCAGCATCAAGGAAGTCGGCCGCATTGGCGTAAAAGCGCTGATCTACTTCGAGATCCTCTCGACCATCGCCCTGGTGGTCGGCCTGATCGTGGTCAACCTGGTCAAGCCCGGCGAAGGCATGAACATCAATGCCGCCGGCCTCGATGGCAGTGCCATCAGTAAGTACAGCCAGGCTGCCAGCGAACAGGGCGGTACCGTTGATTTCTTCCTCAATATCATCCCCAGTACTTTTGTTGGCGCGTTCTCCAATGGGGTGATGCTGCAGGTCATTCTGCTCTCGGTATTGATGGGTGTGGCGCTGGTGCAGATGGGCGAAACCAGCAAGCCGCTGATCAACACCATCGACCTGTTCCTGCAGGGCCTGTTCAAGATCGTCGCCATGGTTATGCGCCTGGCCCCTCTCGGCGCCGGTGCCGGCATGGCGTTCACCATCGGCAAGTACGGCATTGGCACCTTGCTCTCGCTTGGGCAGTTGCTGGTCGCGCTGTACATCACCACGCTGATCTTCATCGTGGTGGTGCTCGGCGCTGTGGCCCGGTGGTCGGGCATGCCGCTGATGATGTTCTTGCGTTACTTCAAGGATGAGATCCTGATCACCCTCGGCACCTGCTCAACCGAAGCCGTGCTGCCGCGGATGATGGTCAAGCTGGAGAAGCTTGGCTGCAAGAAGTCGGTGGTGGGGATGGTGTTGCCGACCGGGTATACCTTCAATGCTGACGGCACTTGCATCTATCTGACCATGGCGGCGATCTTCATCGCCCAGGCGACCAATACGCCGCTGACGTTCATGGATCAGATGATCTTGCTTGGGGTGTTTCTGCTGACCTCGAAAGGCTCGGCCGGGGTGGCGGGGGCAGGCTTTGTGACGCTGGCGGCGACGTTGACCACGATTCATTCGATACCGTTGGTGGGGCTGGTGTTGCTGCTTGGGATTGACCGCTTCCTGAACGAGGCGCGGGCGGTGACCAACTTGATTGGTAATGGGATTGGTACGATTGCGATTGCCAAGTGGGACAACTCGTTTGATGTGGCAGCGTGTGAGCGCGAGATTGCTGCGATGAAGGAAGAGAAGGCGGCGAGGAAAGCCCTGCTGGCGCAGAAGTAAGCCGCACGCGTGTGTGTGTAGGAGCGGCCTTGTGTCGCGAAAGGGGCGCGTAGCGGCCCCAAACCCTTAGCTTCGCCGCTAACATCGCCGGGCCAGCTGCGCTGGCCTTTCGCGACACAAGGCCGCTCCTACGCCGACCGCTTTATACCTGGCGTTCAGCTCTCGACGGTTTGCTGCTTGGCAATCTCCTGATTACGCAGAATAAACCGCTGCAACTTGCCGCTCGGGGTCTTCGGCAGTTGCTCGACGAAGTCGATCTCACGTGGATAGGCATGCGCAGCCAGGCGGTTGCGCACGTGCAGGCGCAGCACTTCGGCCAGCTCAGGGCTAGGAGCATGACCGCTGTGCAGCACTACAAACGCTTTGATCAACTCGGTGCGCTGCGGGTCGGGTTTGCCGATCACGGCGGCTTCAACCACCGCCGGGTGTTCGATCAGCGCGCTCTCGACATCGAACGGGCCGACGCGATAACCGGAGGTGGTGATCACGTCGTCGTTGCGGCCGACGAAACTGATGCTGCCGTCGGCATTCAACTCGACGATATCGCCGCTCAGGTAATAGTGGTCGACAAAGGCCTTGGTCGGCATGCCGTAATAGCCGTCGAACCAGCACAGCGGCGAGCGCTTGCGGTCGACTGCGAGCACGCCCGGCTGACCAGGTGGCAGCTCGCGGCGCTGTTCATCCAGCACCACGATGCGACAACCCGGCACGGCGTAACCGGCTGAGCCCTCGCGGATCGGGTGGCTGAGGCCGTGGTGGTTGCACAGCACCATGCCGACCTCGGTCTGGCCGTAGTGGTCGTGAATCACCACACCAAGCTGCTCGGCAAACCAGCGGATCACCTGCGGATTGAGCGGCTCGCCGGCACTGCTGACGGCGCGCAGTTTGCCGCGTATGGCATCGGAGAATTCAGCACCCGCGGCGATCAGCAAGCGGTACGCGGTGGGTGAGCCGGCGAGGTTGCTGATCGCGTATTTGTTGATCAGGCGGCTGGTGCTTTCGACCGAGAACGGGCCGTCGTAGAACAGCGTGGCCTGGCCGCAGGCGAGCGGGCCGGTGACGGCGTAGTACAGGCCGTAGGCCCAGCCGGGGTCGGCGAGGTTCCAGAAGCGGTCGTCGTCGCGCAGCTCGATGGCGTCGCGCATATAGCTCTTGAACGCGAGGATGGCGCGCAGGGGCACTTCCAGCGGTTTGGCCGGGCCGGTGGTGCCGGAGGTGCACATCAGCAGAAACGGCGCGTTGCCGTCGAGCAGCGCCGGCGGGCAGTCAGCCGAATGCTGGGACAGCACGTCCCAGAAATCGAAGTCGTCGAGGTCCAGCTGGTCGGCGCCAACGACGATGATGTTCGGGCAGTCGGCGATCTCGTCGAGCTTGGAGCGGTTGTGCGGGTCGGTGAGCAGCCAGCGCGCCTTCGAGCAGCTCAGGCGTTGTTCGATGGCCTTGGGGCCGAACGCGGTGAACAACGGCTGATAGACCGCGCCGATGCGCCAGGTGCCGAGGATGGCAATCAACAGCTCAGCGGTGCGCGGCATCAGGCCGGCGACGCGGTCGCCGGGCTTTACGCCCTGGCTGCGCAGGAAGTTACCGAATTGCGAGGCCTGAAGCTGCAGCTCGCTGAAGGTGTGCTGGGTCGCACGGCCATCGCGGGTTTCGCAGTACAACGCTACGGCGTCACTGGAGGCGTGGCGGTCGCAGCATTCGATGCAGGCGTTCATCGCGGCCAGCTCGCCGTGCAGGTCTTGCGCGGCCAGCTGGTGGTAATTGAAGGAGGTCACTGCTGAGTCGTAATCGCGCATAAAGTACCTGATTGTTATTGTTTGGAATCTTTAACGCCGCGCTGGCGCTGGGTTAGCTGTCGATCATCTGCGCTGCTTGTTGCGTTGCCTGACTGGTGCGCGTGGCCAGCTTGCGCACCTCGTCGGCCACCACCGCAAAGCCACGCCCGGCTTCGCCTGCGCGGGCCGCTTCGATGGCGGCGTTCAAGGCCAGCAGGTTGGTCTGGCTGGCGATGCCCTGGATGGTGGCGACGATGTGGGTCAGTTTGCCGAGGGTCTCCTGCATCACCTGGTGTTGTTGCGCCTGCGCCTCGCGGATGGTGCTTTCTTCATGGCGGGCATGGATATCAGTTATAGCCCCAACTACCCGCAACGGAGCGCCGTCTGCAGCACGGCGGGTTTGCCCGCGGCCGCGGAACCAGCGGTAGGCGCCGCTCTGATGGCGCAGGCGATACTCGACATCGAACGGGGTGTTGCCGCTGCGATCATCGACATGGGCGACAAACGCCGCGATTGCACGGTTGCTGTCGTCGGGGTGCAGGCGGGAGGTCCAGCTTTCCAGGGTGTTGGGGAATTCTTCGACGGTGCTGCAGCCGAGCAGCCTGCGCATCTGCGACGACCACCAGATGGTGTTGCTCGGGTTGGCCGGGTCGCCGGCGACGACTTCGATATCCCACAGGCCGTCGTGGAGCATTTCGCGGGAAATGTCGAAACGCTCGGCGGCCAGCTCAAGCTCTTGGATGTGCAACTGTTGCTCGTGGATGTCCCGCAGGGTGCCCGCCGTGGCGATGGCAACGCCGTTGGCGTCACGCAGCGAACTGCCGCTGAGCCGGCACCAGCGATAGTCGCCGCCGGCGGTGAATTTCATGCGCAGGTCCAGTGCAAACGGTGTGCGCCCGCTGCGGTCGGCGAGGTGCCGGGCGAGGGCTTGCTGATGGGCGTGGCGATCAGCCGGATGCAGCTGTTCGTGCCACTGGCCCAGCTCAGGCAGATGCGGTGCATGGATCGCGGCCGAGCCCGTCCACTCCATCGCGCAGTCTGGCGCAGGCGTGCCTGAGGCAGGAAAATGCAGTTGCCAGAACAACTCATCGGCGCCTTCGGTTACCAGCGTCCAGCGCCCTTGCAACTGCTGCGCCTGTTCGTCGCGCTCAGCCAGGCGCTGTTGCAGTTGGCTCACCTGCGCGGCAAGTTCGCGAGTCTGCTCCTTGAGCGTGCGCCGCTCCTGCAGCAACTGCTCGACGCCGGTAAGGATGCGCCGCAGCAGCGGGTTGCGCGACGACAGCGGCGTACTCGGCTGATCGGGCTGATCGGGCTGGTCGAGGCGGTCGGCGAGTGGGGCCAGTACCCAGCGGCTGGTGCGATTGAAAAACAGCATGCTACATCTCCAACTAGATAGCGGCAGCAGCCGGTAATGGCGGCGTCTGGCTGGTCGACAAGGCGAGGCTGTCGAAGGCGTTCGCCCAGGGCAGTGCTGGCCAGGCCGACGGGCCGGTAGCGATTTCGTCTGCGCTCAACAGGCAGTGGTCGAGCTCGCGTTGCAACGTTGCGGTGTCCAGGTCCTGGCCAATGAACACCAGCTCCTGCCGGCAATCGCCGACGATGCTGTCCCACTTGGCCATGATCCCTTGCAGGCGGTACTTGTCCTGCGGCCACTGCGAAGGGTCGATGAAGTTCCACCAGTGGCCGACGTAGTCCCACTGGAACTGCTTGCCGCTGTGCACCAGCAGGCCGATTTCGCGGTGGCGGCTGGCCAGCCAGAAATAGCCTTTGCTGCGCAGCAGGCGGCCATTGCTCCAGGGGCGGGAGAGAAATTCGAGCAAGCGTTGCGGGTGAAACGGTGCACGCTCGCGATAGACCCACGACGTCACGCCGTAGGTATCCGACTCGGCGGCCGGGGTGTCGTCGGCGTCCATCTGCTTCATCCAACCGGGCGCTGCGGCCAGGCTGGGCAGATCGAACAGCTGGGTGCCGAGGATGGTGGACAGTTCAACATTGCCAGCGACCATTGGCAGGATCTGCGCGCCGGGGTTGAGCCCGGCCAGCACCGCCCGCAGCGTCTGGTATTGCTTGTCGTCGATCAGGTCGCACTTGTTCACCAGAATCACGTTGGCGTACTCGACCTGCTCGATCAGCAGGTCAGCCAACGGGCGCCGCGGCGCAGTGGCGTCGGCCCGATCGACGGTTGCCGGCGAGTCGAGCAGGGCTTGAAACTGGCTGGCATCGACCACGCTGACCAAGGTATCCAGCCGCGCCAGTTCACTGAGGCTGAAGCCCTCGGTGTCGAGAAAGGCAAAGGTCTCGGCCACCGGCATCGGCTCGGAGATGCCGGTGGACTCGATCAGCAGATAATCAAACCGCTGCTGGCGCGCCAGCGCGCTGATCTGCTCGAGCAGGTCGGCGCGCAGGGTGCAGCAGATGCAACCGTTGCTCATCTCGATCAACTCGTCCTGGCCACGGTGCAGCGTTACATCACGCTGCACCTCGGCGGCGTCGATGTTGACCTCGCTCATGTCGTTGACGATTACCGCCACTTTCAAACCCTGGCGATTGCGCAGGATATGGTTGAGCAGGGTGGTCTTGCCTGCGCCGAGGAAGCCGGAAAGGACCGTCACCGGCAGTCGGCCTGCCTGGGCGCCGGCACTCATGCGTGCACCGCTCGCGGGCTGTCGACTTTGTCCAGGTAGCTTTCGAACAGGTCGACCACCACCAGGCCATCGTCGGCGGCGTCGCCCCACAGGTCCTTTACCCGGAACTCGACGTGGTAGGTCGGTTGATGCGCCGCGCTGCGGTCGCCGTGGCCAATCGCATCCGGGAACGGCCACTGCGCAGTGGTGCGGTGCAGCACCACGCCTTGCTTACCACGCACATAGGCCGGCATGCGCACATGCCCGGCGACGTATTCATCACGCACGATGACCCGGTCGCCGACTTCGAACGGCGCCCGCCCGGTGATCGCTTCGCGGCCTTGGGCATGGGCCGGGTTGGCCAGCTTGAAGTGCGAGCCGAGGGCCTCATCCAGTTCGGCCTGGGTGATGACGCCGGTCTCGACCAGCAGGGTGGCGGTGGCGATGACATAGCGCTCGTAGTACTCGGTGCCGACATGCTGGCGCACATCGATACGCTCCACGGCATGACGGATTTCGTCGACGCTGAACTTGCCCATGTGGTCGGCGCCAATGAACATCAGGCTGTAGGCCAGGTGCTCCCAGTCCTGCTTGAACACCTGCTTGTAGCTGAGGCTGTTGATGCGGTGGGGCACTTTGCCAAAGCCCTGGAAACCGCCGAGATCGTGAAAGCCATCCATTTTGAACACTCCGCAAGGGTAGGGGGTTGGGCGCGTTGCTCAGCCGACACGCGGCAGGGCGACGCCAATCAGCACGTCCTTGGTCACCAGTTGGCGCAGCTGCTCTTCGCTCATGTGCTCGGAGCCCGCTGGCCGCTGTGGCAGCACCAGGTAACGGCTTTCGGCGCTGGTGTCCCAAACCTTGATCACCACGTCTTCCGGCAACTCGGTGCCCAGCTCGCGCAGTACCGTGCGCCCCTCGCGTACCAACCGCGCACGGAACTCGAAGCCCTTGTACCACTCGGGCGGCAGGCCCAGCACCGGCCAGTTGGTGCAGGAGCACAGGCTGCAGACGATCACGTTTTTCAGCGTTGGGGTGTCTTCCAGGGCGACGATGTATTCGCCCTGCGGCCCGGTGAAACCGAACTGCGCGCAGGCGGCAGTGCCATCCTTGAGCAGCAGCTCGCGGAAGGCCGGATCGACCCAGGCCTTGGCGACGATGCGCGCGCCGTTGTCCGGGCTCCAGCCGTGTTCCATCAGCTGGGTGAGCTGCTCGATGTAGCCTTCGGGGATGAGGTCTTTGTTCTTCAGCACTGCGTACAGTGCCCGTGCCCGCTCACCCGGGGTTGAGGTTGCCGTCATGGGATTACTCCTCTCGTTCAACACGGTTGTTGATCTAATTGTTGTTCGGGGCTGTGGCGCTGGTCGCTTGCGCTACAGCGTGCGCCAGTCCACCGCGCCTTCGAATGCCGCCGCCGCCTGGTAAATAGTGCCCTCGGCGTAATGCTTGCCAACCAGCATCAGCCCAACGGGCAGCCCGTCGACCAGGCCGCAGGGCATGGACATGGCCGGGTGGCCGGTGATGTCCTGGGCGGCGGTATTACCTAGCATCTCCAATGCCCGCGAGACGTTCTCGGTGATCGAACAATCCGCCGCTGGCAGCGGCTGGGCGATGATCGGCACGGTCGGCATCACCAGCAGGTCGTATTGCTCCAGCGCCTTGTCGTAACCGGCGCGGGCGAAGCGGGCGATGTTCTGCGCCTTGGCGTAGTAGCGGCCGTGGTAGTGGTCGAGGCCAAACTGGCCGACCAACATGCACAGCTTGAGCGACGGCGAGAGGGCGTTGGCCTGGGTGCGCCAGCCGACCTGTTTGTCGAGCAGGCCGACGTCGTACAGGCCCTTCCAGTTAAACCCCGCACCGTTGCCGTGCATCATCTGCATGGTCAGGCCTTCGCAGCCGATCGGGCCCCACAATGTGCCGGCCAGGGTGTGCTCGGGCACCGAGACTTCCTCGACAACCGCGCCCAACGCTTCGAACTGGGTGATGGCGCTGCGCACCGATTTGGCAACCCGCGGGTCGAGGTTGGCCAGCTCGAAGCCTTGTTTGAGGATGCCGATACGCAAGCCGCGCACGCCACGATCAAGGTAGTGGCTGTAAGCGTCGACTTCAGGCGCGCCCTGGCGTGGATCGAGCCCATCGGCGCCGGCCATCACTTCCAGCATCAGCGCGTTGTCGCGCACATTGCTGGTCATCGGGCCGACATGGTCGAAGGTCGCCTCGACCGCCATCACCCCGGTGTACGGCACCAGGCCGAAGGTCGGCTTCAGGCCATAGATGCCGCACCACGCCGCAGGAATACGCGCCGAACCGCCTTGATCGCCGCCCACCGCCAGGTCGACTTCGCCGGCCGCCACCAGCGCCGCACTGCCCGACGACGAGCCACCGCTACTGAAACCCGGGCGCAGAGGGTTATGCACCGGCGCCGGGTCCGAAGTGTGGCTGGCGCCGGACAGGCAGTAGTGCTCGCAGGTGGCCTTGCCGAGGATGGTCACCCCGGCGTCGAGCAAACGGGTGACGACGGTGGCATCGAACGACGGTACATGGCCGGCCAGCGGCGCGGCGCCGTTCATCATCGGCACGCCGGCCAGGGAGATGTTGTCTTTCAGGGCAACGGTTTTACCGAGCAGCTTGCCGGAGCTTGCGCCCATCACCTCGGTGCGGTAGTACCAGGCGTTCAGCGGGTTTTCGCGGCTGGATGGGCGATAACCGGCGGTGCGCTCGTAGCGCACCAGCGGGGTGAAGTCGGGCAGCTCGTCGACCAGGTCGTAGGCGTCCAGGCTGGGCTGCATGAGCGCTAGGTATTCGCTGGCTTGCTCGGGTGTCAGCTGCAGATGCAGGCGCGCGGCGAGGGCCTGCAGTTGTTCGAGCGTCGGGCGGGTGATGGCCATGGTGTGTCCTGTTTCCGATGCCAGGCCTCAGGGCCTGGCAAATGGCTGTGCGAGAGGCCCGCCGCGGCTGGGCCTGCTACTAAGCTAGCGCCAGCGCGCGGCCGGCACTTGGTTGAGCAGGACAGTCGCTTGGTTGAGAAGGACTGCCTTGCGCCAGGTGCTGAGCCTCATCTAGGTGGCCGAGCGGTGTTACGACTCGAGCTTGGGTACTGCGGCCTGTGCCGCCGCTTCGCCACGTGCGGGCCAGACCACGCCGACGCTCTTCATGCCCTTGGCTGGGTCCATCTCAGGGTTGGCCAGGACCACGTCGCGGTAGGACGGGCTGCCGATCACCGCAGGTTTGAACTTGACCAGAAAATCGTTGACCTCCTTGCGCAGCTCCGGCGCCAGGTTGTAGTCGTTGTAGCACTCCTCCAGGCAATCCAGCGTGGCTTGCCAGTGCACCTCGGTCAGGCCCATGCCGCGGTGTGCGGTGACCATGTCGCGGCCGCGGTACTTGGCGCTGCCACCCCAGTGCTGGGAGAGGAAGTCGACAAAGTTGATGTGCTCTTTCTGGAAGGTCGACTCGGACATATGCGCCCAGATATGGCCAATGGCCGGGTGGCCCATGGTCTTGCGCAATACCGCGCCGGCGAACTGGTAGATCACGTCGTAGCCGCCCAGGCGGGTGTACAGCGAAGGTTGTTGCTCGGTGGAAGCGTTTTGGTCAGTCATGTGGATGCTCCATTTCAGCTGAGGATCGGCAGACGGTTAAAAGACCCGGGCGTACCTGAGGTTCAGGCGAAAGTTTTCTTTCGGGCCGTTTTCTACCGCGAGGTCACGCCCCAGTTGCATCTGCAGTTGGTCCTGAGCGGTAAAGAATTTGGTCGCGGTGACGCGGAAGTTGGTGGTCTCGCCGCGGTCATCCTGGTTGCTGCCGTCGACTTTGTTTTCGCCGCCCCAGGTGTGGCCAAAACCAAGGGCCAGTGACGTGCCCGGGTCGATGATGTAGCGCCCCATCAACTGCGCGGCGTAGGACGTATCCTGTTCACGCCGGACCGAGTTGGCGCCGAAGTCGTCGTTGTCGCCGTACCAGATCGCATCACCCACCAAGTCAACTGCCCACTTCTCACCGAAGTGCTTGATGTACGCCGCCTGCAAGTCGACCTTCCAGCGGTTTTCGCCCAGGTTGAGCCCGTCTTTGCGGTCGTAGTTGCCCGTCGGTGCGACCAGATAAACCGTAGCGCCGACCGTGTCGTTGGCTTCGTTGAGGCGGTACTTGAGCGGCGCGGTCAGGGTCAGGTCACCGATACCGCTGGCGCTGCCCAGAGCCGAAGCGTCACCGCCGCTGGAGACATGGCCGAACGGCAACAGAAACTGCGGCTCGATGGTCAGCCGGTCGGTCAATTTGTACACATGCAGCAAACGCAAGATGCCGACATTAGAGGTCAAGTTGAAGTCCGAGCTGGCCTTGTGCCCCTGGGCGTAAAGACTGTCGGTGGTGGAGTGCTGGTAATAGACCACACCGATGGTTGCACCTACCGGCAGCACTTCATAATCCCCCGGCGCAACTTCAACCGCTTGGGCAGACAGGCACGGTGCGGCCACCGCGAGCATCAGGTAACGGAGCTGTTTCATGGACCAAGTCCTTATTTTGAGCCCAAATTCGGGCAAAAAGAGCCCCGCTGCCGTAATAACGGCAGGTGCAGGGCTAAACGTGGAGTTCGGTTGTTAGTTGGTGTTTACTTGCGCGTCACGCAACATGCCCGTGTGCGGGTGGCAGTTGATGTATTCGAACACCTGGCTGCTCGCATCCGACACCGACACTTCGTGGTACAGGCGCAACTTCTGCAGCCCCGCCGCCACCCGGAAGAAGGTAACGAAGATGCGCAAATGAGTCGGGTGTGATTCCGCCCAGCGCTCGAGTTTTTCCACCGAGCGCCAGTGGCCGATGTTGTAACTCATGTCGAGGAAGTTGCCGTTCGCATCGATATTGCGCACGAAGCGATTGCTGTAACAGCCCAACGGCTGGCCGTTATCGCGCAAGAAGTCCATGCCGTCCTGCAAGGTCGGCAAGATCTCATCCAGGTACAACGAACGCTCCGCCGCCTCCGCCGCGGCCCAGTCCTGGCCCGAGCGAATCAAAGCGATATTGTCATGGCCGACCACCACCACCCGACCGCCCTTGGCCGGGTCGCCAGACACCACCCGCAGCTCGCCGTTAGGGTTCATCCAATCGGTTTGCGACACCGGGAAACGGTCGCGCATCGAGCCCCAGTAACCGTGCTCTTCGATCTCGCCACTGGTGTTGTCCATCACCGCGCCAACGCCCGGCAAGTCGCTCTGAAACGCATACAACGTCTCGAACTGCTCTGCCCGCGGCGCAGAGATCTCACGGTAATAACCCAGGCCATCATTCAAGCGCTGCGGCGAACTCCACCAACCCTCCACCTCGGCCGAACGCACCCAACGGCAATAAGCCCCGGCGTCCTTCCAGTAGCCGACGATCATCAGGTTGTCGTAGCCGCTGTTGTCGGTGTGGTGGGTCAAGTCGTGGGTCAGCGGGCCGTCGGCCAGGCTGAAGCTGGCAACGATGTCACGCATCGCCTGCAAGGCCTGCTCACGCTGGCCGTCACCTTTGTATTGCACGCCCAGGTAAGCCATCACCACCTGAGTCAACTGCTCATCAGCACGGCCCACCCACATCGGGAAGGGCGGCTGGTAATCATCAGGCACCCGGCGCGATAAAGTGCGCGGGCACTTGAGGTGTTTGTCGATTGCAGACTCCATCACAGGCTCCTCATTATTTTAATTTCAGGCACACGCTCAGTATTCAGGGTCATTGCTTTCAAACGCTCCGTACTGCTCCGAACAGCAGCCCCGTTGGACGCGGTCCGTGTAGGAGCGGCCTTGTGTCGCGAAAGGGCTGCAAAGCAGCCCCCAACCCACGCAAACCAGACCCGATTTTTCGCTTTCAAAGCGATGGCATTAAGCAAGCCCCTCCCCAACCGAGCCCGCACCGCACATCCCCCCCACTCAAGCACCCAAGACAAAAACTCCTCAGGCGCAAGGTCACGCATATGCAGCCACCTCAACTCATCTGCCACCTGCTGTTGTTGTTCGAATCGCATGGGCTCACCTCATCGGCATGGGTTGCTGATTTGCCGTAAGGTCAAAGTTAGGCAGGACCGACCAGCCCCGCTTTGTTCGCAAGGACAACCGTTTGGTTGGAAAAGACAGCACCAAAACACCCGCTTGAGCACGAACCAAGAGGGTGCGGCGCACTACGTAAAACAGGACTTTTGCCCTGAAATGGGGAGAGAAGGTGACGCTGTTAACAGCCACACGTTTGCGCAATCACGCAGTAGACACTCTCGCGCCAACACAACCCGCTGGCGTGTTTATTGCCTGTACCACCGGCGGTAACAGTGCCCCGTTTTCTCCCGTTGTTGCATCAAGGTGAGCGCCATCATGGCTGAGACCAACCACTACACAACCCTTGCCGTTTCACCCGCACGCCGCTTTGATTACTGGCGAGAAGTGGTCTGCCACCATTGCCTGTCGGCAGACAGCAAACCCTCGTCGCAGAGCGATTTCGAAGGTGCGCTGCAGGTCAACGGAATTGGCCCCCTGGACATCACCACCCTGTCGTCGCCGCTGCACCACTGGGTGCGCTCCGAGCAGCATTTGCGCAGCGACCCCGCCGAAGACATCTGGCTCGGATTCACCCACGGTGGCTACGGCGAAATCGAGCAACACACCCGCAAAGCCAGCCTCAGCGCCGGCAATTTGTTTCTTTACGACGCAACCCAACCGTTCCGCTTCAGTCTCGGTGGTACCGAAAACCACCTGATCCGCATCCCCCGCCCACTACTCGCCCAACGCCTACCGCGCATCGGCGACTTCACCGCACTGGTGCTCGACGAAACCCGCCCCGGCGTGATCCCGCTGCGGCAGATGATCGGCCAGGCGGCCAGCTCAGTCGCGCTGTTGCAGGATGAAGGGATCTCCCGGCGCTACTCCAACACCATCATTGATTTGCTGGTGCTCAGCCTGGAGCTGCAAGACCTCAAGACCACCCATCAAGAGCTGGATCTGTATGGGCGGATCATGAACTACATACAGCGGCATTTGACTGAGCCGGAGTTGTCGATCGAGACGATTGCGGTGGCGCATCATGTGTCCACGCGGACAGTGACTCGGGCGTTTGCTCGGCATCAGAAGTCGCCGGTGGCGGAGATTTGGAAGGAAAGGCTGAATGCTAGCCGGGCGGCGATTGAGTGTGGGCAGGTTAGGAGTGTTTCGCAGGCGGCGCTGGAGTTTGGTTTTTCGGATTTTTCGCATTTTAGTCATGCGTTTAGGAAGGCGTTTGGGGTGGCGCCGCATACGTTGTTGCGGCGCAATGGCGCCTGAGCCGGAAGATTGCGGTTGGCGCTAGGTAGCAGCGCCAGCCAGGTTCGAAGCTATCTCCTCAGACGCACATACTCTTAATTACTCAAAGCCTAAACACACTCACCTGCCTGTGCAGGCCCTGCGCCAACTGCTGCAACGTGCCAGCAGTTTCGGTGGTCTGCTCCACCGCCTGGCTATTCTGCTGTGACATCTGCGCAATCCGTTCAACATTGCGAGCCACGTCCTGGCTGGCTGCAGTCTGTTCACGCAGGGCCAGAGAAATCTGATCAACCATGCGAACCACGTCACCCGAAGACTGACGAATGCCGACGATCGCATCACCCGCTCGTTGCGCCATATCGACGCCGCCTTTCACCTGGGTAACACCGACCTCCATCTGTTGCACAGCATCACGGGTACCCAGTTGAATCCTTTTCACCATCTCGGTGATCTCTTGGGTCGAGTTGCCGGTGCGCTGTGCCAACAAGCGGACTTCGTCGGCGACGACAGCAAACCCGCGACCCTGCTCGCCCGCTCGAGCGGCTTCAATCGCGGCATTTAGTGCAAGCAGGTTGGTCTGGTCCGCAATGCTTTTAATCACACTGACGATGCTGCTGATTTGCTCAGCATGATTGTCGAGGTCGCTGATTTGCGATGCTGAGGCCTCTACGGTTTGCGCGATGAGGTTCATGCGCTCCAGGGTCTCTTGAATGACGCTGCCGCCTTCACTGGACTGGCGCCCTGACTCGCTGGACTGGGCATGCGCTTCGACAGCGTTGTCGGAAACGTGGTTTATGCTCACCGTCAGTTCCTCAACGGTGGCAGCCATTGACGACGCCGAGTGTGATTGCTCTTGAACTGAGGTCGACAGCTGCAGCGATGCGGTCGAGATATTGTCGGCTGCACCCACCAGTTGTTCCGCGCTGATGCCAATCTCGCGAATCATGGCGCGTAGGCGGTCTTGCATGGCCTGGAAGGCTTGTTGAAGCGTGCTCACTTCGTCGTTGCCTGCAACTTCTATCTTGTTGTCCAAGCGCCCATCAGCAATGTTGCGAGCGAGGGTGACCGCTTGGCTCAAGCGTCCGGTAATGGTCTTGGTGAGCAGCGTTGCGATCAGTATTGCCAGGATCGCTGCGGCCAACCCTCCCACTACCAGAATGGTAAAAGCAGTGGATTTGGAGTCGTCCATGAGGGTGCTGCGTTCTTCTTGCAGCGCTTTTTCTGCATCCTGAAACTCGGTGATGAGTGCGCGCATTGCATCCATCTTGGCTTTGGCTTGCCCTGAGCTGATTTGGCTGATGAGGGTGGTCAGCGGGGCGCGATCAGCGTTGATTTCTCGGCGTAAGGTGATGGCGCTCTGCATGTCCTGCTGCAGCCACTGCTGGTAAACCGCTTGCAGGCGGTCCAGCCGTGCTTGTTGCTCTGGGTTGTCCTGAGTCGCTTTTTTGACCAGCGCAAGCGAGTTGGCGAAGGCCTCCTCACCTTTGAGCATCGGCTCAAGGAAGCTGTCTTGCCCAGTCAGAGCAAAGCCGCGCATGGCGGTTTCGATGTCGACGAGGCTGTTCAGGATGGTGTTTGAGTGGTTGAGCACGTCGTAGCTGTGGATGTTGCGTTTGACGCTGCTGCTGACTTGGTCGAAGCCGCGTAAGGCAGAAAGCACCAGGACTGCAATTATGATCAGGACCAGACCGAAACCGGTGTACAGCTTTTTTGAAATGCTGAAATTGTCGAACATTGCGGGTGTTACCTTTCAAGGCCTGGCGGGGGTGCTACGCGGGCTGCCACGCATGGGAATGCGGGAAGCGCCTGCATAGTGACGTTTTGATATCAATCCGTATGAGTGTGTTGTACAGGGAAAGTTCTTTGTACAGGTTTTTTGTTGCTCTGGACTTGGTTTGAGTGCGCTGCAGGTCAACGGAAGTTGCTCTCTGGGCGCCACCTCGCTGTTGGTGCCGCTGTACCTCTGTGGGCGCTCGGCCCAGCGGCTGATTCACATCGACGACTCCCCACGCTGGTGCTGGACGACGCCCGCACCGTGGTTATGTTGCTGCGACAGCTGATTGGCCATGGGGGCAAGGCGGCCAGTTCAGTGGTGCTGCTGCAGCATGAACGCATCTACCGGTGATTCGAGCGTTTGCGCGGTATCAGAACTCGCCGGTAGAGGAGATCTGGCGGGAGCGGTTGATTGCTAGCCGGGCGGTGATTGAGAGGGGGTAGGTGAGGAGCGGTTCGCAGGCGGCGTTGGAGTACGGGTTCTCAGATTTTCCGCATTTTAGTAATGCGTCTCGGCAGGCGTTTGGGGTGTGGCGCCGCACACGTTGTTGCGGCGCAACGGCGCCAGAGCCGGAAACTGCGGTCGGTGCGGCCGCGTCTATATCGTATTTACCCAACGGCCGCGCAACATGGCTTTGAGGTCTTCGATGCTCAAAGTCATCTCTCGCTTGCGATGGACCACTGCGTGGCAGTTGGCGCAAAGGGGCACAAGATCAGTTTCTGGGTTCACAGCTTTTTCGCCACCAAAGTCCGAAATCGGTACGACATGGTGAATATGAATGAAACCCTTGGCGTGCTCACCATAGGCATCCTCGAAATTAAATCCGCAGGCTTTGCATTCAAGGCCATGGATGGCGATCGCCTTCGTCCTCAAATCTTTTCGGCGTTCATATCGAGTGCCGAAGTAGCTCTGCTGGCTGCCCTCGTTGGCTGATTCGAAGATCAGGGGATCACTTTCTGTGTTGGCTTCTGAGGGCTGCTCATTCGCGACTGCCCCAAATTTGGCGTGATGCAGAATGGCATCGTAGTCAACGGCGGAGATTGGCCGAACGCCGTCTCGCCAGTAGTTTTTGAGGCGTTTAGTGGGGATGGTTTCAAGGTATTCACCGTCCACTTTTGCCGCGACGGGTTGTTCGAATGGAGTGAAACCCTCGATCAACGCAAACAGGTCTCCTTTTGTGCTGCCTTTATCAGGGTACACCTTGCCGATACGGGCCTTGGCGAAGTAATGCGGAGCGTTGCTGAGACGAGCGGAAGCAAAGGCCTTATCTTGAATGCGCCCTTTGTAATAGATCACGTCCGTACCCTGGGCCAGCCAGTTCTGGTAACGCTTAGGGAAGTGGTAGACGGCGCCCGTCTGGTCTTCCCACTGCGATGTGTCGTTCTCGACGATGACGACCGGCATTCCATTTCCTCTAGGGTGATGGCAAAAAGCCTATCAAAAAGAGGAATCTTCCTACAGGTTTTTCAGGTGTACTCGTAGTCCCCACCGCCGCGTCACCTGCCGAAATCGTTGGCTACCTGTCAGCCGGGCTACTGTGTGGCGCGAAGCATGTCTCGGAGCACTCCACGCGTGTCGACCAAAACAGAGGTCTGGGGTGTCGACCTGATGCTCAACAAGCAGCGCCCCGGTCAATTGCCCAGCGAGGTGTTGCTGGAGGAGATGCTCATCAACTCGCTGAGCATCCTCTCTGATGAATGGATGCTGATCGGTAGGCAAGAAAGCACCGACGGTGTGTAGGCCGACTGCGCTGAAGTGGCGTTGGACCATTGAGCGGTTGAAGCAGCGGTTTTCGGAGTTTGATGGCGGGCAGGTGGCTGAGACTGTGGAGAAGCTGTGCGATTGATTTGTCAGTTGCAGATTGCTACTCGTGCCTGAATCTGTTGCCCATTGTTTCTCAAGTGTTCACGCTCTCAAATCGTGAGCCGGGGTAATCTGAGTTAAGTCAGTAACATATTGATGGATATTGGGAATTCCGGTTTGTATTTTAAGCTGGAATACCGATTGGAATACTGCGACAAGTATTTCTGGCCTGCCGATGATCAGGGTCGCCCACTCTCTGGCGACCCTGGTCCAAGCGTGGTCACTGAGCTAAATGACTACGGGATAACAGGCATAACCGCACAATATGTCGGTGCTATCCCGCATCTGCAGAATAATGACCAGAACCAGCTTGCCGAGCAGGTTGGCACAGTCAATCGGTTGATCTCGATTGAAGCTGCTGAGATTAAATTTTCAGTACTTCACCACCCAAGGCTGCAGTTCCTGGAGGTTGTTCACCACCAGTTGCTGGGCTTCGGGAAGTATCGCCATGTTGCGGTGGTCAATCTGGTACCGCTGCAACACGTACTTTACCAATGCCCTGCGGCTGGGCACCACCAATTGCCCCTGCGTCATGCTGAAGTCGGTTTCAATGATTGCCTTCTGCGCCTCGTTCAACCGCCCATCCGGTGCAACTGCTCGCTGGGCAGGATGCACTCATGCAACTGGCTGGGTTGGCACCGACCGTCCAGATTTGCGTTCTGATGGGCATGGGGTTTTCCTTAACGTGATGCGGCCTGCAAGCTGCTAGGCCAATGCCTGCTCGACCAGAGTGCTGGCCAGTTGTTCGTTCAGCTGGCGTGCTTGGGTCAGGCGGTTTTTTAGTTGGTCGCAGAGGGCCATCAGTTGATCGACTTTGGCGACGATGCGGTGTTGTTCGTTGAGTGGCGGAAGAGCAATTGGATAGTCATTCATTGCTTTGAGGCCAAGATTCTTGATTGTGGTCCCGGTTGCACTCTTTAAGGCATATTTCATAAATCCAGGGGCCTCAATCAATAATCTGACAAAGTGTTTTGACACCCCGTTAGCAAGGTTCAAGTAGCAAGCGCTTTTCCCTAGAACGATTTTTTCGGAGTTGTAAAAAGCAACATTGCCGATAGTGCCGTTGATTGAAACTAGAAGACTTTGCTCGTCCAGAGGTTTCTTATGTTTGGAGTACTCAGTTTCACTAACCGTCTTGGTTTCCGGCTTGATGACGATCTTGCCTCCCTTCAAGTTGTTTCCATTCACAAAATGGAATTCGCCGTCTTGGTTATAAATCGGTGTGCCGTGCAGGCCATCGCCTAACTGTCGTGTTATCTGCGAAAGCCTCAACCACTTCCACCCTTGAGGCGCTTCAAATGCTGCATCTTCTGTGGAAACAGGGATTATCGATTTTGGCTTCCTGATTTTTCCTTCTGAATGGAGCTGCGCAATCTCTGTAGCTATTTTTACCAGTAAATCGTCGGCCGGCTCATCGCTGGGATCTTGCGGCACCAGTTTGCCCATCACAGCAAGTTGCAGTAGAGTTTGTTTGAGAGCGTCGATGCTGGGTTCGGTGGTGAACAGGGTTTGGAAGTGCTCAGCCAGGCTTTGCCAGTTGGCGGCGAAGTCGGTGGCGTCGCTGGCTTGGATCAGGCTGTCGAGCAGCGCTTGTACCAGTTGGGCGTGGGTTCTCTCGACGTCGACCTGTTGGGCTTCCAGGCGGTCACAGAGCGCCATCAGTTCATCGACTTTGGCGACAATGCGGTGTTGTTCGGCGACTGGTGGAAGCGGAATTAACCCGCTGAAAAACTGACCGTCATTAATGGCTGGGTAAGCGATACCCATCTGCACAGACTCAACATATCGGACAAAAACGGGGCTTCTCAAATAATAGAGAAAATATCTTGCAGGCATCTCCAAGTAGGGATGGATGATCGCGAACGCAGTGCTAGCAATTGGTTCTTGCTCATATGCTTCATCGATAACAGCAACGTTTAGAAGGTACGGTCGAATAGTAGAGTAAATCACCGTACCAGGCCTAACCATTTTTCGTGCTCGCGATGGCGCATCTGTAGCCATAATTACTTGGGGAGTACTGATTATCCCAGCGGCATTATCAATAGCACCAACGTCGATATATGTGAATGCTTGACCTGGGGTTTTCTGACCCCAATCATGACCAACAGCTGCTATGCGAACCCACTCCCAGTTGGTAGGGACGTCAAAGGGTTTATCTTCTTGGTCTATCTCCACCAGCGGCTTCTGCTTCTTAATTTTCTCCTCGGCCACCAGCCGCGCCTTTTCCACGGCGATGCGCTTTAGCAACTGACTGGCCGGCTCATCGCTGGGATCTTGCGGCACCAACTTGCCGCGCACCGCCAATTCCAGAATCAGCTCACGCAGCTTCTTGATGCCATTGGGCGCACCGGCCAGCAGGGGGAGGTTGTCGGTGAGCAACGCCGTCATACCTGGCGCTCCAGGGCTTCGGCCAGCACGGCTTTAAGCTGATCGCGCAGGTCGCTGATTTCGTTTTGCAGTTTGGCGTAGTTGCGCAGCAGCTCGTCCGGATCATGACTGATCTGTTCGCCGATATGCGGGTTCTTGCAGTCCAGGTTCCAGTTGCGTGCCTGCAGCTCTTCGACACTGACATGCCAGGCGAATTCGTTCTCCACCCGCGCAGCAAAGCCATCGGCCTCGTTGCCCCACCAGGCTTCTTCGACGACGAATTCTTCGATGCGCATGGGCCGGGTCTTGGAGTAGTTCTTCACGCCGGCCGGGTACTGGTGTTCGTAGAACCACACTTGCTTAGTCGGCGTGCCCTTGGTGAAAAACAACAGATTGGTCTTGATGCCGGTGTAGGGGTTGAACACACCGTTGGGCAGGCGAACGATGGTGTGCAGGTTACACTCGGTCAGCAACTTCTCCTTGATGCGGCTTTTGATGCCTTCGCCAAACAAAAAGCCATCGGGCAGCACCACGGCGGCGCGCCCGCCGTCCTTGAGCAGTTGCATGATCAGCACCAGAAACAGGTCGGCGGTTTCGCGGGTGCGGAATGCGGCGGGGAAGTTGGTTTCGATGCCGTCTTCTTCCATGCCGCCGAACGGTGGGTTAGCGACGATGCAGTGCACTCGCTCGCTTGGACCCCAGCTAATTAGCGGTTTGCTCAGGGTGTTGTCGTGGCGGATCTGGCTGGGCACCTCGATGCCATGCAGAATCATATTGGTGGTGGCCAGCAGATGTGGCAGCGGTTTTTTCTCCACGCCGAAGATGCTGGCCTGCAGGGTGCGTTCGTCTTCGGCGGTTTTTACATAGCGACTGCGTTTGTGCTCGATGGCGCAGGTGAGAAAGCCGCCGGTGCCGCAGGCCGGGTCCATGACTTTTTCATCCAGCTTGGGATCGACCATGCGCACCATAAATTCGGTGACCGGGCGCGGGGTGTAGAACTCGCCCGCGTTGCCGGCGTTCTGCAGGTCGCGCAGCAATTGCTCGTAGAGGTTGCCGAACTCGTGGCGTTCCTGGGCCTTGTTGAAGTCCACGCCTTCCTGAATTTTGTTGATCACCTGACGCAGCAGCTGGCCGGACTTCATGTAGTTGTAGGCGTCTTCAAATACGCTGCGCACCACAAAGGCCGAGGGCGTGTTGCTGTATTCGTGCAGGTTCTGCAGTTGGGGGAAGAGGTTGTTGTCAATAAAGTCCTTCAGTGCATCGCCAGTCATGCCTTCCGGGTCGGCCGCCCAGGTGCGCCAACGGCAGCTGTCGGGGATGGGCGACTTGTAGTTGTCGTCCATCAGCTCCCATTCCAGCTCGCGGTCATCGAAGATCTTGAGGAACAGCAGCCAGACCAACTGGCCAATGCGCTGGGCGTCGCCATCGACGCCGACGTCTTTGCGCATGATGTCCTGGATGGACTTGATGGTGGAGCTGATGGACATAACGAATTCTCGGTCGGTGCGGCAAAGCGGAGGATTGTAATGGAGTTGGCTGCTTTAGGTGGACAAGGCTCCGCCGTTGCCCACCCTACGGGTAGAGCGGATTAACTGGCGTACAGCGCGTCTTCCAGTTCATGGATAGCTTTGTTGTAGCCAGCTTTGCCGCCAAAGGCTTTAACCAGTTCGATGGGTGCACCGAGCTGGTTAAAAGGATCGAGCTGGAGGATTTTGATGTCCTCAATGTGCTCAATGCCGGTGTCGGCGTATTTATCCAGCAGCGCTTCCAGCACCTGGCGGGCTGCACCGGAATACTTGGCGAAGTAGTTACGCTTTTTCACCTGTTCGGCGCGTTCTTTACGCGACAGCGGCGGTTGGTCGAAGGCGACGTGGCAGATCAAGTCAAACGGATCGAGTGGCTTGCCATGTTTCTTTTCCACTTCTTCGGCCAGGGCTTCCCACATCACACCTTGGGTGGCCATTTCGTCGATGATGGCCTTTTTCTGCTCGGCATCACTCCAATGGCGCAGAAATTCGTCCAGCGAGGCGAACTGTTTTTGTACGCAGGTGCGGGTGTAGTTGTGCAGCGATTCGGTGATCAGTCGGCCATCCGGGCCGTAGTACTGCACACGCTCGGCGATGACATAGATCGGGATGCTGTCGATGATGTACTTGATGCGCCTCTTGCCGTCTTCCTCACCGGTAAAGTCCAGATCATCACCCTCTCCATCGCTACCTGCACTGATGCCATCTCCTTCAAGTAAATCGTCGGGCGGAATTGGCGGCTCGCTGCCTTCAGGGGCGTAAACCACCACCGGGTCACCGTCGAAGGCCGGGTCGGCAAACAGCTCGGTGGCCTTCTTGAAGTCCATGATGGTGAACCAGTATTTGCCGAAGTCTTCATTGATGCGGGTGCCACGACCGATGATCTGCTTGAATTCGGTCATCGACTTGATGTGCTGGTCGAGCACGATCAGCTTGCAAGTCTGCGCATCGACACCGGTGGTCATCAGCTTGCTGGTGGTGGCGATGACCGGGTACCGCTCTTCCGGGTTTATGAAGTTATCCAGCTCGGCCTTGCCTTCCAGGTCATCACCGGTGATGCGCATGACGTATTTACGATTCTCGGCCACCCGCTCGGGGTTGAGGTTGACCAGGGCCTGGCGCATACGTTCGGCGTGGTTGATGTCGTCGCAAAAGACGATGGTCTTCTGGAACGGGTCGGAGGCCTTGAGGAACTCAGTGACCTTCTGTGCCACCAGTTGAGTACGCGCCTCGATGACCAACGTACGATCCATGTCCTTGAGGTTGTAGATGCGGTCTTCGATCAGCTCGCCATTCTTATCGAGCATGCCCTTGGGAGGGCGCCAGCCTTGCAGGTCTTTGTCGAAGTCGATCCGCACCACTTTATAGGGCGCGAGAAAGCCGTCCTCGATCCCCTGTTTGAGGGTGTAGCTGTACACCGGCTCACCAAAGTAGGTGATGCTGGACACCTCTTTGGTTTCCTTCGGTGTTGCGGTGAGGCCGACATGGGTGGCGTTGGAGAAGTAGTCAAGAATCTCGCGCCAGGCGGAATCCTCGGCGGCGCTGCCACGGTGGCATTCGTCGATCACGATCAAGTCGAAGAAGTCGCGGGAGAACTGCTTGTAGACGTTCATCTCTTCTTCAGCGCCAGTCACCGCCTGATAGAGCGACAGGTAGATCTCGTAGGAGGTGTCTATCTGGCGTCTGGCAATTTTGGTCATCGCTTGGCCGAAGGGCTTAAAGTCGTTGTTCTTTGTCTGGTCGACCAGGATGTTGCGGTCGGCAAGGAACAGAATTCTTTTTTTCTGTTTTGATTTCCACAGTCGCCAGATGATTTGAAAGGCGGTGTAGGTTTTTCCGGTGCCAGTTGCCATTACCAGCAGAACGCGGTCCTGCCCGCGCGCCACCGCCTCAACGGTGCGGTTGATGGCGTTCATTTGGTAATAGCGCGGCATACGTCCGGAGCCGTCGTCGTAGTAGGGTGCTTCGACCTTGTGTTGAGCAGCATTGTCCAACCCCTTCCATTGGCAGTAGCGGTGCCAAAGTTCGGCAGGACTAGGGAACTGATCCAAGGAGAGTTCAGCTTCGACCTTGCTGCCTGTACCACTGCGATCATGAAAGAGGAAGCCATCGCCATTGCTGGAGAATACGAACGGCACATCCAACGCCTCTGCATAGCCAAGAGCTTGCTGCATACCGGAGCCAATGGAGTGCTTGTTATCCTTTGCCTCGATCACAGCGATAGGCAGGTTGGCTTGGTGGTAGAGGATGAAGTCTGCACGGCGTGCTTCGCCCCGGCTGTGAAGCTTGCCACGGACCATAATACGGCCTTTGGTGAAGCTGACCTCTTCACGCACCTGTTTGTGCATGTCCCAACCAGATTGCTGAATAGCTGGGGCGATGTATTTACTGCAGATGTCCCGCTCGGAAAGTGATTTCTTGTCCATGGCTGGCTATGTCCCTATGACGTGCTGCGGACTTTATCAGAAGGGCTAGAGGCATGCTGCCAGTATTGAGGGCCGGCACTCTCAACGTCGGCCGTCAGGCCTGCGTATGCCCTGACAGCGGTTGAAAACCCATGGCTTTTCTAATCGTCGGGCGAGCAGCCGTACGGTCAGTAGATAGTAATACTGTGAAGCACCACTTCGTTCTTTCAGGCGTTGCTCGAGAAACCAAACCAAATGCTTTCTCTGCCAGGCCCAAGGCGTTTCTCGCTGCCAGCGTACTGCTATTTCAGCCTGGATGATTTTCGCCTGTCGCACATGGCGTTGTTGAGTTGCCTGCGACCCCGTCAGCACTCCAGCCAAGAACAGTTCCATGTCGAATGGCTTACTCATGTTCGCCCTCCAACGTAGGCAGAGACCACGTCGATCCGACCGTGCCCCAGCTCGTAGCTGATTTGCCTCCGGGCCTCACGATCAAGGTTCCTATCTATCTGGCAACAGTGGCCGCCATTGATCGGCGCTCGGTGTTGGGTTATTTGCTCATAGCGCTCACAAGCGTACGCCGCTCGTAGCTCATGGAAGCCTTTAAGATTGTGTGAATGCAGGATGTCGCGGGCGGGATGAACGATTCCTTGCAGAATGCTCAGGTAGCTTTCGTGTGGCGCAATAAGGTTACGGCTACCCGCAGGCGAAATCTGCCTTGCAAACTCAAGTGCACCTCGAACATGTTCGTCCACCGCAATCCAACGTGGTGCCGAGGCGCCGGCGCGGCCACCTTTGGTGCCATCCTGAATGTTAATCCTGCCTAAGTCGTTTGCCTCGCGGTTTAACCGTGGCAGGTCAGCCAAGATAGCCTCACGCAAGCGCATGCCGGTGGCTCGCGCCAACCGAATGATCGCGGCGGCCCGTAGTCGATGATGGCGGCAAAGTGCATCGAAGATCTGTTTAACCTGTTCGCGGTCTTGGCCCTGAGGCACCGATTGTCGAACCCCGGTGCGCTGCATACCCAGCGCCTTGCTCGGGTTTGGCAACTTCACACACTGATCACCGCGAAGCGCCGCCATGGTTCTGTTAACGCTTGATAGCCGATTTTGTGCGGTGCTGACGGCGAGATCACCGCGCCTAACCATGTCGCGCAGATACGCTGCATAGTCGGCCAACACCTTCCGATCAATCTGCCGCGCATCATTGATACCGGGCCCCTGTTCAGAGCGGCACCACTTCACGAATGCCTGCCACCGATCACAGTGCGCTTTGACCGTGCCGTAGTGACCGCCGCCGAACATGTATTTCAGCGCTTGCGGTCCCGCGTAGCTCAACTGCCTGCCGTAGCCGAAATTGCGGCCATCGCGTTTACCCACCAATGCCATGTCGCTCACCTCATTTTCCGCTCTTCGATCCTCGCCCCACGTCATCCCGCCAGGAATGTTGAGTGTTATCAGGGATCAAGGCCCCTGCGACCTGTGGGGAATGTCCACTACGCGGGACTGGCGGCTCCTTACGACCGGGAGCAAGGGCATCTCATGATCTGGCCTCCTGAACACCGTTGCCGGTGGGCGGGTGGAGGCAGCACTGGCTGACTAGACCAGCGCCTGAAGATCCTGAGCCGGGTGAAAGCAGCGATGCGATGGCCGGGGCATGCCTGACTGTCAGTCAGGTGCTGTCCATTCCTTGGACTGCGGCACCATCATCTACAGCGCTGTTGCTGGTGACATCGGCGTTTGTCACGCCAATTGTCACGAGGGGAATAGCCGCTGAGCCATGTGCGATCAGGGCTGCAGCAGTGTCAGGAGTGCCCGTCTCTTTCCAGTGAAAGAGACGGTCACAGGTTGGCGCAAGATTCGGCCAAGCGGATAGGTTGCTGCAGAGCAGCGAAGTAGGAAGTGTTGTCTGGCGCACGAGGGCCATCATCTGAAGTAGGCATCCATCACCGGGGAGGTGACCGGGCGAGCTGCCGGACGCGAATCGCCATTTGGGGGAGAACCACCGCAAGAGCGGCGTGACCTTCAAGGTTCGGGCCACCTGGGTTGCTGTCATCGACAGCGCTTGCACGGCCAGTTCTACGCCTGTGGATAAACCCGGTCAAGGGCCGAAATTCAGCGCTCTTGGGGACATGAAGAGCGGTTATCCATCGGTGGAATTCCGTGGTAAATCTCGGACAACGTCGTGGCTTTTAGCTCTTCAAAGTGAGGTCCATCCAAACAGGGCGGCTTTGCAGCCCTGTTTGGATGGGCCCGCGCTGACAAGCGGCTAAACGAGGCTGCTTTCCCTGAATCTTGAGCGCTCAGTTGCTGTCGCCGCCGTTATTGCGCCTGTACAGCGCTAGCGTATCGGCACCACGTTCTTGTCTCTGACTTGGCCGTACGCTGAGGCGAGCAGGCTACCGGTGGCGGCTTTCTGGATGTACTCACTCCACCAGGCCATCATCGGACGACGGCGCTCAATGTAGTCGGCGCGGTTGTAGGCGCTGCGCACCTCGTCCTTGTCGACATGCGCCAGTGCTACCTCAATGAGTTCCGGGTCCCACCCATGCTCATTCAGAATGGTGCTGGCCATCGAGCGCATGCCGTGGCTGACCAACCGATCCTGGAACCCCATGCGTTTCAACGCCATGTTGGCGGTCTGACTATTGGCATGGGTACGAGGATTTCTGTCAGCCGGAAAGACGTATTCGCGATGGCCGCTGTGAGTCTTCAATGACTCCAACAACGCGACAGCGTGATCACTCAAAGGAATGCTGTGTGGGCGGCGCTTCTTCATCCGCTCTGCTGGGATGGTCCAGACACGCCTTTCAAAGTCGATGTCTGCCCAGCGAGTGGTCGCCGCCTCGGCAGGGCGAGTCATGGTGTGCAACTGCCATTCGATCAGACAGCGGGTGGTGCGTTTGATGCTGGCGTTCGCGATCTCCAGCATGAGCTCGGGGAGCTCCTCGGGCGGAAGCGCAGCCATGTTTTCTTTCTTGGGCTTCTTGAATACTGCCCGAATGCCGGTGAGCGGGTTGGCGAAGATCAGGCCGGAGTTTACGCCGTAGGTCATGATCTCGTTTAGCCGCTGGCTAAGACGCTTGACCGTCTCCAAGCTGCCTTTCGCTTCGATTGGACGAAGCAATGCGATCACCATCGGCGCGGTGATTTTCGCAAGTGGTGTCGTTCTCAAGTCGGGGAACACGTGCAGCGTGAGCGACCGCCAAATGTCTTCGGCATAGGCCGGGGTGACCGAGTCTTTCTTGAGCTCGAACCAGGCCGTAGCCACGTTCTCGAAGGTGTGTTCCGTTTCTGCGCGCTTGGCTTCATTCAACGTATCGCGCTGCGCCTTCGGATCGATGCCTTGGGCGAGCAGCTCGCGCGCTTCGACTGCCTTCTTTCGTGCATTCGCCAGTGACAGTTCGGGATATGTCCCGAAGCCAATGTTGATGCGCTTCTTGGTCACCGGTTCGCGGTAGTTGAAATTCCACAGCAACGAGCCGTTGCTGCGTACACGGAGCTGCAAACCGTCGCCGTCAGTAAGGACGTAATCCTTGGACGCGGGTTTGACTCCCTTGAGCTGTCGATCGGAGAGGCGGAGGTTTTGAGCAGGCATGAGATTGTCCTCAAGCACTGATTCGGTATTCCAAAGATTAGCACCGGGTGAAGTGGAATACCGCCTGGAATACCCGAACGGCTGGAACTCAAAAACTCTCGAAAGACCGCAAAAGCGCTGGAAGCCGCGTATTTACTGGCTTTCAGGCACAAAAAAAGACGTCCGTGGACGTCTTTGATTGATCATTTGGTGGAGCCGGGGGGATTTGAACCCCCGTCCGCCAGTACTCCGCTGTCGGTACTACATGCGTAGCCATCTCAACTAAGTTAATCCGCAGCCGCCCGAGTGGCAGGGTGCTTTGGACGAGTTGGGTAAGTTTTAGTCGCTTTGCCCCCAACGTGCTACACGACGATCCTGTTCTGTATGACAATCACTTCGGGTTTACAGGCATCCCCTAGTGATTGCTGGAGCCGAAGCTACCAGGAGAGCGGGCTCAGCTGCTTACGCAGCGAGAGCGTAACCCTCGTAGTTTTCGTCATTGGCAACTATAGAAAGTTGCAACAGTGGATTTACGAGTTCTGTTACCAACTCGGCATGCACCTAGAGTTTCGCGACCGGCGTCGAATCCTAATCGGCCCCAACTCAGCTCTAGAGCTGAGCGTGCTTTTCAGCACGCAAGGCGGAGTATACGCCTTTATGCGGACGACGTCGACTGCGGGTGCCGTCGTCCGTTTGCTGCCTGCTGCTTAGGTCCCGCTGCCGCCAGCGGTGCCGCTGCCTTTGTCGGTTTTTTCGAGACGCTGGAGTACTTTGCTGGTGATGGTGATGCATTCTTTGGTGTCGCCGCTGGCTTGGGCAGCCTTGGCTTTGTCGACGTGCTCGGTCAGGGTTTTGTCGAGGCCTTCGGAGGTGGCGCCGGCGGTGGCCATGCTGTCGTCGATTTTCTGCAGGTTGATCGCGCAGAGGTCGTCGGCAGCAAACGCTGGCGAGGCCAGCAGTGTGGCAGCCGCGAAGAGAGCGGAAAGCGCAGTACCTTTCATGGGTGTCTCCTTCTGGAAGGCCTCTGGAAGGCGGGCCTGTAAAGATGGACTGCGCGGTTTCCGCGAGGGTTCAATGCAAATGCTGGCCTGCTGACATGGTTGTCGTTATTGGATTGCGTCGCGTAGGGCTTTGCCACTTTCTATGTCGGTGCCGAGTGCCCGAGCTAGAGCGCTCAGGTAGCGGGCGGCTTCGAGGGCGACGGGGTCGTCGTTTTTGTCGGCTTGCTGGGTGAGGTGGCGGACCATGCTCAGTAGCGCGGACAGTTCCTGAAAGGCGCGCTCGACGTGCACGCCGGGCTTGATGCGGTAGAGGTCGTGGCAGGTTTCGGTGCCGACGGTGGTCCAGCTGTCGAGGTCGTGGGTCATTGCGGCGCTCCTTCTTCAACGGTGGCGCGGTGCATGACGTGTTCGACCAGGGCGCGGGCGGTTTCCGCGGCGTGGGCGGCGTTGCTGAGCAGGTTAAGGCCGGGCTCGCCGGCGTGATGGCGGCAGTGCTCGTCGATGGTCTCGATTACACCGCGTAGCAGTTCGCTGGAATGGGCGAGCGCGTCGGGCGTGGGCAGGTCGTTGTGGAGCGAGAAGAAGGGGTTATTGAGCATTTTGAAGCGGGGTGGATCAGGGACTAATTTCTTCATGGCGTGACTCCTACGTTACACAGGAGCTACCTCCCACAATCCCTCTCACAAGATAAAGGTGGCAGCGGTACGTGGGGTGAGAGACCGGCAACATAGGAAACCCGGCCAGGCCGAAGCCTGCCCACGCACAGCTGCCATAGCGGAGCTGCGGTTGTTACCCATGGCGGGCTCTCACACCCAGATCGCCCAAAAAGACGACCCGAGGAAATTAGCCCTGATGGCCAAGATCAACAACAGCGAAACGGCGTCAGCGCCCGTAGGATAATTCCCAAGACCCCAATCCAGAAGCATTTGGTTTCAGGTTCGGAAATGTCCTACGGAAGACCCGCAACTGGACACCGCCAAACCCAAACTCAGATCACCCGCGCGCGAGTCACCCGATCCACCAGATAAACCAACCCGTGATAGTCGATCCCGCTGTTGCTCGACAGCCCGATTTCACACGTACGACTGGTCGAAATCCCCTCGCTGCAGTACTGCACCGCATCCTTCAAACTGCGCAGCGCATGGTTGTTCAGCTCCGGCGTGGTAAAGCCCTTGTCCCCGGCAAACCCACAGCAATGAATCCCCTCGGGGATCACCACCTGCTTGCTGCAACGCCGCGCCAGGTCAATCAGCGCCTGGCTTTCACCGAGGTGCTGGGTGCTGCAGGTGACGTGCACGGCCACCGGCTCCTCCTGCGGGGTGAACTCCAGCCGGTCGACCAGGAAGGTGCGAATGAAGCGCACCGGGTCGTACAGGTCGAGGCGGGTTTCGCCAAGGTCCTGCACCAGGCGCAAGGTGCACGGGCTGGTGTCGCAGTACACCGGATCGATGCCGCCGCGGGTGGCCAACAGCAGGGCGTTGATCAGCTCCTGGCGCTTGTGTTCGGCCTGCTCGGCGTAACCTTTTGACGCAAATGGCTGGCCGCAGCAGAGGCTGTCGGCGTTTTCCGGGAATACCACCTGGTAACCGGCTTTTTCCAGCAAGCGTTGGGTTTTGTCCAGCAGCGAGCTTTGTTCGCGATCGGCGTAGGCCGGGCCCATCACCCGCGACACGCAGGCGGCGAGGTACACCACGCGGGGGCGGGCGTCGTTACTGGCCGGGCCGAAGTCGATGGCGCGCAGGGGTTGCGGCATGGCGCTGGTCCACTGCGGCAGGCGGCCGTTGCTGGCTTTGCTTAATGAGGCGCTGAGACGTTCGAGGCGCGGCGCACCGAGCAGTTTGCGTGCGCCGTTGGCGGCGGCGAGGGTGAAGCGGGCGCCGCGCAGGGTGGCCTGGAAGTGTTCGGCCAGCCAGTCGGCGGTTTTGCCGTGGTCGGCGGCCTGGCCACGCAGCTTTTTCACCAGCTCGCCGGTGTTGATGCCAACCGGGCAGCGCTGGGCGCACAGGCCGGTGGCGGCGCAGGTGTCGATGCCCTGGTACTGGAAGTCGCGCAGCAGTTGGCGCACGTCTTCGCCGGAGCGCTTTTTCGCTTGAATGTCGCGCCACATGACGATGCGCTGGCGGGGGCTGAGGGTCAGGCCTTTGGACGGGCACACCGGTTCGCAGAAACCGCACTCGATGCACTTGTCGACGATTTCGTCGGCGGCGGGTAGCGGTTTGAGGTTTTTCAGGTGGATGTCCGGGTCTTCGCTGAGCACCACGTCGGGGTTGAGGATGCCGTTGGGGTCGAGCAGGCGCTTGAGCTGCCACATTAGTTGGTAGGCGTCTTTGCCCCATTCCAGCTCGACGAAGGGCGCCATGTTGCGGCCGGTGCCGTGCTCGGCCTTGAGCGAGCCGCCGAATTCGACGGCGACCAGTTGCGCGACGTCGTCCATGAAGGCCTGGTAGCGGGCGACTTCGGCGGCGTTGTTGAAGCCTTGGGTGAAGACGAAGTGCAGGTTGCCTTCCAGGGCGTGGCCAAAAATGATCGCCTCGGCGTAGCCGTGTTTGTCGAACAGCTGGATCAGGCGGTTGACGCCTTCGGCCAGGACTTCAACCGGGAAGGTGACGTCTTCGATGATTACGGTAGTCCCGGTCTGACGCACGGCGCCGACGGCGGGGAAGGTGTCTTTGCGGATTTTCCACAGCAGGTTGTACACGGTCGGATCTTCGCTGAAGTCGACCTTCTGCTCCAGCGGGAATTCGGCAATCGACGCCATGATCAGCTCGAGTTGCTCGTGCAGCAGCGTCTGGCTGGCGGCGCGGGACTCGATCAGCAGGGCGCAGGCGTTGTCCGACAGGGCGCGGACCCACACCGGCATGCCGGGTTTGCTCTGTACGGAGCGCAGGCTGCGGCGGTCGAGCAGTTCGACGGCGGACACCGGCTGGCTCTTGAGCACGGTGACGGCCTTGCAGCAGCTTTCTACGGTGGGAAAGACGATCAGCGCCGAGGCTTTGTGCGGGTGGTCAAGCACGGTGTCGTAGGTCACGGCGCTGATAAAGCCGAGGGTGCCTTCGGAGCCGACCAGCAGGTGCTGGAGGATGTCGAGCGGCTGGTCGTAGTCGATCAGGGCATTAAGCGACAGGCCGGTGGTGTTTTTCAGGCGGTATTTGTGGCGGATTCGCGCAGCCAGTTCAGTATTGGCGCGGGTCTCCTGGCCGAGTCGGGCCAGCTCGGCGAGCAGGGCGCCGTGGCTGTGCTCGAAGGCGGCGACGCTGGCTGGGTCTTCACTGTCGAGGCGGGTGCCGTCGGCCAGCACCAGGCGCAGCCCGGCGAGGGTGTGGTAGGTGTTTTGCGCGGTGCCGCAGCACATGCCGCTGGCGTTGTTGGCGACGATGCCGCCGATCTTGCAGGCGTTGATCGAGGCCGGGTCGGGGCCGATCTTGCGCCCGAACGGGGCCAGCCAGGCGTTGGCCTGGGCGCCGATGACGCCGGGTTGCAGGCGGATCTGCTCGCCCTGGCGGCGGATTTCCTTGCCGTTCCAGCTGTCGCCGAGCACGATCAACACCGAGTCGCTGAGGGCCTGGCCAGACAAGCTGGTGCCGGCGGCGCGGAAGGTCACCGGCACGCGTTCGCGCTGGGCCAGTTGCAGCAGGCCGACCACTTCGTCTTCCGATTCGACGCGCACTACCAGCTGGGGGATCAGCCGGTAAAAGCTGGCGTCGGTGCCAAAGGCCAGGGTCGAGGTCGGGTCGCTGAAGCGGCGGTTGGCGGGGATCAGGCGCTCGGCATCTCTGAGGAACGCGGCAGGCAGGCTCATGCAATCTCCTCGCGGGGCCGTCGCATCTGTGGCGCAACGTGCCCCGGGCAATCAGGCGGTGTGGGGTAGGGCGCGTCAGGCGCCCAGTTCGCGGACCAGCGAGTCGCGGCTGATTTCGCTGATCGACTTGGCGCCGGTCAGCACCATGGCCACGCGCATTTCTTTTTCGAACAGGGCCAGCAGGTTTTTCACCCCGGCTTCGCCGTGGGTGGCCAGCGCCCAGAGGAAGGCGCGGCCGATCAGCACGCTGTCGGCGCCGAGGGCGATCATGCGCACCACGTCGAGGCCGCTGCGGATGCCGGAGTCGGCGAGGATCTTGATGTCGCCTTTGACCGCATCGGCAATCGCCGGCAGGGCGCGGGCGCTGGAGAGCACGCCGTCGAGCTGGCGGCCGCCGTGGTTGGAGACGACGATGCCGTCGGCGCCGAACTTGACCGCATCACGGGCGTCGTCCGGGTCGAGGATGCCTTTGATGATCATCGGGCCGTCCCAGAATTCGCGGATCCACTCGAGGTCTTTCCACGAGATCGACGGGTCGAAGTTGTTGCCCAGCCAGCCTATATAGTCGGCAAGGCCGGTGGGGTTGCCGCGGTAGGTGGAGATGTTGCCCAGGTCGTGCGGGCGGCCCATCACGCCGACGTCCCAGGCCCACTGTGGGTGGGTCATGGCTTGCAGCACGCGGCGCATCGGGCCGTTGGCGCCGCTCATGCCGGAGTGGGCATCGCGGTAGCGCGCGCCGGGTACGGGCATGTCGACGGTGAAGATCAGGGTTTTAACGCCGGCGGCCTTGGCGCGCTCAAGGGCGTTACGCATGAAGCCGCGGTCTTTCAATACATACAGCTGGAACCACATTGGCCGGTCGATCGCCGGGGCGACTTCTTCGATCGGGCAAACCGACACGGTCGACATGGTGAAGGGGATGCCGTGCGCGGCGGCGGCGCGGGCGGCCTGCACTTCGCCGCGGCGGGCGTACATGCCGGTCAGGCCGACCGGGGCGAGGGCGACCGGCATGCTCAGGGTTTCGCCGAACAGCTGCGTCTGCAGGTTGAGTTCGGACATGTTGTTGAGCACGCGTTGGCGCAGGGCGATGCTGGCCAGGTCTTCGACGTTGCGGCGTAGGGTGTATTCGGCGTAGGCGCCACCGTCGGCGTAGTGGAACAGGAACGGTGGCAGCTTGCGCTGGGCCGCGACGCGGTAATCGGTGGAGGCAGAAATGATCATGGATGCTCGCTGCAAAGGTGGTGAGGGGTGGCTGCCGGGCGCAGTCGAGTGCGCCCGGCCCCTGTCACTTTAGTGGTGAACCAGCATGCCGGTGAGCCAGTAGGCTTGCACCAGGGTGATCACGCCGACGATGGTGGCGAAGAACAGGCTGTGCTTGACGGTGAAGCGGAACAGGTCCGATTCCTTGCCAACCAGGCCGGTCGCGGCGCAGGCCACGGCGATCGATTGTGGCGAGATCATCTTGCCGGTCACGCCGCCGCTGGTGTTGGCCGCCACCAGCAGGGTGTCGCTGACGCCGATCTGGTGCGCGGTGGTGGCTTGCAGCGAGCTGAACAGGGCATTGGACGAGGTGTCCGAGCCGGTCAGGAACACGCCCAGCCAACCGAGGAACGGCGAGAAGAACGGGAACGCAGCGCCAGTGCCGGCCAGGACCAGGGCCATGGTCGAGGACATGCCGGAGTAGTTGGTGACGAAGGCGAACGCCAGCACCATGCCGATCGACAGGATTGGCCAGCGCAGCTCCCACAGCACTTCTTTGAAAGTGGTAATACCAGTTTTGAAGTTGATCTTCAGGACCCACATCGAGATCAGTGCCGAGAGGAAGATCGCGGTGCCGGTGGCGGAGATCGGGTCGAGCTTGAACACCGCTGGCATGGCGGTTGGGGCTGCAACGATCGGCGCGGTCTTGATCACCAGCTGGTCGAGGTGCGGGATGGCGAAGTTGAAGACGAAGTTGTACATCGCGCCGCCGGGGGCGAACGCGGCCTTGAATGGCTTCAGGGTCCAGATCGTTACCAGCACGGTGAGGATCAGGAACGGCGACCAGGCCTTGAAGATTTCACCGAAGCTGTACGGGGTTGGCTGGCTGCCGCTGGACTGCACTACGGCGGCGCCGACGCTGCCCTGGGCCACGGCCATCGAGCGCTTTGGCTGCCAGACTTTGAGGAACAGGGTCAGCGAGATCAGGCTGGCCAGCGCCGAGGTGATATCGGGCAGTTCTGGGCCAATGTAGTTGGAGGTGAAGTACTGGGTCACGGCGAAGCTCAGGCCGGCGACCAGGGCGGCAGGCCAGGTTTCTTTGACGCCGCGCAGGCCGTCCATCATGAACACCAGCCAGAACGGTACGAACAGCGACAGCAGCGGCAGCTGGCGGCCGGTCATGGCGCCGATGTGGAAGGCGTCGATGCCGGTCACCTGGCCGGCGACGATGATCGGGATGCCGAGCGCGCCGAAGGCGACTGGCGCGGTGTTGGCGATCAGGCACAGGCCAGCGGCGTAGAGGGGATTGAAGCCCAGGCCGACCAGCAGGGCAGCGGTGATCGCTACGGGTGCGCCGAAGCCGGCGGCACCTTCAAGGAAGGCGCCGAAGCAGAAGCCGATCAGCAGTACTTGCAGGCGTTGGTCGTCGGTGATCGACAGCACCGAGCTGCGGATCACTTCGAACTGGCCGCTCTTGACCGTCAGTTTGTACAGGAACACCGCGGCAACGATGATCCAGGCGATTGGCCACAGGCCGTAGAGGAAGCCATAACCGGCAGCTGCCAGGGCCATGTCGACCGGCATGTTGAAGGCAAAGATGGCGACCAGAATCGACAGGCCGAGGGTGATGCTGCCGGCCACGTGGCCTTTGAGGCGGAATACGGCCAGGGCGAGGAAGAAGAATACGATCGGGATCACGGCCGCCAGCGCGGACAGGCCAAGACTGCCCAATGGGCTATAGATTTGTTGCCAGGTTTGCATGATGGGTTGGCCCCTAATTGTTGTTGGTCAGCACTGGCACTGGGTAATTGGTAAGACCAATTTACAATGTGCGGATGCTAGGTTAAAAGCGCAGCTGGGCCTGTGTCAATTTGTCTCGGCTTGTACTTTGGTGGAATGTCGATGAGTGGCTTGGGGTTGGGGTGTTTTTGGGCGTTGCGTTTGTCTTGAGGGTGCTGGGGCGCAAAGCGCCCCCGGCAATGCTCGCCAGGATCAAAGCCAGCGCGGCATGCGAATACCCAGCTTTTATTACGCAACTGATACGTGTGAGCGCAGCCTGGATAGGCCAAAATAGTAGGCCTCGCTGTGTGTGCGAGGGTTTGTGGAGAGTAAGTGATGGTTTTTGATCAGGTTCGCCAACGGCGCCTGTCCGACGACATTGTCGAGCGCCTGGAAGGGATGATCCTTGAAGGTACCTTGACCTCGGGTCAGCGCCTGCCGGCCGAGCGCGCCCTGGCCGAGCAGTTCGGCGTGTCGCGGCCATCGCTGCGCGAGGCGATCCAGAAGCTGGTAGCCAAGGGGCTGCTGGTGAGTCGCCAGGGTGGCGGCAATTATGTGGCGGCGTCGCTGGGGGCAACCTTCAGTGACCCGCTGCTGCAGCTGCTTGAACACAGCCCGGAGGCGCAGCGGGACTTGCTCGAGTTTCGCCATACGCTGGAGGCGTCGTGTGCGTTTTATGCGGCGCAGCGGGCGACCGAACCTGACCGTGAGCGGCTCAAGGCGGCGTTCGATGAGCTGCAGGATTGTTATTCACGCAAGGCCGAGGTGAGCCGGGCGGAGGAGGGCGCGGCGGATGCGCGGTTCCATCTGGCGATTGCCGAGGCGAGCCATAACGCGGTGTTGCTGCACACGATTCGTGGCTTGTTTGATTTGCTCAAGCGCAATGTGGTGACCAACATTGGCGGGATGTATCAGCAGCGTAGCGAGACGCGGGATATGTTGATTGGGCAGCATCGCGAGCTGTATCAGGCGATTGTTGAGGGTAGGGCTGAGGAGGCGCGGGAGGTGTCGAGCCGGCATATCCTGTATGTGCAGGAGGTGCTCGAAGAGGCGCAGGAGGAGGCGCATCGGGTGGCGCGGGCGGAGCGGCGGAGTGGGCGGTGATGGGGTTTGGCTTGAGATGGCTGGGGCCGCTTTGCGGCCCTTCGCGGGCAAGCCCGCTCCCACAGGTATCTGAGTGCAGCTTAGTGCCCTGTGGGAGCGGGCTTGCCCGCGAAGGGCTGCAAAGCAGCCCCAAAGCAGGCACCACAAATCAACGAGGAATCAGTCTTCCTTGCCTTTGTTGCGCACAGCCCGCTGCATCTCGCGGTTGGAATCGCGTTCGCGCTCGGTGTCGCGCTTGTCGAATTCCTTCTTGCCCTTGCCCAAGGCGATTTCGCACTTGATCAGGTGTTTGCTCCAGTACAGCGACAAGGCCACACAGGTGTAGCCCTTCTGCGCCACGGCAGCGTGCACGCGCTCAAGCTCGCGCTTGTTCAGCAGCAGTTTACGGGTGCGGATCGGGTCGGCGATGACGTGGGTGCTGGCGGCAGTCAGCGGCGCAATGTGGCAACCGAACAACCAGGCTTCACCGTCCTTGAGCAGCACGTAGCTGTCAGTCAGGTGTGCCTTACCGGCCCGCAGGCTTTTTACTTCCCAACCGGACAGGACCAGCCCGGCCTCGAACTTGTGTTCGATGAAGTAATCGTGACGCGCTTTCTTGTTCTGCGCGATGGTCCCGGTCGGATGTTTCTTTTGCTTAGCCATAGGGGCCGCATTATAGGCAGTCATGGCGTTGTCGGCTACGGGGTTTTCGGTGCGCTTGAGCCTGCCGGGTGAATCCCGGACAATGGACACACTGTGTAACCCACAGAACCTGTTTTCGGTGAGCTGCGAAGTGCTGCCGCCCAGCCTTGGAATCGATGCCTGGATGACTACCCATATTCAACGCTCTGCCCTGCTGCCGTACCCTGCCCAGGCGCTGTATGACCTGGTCAATGACGTCGCCAGCTACCCAGAATTTCTGCCGTGGTGCTCGGCCTCGACGGTGCTCGAGAGCAGCGAGACGAGCATGCGCGCCAAACTGGAAGTGGCCAAAGGCGGGCTTAGCCAGCACTTTGTTACGCGCAATGTGCTGGTGCCGGGGCAGTCGATCGAGATGAACCTTGAAGAAGGCCCGTTCAGCCAGTTGCACGGCGTGTGGGTGTTCAAGCCGCTGGGTGACAAGGCCTGCAAGATCAGCCTCGACCTGTCGTTTGATTATGCCGGGCCGATCGTGCGCGCCACCCTCGGGCCGCTGTTCAACCAGGCCGCGAATACTCTGGTCGATGCTTTCTGCCAGCGTGCCAAGCAGCTCAACGGCTGACGATTTGGCAAAGCGCAGGCACAAAAAAAGCCCGAACCTAGGTTCGGGCTTTTTCTTGGAGCCAATCTGCTTACTGCGGATTGGTATCCAGCGGAGCTGGGGTCGGCACCGGTGTTGCTTCGATGGTGTCGATTTCGCGTTGGATCGATTCTTCGGTCGAGCCGCGACGAGCTGGCTTTTCTTCTGGCTGGGTGGGTTGGCCAGGCTGAGCGTCCGGGCTGACGGTGGTATCACCGCTGCCACCGAGGATCTCTTGATCTCGGCTGACGCCAGGCATGAAGTCACCGGACAGACTGACCAGCTGATCACCTTCATTGAAGAAGATGCTCATGCGCTCTTGCTGACGTTTACCGCCACCAGGCTGCAAGCTGTAGAGATAATCCCAACGGTTGGTGTTGAAAGTATCCTGAATCAGCGGGTTGCCCATGATAAACCTTACTTGCCGGCGGGTCATTCCCGGGCGTAATTGGTCTATCATGTCCTGCGTGACGACATTGCCCTGCTGGATGTCGATTTTGTAAACCCCGGGAAACGAGCAACCGGCGAGTGCGAGCAGTCCCACTAGGGTGAGGCTGGTTAGCAAGAGCTTGGACTTTTGCATCGGTGGGCGACTTCCACTATCTTGGCTGGACAACGTAAACCCCGATCATACCCGTATTAAGAGAAGCTGCGAAGCAGCATCGGCGAGAAAGCTGACCATGGTTGAAAATAGCGAACTACGTAAAGCTGGTCTCAAGGTGACACTGCCTCGAGTTAAGATCCTTCAGATGCTCGATTCTACCGAGCAGCGACACATGAGTGCCGAGGATGTCTACAAGGCGCTGATGGAGGCTGGCGAGGACGTCGGTCTGGCCACTGTTTACCGGGTTTTGACCCAGTTCGAAGCAGCGGGCCTGGTGGTTCGTCATAACTTCGACGGCGGCCACGCGGTGTTTGAGCTGGCGGATGGCGGTCACCACGACCATATGGTCAACGTGGAGACCAGCGAAGTCATCGAGTTCTTCGATTCGGAAATCGAAAAGCGCCAGAAAGAGATCGTGGCCGAGCATGGCTTTGAGCTCGTGGACCATAATCTGGTTCTTTATGTGCGTAAGAAGCGGTAACGATTTAGATCGTTGACGGCTGGCGGGGCGATCTTTCGAGGTCGTGCCCGCCAGTTGTGTTTTTGGGGCCGCTGCGCGGCCC
>NZ_JACDIU010000037.1:0-1666 GCF_014525325.1 Pseudomonas sp. EZ-C24 | reverse complement strand
CAAGGCCGAGAGCTGATGACGAGTTGCCTTTAGGCGACGAAGTGGTTGATGCCATGCTTCCAAGAAAAGCTCCTAAGCTTCAGACAATCGGGAACCGTACCCCAAACCGACACAGGTGGTTAGGTAGAGAATACCAAGGCGCTTGAGAGAACTCGGGTGAAGGAACTAGGCAAAATGGCACCGTAACTTCGGGAGAAGGTGCGCCGGCGAAGGTGAAGGGTTTACCCCGTAAGCTTTTGCCGGTCGAAGATACCAGGCCGCTGCGACTGTTTATTAAAAACACAGCACTCTGCAAACACGAAAGTGGACGTATAGGGTGTGACGCCTGCCCGGTGCCGGAAGGTTAATTGATGGGGTTAGCGCAAGCGAAGCTCTTGATCGAAGCCCCGGTAAACGGCGGCCGTAACTATAACGGTCCTAAGGTAGCGAAATTCCTTGTCGGGTAAGTTCCGACCTGCACGAATGGCGTAACGATGGCGGCGCTGTCTCCACCCGAGACTCAGTGAAATTGAAATCGCTGTGAAGATGCAGTGTATCCGCGGCTAGACGGAAAGACCCCGTGAACCTTTACTATAGCTTTGCACTGGACTTTGAATTTGCTTGTGTAGGATAGGTGGGAGGCTTTGAAGTGGGGACGCCAGTTCTCATGGAGCCATCCTTGAAATACCACCCTGGCAACTTTGAGGTTCTAACTCAGGTCCGTTATCCGGATCGAGGACAGTGTATGGTGGGTAGTTTGACTGGGGCGGTCTCCTCCCAAAGAGTAACGGAGGAGTACGAAGGTGCGCTCAGACCGGTCGGAAATCGGTCGTAGAGTATAAAGGCAAAAGCGCGCTTGACTGCGAGACCCACACGTCGAGCAGGTACGAAAGTAGGTCTTAGTGATCCGGTGGTTCTGTATGGAAGGGCCATCGCTCAACGGATAAAAGGTACTCCGGGGATAACAGGCTGATACCGCCCAAGAGTTCATATCGACGGCGGTGTTTGGCACCTCGATGTCGGCTCATCACATCCTGGGGCTGAAGCCGGTCCCAAGGGTATGGCTGTTCGCCATTTAAAGTGGTACGCGAGCTGGGTTTAGAACGTCGTGAGACAGTTCGGTCCCTATCTGCCGTGGACGTTTGAGATTTGAGAGGGGCTGCTCCTAGTACGAGAGGACCGGAGTGGACGAACCTCTGGTGTTCCGGTTGTCACGCCAGTGGCATTGCCGGGTAGCTATGTTCGGAAGAGATAACCGCTGAAAGCATCTAAGCGGGAAACTTGCCTCAAGATGAGATCTCACTGGGATCTAGAATCCCCTGAAGGGCCGTCGAAGACTACGACGTTGATAGGTTGGGTGTGTAAGCGCTGTGAGGCGTTGAGCTAACCAATACTAATTGCCCGTGAGGCTTGACCATATAACACCCAAGCAATTTGCTCATGCAGATTGCGGTGGTGAAGACGAAACGCCGAAGATTCGTACACAAACATCACATATCCGAATTTGCTGGGCCGTTCATCTGGACGTTCTGGCTACAGAATTTCTTGACGACAATAGAGCATTGGAACCACCTGATCCCATCCCGAACTCAGTAGTGAAACGATGCATCGCCGATGGTAGTGTGGGGTCTCCCCATGTGAGAGTAGGTCATCGTCAAGATTCATTTCGCAAAACCCCTATCTGCGC
>NZ_JACDIU010000004.1:0-98063 GCF_014525325.1 Pseudomonas sp. EZ-C24 | reverse complement strand
AACAAGGGCTTGGCGAGGGATTCGAAGAAGCGAAATCAACGGTGTGCGACAAGTTGTCCACATTTGCTGAAAGAAGGGGCCGCATGGCGGCCCCTGACCATCAATGGCCGCCAAGATAGGCGTTGCGCACATCCTCGTTGACCAACAGCTCCTGGCCGGTGCCGGTCATGCGGATCTCGCCGTTGACCATCACATAGGCGCGGTCCGACAGCTTCAAGGCATGGTTGGCGTTCTGCTCCACCAGAAAGATGGTCATGCCGCTCTGGGCCAGCTCGCGCAGGGTGGCAAAGATCTGCTTGACCACGATCGGCGCCAGGCCCAACGATGGCTCATCGAGCAGCAGCAGTTTGGGCCGGCTCATCAGCGCGCGGGCGATTGCCAGCATCTGCTGCTCGCCGCCAGACATGGTCATGGCCCGCTGGCTGCGGCGCTCCTTGAGCCGCGGAAACAGCTCGTACATACGCTGCATGTCTTCGCTGGCGTGCTTGTCGCCGATGGGGATGGTGCCCATCATCAGGTTCTCCTCGACGGTCATGTCGGGGAACACCCGGCGCCCTTCCGGCGATTGGGCAATGCCGTTGGAAGCGATGAAGTGCGGCGATTTGCGGGTGATGTCGGTGCCGCGATAAAGGATTTGCCCGGATGCTGCCCGTGGCTGGCCAAAGATCGACATCAGCAACGTCGACTTGCCGGCACCGTTGGCGCCGATCAGGCTGACCGTCTCGCCCTCGTTGATGTGCATCGAGACCTTTTTCAGGGCCTGGATCGGCCCGTAGAACACGTCCAGCTCCTTCAGCTCGAGAATGGGTGCACTCATACCAGTTCCTCTTCATCTGCACCCAGGTAGGCGGCGATCACCGTCGGGTTGTGGCGAATTTCCTGCGGCGCGCCTTGCGCGATCACCGTACCGTGGTCGAGCACGACGATATGGTCGGAGATGCTCATGACCATGCCCATGTCATGCTCGATCAGCACGACGGTGATGTCGTGCTCGTCGCGCAGCACGCGGATCATCCGGCTCAGTGCTTCGGTTTCCTGCGGGTTGAGGCCGGCGGCCGGTTCGTCCAGACAGATGATCTTGGGCCGGGTACACATGGCCCGGGCGATCTCCAGGCGGCGCTGCTGGCCGTACGATAATTCGCCAGCCAGGCGGTTGGCACAGTCGACCAGGTCGACCACTTCGAGCCAGTAGAAAGCGTGGTCCAGCGCATCGCTTTCAGCTTTGCGGTAGCTCTTGGTGTTGAGCACGCCGGCGAGCAGATTGCGGTTGACCCACATGTGCTGCGCCACCAGCAGGTTCTCCACCACGGACATTTCCTTGAACAGGCGAATGTTCTGGAAGGTCCGCGCCAGCCCGGCGCGGTTGACCAGGTGGGTGCCGCCGAACATCTTGTAGTACACGCGACTGGCAAAACGCGCCGGCGACACGAAGTCGCTGGGCTGGAAGCGCTCGCCCAGCAACTGGATCACGTCGGTCTGGTTACCGCGCAGGTTGAGCTGGATGCGCCCGCCGCTGGCCTTGTAAAAGCCGGTCAGGCAGTTGAACACGGTGGTCTTGCCGGCGCCGTTGGGGCCGATCAAGGCAAAGATCTGGTTGCGCCTGACCTGCAGGCTGACGTCGCTCAATGCCTTGATGCCGCCAAACTGCATCATCAGGTGTTCGACCGAGAGAATGACTTCGTCGCTCATGGCGCCACTCCTTTACGCGGGACTACCCCGGTGCGGCTGATCCGGATCAGCCCACGCGGTCGCCAGATCATCATCAGCACCATCAGTACCCCGAACAGCAGCACGCGGTATTCCGAGAAACTGCGCAGCAGCTCAGGTGCCACGGTCAACACAAAGGCCGCAATCACCACGCCAACGGTCGAGCCCATGCCGCCCAGCACCACGATGGCGAGGATCAACGCCGACTCGAAGAAAGTGAACGAGGACGGGTTGACGAAGCCTTGGTAAGTGGCAAAGAACACCCCCGCCAGGCCCGCGGTAGATGCGCCCAGGGTGAATGCCGAGAGTTTCACCAGCACGTGGTTCAGACCCATCGAGCGGCAAGCGATCTCGTCTTCGCGCAGCGCTTCCCAGGCGCGGCCAACCGGCATCCGGGTCAGCCGGTGCTTGATGTACAGCACCGCCAGCACGACCAGGAACAGCACGATGTAGATGAACAGGAATTTCACGTTGGGGTTGTAGTCCAGACCAAAGAACTCATGGAACGGCACCCCGCCGTCCTTGGCCCGGCGGCCAAACTCCAGGCCGAAGAAGGTCGGTGATGGCGCCGGCATGCCGTTCGGCCCGCCGGTGAACGACAGCCAGTTGTTCAGCACCAGGCGGATGATCTCGCCAAAGCCCAGGGTCACGATCGCCAGGTAGTCGCCGTGCATGCGCAATACCGGAAAGCCCAATATGCAGCCGGCCAGTGCCGCTGCAATGGCGGCCAGCGGCAACACCGTCCAGAAGCCCAGGCCGAGGTACTGGTAACCAAGCGCCAGGCCGTAGGCGCCGATGGCATAGAACGCCACGTAGCCAAGGTCGAGCAAGCCGGCCAGGCCGACTACGATGTTCAGGCCAAGGCCCAGCAACACGTAGATCAGGCCGAGAATCACCACCGTCAGCAGGTACTTGTTGGCGAAGATCGGGAACACGATGGCGATCACGATCAGCGCCGGAATGATGTAGCGCAGCCGCGACTTGTAGTCCGGCGCCAGCACATGCACGCCCGAGCCACCACTGTCGAAGCCCTGCAGCATGCGCTGGCCGGTGCCGCTCTGGAAGAACAGGCTGAGCACGAAGCGCCCGACCATCACCGCGCCGACCAGCCAGGCCACACGGGCGGGCTCGGCGTTGAAGGTATAGCCATCGAGCACCACGCCGACCACCGGGCCGAACACGATCAGGGCAAGCAGGCCGGCGACGATGGTCTCGATCAGGCTGCGTTTGATATCAAAACCGGAAGAAGCAGAATTGGCAGCAGACATGTTCACACCTTAGCCACGAGCGGGCGGCCCAACAGGCCTTGTGGCCGGAAGATAAGGATCAACACCAGCAGCGAGAAACTGAACACGTCCTTGTAGTCGGAGTTGATCAGGCCGGCGAAGAGTGATTCGGAGATGCCCAGGATGATCCCGCCCAACATGGCTCCAGGCAGCGAACCGATGCCGCCGAGCACCGCGGCGGTGAACGCCTTGATGCCGATGATGAAGCCGGCATAGAAGTCGAAGGTGCCGTAGTTCATGGTGATCAACACGCCAGCCAGGGCGGCCATGACCGCACCGATGACGAATACGTAGGAGATCACTCGGTCGGTGTTGATACCCAGAATCGAGGCCATCTTGCGGTCTTGCTGGGTGGCGCGGCACATCCGCCCAAGTTTGGTGTACTTGATCACATAGGTGAGCAGGGCCATGCCGGCAAAGGCAGCAATCAGAATGAAGATCTTGGTGTAGGTCAGTTGCACGAAGCCGCTACCAACCTCGACCCGCAGCGCGCCTTCGAGCAGGGTCGGCACGCCTTGCTGGCGAGCGCCCTGGCTGATCTGCGCATAGTTCTGCAGGATCAGCGAGATGCCGATAGCGCTGATCAGCGGCGCCAGGCGGGTGGAGTTACGCAGGGGTTTGTACGCGATACGTTCGATGGTGAAGCCGTACACACCGGTCACCACCACGGTGAACAGCAGCGTGCCGAGCATCAGCAGCGGGAAGGATTCGACACCGAAATAAGCCAGCAATGCCAGGCTGATTGCCGCCAGGTAGGCGGAAATCATATACACCTCGCCGTGCGCGAAGTTGATCATGCCGATGATGCCATAGACCATTGTGTAGCCGATGGCGATCAGGCCGTAGACCGACCCGAGGGTCAGGCCGTTGACCAGTTGCTGCAGGAAAATACCATCCATAACGCAATCTCGCTGAGTGAGATCGCCCCTGCGCTGGCCACAGCGGGGCTGCCGTCAGGCGGCCCGCGTGGTGCAGCACAGGTGCAGATCTACGGATAAAGACAGATACCGCCTGGGCGTCGGCCCGGGTCTGTGCCCGGGCCTTGCGCCGTTGTTATTTTTGTTTTTCCAGCTGGTGGTACTTGCCGTCTTTATCCCACTGGTAGACCACGTAGTCGGAGATCTTCAGGTCACCCTTGGCGTCCCAGGTCTTCTCGCCCATGACGGTCTGCACCGGGTTGGCCTTGAGCCACTTGGCGGCGTCTTCGCCCTTGTTCGACTTGGCGCCATTGAATGCAGCAGCCAGGGCCTGTACCGAGGCGTAGGCATACAGGGTGTAGCCTTCAGGCTCGGTGCCGTTCTTGCGGAACTGATCCACTACCGCCTTGCTGTCTGGCAGCAGACGCGGGTCGGCGCCGAAGGTCATGTACACGCCGTCGACGTATTGCGCGCCGCCTGCGGTAGTGACCAGTTCGTCGGTGACGATACCGTCATCGGACATGAATTTGACGTCTTTCAGGCCGGCTTCACGCAGCTGACGTACCAGCGGACCGGCTTCCGGGTGCAGGCCGCCGAAGTAGACGACATCTGCGCCGGCGCCACGGATCTTGGTGACCACCGCGCTGAAGTCTTTCTCGCCGCGGGTCAGGCCTTCATACAGCACCGGTTTGACGCCGCGTTTTTCCAGCTGCGCCTTGGTCGCATCGGCCAGGCCTTGGCCATAGGTGTCCTTGTCGTGCAGCACCACGACCTTCTTGCCCTTGAGCACATCAACGATGTAGTCGCCGGCAACGATGCCTTGCTGGTCGTCACGCCCGCACATGCGGAACATGGCCGACAGGCCCCGCTCGGTGACCTGCGGGTTGGTCGAGCCTGGGGTAATCGCGATGATGCCGGCCTCGTCGTACACCTCGGAGGCTGGGATGGTGTTGGACGAGCAGAAGTGCCCGACCACGCCAACCACTTTCTCCTGGTCGACCAGCTTGTTGGCTACCGCTACGGCCTGTTTCGGTTCGCAGGCGTCATCGCCGGCTACCAGTTTGATCTGCTCGCCGTTGACCCCACCGGCCTTGTTGATCGCGTCGGCCGCAGCCTGCGCACCTTTCATGTACTGCTCGCCAAACGCTGCGTTGGCCCCGGTCATTGGCCCCGCGACGCCGATCTTGATGTCGGCCTGAACATACGAAGAAACACCCAGTGCCGTTGCCACGGCCAGAGCCAGGAAGCCTTTCTTGTAAAACGTCTGCGACATGAGGTGGTGCTCCTAGAGTCTTTTTTTTGGTTGGCACTACAACGTTCTGCTTGCTGATCAGAGCAAGCGCCGTGCCACTGACTTTGCATTTCGAGCAAACACGCCTGGCTGGCCGTCTGGAGGCCGGCGCCGGGCATCGTTCATTGAGCGTGCAACCGTCTACAACGAAGCGGGCGCCACCATTCCTCCAATATAGGCGCAACCGAGCAGTGCCATCATTGCAACCAGCACCAGTGTCAACGTGCAACCTGCCGGTAACTGTCGACGTCACCGAAGTGCACACCGCTGGTGCGTGACTGCTACGGGGGCACTGTTTCAAGGCTAGTCGCTGCGCGCGAAAACGTCCGGGTTTTGGCAGTTACAGCCCCGTTGCAGGGCTGCGCGAAGCCTGCCCGCAGCAGCCGCGACACGGTAAGGTGTAGGAGCGGCCTTGTGTCGCGAAAGGGCCGCGTAGCGGCCCCAGCATTTGTGCTGCACCGCAAGATCGCCGGGCCCGCTGCGCGCGCCTTTCGCGACACAAGGCCGCTCCTACAGAGGCTCCGCGCGAGGTAAAGGTAATGCGGTCAACTGTGAGTGCCCTGTGAAGCGCAAAGGCTGGCACAATGATCGCCATTCCCGCGCGCTTGCGCCGTTTCAGCGAGCGCCGCCGACCTGGAGCTTTCAATGAGCGAGAGCGCATTCTCTGAGCGCATCGTGCACAACCTGCTCGACACCGATTTTTACAAGCTGACGATGATGCAGGCGGTGCTGCACAACTATCCCGATGCTGATGTCGAGTGGGAGTTTCGCTGCCGCAACGGCGAAGACCTGCGCCCCTATCTGGGCGAGATTCGCCGCCAGATCGAGCTGCTCAGCGAGCTGACCCTGGACGACGGCCAGCTGGCGTTTCTTGAGCGCATCAGCTTTCTCAAGCCAGACTTTCTGCGCTTTTTGCGCCTGTTCCGCTTCAACCTGCGTTATGTCCATCTGGGCATCGAAGACGATCAGCTGTGCTTGCGTCTAAAAGGCCCGTGGCTGCATGTGATCCTCTTCGAGGTGCCGCTGCTGGCGCTGATCAGCGAGGTGCGCAACCGTCACCTGCACCCGCACATGCCGCTGGCGGCTGCCCGCGATCAGCTCTACCGCAAGTTCGACTGGCTCAGGGCCAACGCCAGCGAGGACGAACTGGCCGAACTGCAGGTAGCCGACTTCGGCACCCGGCGGCGCTTCTCCAGCCGCGTTCAGGAAGAAGTCGTGCGGGTCCTGCGCGATGACTTCCCGGGGCGCTTCGTCGGCACCAGCAATGTCGATCTGGCATGGAAACTGGATATCAGACCATTGGGCACCATGGCCCATGAATGGCTGATGGCCCACCAGCAACTCGGCCCGCGCCTGATCGACAGCCAGATCGCCGCGCTCGACTGCTGGGTCCGCGAGTACCGCGGCCTGCTCGGCATCGCCTTGACCGATTGCATCACCATGGATGCCTTCCTCAATGATTTCGATCTGTACTTTGCCAAGCTGTTCGACGGCCTGCGCCACGACTCCGGCGAGCCGGTGGCCTGGGCGGAAAAGGCTATCGCCCATTACCAGCAACTGGGCATCGATCCGATGACCAAGACCCTGGTGTTCTCCGACGGTCTCGACCTGCCGCGTTCGTTGCAGATATTCCGTGCCCTGCGTGGTCGCATCAATGTCAGCTTCGGCATCGGCACCAACCTCACCTGCGACCTGCCGGGGGTAGCGCCAATGAGCATCGTGCTTAAAATGACCGACTGCAATGGCTCGCCGGTAGCGAAGATTTCCGACGAGGCCGCCAAGACGCAGTGCCGCGATGAAAACTTCGTCGCCTACCTGCGTCACGTATTCAAAGTTGCCCACAAGGAGTAACCCATGCAAGCCGTTCAGCAAGAGATCGCGCAGCAGCTCAAGGTGCAGCCGCCATTCGCCGATGCCGCCGCGCTCGAAGCCGAAATTGCCCGGCGTGTGGCCTTCATCAAGGACTGCCTGGCCAACGCCCGGCTCAAGACCCTGGTGCTGGGCATCAGTGGCGGGGTCGACTCGCTGACCGCCGCCCTGCTCGCCCAGCGCGCCGTCAACGAACTGCGCGCCAGCAGCGGCGACGACGGCTATCGCTTCATCGCCGTGCGTCTGCCGTACAACGTGCAGCACGACGAACACGACGCGCAGGCCTGCCTGGATGTGATCAAGGCCGATGAAGTGCACACCATCGACATCGCTCCCGCCGTCCTTGGGCTCAAGAGCAAGGTCGATGTGCTGCAGGACGGCGCACCGGCCATGGTCGATTTCGTGGTCGGCAACATCAAGGCGCGCATGCGCATGGTGGCCCAGTACAGCGTCGCCGGCGCCCGTGGCGGCCTGGTCATCGGCACCGACCATGCAGCCGAAGCGGTGATGGGCTTCTTCACCAAGTTCGGCGACGGCGCCTGTGATCTGGCGCCGCTCAGCGGCCTGGTGAAGAACCAGGTACGCGCCATTGCTCGTGCCTTTGGTGCGCCTGAGTCACTGGTCGAGAAAGTACCGACCGCGGACCTCGAAGACCTTGAGCCAGGCAAGCCAGATGAAGCAGCGCACGGCATCACTTACCAGCAGATCGATGGCTTCCTGCACGGTGAGCCTGTCGACCAGCATGCTTTCGATATCATCGTCAGCACCTACCGCAAGACTCAGCACAAGCGCGAGCTGCCGTTCGCGCCGTAATCGGCGGCGATAAAAAAAGCCCGACCGCGACGTTGATCGCGGCCGGGCTTTTTTTGTGGCGTGGCTTACTTGACCACGACCTTGCCTTTCATCATCGAGATGTGGCCTGGGAAGGTGCAGAAGAAGCTGTAGTCGCCGCCAGCTTCCAGCTTGGAAGTGTCGAAGGTGACCTTGGTTTCTTTCTCTGGCGCACCGATCATCGCGGTGTGAGCGATGATATTGGCGTTGTCTTCCTTCAGGTAACCCTTGTCGATGCCTTGGGTCATGCCTTCGGTGGCAATGGCCTGCATGTCGGCAGTCTTGCTGACCACCAGGTTATGGCCCATGACGTTCTTCGGCAGGTTGCCGGAGTGAGTCAGGGTCACGGTGAATTCTTTGCAGCTCTTGTCGACGGTGAATTCTTTGCTGTTGTAGGACATCTGGTCAGTCGAATCAATGGTCACCGCGCACTCGGCTGCAAACACAGAAGCGCTGGCGAGGGTCAGCAGGGATACCGCTACAGCTTTCGCAAACATCGTGAATCTCCTTGGCAGGGTTTATCAATTGCGAGTCTGCCTGAAAGCGGAACGAGCGTGCCTGATATGCATCAAGGCAGTGTTCGGCTGGCAGCCAGTAAATTTGTTCTATGGATTGTATACAACCAATCTAAGTGCACATCATGCCTGCATAACCGACGATGGGACAACCTCTCATTTAGGAGCAAACGACATGTCCCTTGGTAGCTTGATGAATAGCCTGCTCGCCGCTTACGCCCATGGCACCACTGGCGCGGCCTGCGAGTTTTCCCGTCCCGAATAAATCCGATCTTGGAAGCGACAGGCATGCGCTTTACCCTTGGACGTCTGTAAAGGGAGAGAAGCAATGCCTGTACGTTCCGTTTGTGTGTTCTGCGGCGCCAGTATCGGCGCCAACCCCGCCTACCGCGCAGCGGCCGTTGCCCTCGGCGAAGCGATTGCCCGGCGTGGCCTACGCCTGGTCTACGGCGGCGGCGCGGTCGGCCTGATGGGCGTGGTTGCCGACGCGGCGATGGCGGCCGGCGGTGAGGTGGTCGGGATCATCCCGCAGAGCCTGGTCGACGCCGAAGTCGGCCACAGTGGGCTGACCCGCTTGGAAGTGGTCGACGGCATGCACGCACGCAAAGCCCGTATGGCCGAACTCAGCGATGCCTTTATTGCCCTGCCGGGTGGCTTGGGGACGCTTGAGGAGTTGTTCGAGGTGTGGACCTGGGGGCAACTGGGCTACCACGCCAAGCCGCTGGGACTGCTCGATGTAAACGGCTTCTATACCAAGCTGGGCGGGTTCCTCGACCATATTGTCGAAGAAGGTTTTGTGCGGCCGCAGCACCGGGCGATGCTGTTGCTCGGGCAGCAGGCGGATGCGCTGCTGGACGGGATGGATGAATTCGTCGCGCCGGTGGTGCCCAAGTGGGTCGATCGCGCACCTGACTGACCGTGCATCTGGGCCCGCTTGCGCGGGCCTTTCGCGACACAAGGCCGCTCCCACAGATCCGGTGCACGCCTCGAAGGCGGCGCTGACCATGTGGGAGCGGCCTTGCGTCGCGAAAGGGCCGCAAAGCGGCCCCATCAACCTTCAGATCAACGCGGAACCGCTGGCTGACGCGGCTTCTTCTTGCCGCCGCCCTTGGCCGCTTCCTTACGCTCCTTGGCCGCCTGCTGGTTACGCGCAAACGCCTCAGCCTTGGCCTTCTCACGCTTGTCCCACGGCTTGCTGCCGTCACTGGCGCGCGGTGGCAACCCGGAGTGCTGAGTAAGGATCTTCTGTTCCTTGCCGACCTTGTGGCTGCCGCTCGGCGTGGAGTTCTTGCGCCGTGCACTCTGGTAGCCGTCGGTCTGCGGCTGATGCAGCGGGATCAACTGGTGCTTGCCCGGGCCGATCAGGTCGGCGCGGCCCATGCGCTCCAGTGCTTCACGCAGCATCGGCCAGCCTTTCGGGTCGTGGTAGCGCAAGAATGCCTTGTGCAGCCGACGCTGCTCGTCGCTCTTGACGATCTCGACGCCTTCGCTCTTGTAGGTGACCTTGCGCAGCGGGTTCTTGCCCGAGTGGTACATCGCCGTGGCCGAGGCCATTGGCGACGGGTAGAACGCTTGCACCTGGTCGGCACGGAAGCCGTTGCCCTTGAGCCACAGGGCGAGGTTCATCATGTCCTCGTCGGTGGTGCCCGGGTGCGCGGCGATGAAGTACGGGATCAGGTACTGCTCTTTGCCCGCTTCTTTCGAGTACTTCTCGAACATGCGCTTGAAGCGATCGTAGCTGCCGATACCCGGCTTCATCATCTTGTCCAGCGGGCCACGCTCGGTGTGCTCCGGGGCAATCTTCAGGTAACCGCCGACGTGGTGGGTGACCAGTTCCTTGACGTACTCCGGCGACTCGACCGCGAGGTCGTAGCGCAGGCCCGAAGCGATCAGGATCTTCTTTACCCCCGGCAAGGCACGGGCCTTGCGGTACAGCTCGATCAGCGAAGTGTGGTCGGTGTTGAGGTTCTCGCAGATGCCCGGGAACACGCACGACGGCTTGCGGCAGTGCTTCTCGATCTCGGTGCTTTTGCAGGCGATGCGGTACATGTTGGCGGTCGGCCCGCCAAGGTCGGAGACCACGCCGGTGAAGCCCGGCACCTTGTCGCGCATCTCCTCGATCTCGTTGAGGATCGACTCGTGCGAGCGGTTCTGGATGATGCGGCCTTCATGCTCGGTGATCGAGCAGAAGGTGCAGCCGCCAAAGCAGCCACGCATGATGTTCACCGAGAAGCGAATCATCTCGTAGGCCGGGATGCGCTCCTTGCCGTAGGCCGGGTGCGGCACACGGGCATACGGCATGCCGAACACGTAGTCCATTTCTTCGGTGGTCATCGGAATCGGCGGCTGGTTGAACCAGACGTCGACGTCGCCGTGCTTCTGCACCAGCGCACGGGCGTTGCCCGGGTTGGTTTCAAGGTGCAGAACGCGGTTGGCATGGGCGTACAGCACCGGGTCATTGCGGACCTTCTCGAACGAGGGCAGACGCAGCACGGTCTTGTCGCGGGTCATGCCCGGGCTGTCGAGGATCTGCACCACCTTGGCTTCGTTCGGATCTTCGACCTCGCCCTTGGCTTGCTCGATGGCGCAGGCCTGGGTGTCTTGAGTATTCACGTACGGGTTGATGATCTTGTCGACCTTGCCCGGACGGTCGATGCGCGTCGAGTCGATTTCGAACCAGCCGGCCGGGGTGTCGCGGCGTACGAAGGCGGTGCCGCGCACGTCAGTGATCTGCTCGATGGTTTCGCCGTTGGACAGGCGCTGCGCGACTTCAACTACCGCACGCTCGGCGTTGCCGAACAGGAGGATGTCGGCGCAGGCGTCGATCAGGATCGAATGGCGGACCTTGTCCTGCCAGTAATCGTAGTGGGCGATGCGGCGCAGCGAAGCCTCGATGCCGCCGAGCACGATCGGCACATGCTTGTAGGCTTCCTTGCAGCGCTGGCTGTACACCAGGCTGGCACGGTCAGGGCGCTTGCCGGCCAGACCACCAGGGGTGTAGGCATCGTCGGAGCGCATCTTCTTGTCAGCGGTGTAGCGGTTGATCATCGAGTCCATGTTGCCGGCCGCGACGCCGAAGAACAGGTTCGGCTCGCCAAGCTTCATGAAGTCGTCTTTGGACTGCCAGTTCGGCTGGGCAATGATGCCGACCCGGAAGCCCTGGGCTTCGAGCAGGCGGCCGATGATGGCCATGCCAAACGACGGATGGTCGACGTAGGCATCACCGGTCACGATGATGATGTCGCAGGAATCCCAGCCGAGCTGATCCATCTCCTCCCTGCTCATCGGCAGGAAAGGCGCTGGCCCGAAGCATTCGGCCCAGTACTTGGGATAGTCGTAAAGTGGTTTGGCTGCGTGCATGTCAGTGACCGGTTCTTGGTGTGCAGGGAAATCGCGGGCGCGGAATATAGCACAAATTTTGATCACATCCGACGGTAATGGTCGGATTTTGCCTGAAGGCATTGGGCGCACGGCCGCATCAGCGACCCTTCAGAATCATCGCAATCCTCTAAACGCCAAGCTGACCTCAGTAAACGGCATGGGGCACGCCTGAAGCGAGCGGGCCTTACTATAAATTCTGACAGTGTTGGAGACCCTCACTGGGGGGTAGGCTGCCGGAGAAGGCCATCATCGAAGCTAGCAGAATGAAGAAATTTTTTTACCACCAACGAAGAGTCAGCACGTTGCTACAGCAGGGCGGACGGACGCGCTTGCTTGCGAGCCCTGCAGGCATCATGGCTGTATGCGAGGAGCTCGACTGCCATCTGGTTGCCAGCGAGGCAAACGAGTCCCCCACCTCACTCATATCACCGCAAGAGCGTGATGCCGTTGTTTTCAGTGCCTACGGGTCAAGCCCAGAGAAAAAACTCACGGTCGGCTTCAAGGGAGAGCTTCAAGATTCGACAACCCGTTACTATCTACTTGGAAACGGCTATCGTGCTTACAATCCTGTCTTGATGCGGTTCAATAGCCCTGATCGCGAGAGCCCCTTCGCGAGAGGAGGTATCAATACCTACACGTTTGTACTCAACGACCCTATTAATGGCAGAGACCCTTCCGGGCGCTTTGGTGAGTTCTTCAGCTCAATGCTCAGTCGCGTTTTCACGAAAAAGACTTACAGGGGCCCCATTGTTGCGGAGTTTGAGGGAGTTATCGTATTCACCGCACCCCCGCGTCAAGATGGCCGTTTGCCAACCCTCTATATCACTTCTCACGGCAGCGCGGGCTATATAGGCGGTAGTAACGTCGCGATCCACGATGGCTTGAGTCTTTACAAAAGGCTGATCGCAAATAAAGTCGACATGACCGGGCGGCAAACCCATTTCCTATCGTGTGACTCAAGCCTGCCTAACTCCCGGACAGGTAGATCCATGACGCAGGACATGAGTAGCATGACCGGCGCACAGTCCTCGGGATACGCGACCACAGTCTCCCTGGTCGAAACGAGACTAGGAAACGAATATCAGGTGCAGAAGCTCCGTGTTATGCCATTCCATGGAATGACATCGACGAAAACCAGGTCAGGGGGCATTCGAGATCCTCAGCGGCACCTTGACGAAGATTACGTCTAGTTGTAATCCGGCGCACCGACGCCTTAATGCCACCGAGGACAATCGACGCGTGCTTGTAGGCTTCCTTCAGCGCTGGCTGTAGACCAGGCTGGCGCGGTGAGGACGGTTAGAGTTCATGTTGCCTGCAGCGACACCGAAGAACAGGTTCGGCTCGCCGAGCTTTATGAAGTGACCGGTTCTTGGTGTGCAGGGAAATCGCGGGCGCGGAAAATAGCACAAATTTTGATCACATCCGACGGTAATGGTCGGATTTTGCCTGAGCGCATCCGGCACAGAGACGATGGGAGAATCCGCCATCAGCGTGCGAAGTCACGAAGAGGACAATGGTTTTCATCAGCATCTGATCAAACCTATGGGCACAGCGGCTACGTTTACCCGACTTTGCTTGCGCCTCTTCGGCAAAAGGCGCTCCGAACGACGCGCCGGCCAGCCTCAGCCTCTATCCATGCAGTTTGAACCTATCGGTAGCTGACCTACATTCCTTCAAACCAAGAGGCTCGGCAGCGCCATACCAAGCGACTTTGAGCGAACGACACAATCATTCGTCGTCGTCGAAGTTATACGCACCCGGCGCCAGGTTTTCGAAGCGGGTGTACTTGCCGATGAACGCCAGGCGGACAAACCCGATCGGGCCATTACGCTGCTTGCCGATGATGATCTCGGCGACGCCCTTGTGCTCGGTCTCGGGGTGATAGACCTCATCCCGGTAGACAAACATGATCACGTCGGCGTCCTGCTCGATTGCACCGGATTCACGCAAGTCGGAGTTGACCGGGCGCTTGTTCGGGCGCTGTTCCAGCGAGCGGTTCAACTGCGACAGGGCAATGACCGGGCAGTTGAATTCCTTGGCCAGGGCTTTCAACGAGCGGGAAATCTCCGAAATCTCGTTGGTACGGTTGTCACCACTGGAGCCCGGGATCTGCATCAGCTGCAGGTAGTCGACCATGATCATGCCGATCTCGCCGTGTTCGCGGGCCAGGCGGCGGGTCCGCGCGCGCATCTCCGAAGGGCTGATGCCGGCGGTATCGTCGATGAACAGCTTGCGGTCGTTGAGCAGGTTGACCGCCGAGGTCAACCGCGGCCAGTCGTCATCATCAAGCTGACCGGAACGCACCTTGGTCTGGTCGATGCGACCCAGCGACGAGAGCATCCGCATGATCAGCGATTCGCCTGGCATCTCGAGGGAGAACACCAGCACCGCCTTGTCGCTGCGCAGCACGGCGTTTTCCACCAGGTTCATGGCGAAGGTGGTTTTACCCATCGACGGACGGCCGGCAACGATGATCAGGTCGGCCGCCTGCAGGCCGCTGGTCTTGCCGTCCAGGTCGGTATAGCCGGTGGAGATACCGGTGATGTCGCTGTCGGAGTTGAACAGCGTGTCGATGCGGTCGATGGCCTTGGCCAGCAGGTCGTTGACCCCGACCGGGCCGCCGGTCTTGGGCCGCGCCTCGGCGATCTGGAAGATCTGCCGCTCGGCATCGTCAAGAATCTCGGCGGCGTTGCGCCCTTGCGGGTTGAAGGCGTTGTCGGCGATATCGGTGCTGATGCTGATCAGCTGGCGCAGCGTGGCGCGCTCACGAATGATCGCCGCATAAGCCTTGATGTTGGCAACCGACGGGGTGTTCTTGGCCAGCTCGGCCAGATACGCCAGGCCGCCGACCTGGCTCGACTGGCCTTCGCGGTCGAGCTGTTCGTGCAGGGTGACCACGTCGAACGGCTGGTTGAGATCAACCAGCTTGTGGATGGCACGGAAGATCAGGCGGTGGTCATGCCGGTAGAAGTCGCCATCCGAGACCTGATCCAGCACCCGCTCCCAGGCTTCGTTGTCCAGCATCAGACCACCGAGCACGGCCTGTTCGGCCTCGATGGAATGGGGCGGCACTTTCAGCGCGGCGGTTTGCAGGTCGAGCTGTTCTGGATGGGTGATCTCGTTCATGGCCACAATAGAATTCTGGGTGATGAGAAAAACAAAGGGCACGGCCTGCAAAGCAGAGCCGCGCCCAATGTTAACCGGCTAGCCCACAGGGAGCCAGCCGAGTGCTACAGCTTAGGCTGCAACGACAACCACGCGAACGGTGGCTTCAACGTCGCTGTGCAGGTGCACGGCTACGTCGTATTCGCCAACGTTACGGATGGTGCCGTTCGGCAGACGAACTTCAGCTTTAGCCACTTCAACGCCGGAGGCAGTCAGGGCATCAGCGATGTCGTGGGTGCCGATCGAACCGAACAGCTTGCCTTCGTCGCCAGCGGTGGCAGTGATAGTCACTTCCAGCTCGGCCAGTTGGGCAGCACGGCTTTCAGCCGAAGATTTCTTGTCAGCTGCAGCTTTTTCAAGCTCGGCGCGACGTTCTTCGAACGCAGCGACGTTGGCGGCATTGGCAACAGTGGCCTTGCCGAACGGCAGCAGGAAGTTACGGCCGTAACCGGCTTTAACTTTAACTTTGTCGCCCAGGTTGCCCAGGTTAGCGACTTTTTCCAGCAGGATCAGTTCCATTTGGTAAAACCTCTTAACTTTTAACCTTCACCGTTCGCGGAATCGTCACCCTGAGGCGACTTGCGACCGCGAAAATCAACCAGGCTATCGACAATGGCCAGGACCACGAGCAGCGGATAAGTCAGCTGCATGAACAGCACCAGCGTCACGTACAACCCGACCAGCCAGAATCTGCCCAGACGTTTCTGTGCCACCAACCCGTGCAGCAGGGCAAGCCCGGCAAACATGAGCGGTACGCTGCAAAGCGGCGTGAGCAGCGCCAGGGCAGAACCGAGGTTCGGACCCAACACCATGCACCCCAGCAATACCAGCGTTGGCACCAAGGGAATCCGTACCGCTTGAAACTCGCGGCCGAAACCTCCCGGGTTGTACAACGAGGCCTGCCAGTAGCGCCCCAACATCAGGGACAACACACTGACAACCTGCAGCAAAGCCGCAATCAGGCCATTGAGCACCGGTACGACAAGACTCCCAAGGCGTGCCTGCTCCTCTACCGATAACTGCTGGTAGAGACCGTCGAGCATCTGCGGCAGGGCTTTTTCAAGCGCTCGCGCCAGAGCTTCAATCGGTTCACGGAACACCGAACTGAGAATCAGGCCATACAACAGGCCCAGTGCAATGCTGGACAACAGCACCCGGTTCCAGGAATGCCCGGCGCGCAACAGCGCAGCCAACCCCAGCGTACCCAGCAACACCATCAAGGTGCGCGGCTCGCCGAAGACCCACCAGACCAACGCCGGCAAAATGCCCCAGACGATGACCGAGGAAGCGTCCTTGAAACCGCGCCGCAGGAACACCAGGCTCCCAGCGGCGGCACACAACCAGAACAACAGCGGCAATGCCGCACAACCGGCCACTACTACAGCGGCCTGCACGCGACCGCGCATGATGAAATCAGCCAACGCTCGCATGCTTATCCCTTGCTACTTGTCGAAAGCCAGGCCTCAGCGGCCGTGGCTGTCGGTGTAGGCAAGCAGGGCCAGGAAGCGGGCGCGCTTGATAGCGGTAGCCAGCTGACGCTGATAACGAGCTTTGGTACCGGTGATACGGCTTGGAACGATCTTGCCGGTTTCGGATACGTAAGCTTTCAGGGTGTTGAGATCTTTGAAGTCGATCTCTTTCACGTCTTCAGCAGTGAAGCGGCAGAATTTACGACGACGGAAGAAACGTGCCATGTAATAGGCTCCTCAAAAGGTCCGTGGATTACTCGTCAGCGCTATCGCTGGCGTCGCTGTCATTGCTGTCGTCGCCATCGGCGCCATCAGCTTCAGGACGTTCACGACGCTCACGGCGCTCGCTGCGGTTCTCTTCGGCCTTGAGCATCTCGGACGGGCCAGTAACGGCTTCGTCGCGACGGATGACCAGGTTACGGATCACGGCATCGTTGTAACGGAAGTTGTCTTCCAGCTCGGCCAGGGCCTTGCCAGTGCACTCAACGTTCAGCATCACGTAGTGAGCCTTGTGAACATTGTTGATTGCGTAGGCCAGTTGACGACGGCCCCAATCTTCCAGACGGTGGATTTTGCCACCATCTTCTTCGATCAGCTTGGTGTAACGCTCAACCATGCCGCCGACTTGCTCGCTCTGATCCGGGTGGACCAGAAAGATGATTTCGTAATGACGCATGAATGCTCCTTACGGGTTAGAAGCCTGCCAGGGAATCTGGTCAGACAAGGAGTGAATGACACTGTATGACTTGCCTTGTGCAGAAGGCACATGCGCGCCTGCCTGCTGGGCAAGGGGCGCAATTGTAGAGAAGGCGGGACGCACAAGCAAGGTGATTGGCGATTATTTGAACAGCGGTAGGGATCTGCCCAAATCGCCAGGGTGCAGACTGATCCCGGCGGGCAAATAGCTACGCCGGGATCGCTGCAGACGACTGGATCAGCGCTTCAGTTGGCGCTGACGTACGGCTTCGAACAGGCACACACCGGTAGCCACCGACACGTTCAGGCTGCTGACGCTGCCAGCCATCGGCAGCTTCACGAGGAAGTCGCAATGATCACGGGTCAGACGACGCATGCCCTTGCCTTCAGCACCCATGACCACCACCAGCGGACCGGTCAGGTCCTGCTGGTAGATCTCCTTGTCGGCTTCGCCGGCAGTGCCGACCACCCACAGGCCGCGCTGCTGGAGCTTCTCCAGGGTACGCGCCAGGTTGGTCACGGCGACCAGCGGGATCACCTCGGCAGCGCCGCAAGCAACCTTGCGCACAGCCGGAGTCAGGGTCGCCGACTTGTCCTTGGGCACCACCACTGCGGTGGCACCGGCAGCATCGGCGGTGCGCAGGCACGCGCCGAGGTTGTGCGGGTCGGTAACGCCATCGAGCACGAGAATCAGCGGCGGGGTTTCGGTGCGCTCGAGCAACTCCTCGAGCATCAACTCGCCCCACACCTGCGCCGGGCTGACTTCAGCCACCACGCCCTGATGCACGCCTTCAACCCAGGCGTCCATCTCGCGACGCTCGGCCTGGCCGACCGCTACGCGGTTTTCTGCGGCCAGAGCCAGCAGGGTTTGCAGACGCGGCTCACTGCGCCCTTCCGACAACCAGATCTGCTTGACCCGCTTGGGATGGTGCTGCAGCAGCGCCTGCACGGCGTGCACGCCGTAGATTTTTTCCAACTGACTCATGACTTGTTCTTGCTCTTGCGTGGCGCGCCGGACTTGGACGGCCCTTTACGGTGTTTGCTTGGCTTGTCGCTGGCGGGCTTGCTCGAACTTTTGCCGGACTTGCTTGCCGTCGGCGCATTGCGGGCTTCGCCCATCAGCGCCTTTTTCACTTCACGGCTCTTGCGTACTTCGGCGTTGCGCTGCACGGCATCGCTCGGGAAGTAGGCATCCGAACTTTCATTCTTGCGCCGACGCGGTGCTGGCTCGGCCTTGGCTTCTGGCTTGGCTTGCGACGTGGCCTCGCGCTTGCTGTCCTGCTTCACGTCACGCTTGCCCGTGCCAGCACCTTTGCCTGCCGGCGCGGACTTGCCCGCCGGAGCCGTCTCGGCGGCGCCACGTTGCTTGCGGCCAACCGGCGCATTGACGGTGGCTTCGGACATTTCGAAGTCGATCTTGCGCTCGTCGAGATCGACCCGCATGACCTTGACTTCAACCGTGTCGCCCAGGCGGAAGCTGCGACCGGTGCGTTCGCCCGACAGGCGATGATGCACGGCGTCGTAGTGGTAGTAGTCGCCCGGCAGCGCGCTGACGTGGACCAGACCTTCGACGTAAATGTCGGTCAGTTCGATGAACAAACCAAAACCGGTCACAGCGGTGATCACGCCCGGGAAGACTTCGCCCACGCGGTCTTTCATGTACTCGCACTTGAGCCAGTTGACCACGTCGCGGGTGGCCTCGTCGGCGCGCCGCTCGGTCATCGAGCACTGCTCGCCCATCTGTTCCAGGGTGGCAACGTCGTACGGGTAGATGCGCGCTTTGGGGATTGCCACGGCGCCGGCACGCTTGACGTGCGGGGTGTCGATCTTGGAGCGGATCACGCTGCGAATGGCACGGTGCACCAGCAGGTCCGGGTAACGCCGGATCGGCGAAGTGAAGTGGGTGTACGCTTCGTAGTTCAGACCAAAGTGGCCATTGTTGTCGGTGCTGTACACCGCCTGGCTCAACGAGCGCAGCATCACCGTCTGGATCAGGTGGAAGTCCGGACGCCCGGAAATGCTCGCCAGCAGGGCCTGATAGTCCTTCGGCGAAGGCTCCTTGCCCTTGTGCAGCGACAAACCCAGCTCGCCGAGGAAGGCGCGCAGTTTTTCCAGACGTTCCGGTGGCGGGCCGTCGTGCACACGGTACAACGACGGCACTTCGTGCTTCTGCATGAACGCAGCGGTGGCGACGTTGGCCGCGAGCATGCATTCTTCGATCAGCTTGTGCGCTTCGTTACGCACAGTCGGGCGAATTTCTTCGATCTTGCGGTTATCACCGAAGATGATCCGGGTTTCCTGGGTCTCGAAGTCGATCGCGCCACGGGTATGGCGCGCCGCCAGCAGGACCTTGTACAGGGCGTGCAGGTTCTTCAGGTGCGGCACGACTTCGCTGTACTCATCGCGCAGGGCCTTGCCTTCACGGGTACGCGAGTGCTCGAGCATGCTGCTGACCTTGTTGTAGGTCAGCCGTGCATGGGAGTGGATCACCGCCTCGCAGAACTGGTAGTCGACCATCTGCCCGGACTTGTTGATGGTCATTTCACAGACCATGGCCAGGCGATCGACGTGCGGATTCAACGAGCACAGGCCGTTGGACAGCTCCTCGGGCAGCATCGGGATCACCCGCTCAGGGAAATACACCGAGTTGCCGCGTTGCTGCGCTTCGATATCCAGGGCCGAGCCCAGGCGCACGTAGCTGGACACGTCGGCAATCGCCACGTACAGGCGCCAGCCGCCGGAGAACAGTCGCAGCTTGCCTTGCGGCTCGCAATAGACGGCGTCATCGAAGTCACGGGCGTCTTCGCCGTCGATAGTGACGAACGGCAGGTGACGCAGGTCGATGCGGCGTTCCTTGTCCTTTTCTTCGACTTCGGAGCGGAACTTGCGCGCTTCCTTGACCACTTCCTGCGGCCACACGTGCGGGATGTCGTAGCTACGCAGGGCAACGTCGATTTCCATGCCCGGCGCCATGTAGTTGCCGATCACCTCGACCACATCACCCTGCGGCTGGAACCGCGGCGTTGGCCAGTGGGTGATTTTGATTTCGACGAACTGGCCGATCTTGGCGCCACCGTTACGCCCGGCAGTGACCAGCACTTCCTGCTGGATCTTCGGGTTGTCCGGGGTTACGTAGCCGATGCCGCCTTCTTCGAAGTAACGGCCAACCACGCTCTCATGGGCGCGGGAGATGATCTCGACCAGCACACCTTCGCGGCGACCACGACGGTCAGTACCGGAAACCCGTGCCAGGGCACGGTCACCGTCGAACGCCAGACGCATCTGCGACGGGCTGAGGAACAGGTCAGCGCTGCCATCATCCGGGATGAGGAAGCCGAAACCATCGCGGTGGCCAGACACGCGGCCGCAGATCAGGTCCAGTTTGTCTACCGGGGCATAGGTGCCACGCCGGGTATAGATCAGCTGACCGTCACGTTCCATGGCGCGCAGGCGGCGGCGCAGGGCTTCGATCTGGTCTTCTTCGAGCAGGCCGAACTCTGCGGCCAGCTCCTCGCGCGCGGCTGGCTCGCCACGATCGGCAAGGCGCTGCAGGATCAGCTCACGGCTGGGAATAGGGTTGTCGTATTTATCCGCTTCGCGAGCGGCCTCTGGATCGAGGGATTGCCAATCGGCCATCAGGAGGGGTTCACCTTGGTATATATAGAGTAGAAGTTTGGCATAGGCCTATTGAAACCGGAAATGTCGTCGTTGGACAGCCCCCGTCTGACAGTCTTGTTGGCGAGGGAAGCTCAACAGAATCAACGTGTTGAGTTTTTTACTTTTTTTTTGATACGAGGGCTTTACAGCCCCCAATGGCGTCCGTATAGTGCGCACCACAACGACGGACACCGCCGTTGTAGTTGAGATAAGCGATGTTGTAAAGCATCCTCTAATCTTGACAGTGTGCCCAGGTGGCGGAATTGGTAGACGCGCTGGTTTCAGGTATCAGTGACCGCAAGGTCGTGGAAGTTCGAGTCTTCTCCTGGGCACCAAATTAAAAACCCACTAGCTTGCTAGTGGGTTTTTTCTTGCCTGCGATTTTTCATGCCCCGCCTTCACTGGCCGGAGCAGCCCTCCCCGCTCAAAAACTCTTCTCGAATTTCAGCGCCACCTCGCTCTGGCGATACGCGTAGGCCCAGTCGATGCTGCTGTCAGTCACCGTACGTTTGGCATACAGGCTCGGCACTACGCCGGCGAACGCCAGCCGCGGCACGCTGAGGGTGGCGATGTAGATCTGCTGGCGATCCTTGCGCAAGCCGCCGAGAAACGCATCCGGCTGGTCATAACGGGTCTTGCGATAGAGCCCGACGACGCTCAGGTTCACGCCGGCATCAAAGCTGTGATAAGCGCCGAGGCTGGCCAGGTACTCGCGGTTGCTGGCGCTGGCGGCATCCTGGCTGCGCCGGGTATAGGTCACTCCGGTAAATACCAGGGTCCGTGGATCGAGCATGTACGACAGCGAAGTACCGACCTGCCGCTCGTCGTAGTCATCGAAATAATCGCGTTGCTCACCCTGAAAGCGAAAGTACTTGTTCTGCAGCTGCAGGCTGAGCTGCAGACGGTTGCTCAGGTTGTGCTTCCATTCGCCGCGTACGCCGCTGGCCTGGTACTTGGTGTGGTGGTCGCTGTAGTAGTTTTCGAACAACGGCGTCAGCGACACATCGTTGAGCGCGCTCTGAAAGTTGTAGCCGGCGTAGAGCACGCTGGTGTTGTCGTCGTACCAGGTCTGGTTCTGCTGCGTTTCGCTATGTTTGTCATAGCTGTTGCCATAGCTCAGCCCGCGCACCAGCAGGTGGTGGTTACCAGCCAGCTGAAAGCGTCGCTCGGCAGCCACGTCATAGACCGTGCTGGCTGACTTGATCGGCTTGGGCATCTGCCGCGAGTAATCAAAGCACTCGAAGAAAATCGTGCACACCTGGGTGGTGGTGAGCATGCCATTGCCCTGGTTGATATTGCTGTTGTAGCCAAACCCCAGCGATGCCGAGCCGTGCCACTCGCGTCGGCTGTCGATGGCGCTGCGGTACTGACCAAGCACTTCGAGCACCGCCTCGGGCACTTCAGCACTGGCGACCTCAGCGAACAACGCTTCGGCTTCAGCGGTCTGGTTGTCTTCGAACAGCGTACGCGCCAGCTCCAGACGGGCACGGACGAAGCCGGACTGCAGTTGATCGGCGCGGCGGAGTTGAGCGATCGCCTGTTTGTACCTGCGCGCCTGGCGATCGATCAGGCCTTCGGCCATTTCCACCAATGCCTGTTCGTGCCCGGGCAGTTGCCGATAGCGCTCGACAAACTGGCGCACCTTGCTCCACTGCTGCAGGTTGATCGACACATAGATAGCCGGGCCGAGGTCTGCGAGGCTGTTCTGCACGTTGTACGTCTGCCCCTCGATGGTGATCAGCGAAGCGTCGTTCTCGGCCGGGTCCGGTGCGCCCAGGTTGGCCCGCTCCCGCGCCTCGGCGCGGCGGTCAATCTTGTTCAGCAACAGACGTGTGTCGTCATCGTCGGCCAGCAGTACGGGGGAGAACAAGGTCGAGAGACACAGCAGGGCGACGTGCACCCGCATGGACGGCAGCATGGTGATCGATCCAGGGACAGGGACAAAAAAGTGGAGGCAGGCGCCGCAGCGCCCCCTCCGTTACACAGGGGTATTACTGCTTGGCGCCGCCGAAGGCGACTTTGGTGGTGCCGCTGGTGTAGATACCCGCCAGGGCCTCGGCGTTGTTGCCGTAGAACTGGCCTTTGATCTGATTGGAACGAGCGAATGACCCATTGGCTGCGATGGTAGTGCCCGCGAAGTTGATAGATCCTACGCTACCCGCCAGCGTGCCGGAGCCGCTGCCATAGTTGGCGGTCAGCACACCACTGGTCACGCCGGCGGCCGTACCTGGGTTGTACTGGTTGATGCCCACGACGTTGTACTTGGCATTGACCAAGGCCGGCATGCTGGTAGTTGGATTTTCGCCAACGAACCAGACCGTACGGTTGGCATGCGACAGGTTCAGGTCAGTGCTGTTGGTCGGCTGAGCACCGCTCTTGGCTGGCGCCCACTCGCCGAAGTACACCTCGGCACCCGATACCTTGGCGATGACTTCACCGCCGAATTGCGGGAAGCCGGGGGACGGCGCTGCGATCTGGCGATAGGCATAAACCTCGGTATTGTAGGCAGCCTTGTTTTTCCAGGTCTGCGAGGTAATTACGCCTGTACCGGGGTTGGTGATGAGCGCCGAGGTGGTGCCATAGCCGCTGAGAAGCGCATTGGTTTGAGCAATAGGCCCTGCCTTGAAGCTGACAACGGCTGAGGTGTTCGCGGTAGCGCCGGCTACCGTTGGCATAGCGATACCCGCTGTGCCTACTGCCATCAAGTTCGAAGGCAGTGTCTGCACATAAGTCGAAGAGGAACCACCGCTGACCGTAGCGGCAAATGCACCGGAGGTCACCAACGACAACGCTGTCATTACAAATAGTTTTTTCACAACACTCTCCTTGTCATAGTTTATGAACAACGCTGTTTTACAAAAACAGCAAAAAATCTAGAAACGTGCAGTCAGCCCCATCTTGAGCGTGCGCCCGGGCGCTGGCATGACCGTGCGCGCCAACGGGTCAAGATAATATCGATTGGTTATATTGTTGACGCCGAAGTCGACATCAATATTCTTATTGATATGCAGCGTCGCATACGTATCGAATACCCAAATAGGGTGCCACTCGTAAGGCTGATTGATGCCTTTGACCATATCAAGATTCTGCTTGATCCACTTAGCCTCTTCCTTGTTCTTCGCGCTGCTGTGATAGACCATGCGTGCGCCGATCTCCAGGCGCTCATCGAACAGGCGCATGCCGCTGTCCAGGTTCAAAGAATAGTGAGGCTGCAAGCTGGTCCTGGAGAACGTCGTCGGGAAGCCACCGGTTACACACTCCTTGACCCGCCCATAATAGGGATCAACGGTGCTGGCCATGTCTTTGTCGCACAGGCGCTGATCCAGTCGATAGCTGGCACCAAAACTGCTGAAATACTTACCGGTATCAAAGCGTGTTTGCAACTCGATGCCTGACAGCAGCTTTTTTTCATACTGGATAATATTGTAGGAGAAGTCCCTGTCGATATAATCCTTGATCTCACTCTTATAATAATTGATGCGAAAATCCGCGTTCCTCCACTCGGGTACAAACCCTAGCAGGTCCTGAACGTAACCGACTTCCCAGTTATACGCATGTTCTGGACTCGGCTGATTGGATGTGATGCTTGAACGGCTACCCGAGAACGCTTGAGTGTCTTCGTAGATGGTGGGAAAGCGAATGAACTCGACATACCTTGCGTACACCCTGGCACTGTCACTCAGCTTGAGGGTCACCCCTGCCATCGGCGCCCAAGCGCTGTCTCTGCGTTTCTTCGGCTTGGCCCAACGCTCATCCTCGGGTATCTGCTGGTATACCCCACCGCTTGAGGGCGCTTTCAAATAACGGGCAACCGTGCGGCCACTGCCTTGAGCATTGGCTACCTGTTCACTAAAGTTAATGGTGCCGTTGGTGAATGGATTTGCACTGCTGTCCAACCGCGTGCCTTTGAGCGGAACCTGCGCCACCTCGACGGGACCGTAATAAACTCCATCTACAGTAGCATTCGCCAGTTCGCCGGCAACAGCTTCCTCAATTTCAGCTGGGTTGTCCAACCCCCAACTCTCCACCATGTCCCTCACCGAGGCTTCATAATTTTTGGCCTCTTCGTCGCTGAGCAGCTTGACATATCCAAAGTCACGGATGGTCTGATAACTGTTAACACCCCAACCTTCAACTTGCCCTTTGCGATTCTCATCCAGCGTCGTATCGAACGAGTTGTAATCGCTGTAACGCGCCCCCGCCGTAAACGTCAACCACGGCGTTGCAGCCCACTCGTTATTAAAACTAAAGTTATACTGCTCCCGCCTGCCGCCGCGCGGTCCCAAGTAGTTGATGGCGTAGGCAACTACACCACCACTCTCTTGATCGAGATTGTTGCCCTGCTCCAGCTTTTCTTTGCTAAAGTCCCCGGACAGCGTCAGCATCCAACTGTCTGTCAATTGCATTTTATTACCCAGTGTCACCCCCCAACGGTCGTGCTGGGTCACTTGCAGCGCGCGCGAGAACAAGTTGAAGCGCCCGTCGGTATTGGCTAACTTGTCCGGCATGGCGCTATCGCCATTGCAGCCGAACAGGCTGTAGCGACACTGCACATAGTTGTCCCAGGCGGCATCGCCCCTACCGTCAATACCATTGATGGCATATATCTGCTCGCCATTCTGGTAGCGCTTGGAGTCACTCTTGGTCAGCCAGAAACCAGCCTGGAGGTCGACCCAGCGATTATCTTCAGGGCTCCAGCTGTAATTGATTGAAAACGTGTCTTGCTTGACTTCACTGTACGGCAGCTGAAAACCAAAATTGCTGCCACTGGGGACCTGCTTGATGACCTCGTTGATCATGTAAGGGATGGTTTCGCCAAACTCGAGATCGCTGTGCATGTAAGAGAGTTTGATGCGCTGCTCATCAGGCAAGTACAGCGTGCCCTTGAGCAGCGTGGTGCGCATCTCGTTGGACGTGCCCGCTACCTCGCCACCCGGGTTGTAGAAGCTGGCCAGGTAGTTGGCGGAGGTGTCGCCCACTACCGGCGCATTTTCCGCTGTAACGCCCTCATAACCGCTTTCGGATTCGTAACGCTTGCTGCCCTTCTTGCCGCTGAAGTAGTTCCCCTTTTTGCGATAGCTGTAAGCGCCAAGCAGGTCGAAATTGTCCTGGCGGGTCGCTGCGGCAATGCGGTAGGCATTGTCCTCGAAGTCGAAATCATTCGCCCGTGAGTCGGTATGCGGGGTGTAACGGGTGCCGCCGCCATTGGCGAAATAAACGGAAGTGCCGCCGGTATACGCGCCTTCGATATCGCGGTAGTCGCGGCCGAAGCTGCGCATGCCGTCTTCATTGGGCGCTACCGAATTACTGGCGGTTTCGCTCTTGAGCTCGAGTCCATAGGTCTCGCCTGGCCGCACAATATCCTCGGCGTCCAGCGTGCGGATCTCCACCGAGCCACCGATGCCACTCTTGACCCCAGCGGTCAGCGATGGCCCTTTCTCCACCGAGATGCCGCCGATCATGTTCGGATCGACGTAGTTGCGGTTGGAGACCCCTGCCGAGCCCAGCCACACCGAGGTCGATTGCTCGGTACCATCCACGGTAACCGGGATCCGCCCTTCGCCCTGGATGCCGCGAATGTTCGGATCAAGCGCGCCGCTGTTGCGTGACTCGCCGCTGTAGACGCCATTCAAGCCTTTGAACAGGTCACCAACACTGGTGCCCTTGTAGCGCTCGATGTCTTCCTTGCCGACATAAACGTTGGAGACGTCCTTGCGGTAAACGTCGTTCTCGCCCTTCTCGGTCTGGTCCTCCCATTCACCTTTGACCTCCAACGCCTCCAGCACCTGCAGGCCCTGCTGCGAAGTACCTGGCCTGCTCAGCTCATCCTCGAAACCTGCCGGCAGCTCGATCTCGATGGCGCCCATATTCGGCGCGGGCGCCTGAGCTCCTGGGGCGTTTTCCTCGCCCAGTGCTGCTGGGCTGGACAGTGTCAGCAGGATCGACCACGCCAATGGCTTGAGGCGCATTGGCGATGGCGGTGGGGTGAGCAAAGACATGGCGAGACCTGTATTTATCGTGACATGGCAGTTTCATGGCCGCTGACTCGCGGCGCAGTGATACTAACGATAAATGCAAATGAATCTCGTTTAGATTGATATGCGAAAACAACAAAAATCTATGCGCACAGCCCGACCACGTCGCTAGCGCTTCTTGCCGAAAATCGACTTCGGCGCCCGGCCGAAGTAGCGGGTAAAAGCCACGGTGAAATTGTTCGGATATTTGTAGCCCACCTGCCAGGCGGCCTGGGCCACTTGCTGGCCGGACTCGAGCAGGGTCATCGCCTTGCGCATGCGCATGTCCAGGAGCATGCGCGCCGGGGTCGAGTCGAACAGGTGACGAAAACCCTCCTTGAGCTTGTGCTCGTTCATCCCCACCGCCGTGGCCAAGTACTCGACCGTCAGAGGCTGATGCAACTGCTCGCAGAGCAGGTTGCGCGCACGCTCGATGCGCTCGACGTCGCTGCTGCTCAGCGCCGAGCTGATGCTGTCCTGCGGCGCCAGCAGATTGAACTGTTCGGCCAACAGACTCAGCGTATGGATGTGCAGATCAAGGCGGTTGGCCGGGTTCAGCAGGCCTGGCTGCAGGTAGCGCACCAACGCCGCGGCATGCGCCTGCGCGGCTTGCGAGCTTGGGCGAAAGTCGAGGCGATGCAGATGCCCGGTACCCAGCACCTGCGCCGCCCGCTCCTCGCCGACGTACTTGCACAGGGTCTGCTCATCGATCACCAGGCGCAGCTGCGAGGCGGTTTGATTGGCCTGATAGCGGCGCTCGCCGGGGGTCGCCTTGAACGCCGTGATGGTGGTGTGGCCAGCCTCGAAAGCGAGGTGGTTGCCATCCTTGCCAGTGAACCCCGATTTACCCTGCAAGCCAATCGTCACCACCATCACATGGCCGTCATGCGGGCCGCAGGTCTCTTCGATCAAGGGGCGCAGCGGGTGGTAATGCAAGCGCCCCAGTGACAGGCCCCGCTCCAACTGCAACAGCTCGGAGTGGCACTGGCCAAGGTCCTCGCTCAGCTGCATGCGCAGGCGCCCATCAGCCAACACGCTGCGCTCGCGCGCTTGATCCAGACCGAGACGGCAACTCCCTTTCAATGTGCTCATGCTGACTTCCCTGAAGGTCCGCGAGCTCGCGTCGCATAGGAACGGCTCCGACTCGCATACTTATACTGAATGATTCTCATTTAATATATATCACCTTTATCAGTGATTCGGCCATGCCTTGTTTCGTTTCATACAAGCGGCCACTACAGGGAGTTACCGTGCCTCAATCTGCGAAGCCACACTGCTGCCGCGTGCACCTGAGCAACCCAGCGGGTGAACGATGACTTGCAACTACCAGGACCTGCGTAGCAGTCACCCCCTCCAGGCCTGCTGGGACCTGCAACTGGGCGGCCTTGGCGCCGATGCCCTGCGGGTAGCCCTTGAGTACGGCGTGTTCGACCAGTTGCGCCAGTTCACCAGTGCCCGGCACACGGCAGAGGCGCTGGCACTGGACCAGCAAGCCACCAGTTATCTGCTGGAGCTGCTGTGGTGCCAGGGCTTGCTCGAGCGCAACGAGCAGCAGCCTGCGCTGTATCGCAACCTGCCCACCGCCGAACGCCACCTGCGGGCCGAGGCCGACGACTACTGCGGCGATGCCCTGCTGTTCCGCCATCAGGTACTGCGCCAGACCGGCAGCCAGCTCGGCGACTACCTGCGCAACGGTATGGCGACGCCGTCCGCCAGCCCACAGGCGATCGCTCGCAGTTGGGCCAACGCCGCTCGCCTGCAGATCGCTCAGGAGCAACGCGCAGTCACCACCGAGTTGGCCTGCGCGCTGATCGAGCGCCTGCCCGAATGCGCCCAGTTGGAACGTGTGCTCGACCTCGGCGGGGGGCCGGGGCTGGTCGCCATCGCACTCGCCGAACGCTTGCCGAACCTGACCGGAGTGGTCTTCGAGTACCCCGAGGCGGCCGCCGTGGCGGACGACAACATCCAGCGCGCCGGGCTTGGCGAGCGTTTGCAGGCGCTTGGCGGCGACCTCAACGACGACGACATCGGCAGCGGCTTCGACCTGATCTGGTGCTCGTCGGTGCTGCACTTTGTCCACAACCTGCCCGCCATGTTGCGCCGCCTGCACGCCGCCCTGCGCCCCGGCGGGCTGCTGGTGTGCTGCCAGGCCGAGGTGCCCAGCGAGCGCGCTGCGGCAGCGCAGGTCCTGCCGTACTACCTGCACATGCGCCTGCAAGGGCGCCACGTACTGGCCGAGGGTGAAATGGCGCACCTGCTTCAGGGCGCAGGCTTCAGCGCGGTACAGCAACTCAACGGGCTGCGTTTTCCGGTCACCCCGGTGAACGCCGTCATCGCTCGCAGACCTCAGGGATAACGTGATGAATCGCACTCGAATCGCCGGCCTGCAACTGCTGTTTGGCTGGCTCAACCTGGCGCTGGCGGTGCCCAGCATCTACCTGATGTTCGGCATGCCGCTGGTAATGCGCCAGTACGGCTGGAGTGGCACCGAGATCGGCCTGTTTCAACTGGCTGGGCTGCCGGCAGTGTTCAAGTTCCTGCTCGCCGTACCGGTACAGCGGATGCGCCTGGGAAACGGACATTTGGTGCACTGGATGCTGTTGCTCGGCGCCCTGCTGCTGGCCCTGTATTGGCTGATTGGTCGGCATGACCTGATCGAACAGCGTCTGGCGCTGTTCACCATGACCTTCGCCATCAGCATCATCGCCACCTGGATGGACATCCCGCTGAACGCCCTGGCCGTGCAGTGGCTGCCACGCAGCGAACAGCTGCGCGCCGGCAGCATTCGCTCGGCGGCATTGTTCATCGGCGCGATCGTAGGTGGTGGCGCGATGTTGCTGGTTCAGTCCCGGCTGGGCTGGCAGGCGCCGTTTCTGTTGATGGCCGCTGCGTTGGTACTGGGCCTGCTGCCATTGCTGGTCTTGCGCAAACGGGCACAGGCGGCTACCAGCGAACCTGTCGAGCCACCTGGCCTGGTCGCCGAGTGGATGAGTTTCTTCGCTCAGCCCGGTGCACGCCAATGGAGCTGGGTGTTGCTCAGCGCGTTCCCGTTCATCGGCGCCGCCTGGCTGTACCTCAAGCCGTTGATGCTTGATCAGGGCATGGCCATGGAACAGGTAGCTTGGCTGGTTGGAATCGCCGGCGGCGCCACGGGCGCCATATCGAGCCTGCTGTTTGGCCGGCTGATACCGGTGCTTGGCACGGCCCGGGCGATCCTGTGCTACCTGCTCGCCGCCCTGCTGGCGCTGCTGCTGTTGACCGTCAGCGTATGGCTGCGACTGGGGCCTGCCTGGCTGACCGCCAGCGTGCTGCTGCTCGCGGCAAGCATGGGCGCGGTGTCCGCGCTGATGTTCGGCCTGACCCTGTGCTTCAGCCGTCGCGGCAACACTGCCAGCGACTACGGCCTGCAGTCCAGCCTGTTTGTCATCAGCCGTCTGGCTGTGCCGGTTGCCGCCGGGCTGCTGCTTGATCGGCTGGGCCAGCACGGCATGCTGGCCTGCCTCAGCGCAGGTCTGCTGGTGGCGCTGCTGCTGGCCTGGCGGGTGCGTCACAGCATCGCCGGCAGCACCGCCGCTGTGCTGGCGAGCGAGCGTCACACCGCAGCGGGCCTGGCTCGCTGCATCAGCGAGGGCAAAGCATGAAGCAGCAAACCGTCGGCATCTGCCTGGTCAGCGCCGACAGCGCGCTGCGCGACGATGTGCAAGCTGTGCTGGATCGGCTCAACCACTGGCTAGGCCACGAAACTCCCGCCGCCAGCCAGTCATGGCCGGACAACGACCCACAGTGCCTGTACCGGCAGGTCGCCGAGCAGGCTCAGGCGTACGTTCGCGAGCATGCCGAGAGCCATGGCTTGTATCTGGATCTGCAGGTATTCGGCAATGCCGAGGCGGCACGCTCGGCCCTGCACAGCGAGCATGCCAGCGACAGCGATTATGTGCTGTTCGATACGCGCCAGCTGGCGCCGCAACCAGCCAGCGACCCGTTGCTCGAACTGCTCGCAGCCCAGCCCCATGCCAAACGTTCGCCCAGCTCTGCGCTGCTGCTGTGTAACGCAGACGATCTTGGCCACTGGCTCAACCGGCTTGGCGGCAACCGCCTGCTGAGGGTGCCACACGCCGAACAGGCGCTGCGCCGGGCTGATCTGTTGCGGCTGTTTGTCGATCACCTTGAACACGCCTACTTCAACCGCATGCTGGCCCGCACCACACTGCAATCGAATGAACCGGTGGCACTGGCCCGGGATATCCAGCAACGCATGAACGCCCGCTGGGCCGGGCAATGGGACTGCCACTTCTTCACCGGTTCCATGGTTGCAGGCTTCATCGACTCCATGGGCGCGCTGCTCAAGGGTAGTGGCTGCGGTTTCCATACCGCCAGCAACGAGCACGCCCTGGCCGTCAGCGCCATGGCCGGCTGGCAACTGTACCGACGCGCCTACGTGATCGTGATGACCTCGGGGATGCTCGACGAGATGCGCGGCACGCTGGCCAACCTCAAGCGTGCCGGGGCGCCGGGGCTGGTGATCTGCGCGGACTCGGCGGCAAGCGTCTGGTACGCCTTCCAGGGCACTGTGGACAACGACAACGACGGTCATCAGGTGATTGCCGCACGCGGCCTGTGGCAGCGTTTCATCCAGCGCCCGGAGCAATCGCGCAGCTGCGTCGAGGCCGCCTTTGCCGCGCTTGACGGGCAACCCGCGCCGACCTTCCTGTTCGCCACCCAGGCGGTACTCGAATCGCGAGTCGACACCGGCCCACAGCAACACCTGGCAGCTGCTGCAACGCCTGCACAATCGCTTGACCCTGGCCAGCAGGCGGCCCTGGCGCAGGTGCTCGAGGTACTCAACAACGAACCCGCAGGCATCCTCTGGCAGTGCGGCAGGCTGACCGAGTGCGAGCGCCAGCGGGTCATGGCCCTGGCCCAACGCAGTGGCATCGCGCTGGCCGACAGCATCATCGCGCCTGGCAGCGTCACCGCCTATGCCGATCAGGAGCCGGTGCTCAACTATCTTGGTCCGCTGTCGATGTACGGCTTCAGCCGGCGCATCCATGCCTTCCTCGAACAACCCGAGACCGAGCATGGCAAGCCCTGGCTGTTTTTCATCAAAAGCAAGATCGACCAGTCAGCCACGCCCTACTCCGAGGGCCGCCTCAAGCGCCTGTTCCACATCGCTCAGGTCAACCGGCGCCGCGAGCACATTGCGCCTTTCACCGAGCTGGCGGTGGACCTGCCGCTGACCACCCTGCTTGATTATCTGGAACAGCACCTGGCAGTCCCGCCAGCGCTGCTCAAGGCCCGGCGCGAGCGCCTGCAACAGCTGCAACGCACCCGTGAGGCGCTGCCAAGCGACCAGATCGAAACCTTGCCGATGACGCCGAACTTCTTCTTTCACCGGCTTGGCCAGCTGCTGGCCGAACTGATCGAGGCAGACGGTTATCGCTACACCGGCGTGTATGACGTCGGTCGCTGCAGCATCTCGGCGATGCGCAACCTGCCCCGCACCGATGCTGGCTTTTCCGGTTGGTACGGCCGGGCATTGATGGGCGATGCGTTGATGTCGCTACCCTACATCGCCGTCAATAACCGCCAGCACGTGCTCGCCTTCATCGGCGACGGCGCGCGGGCACTGGTGCCGGACATCGAACAGCGCCTGGCAATCTCCTTGGCCGGCAGCGCCGATGGCAGCCAGCGCAACGTCACCGTGATGTACCTGGCCAATGGCGTGCTGTCGATGATCCAGACCTACCTGGATAAACGCTACGCCTGCCACGGCGCCGCTCAGGTCAATGTGCCGGTCGCCGACGGCCCACTCTGGCAGGAGCAGGCTTTCGGCCCTATCAGCGTGTGCCGCGCTCGCCTCCTGCAGTTCTGCCCGACCACCCTGCGCCAGGCCCTCACCACCCCTGGCCGGCTCAACTTCTTCGACGTCTGGCTTGGCCACAATTCGGAGGGCGATGGCTTGAGCCTGGTCTCCGAAACGGCCTGGAGCCGCCTCAACACAGAGACCCTCTGATGAAATTCGGATTCATTGCTCACCCCACCTCCACCGGCCTGCTGCATCAGGTCAAGCTGGTCAACATGCTTGAACGTACCTTGGGCGAACAAGCCTGGGGCTACAGCAGCGCACGCTGGCGCCAGCGCAACCTGGTGCCGTTCGTCGACTTCGGCCGCATCGTCAGCGCCAGCGGTGCCGAGTGCTCGGGGATCCTCCAGTTCATGCCATTGACCGCCGAGCAGATGCTACGCCAGCCCCGCGCCATCGCCGAACGGGTGCTGCAGGGGGTCAATACGCTCAAGGCCGAAGGCGCCGAGCTGGTTGGCCTGGGCGGCTTCACAGCGATTGTCGGCAACCGCGGCGTAGCCACCATGGAGCAGGCCGACGTAGCTGTCACTACCGGTAATTCGCTGACTGCCTACGCCGCCTACATCAATCTGCTGGACAGCCTCGAACTGGTCGGCGTAGCCACCGAGAACGCCGAAGTGGCGATCCTCGGCTACCCCGGTTCGATCGCCCTGGCCGTGGCACGCCTGCTTGCCGAGCAAGGCTGCCGGTTGCGCCTGGTGCACCGCGGTAGCCCGCGCCAGGCACAGGCACAGTTGGAGTTCCTGCCGGCCCGCTACCACGCCCAGGTCAGCCTGCATGACAGCGTCGAAGACTGCTATGCGAATGTGCGTTTCTACGTGGCAGCGACCTCCAGCGGTGGCCTGATCGACCCGCGTCGGCTGCTGCCAGGCTCCGTGGTGATCGATGCCGCACTGCCCAAGGACGTCATGACCGTTGCCCATTCCCGCAGCGACATTCTGCTGGTCGACGGCGGTCTGGTCTCGGCCAGCCAGGCGGTGCATCTAGGCATGCGCACCATGGGCCTTGAGCCCAAACGCAGCATGAACGGCTGCCTGGCCGAAACCATTATCCTTGCCCTCGAAGGCCGCGCCGAAGCGTTCTCGATTGGTCGCGAGCTGCCGGTGGACAAGGTCCTCGAAATCGGCGAGATCGCCGCGCGTCATGGCTTCACGCCTTCGCCGATGGCCAGCGACGGCGAATCCCTCGGCGTCGATGACTTCGCTCGCCTGCGCCGCCACCATCATGGCCAGCGGCCGGTGCGCGCCAGTGACAGCCGCGATGACCCACTGAGCCTGCGCCGGGAAGTGCTCAACAGCTTTGGCGAACACATCAATCCGGTGCTGCGTGAGTTCTATCGGTTCAACCACATCGAACGGGTGTTCAGCCACGGCGAAGGCTGCTGGCTGACCGACCTGGACGGTCGCCGCTACCTGGACTTCGTCGCCGGCTACGGCTGCCTCAATGCGGGACACAACCATCCAGCGATCAGCCAGGCTCTGCAGCGCTATCTGCAAGAGCAGTTCCCAACCTTCATCCAGTACTCGTCGGCGCCGCTGCACACCAGCCTGCTGGCCAAGCGCCTTGCTGAGCTCGCGCCCGGCGATTTGCGCCGGGTGTTTTTCAGCAACTCCGGCACCGAGGCGGTCGAGGCCGCGCTCAAGCTGGCCCTGGCAGCCAGCGACAAGCGCTGCGTGGTGTATTGCGACAACGGCTACCACGGCAAGACCCTCGGCGCGCTGTCAGTGACCGGCCGGGCCAAGCACCGTACGCCGTTCGAACCGTTGTTGCCACGTTGCGACAGCCTGCCGTTCGGTGACCTGCCAGCCCTGCGCGAGCGGCTGGCCAAGGGCGACGTCGCGGCGTTCATCTGTGAGCCGATTCAGGGTGAAGGGGGCGTGATCCTGCCGCCTGAGGGTTATCTGGCCGGGGTGCGTGCACTGTGCGACGAGTTCGACTGCCTGTGGATTCTGGACGAGATCCAGACCGGTCTGGGCCGCACCGGCAAACGTTTCGCCTGCAACTGGGAGGCTACTGCGCCAGACATCATGGTGCTGTCCAAGTCGCTGTCCGGCGGCCTCGTCCCGATCGGCGCGACGTTGGCCAGCGCGGCGGTGTGGCGCCGCGCCTATGGCGACATCGACACCTTCGCCCTGCACACCTCGACCTTCGGCGGCAACAACTTCGCGGCAGCCGCGGCACTGGCGGCGCTGGATGTGCACGAGCAGGAGGACCTCACCGGCAATGCCGCACGGGTCGGCGCGCACCTGCAGCAAGGCTTGCAGCAGGTGGCCGCGCGCTACCCGTTCATCAAGGCGGTGCGCGGCCGCGGGCTGATGCTGGCGATCGAGTTTCACAACGACATGAGCGGCGCCATCGAGGCACTGGTCAGGGAGATGGCAGGGCGGATTCCGGGGCAGCCGGCGGCCACCTACCGCATGCTTTCGAGCAAGGCTCGCCAGCATCTGCAGGCGGCCATGGTCGAGCTCGAGCAGAGCCTGGAAGACATGTTCGTACTGCGCCTGATGACCAAGCTCTCAGAGGAACACGGCATCCTCACCTTCGTCACCGCCAACAACAACCGGGTGATGCGCATCCAGCCTCCGCTGGTATTGAGCATGGCTGAAGCAGAGGGTTTCCTGCAGGCGTTTGCCAGCAGCTGCGCCGACCTGGCGACCTTCGAGTCCTGAATCAGGCGCGGCGGCCGCAGTGCACAGCAAATGCGCAGGCGGCCGCCGCAGCGCTTCAGCACTCTGCATAGGTTTTTCACCCAGGCTCATACAAAAGCCCTCCTTGAGTGGATTGAATCCACCCCCGGCACAATTGAAAATGGTTCCAGTTCGTATCTACTGAATGGAAGAAAGCGATATGACCACCCTACCGCCGCTGGTCGAGCCCGGTGCCGAGCTCACGCGTGAAGAAATCAACCGCTACAGCCGTCATCTGCTGATCCCCAACCTCGGAGTGATCGGCCAGCGCCGCTTGAAAAACGCCAAGGTGCTGGTGATCGGTGCCGGCGGCCTGGGCTCGCCGACTCTGCTCTATCTGGCTGCTGCCGGCATTGGCACCCTGGGCGTGATCGATTTCGACCGGGTCGACGAATCCAACCTGCAACGCCAGGTGATTCACACCGTCGACAGCATCGGCGAGCTCAAGGTCGAGAGCGCCCGCCAGGCGATTGCCCGGCTCAACCCGCTGGTCAAGGTCATTGCCCACAATGACCGGCTCGAACCTGAGATGGCCGTCGAGTTGTTCTCGCGCTATGACCTGATCCTCGATGGTACCGACAACTTCGCCACGCGCTATCTGGTCAACGATGCCTGCATCCTGGCCAACAAACCCTACGTATGGGGTTCGATATTCCGCTTCGAAGGCCAGGCCTCGGTGTTCTGGGAGGATGCCCCGGACGGCCGTGGGCTCAACTACCGCGACCTGTATCCAGCGCCTCCACCGCCCGAGCTGGCACCTTCCTGCGCCGAAGGCGGCGTGCTCGGCGTGCTCTGCGCAGCCATCGCGTCAATCATGAGTACTGAGGCGATCAAGCTGCTGACCGGTATCGGCGAGCCGCTGCTGGGCCGCCTGATGGTCTACGACGCGCTGGAGATGAGCTATCGCGAACTGCGCATCCGACCGCTGCGTGATCGCCAGGCGGTCACCGCCCTGAGCGACTACCAGGCGTTCTGTGGTCTTGGTCAGGCAAAGCCTGATCACGACTACAGCGTGCCGCTGATCAGCAGCCTGCAACTGAAGTCGCTCAAGGACGCCGGCAAGGCACCGGTGATCATCGACGTGCGCGAACAGACCGAGTGGGACATCGTACACATCGACGGCGCCCTGCTGATGCCCAAGACCGCCGAATTGGCCGCACAGATCGTCGAGCGTTTTGGCCGCGACACTGACCTGGTGGTCACCTGCAAATCGGGGGTGCGCTCGCAGGCGGTGACCAGTGACCTACGCAAGCTGGGGCTGGACAAGGTGCGCAATCTAGACGGTGGCGTACTGGCCTGGGTGCGCGAAGTCGACCCGGCGCTGCCGAGCTACTGAGGGCGCAGCCATGCCACTGTGCATTACCCGCGAGGCGTTGGAGCAGATCCGCCGCCACGCCGCAGCCGAACACCCGCTCGAGGCTTGCGGCCTGGTCGCTGCCGCCAGCGGCTCGGCGCTGGCCCATCGCGTTGTCGCGATGCGCAATCAGGCGGCCTCGCCGACCTGGTTCAGCTTCGACTCGCGCGAGCAACTGCGGGTCTGGAGCGAACTCGACGAGCGTGATGAGGAATGCCGGGTGATCTACCACTCGCACACGGCCAGCGAAGCCTGGCCGAGCCGCGATGACATCGCCCACGCCAGCGACCCTGAGCTGCACTACCTGATCGTCTCGACCTGGCCCGCAGCCAGGCACGCACTGCGCAGCTTTCGCATCGTCGCCGGGCGGGTTTTCGAAGAACACCTGGCCATCCAGGAATGAACCCGGTCAGCCACACATGGCTGACCCAACAGCACCCTTTCAAGGAGAGTCACATGTCGGTTTCAGTCATGGTCCCAACCCTGCTGCGTCCCCTTACCGAAGGCCAGAAAAAAGTCGAAGCGCAAGGCGAGACAGTGCGCCAGCTGATCGACCAGCTCGACCAACGTTACCCAGGCATCAAGGGACGCCTGGTGCACGACGACCAGGTGCACCGCTTCGTCAATATCTACGTCAACGATGACGACATCCGCTTCGCCGACGGCCTCGCCACAGTGATCGCCGCAGGCGACCGCCTTACCGTGCTGCCGGCCGTGGCCGGCGGCTGAAATCGGCCCCAGCACGCAGTCCCTGGCACCACCGCCCTACTCCAAGGTAACCCCCACATGTCCCGTATTCTGCAACAAGGCGGCTTCGCCTGGCGCAGCGGCGCCTGCCTGCCCGCGTGGCAGAGCCTGAGCGCGGCACTGGCGCGCCACGGTGAGTGCCTGGGCCTGCGCCATCAGGACAGCCAGGCCGAGCCTGACAGCCCGGCGCTGCAACTGCTGCATTCCGATCTACGTCCGCTCCAGAGCCGCCTGGTGGGCTTGCCCGCCTTGCCTCTGGAGCTGTCTACCGAGTTCACGCTCCAGGCCGCCTGTGGTCTCATGTCGGTGCACGGCCGCGCCAGTGGCAGGCCGCAGGCTCTGGGCGTGAATTACCTCGCCAGCATCAACGCCGCACTGGCCTGGCAAGGCACTCTGGCCGCCGCCGTTGGCCAACTGCGCGGCGGCGCCTTCACTGATGTCAGCTTGGCCCCGGCCGGCGGCGCCCTGCTCAGCATCGGCCAGTACCTCGCCGGCGCAACCGCTGCCGACGAGGCAGAACAGCTGCTGCCAGGCCAGGATGACGCCCTTGCCCGGCCACCGTTCGTTTCCGCCGAGGGTGTGCTGTTCGAGCTAGAAACCCTCGACAGCCAACCGTGGCGCCGTTTCTGGACTGCACTGCAGGTCAGCGATGCGATTGCCGGTCGGGCCTGGCAGCAGTTTCTGTTGCGCTATGCCCGTGCGGTCGCGCCGATGCCGGCCGAGTGCCTGGACGCCCTGGCACGGCTGCCGCTGGGTCGTATTCGGGCGATGGCGGCAGACTGCGGCGTGGCGCTGGTGGTGCTGCGCAGCCCGGCGCAGCGCTACGCCGATGCCGATTACCCGGCCAGTGCGGCTGCGCCCTGGCAGATGCAGCACGGCCCCGCCGCCGTGCCCGGCCCACGCCAGGCACCCGCCACGCTGCCGCTACAAGGCATTCGCGTGCTGGAGTCGTGCCGCCGGATCCAAGGCCCGCTGGCCGGCCATCTGCTGACGCTGCTTGGCGCCGAAGTGATCCGTCTCGAACCGCCAGGCGGTGATCCACTGCGCAGCATGCCGCCCTGCGCCGACGGCTGCTCGGTGCGCTTCGATGCCCTCAACCATCGCAAGCAGGTGATTGAAGTGGACATCAAGTCGGCTCAAGGCCGTGTACAGATCCATGCACTGTGCGCCGACGCCGACGTCTTCCTGCACAACTGGGCCCCGGGCAAGGCTGCCGAGCTGGCCTTGGATGCAGCTGACCTGCATGCCAGCCAACCGTCTCTGATACACGCCTATGCCGGCGGCTGGGGTGCAGCGCAGGTCGACGCGCCGGGCACCGACTTCACCGTGCAAGCCTGGTCAGGGGTGGCAGCACGCGTTGCCAGCGCTTCCGGCACACGGGGCGGTACGCTGTTTACCGCACTCGATGTCCTCGGCGGAGTCATCAGCGCCCAAGGGATCTGCGCCGCGCTGCTCGAACGTGAGCTGCATGGCCACGGCAGCCAGTTGCACAGCTCTCTGCTAGGCGCTGCCGACCTGCTGCTCGACCGCGACAGCGGCGCGCTTGCGACAAGCCTGCTGCAAGGTGTGTTCGCCACCGCCGATGGCTTGCTCGCGATCGACTGCCAGACCCGCCAGCAGTACCAGGCGTTGACCCAAGTGCTGGGTGCCGAGCCTGATCCACGGCACCTGCCGCAGCGCTTGGCTGACGCCAGCGGCGAAGACTGGCTGGATGCCTGCCAACAAGCCGGCGTCCCCGCCAGCATCGCCCATCAAGACCTTGCCGTACTCGCTGCCGACCCGCGCCTGGCGCCAAGCCTGGGCCAACGCGCCTATCGATCTGTCCAATCTCCGTGGAGTTTCACATGAATACTGCCGGCATCATCGACCTGGTCCCTTTGCATACCCGCCGCCGCTGGGCTGAAGACGGCAGCTACCCCAATCAGGATGTATTCAGCCTGTTCCGCGCGCGGGTTGCGCAAGCACCTGACAAAGCTGCCGTGTTGTCGCCAGAGGGCAACATCAGCTATGCCGCACTGCTCGACGCCGCCCTGCGCCTGGCCAACAGCTTGCGCCAGGCGGGCATCGTCGCCGGCGACGTGGTCGCCTATCAGCTGAGTAACAGCTGGCGCTGCTGTGCCATTGACCTGGCGGTGGCCGCGCTGGGCGCCATTGTCGCGCCGTTCCCGCCAGGACGTGGCAAGCTCGATATCCAGGCCATGGTGCGCCGCTGTGATGCGCGCGCAGTGATCGTGCCGCAGAGCTATGCCGACATCGACCTGTGCGAAGTGATCGAGTCGCTGCGCCCGACCCTGCTCTCGTTGCGGGTGTTGATCGTCGATGGCGCGCCGCGCGCCGGGTGGTCGACGCTGGACGCGCTGCTCGCCCAGCCGCCATTGGCGCTGGCCAGCCTGTGCGCAGTCTGCCCAGACTCGCCGGTACGCTTGCTGGTGTCTTCCGGCACCGAGTCAGAACCCAAGCTGGTAGCCTATTCACACAATGCGCTGGTGGGGGGCCGCGGCCGGTTTCTGCAACGTATCAGCGACGACGGTGCGGCATTTCGCGGGCTGTACCTGGTTCCGCTGGGTTCGTCATTCGGCTCGACCGCAACCTTTGGTGTACTGAGCTGGCTGGGCGGATCGCTGGTGGTGCTACCACGCTTCGACGTCACTGAAGCGATCAAGGCGATCGAGCAACTGCGCCCAAGCTTCATTCTCGGCGTGCCGACCATGCTTCAGCGAATTGCCGCCGACCCCGCCCTGGCCAACATCGACAAGTCCAGCCTGCGCGGATTGATCTGCGGGGGCTCGCTGATCGATGAAGCGACGGTGCTGCGCTGCACGGAAAACTTCGGCTGCGGCTTCATCAGCCTGTATGGTTCGGCCGACGGCGTGAACTGCCACAACACCCTCGACGACCCCATCGAGGTGGTGCTGGGCAGCGTTGGCAAACCGAACCCTGCGGTATGTGAAATTCGCATTGTCGACGACCTCGGCCATGAGCTGCCCCAGGGCGATGTCGGCGAGATCACCGCGCGCGGACCGCTGAGCCCGATGCAGTACGTCAACGCACCCGAGCTCGACGAGCGCTACCGGGATGCGGAGGGTTGGGTCAAGACTGGCGACCTCGGTTTTATCGACCCCCAGGGCTACCTGGTGCTGGCAGGGCGCAAGAAAGACATCATCATCCGCGGCGGCGCCAACATCAGCCCGGTACAGATCGAAGGCCTGGTCATGGCTCACCCTGATGTGGTCACCGTGGCCTGCGTGGCGGTGCCTGACCCCGACCTGGGGCAGCGCGTGTGCCTGTGCGTAACCCTGCGCGACGGTGCGCAGCGCTTCGCCCTGGCTGACATCAGCAGCTTTTTGCGCGAGCAGGGCCTGGAGGTCAACAAGCTCCCAGAGTACCTGCGCTTTTACCGCCATCTACCACTGACTCCTGCCGGCAAGATCGACAAGCGCGCGCTTGCCGAAGATGCCGCTGGGCTCACCGAACCCGTACGGCAGGTGGGCTGAGCCATGCCAATCAATCCTGACCAGCTGCAACTCGCGCCGCGCGTACGCAGCTTCGTCGAGCAGCACATTCTGCCGCGCGAGCTTGAACTGGGCGCCTGTAATGCGGCCGCCGCCACGCTCGCAGCCAGCCTGCAGGACCAAGCCAAGGCCGCCGGGGTATTCGGTAATTTCTACCCGCACGCTGATGGTCGACGGTCGCTGACCCTGCGCGAGTATCTGCCCATCGCAGCTGAAGAGGGCCGCAGCGAGTTCGCGCCGGCGATTCTGGGCGGCGATGCCAGCCTCGACGCCTACATGCTCAGCCGCCATGCCAACGCCGAGCTACGCGAACGCTATCTGCTGCCGTTGCTGCGCGGTGAGCGGGTGCCGTGTTACGCCATGTCCGAGCCGGATAGCATCGGCTCGATCCCGGCAACCATGACCAGCCACGCCCAGTGGCAGGGCGATCACTGGACGCTGAACGCCCGCAAGTGGTTCATCTGCCGGGCCGGCCGGGCCGACTTCGCCACTGTTATCGCGCGCACTGGCGATGGCCCGCTGCAGCAGTCGCTGTCGATGCTGCTGGTCGCCACCGACAGCCCAGGCTTCGAGTGGGTGCGCCCGCTGGCCCTGCTTGGGCGTCAGCAAGGCCAGGGCGAATTGCTGTTCAAGGACGTGCGCGTCGAGCCTGAGCATGTGCTCGGGGAAGCCGGCCAGGGCATCGCGCTGATGCAACAGCGGCTCGGCCTTGGCCGCCTGCTGCGCGCTGCGCATTGGCTGGGCCTGGCCCAGCGCTGTTTCGACGACCTGTGCAAGCGGGTGCATTCGCCCCGCGGCGAGCTGGCGCGCTTGGCCGACAAGCAGCTGGTGCGCGCGCGGGTCTACCGGGTGTTTCGCGATATCGCTGCGGCCCGTGGCCTGCTCGAAGATGCTGCCGACAAGTTCGATCGTGGCCAGGCCAATGCCATCGAGGTCAACCTGGCCAAGCTGGCGGCATCCGAGGCACTGTCCGCTGCGGTCGATTCGGCAGTGCAGATCATGGGCGCCGAGGGCCTCAGTGACTTGTCGCCTTTATCCGGGATCTATCGCTGTGCGCGCACGACCCACATCCTTGATGGCACCGACGACGCGCTGATCAGCAACCTCGGCCGCGACCTGCTCAGCGCTACCGCGCCGGGTCGTACTTTCGACTACCGCTCGCCGTCGCTGAGCCTGGACAAGGTGGCGCCATGAGCAAGCACGCGCCACTGGCCGTTCTGTTGATCTGCGCCATGGGCCTGCCGATGATGGTGTTCTACGCCCTCGGCGTGCTCGGACCACAATTGATTGCCGAACTCGGTATCGGCCGTGATCAGTTGGGCTGGCTGACCACCAGTGCCTTTGGCCTGGCGGCAGTACTGTCGCCATGGGCTGGCACGCTGGTGCAGCGGATCGGTTCGCGCGCAGGTTTGATGGCGCTGTTCCTGCTGGTGGCGCTGTCGTTCAGCCTGATGGCGGTGCTGCCTGGCTTCGCTGGCGTGGTCATCGCGCTGCTGTTCTGTGGCATTGCCCAGGCGCTGGCCAACCCCGCTACCAACCAGGCCATCGCCCTCACTGCCAATGCACCCAAGGCCAAGCTGGTGGGCCTCAAGCAGGCTGGCGTCCAGGCATCGGCGCTGATCGCCGGGCTGGCCTTGCCGCCCCTCAGCGCCTGGCTCGGCTGGCGTCTGGCACTGGCCTGCTGGGTGCCGCTGGCCGTATTGCTGGCGATGCTGGTGCCCTTGCGCATCCCGCCGCCGGCGGCAGGGCCAAAACCACCGCTGCGCCTGATCAGAACCAACGGCTGGCTGCTGCGGCTGATGGCGATTCAGGCCTGCGCCGGGCTGTGCCTGTCGGGTTTCATCAGCTATTTCGGGGTGTATGCCAACAGCCTTGGCGTCGATCCTGCCGCCATCGGCCTGATGGTCAGTGTGTTTGGTCTGATGGGCATCCTTTCGCGCTTGCTGTTGACCCCACTGGCCGCTGGCCTGAAGGACGAAACAGTGCTGTTGGGCGGGCTGTTCCTATTTGCCCTGGTTACGCTGCTGGTCATGCAGCAGGCCACAGCGGGGCGCCACTGGCCGCTGTGGGCAGGCGTGAGCGGTATGGGCCTGAGCCTGGTGGCGAGCAATGCGGTGGCGATGAGCATGTTGTTGCGCGAGCCACGTTTCGGCGCTGCAGCGAGCAGCGCAGGCATGCTGTCGCTGGGGTTCTTTGGCGGTATCGCGCTCGGCCCACCGCTATTCGGCCTGCTGCTGCGCCAGCCAGGTGGTTTTTCTGCAGCGTGGTCGTTGCTGCTCGTCGCCCTCTGCGCAGGGGCTGCGCTGTGCCGCAGCCTGTACCGTGCGCGCCGTGCCGAGGAGGCCTGCAAGCATGCCGGAACAGCGTAAACGCCACGCCACGATCAACGCACTGCTCAAGCAGCTGGAGGCGGTTTCACGCCAGTGCGGCGAGCAATTTCCACTGTACCGCCTGGCGCGGGAAAAACAGTGGAAGCTGTCCCGCCGCGGCTCCTGGCTTGGCGGCTTCTGGGCGGCGCTGTGGTGGCGCCGTGCGGCACTCACCGAGCTTAGTGAGGACTTCGACCAGGCCTCGTTCTGGAGCCGGCAACTGGCCGCTCAACTGGACGAACCGAGCGTCAATCGCAGTTTCGTATTCTGGTACGGCGCCGCGCTTGGCGGCCGCCTGAGCGCAGCCAACGACGCACGCCAGTTGGCTTGCCGCGCGGCAAATACCCTGGCCCGGGATTATCGCCCAGACCTCGGCGGCTGGCCGCTGGGCCCCGGCATGGGCGCAGGCGACAAAGGCCAGCTGAGCCTGGATATCGACGCCTTGGCACCAACCCTGGCGCTGATGCACCTGCAGCGCGATCCCGAGCAGATGGCCATGGCCCGCAGCCACCTGCAGTTGTGCCTGCGCACGTTGCGGACCGGGTCTGGCGCGTGGGCCAGCCATGCCCGCTGGCACGCCGAAGGCTGGGTCGTGCAGGGCCCGGCCGGGCAGTGGGCGCGTGGGCAGGCCTGGGCCATGCTAGGTCTGGCAGAAGCGGTCGGCTTATACGGCGGGGCTTATGCCGAGCCGGCACGCGAGGCCTGTGAGTACTGGATCCGGCGCTGGGGCCAGGCTGCCGGCCAGGGCACGCTCAAGGCCGAAGAGGCCGACCCCTGCGCGGTAGCGATTGCGTCGCTGGCGCTGCTGCGCTTGTGGCAGTGCCTGCCGGGGTTGAACCACTGGCGCGAGCAGGCCTGCCGGCAACTTGCCACGCTGCTGTCCGCTCCGGTGCAGCAGGGCTGCTTCGTCGGCCACTTGTACCGAATCGGGCCAGATCAGGAGCAACTGGTCGAATCAGCCTGTGCGAGCTATTTTCTGCTAGAAGCGCTGATCGCTCAGGATCAGGTGTTGGCACTACGCGGCGGCATTGCCGGTTGGTGAGTACCACCGGAGCGGGGCGCGCAGCACTGGTCAGGCGCTAGACCGCCCATGAATTTCTCGTCACTCGGCCACATGAGAAACGATTTCGTTTACCATTGTTTCCAAATATGTAGCCGTAAGCGAGGAAGTACCCGCATGACGATCCGTCCGCAACCGCTGATGCGCACCCTGGCCGCCGCTGTTCTGAGCCTGGTGATTGGCGCACCGGCCGCCATGGCAGACGCGCCGGTCAGCCTGACCCTGTACAACGGTCAGCACAAGGAAATTGGCGAAGCCATCGCCAAGGCCTACGAGGCCAAGACCGGCATCCATATCAATATCCGCAAGGGCAGCAGCAACCAGCTGGCCAGCCAGATCATCGAAGAAGGCGACCGCTCGCCCGCCGATGTCATCTATACCGAAGAGTCGCCACCGCTGAACAACCTCGGCGAGCTCGGCCTGCTGGCCAAGATCGACGACGCCACCCTGAACATGCTGCCCAAGGAATACGTGGCCAGCAACGGCACCTGGATGGGCGTGACTGCGCGCACCCGCGTGGTGGTGTTCAACCCGAAGAAAATCGACGAGAAAGACCTGCCGCAATCGGTCATGGACTTCGCTGACCCTGAGTGGGACGGTCGCGTCGGCTTCGTGCCCACCAGCGGCGCGTTCCAGGAGCAGGCAGTCGCCATCCTGAAAATGCACGGCCGTGAAGCGGCCGAAGAATGGCTGACCGGCCTCAAGGCGTTCGGCAAGACCTACACCAACAACATGGTCGCGCTGAAGGCCGTGGAAAAAGGCGAAGTCGCCGCGGTGCTGGTCAACAACTACTACTGGTACGCGCTTGAGCGCGAGCGCGGCAAGCTCGACTCCAAGCTGTACTACCTGGCCGATGGCGATGCCGGCGGCCTGGTGACCATTTCGGGCGCTGCCGCGGTGAAAGCCAGCAAGCATCCCAAGGAAGCCCAGGCACTGCTGAACTGGATGGCCAGCGAAGAAGGCCAGCGCGTGATCACCCAGACCACCGCCGAATACCCGCTGCACAAAGGCATGGTCTCGGACCGCGGCCTGAAGCCGTTCGAAGAGCTGCGCCCGCCGCAGATCACCCCCGCCGACCTGGGCAATGCCGAGGAAGCGCTGGAGCTGGAACGTGAGGTCGGTCTGCTCTGATGACTGCCGCCCTGCCCCAAGCGGCCCAGGCGCGTTTCGTGCCTCGCCGCAAGCGCCCATCGATCTGGGTGCTGCTGCCGGTTCTGTTTCTGGTGGCGATGAGCTTGCTGCCGTTGCTGTACGTCGCCATGAAAGCCTGGGAAGCCGGCTGGCAGGAGGCATTGCATCTGCTTTGGCGGCCGTTCGTCTGGGGCTTGCTGCGCAATACCCTGCTGCTGATGGTTGGAGTCACCGCCGTGTGCATGGTGCTCGGCCTGGCCCTGGCCTGGCTGCTGGAGCGCAGTGACCTGCCAGGGCGGCGCATGTGGGGCGTGGTGCTGTGCCTGCCGTTTGCCGTGCCGTCGTTTGTCAGCAGCTTTACCTGGGTATCGCTGAGCTCGGACTTCGAGGGCCTGGGCGGGGCAATCATGATCATGGCACTGTCCAAGTACCCGCTGATCTTCTTGCCGGTTGCGGCGACCTTGCGCAATGTCGACAGCTCGCTGGAAGAGTCGGCGAGGACCCTCGGCTGCAGCCGCTGGGGGGTGTATCGCAAGGTCACCCTGCCGCTGCTGTGGCCGGCGATGCTCGGTGGCGCCTTGCTGATCGCGCTGCACATGCTGGTCGAGTTCGGTGCCCTGTCGATTCTTGGCCTGCAGACCTTCACCACGGCGATCTATCAGCAGTTCGAACTGGAGTTCAGCAACGCCAACGCGGCGATGCTCTCGGCAGTGCTGCTGGCGCTGTGCCTGATCATGCTCACGCTGGAGCTGCGCGTGCGCGGCAAGGCGCGCCATGTGCGCATTGGCCAGGGTGTGGCGCGGCGGGCGCAGCCGATCAAGCTGGGCAGCTTCACGGCTGTCGGCCAGTTGTTCTGCCTGGCGTTGGCGGTGCTCGGTAGTGGTATTCCACTGGCGATGCTCGGCTACTGGCTGAGTGTCGGCTCGTCGGCAGCGTTTCCTGTGGGCGAGATCAGCCAGGCGCTGCTCACCTCGCTGTCGGTGTCGCTGGGCGGCGCCGGGTTCTGCGTCGTGCTGGCACTGCCGATCAGTTTCCTGGTGGTGCGCTACAAGGGCCGCCTGGCGATCTGGGCCGAGCGCCTGCCGTACCTGCTGCATGCCCTGCCGGGCCTGGTGATTGCCCTGACGCTGGTATTCTTTGCCCTGCACTACGTACCGGCGCTGTACCAGACTACGGCGTTGTTGTTGCTGGCGTATGCCTTGCTGTTCCTGCCTCTGGCCCAGGCGCCGGTGCGCACGGCGCTGAACAAGGCCTCGCCGACGCTTGAAGAGGCGGCCCGGACCTTGGGTGCGAGCAGCTTCAGCGCGTTTTGCCGGGTGACTCTGCCGATCATCTTCCCGGCGCTGGCAGCGGCCTTTGCGCTGGTGTTCCTGGATGCCATGAAAGAGCTGACCGCGACCCTGTTGCTCAGCCCGACCGGAATGACCACCCTGGCCACCGAGGTGTGGGCGCACACGGCCAACGTCGAGTTCGCCGCGGCAGCGCCCTATGCCGCGCTGTTGATCGTGGTTTCGGGCCTGCCGGTGTATCTGCTGACCACGCGGATGTACCTGAACCGGGCCTGAGGTTTCTGAAATTGCGCTTGTCGTGAGTTTGCTGGGGCCGCGTAGCGGCCCCCGACGATCTCACTACACGTGCAGCTTCAGAACACCTTGAAAGGGATGACTCTTACGCCCGGAACTGACCAAGGCTGGCGCGCAGCTGCGCCGCCAGATCATCCAGCACCTTGCCGCTGGCGGTCGTCTGCATCACCACCTCGGCCGAGCGCTCGGCCTGGGCATGAATCGTCTCGACCCTGCCGCGTACCGCTTGCGCACCGTGTGCCTGCTGCTCGGCAGCACGGGTCGCCAGGCCAATCGCCGCATGCACTTGTTCGACGGCGGCCTGCACCGATTGCTGGCGGCGTTCGTTATCGCGCAGCACCAGCAAGCCTTCGCTGGCCTGGCGCCCTGCCTGGCTGATGGTTGCCACCGCCTGCTTGGCGCCTTGCTGCAGGGCAACGATATGCGCCTGAATGTCCCCGGTCGAACTCTGGGTCTTGCTCGCCAGCGCCCGCACCTCGTCGGCCACCACCGCAAAGCCACGCCCGGTCTCGCCGGCGCGGGCGGCTTCGATTGCCGCGTTGAGGGCGAGCAGGTTGGTTTGCTCGGCAATGCCGTGGATTACCGTCAGCACCACCTCGATCTGTTCGCTCTGCTTGGCCAGCCGCTCGATCACCTGCGAGCCGGCATCGACCTGGCCCGCGAGGTTTTCGATCAAGCCAGCAAGCTGGGTCGAGGTGCGGCTGTTTTCGTCAGTGGCCTGGCGGATGTCGACCACCTGCTGCAAGGCAGCCTGCATCGCATGGCTCTCGGCCTGGGCTTCGTCGGCCATGCCGGACAGGTCGCGCAAGCTGGCCGCCACTGCGTCACGCTGCAAGGCTGCGGCAGCGTCGGCACCGGCGCTGCGCTGGGTCATGACACCGATTTCGACGCCGGTGCGCTGGGCGACTTCACCCGCCTCGCGGACGATCGGCTGCAGCTTGTCGACAAAGCGGTTGACCGCTGCCGCCATGTCGCCGATTTCATCACGGCTGTCGAGGCTGACCCGTTTGGTCAGGTCACCGTCGCCCGCAGCCAGGTCATTGAGTGCCGCAATCAGCAGGCGCAGCTTGTTGACCACGCGCCGGCCGAGTACCACTGCCACTACCAGCAGTACGCCAAGCCCCACCAGCACCAGGCCCAGGCCAATCCGCCAGCGCAGCTCGGCGGCCGCATCGCGGACGGTTTCGGCGGTGTTGGCCTGCATCGCGGTGGCGCTGTTCTGCGCAGCTTCCAGACGCGCACGCAGGGCCTTGCCGCTGTCTGCGGCGGCCGCCCCGAGGCTGTCGCCGACCAACTGCTCGCTGCTGCCGATCAATGCCGCGAAGCGTGCATCGAGGGCCTTCAGTTCCTGTTCGACGGATGCGGTGGAAACGCCCATCAGCACCTTGCCGATCTCGGCACCGTTGGGGCTGATCGGTGCTTCGACGAAGTACACCGCAGGGTCCTTGCGCGCAGCGTTGAGCACTTTGTCCAGCGCCCGCTCACCCTCGCCCTTGTCCATCAGCGCCTGGTTGATCGGGTTTTGCCGGTTGAGGTAGCGCGTCAGGTGCTGGCCCTGAGCATCGTCATAGATCACGAACAATACATTGGGATTGCGCTGGGCACGGCGGGCAAAGTCGGAGAGCACCGGCACGTCGTTGTCCCAGATCGCTCGCGGGGCAACCGAGGCGAGCAACTCGGCCATGTCGTTGGCCGAGTCCTTGAGGTTCTTCTCCAGGGTGGCGCGCAATTGCTGTTGTTCACTTTGCAGGCGCGTCGACAAACCGCTGCTCAAACGCTGCCGAGTGCTGCTGGAGAGGCCTTCAAGGCCGGCGCGGACGTCCTGCCCGGCCAATTCCAGTTCACCCGCAAGCTTGCGGCTATCGCTGCCCAGGCGCTCACCCAGGTTCGCCTCAAGGGCGCTCACTGTGCTCCGGGTCAGCGCAACGGCCACCAGCACCTGCACCAAAAGGGCGATACCCAAGGCAACAAACACAGGCCGCAACAGGCGGCTTCGTAACAATGAAAGAATGGCAGACACGGTGAACCCTCGTGTTTCTGGCGCCACTATTTTGATGGCATCGACAAGGGCATTCTTACAGCAAGGGTTGTGCCGTCGCAGCAGGCATAAACGCCAAGTTTATTCACCGACGATACAACGTGTGCAAAAAAAACGCCGCGCTCCCTTGCGGGAACGCGGCGCTGGATCAGCCTGGCAGGCTAATCAGGCAAACGGATGACGCAGCACGATGGTCTCGTTGCGATCCGGGCCGGTCGAAATGATATCGATCGGCGCGCCGGTCAGCTCCTCGATGCGCTTGATGTAAGCGCGAGCCGCTTCTGGCAACTCTTCGAGGGTCTTAGCGCCCAGGGTCGACTCGCTCCAACCCGGCATTTCTTCGTACACCGGCTCCAGGCCGATGTAGCTGTCGGCGTCGGAAGGCGCTTCGAGCACTGCGCCGTTGGCGTTCTTGTAACCCACACAGATGTTGATGGTTTCAAGACCGTCGAGCACGTCCAGCTTGGTCAGGCAGATGCCCGAGATGCTGTTGACGTCGATGGCGCGACGCAGGATGACCGCATCGAACCAGCCGCAACGACGGGCACGGCCGGTGGTCGAGCCGAACTCGTGGCCACGCTTGGCCAGGGTTGCGCCAGTGTCATCGAACAGTTCGGTCGGGAACGGACCGGAACCGACACGGGTGGTGTACGCCTTGGTGATGCCGAGGATGTAATCCAGGTACATCGGGCCAACGCCGGAACCGGTGGAGATGCCGCCGGCAGTGGTGTTGGAGCTGGTCACGTACGGGTAGGTACCGTGGTCGATGTCCAGCAGCGAGCCCTGGGCGCCTTCGAACATGATGTCCTTGCCAGCGCGACGCAGGTTGTGCAGCTCGGCGGTGACGTCGAGCATCATCGGCTTGAGCTGCTCGGCGTAGGCCATGCACTCGTCCAGGGTCTGCTGGAAGTCGATGGCCGGCTCTTTGTAGTAATTGACCAGCTGGAAGTTGTGGTAGTCCAGCAGCTCACCGAGCTTGGCAGCGAAGCGCTCACGGTGGAACAGGTCACCGATGCGCAGGCCACGACGAGCGACCTTGTCTTCGTAGGCCGGGCCGATACCACGACCGGTGGTACCGATCTTGGCTTCGCCACGGGCCTTCTCGCGAGCCTGGTCCAGTGCTACGTGGTAGGACAGGATCAGCGGTGCAGCCGGGCTGATGCGCAGGCGCTCACGCACCGGTACACCCTTCTCTTCGAGCTTGGTGATTTCCCGCATCAAGGCGTCCGGTGCAACCACTACACCGTTGCCGATCAGGCACTGCACGCCTTCGCGCAGGATGCCCGACGGAATCAGGTGCAGCACGGTTTTTTCACCGTTGATCACCAGCGTGTGGCCGGCGTTGTGACCGCCCTGGTAGCGCACTACGGCGGCAGCATGTTCGGTCAGCAGATCAACGATCTTGCCTTTGCCCTCATCACCCCATTGGGTGCCCAGGACGACGACATTCTTACCCATAACACTTGTCCTCATTCACGCAAACTTGGTTGCCGACCCTGATGCGGGCCGCGCGAGCTGTCTCAATGGGTCAGAGGCAGGATCTGCCAACGCCCTTCTTGCTGAATCAATTGCCGATCACAATCCGCCTCGAGGGCAGCACTCAGCGGCTGGCCAGGCAATGCCTGGACCACTCGCTGGCCCTCGTTGCGCAACTGGCAGACCATCTGCCAGAGGGCCGCGTCGCCGCTGTCGGGCATCCATATGCCGCCAGAAGGCAATACGACCTCCGCTCGCCCCAGTGTGACCAGGGTCTTCAAATCCGTGGAGAAACCAGTGGCCGGACGCGCCCGGCCAAAGTCGGCACCGATGTCATCGTAGCGACCGCCCTGAGCGATCGACTGACCGACCCCAGGCACGAACACCGCGAACACCACACCGGTGTGATAGTTGTAGCCGCGCAGCTCGCCGAGGTCGAAGTACAGCGGCAGCTCCGGGAAGCGCGCTGCCAGCCGATCAGCGATCGCCAGCAAGTCATCCAGTGCAGCCAGGACGCTGGCCGGGGCACGGCCAAGACGCACACGCGCCTGAGCCAGCACTTCACGGCCACCGCACAGCTCAACCAGGGCACGCAACATGCCGCCCAGGTCCTGCGGCAGGTCAGCGGTCAGTGCGAACACTTCATCGCGGGCCTTGCGCTGCAGCGCATCGAACAGCTGCTGCTCGACATCGCCGGACAACCCGGCAGCACGCGCCAGACCACGGTAGATACCGACGTGGCCGAGGTCCATATGCACGTCCGGCACATCGGCCAGGCGCAGCATGGCCAGCATCAGGCTGATGACTTCGACATCGCTGGTCGGGCTGGCATCGCCATACAGCTCGGCGCCGAGCTGGATCGGGCTGCGCGAAGTAGACAGCTGGCGCGGCTGCGCATGCAGCACGCTACCGGCGTAGCACAGGCGGCTCGGACCTTCACGGCGCAGGGTGTGGGCGTCGATGCGCGCTACCTGCGGGGTGAAGTCGGCACGGAAGCCCATCAGCCGCCCGGACTGCGGGTCGACCACCTTGAAGGTATGCAGGTCGAGGTCCTGGCTGGCACCGGTGAGCAGCGATTCCAGGTACTCGATATGCGGAGTAACGACCAGTTCGTAACCCCAACTCTGGAACAGGTCCAACACCTGCCGCCGCGCGACTTCAATGCGCGCAGCTTCAGGTGGCAGTACTTCCTCGATGCCATCTGGCAGCAGCCAGCGGTCTACCGTTGCCATTACGCCTTTTCCCCTTTGGTCCGAGCGGCCAACCCATAGGCAAGCCGTGAATACAGGCATTGGCACACAACAACAGGCAGCACTAATCCCAGCGCTACCGCCGTACCAACACCCTCGAATTACTAGCGCCGGGCTGACCCAATGCGAGCCAATCAACCTTGCAGACGCAAAAAAGCCGGGAAATTTCCCGGCTGACTCATCATACACCCCTTTTCCTTCGGGATGCACCCCGCCGGCAGTTTTACCTGCCAGGCGGGGCCTTGTCGCTTACGGCCGGCTCTTGTCCAGGTACCGGAAGAACTCGTTCTTCGGATCCAGGACCAGCACGTCGCTCTTGCTCGAGAAGCTCGCACGGTACGCTTGCAGGCTACGGTGGAACGAATAGAAATCCGCATCCTGGTTGTAGGCCTTAGCGTAGATGGCGGCCGCCTGGGCGTCACCATCACCGCGGGTTTCCTCGGATTCACGATAGGCTTCGGCCAGCAGTACTCGACGCTGACGGTCGGCATCCGCACGGATACCCTCGGCCAGCTCGTTACCTTTGGCGCGATGCTCACGGGCCTCACGCTCACGCTCGGTGCTCATACGATCGAACACGCTGCGGTTGACTTCCTTCGGCAGGTCGATGGCCTTGACGCGAACGTCGACCACTTCGATACCCAACTCCTTGTTGGCCATGCGATTCAGCGATGCAGTGATGTCAGCCATCAGTGCGTCACGCTCACCGGATACCACTTCGTGCAGGGTGCGTTTACCGAACTGGTCACGCAGGCCGCTTTCCAGACGTCGCGACAGACGCTCGTCGGCGATCTGCTTCATGCCCGAGGTTGCGGTGTAGAAACGGTCGGAATCTTTCACCCGCCATTTGGCATAGGCGTCGACCATTACCGCTTTCTTTTCCAGGGTCAGGAAGCGTTGCGTCGGTGCGTCCAGGGTCATCAGCCGCGCGTCGAACTTGCGCACCTGGTTGACGTACGGGATCTTCACATGCAGGCCGGGCTGAACATCAGCCTGAACCACACGACCGAATTGCAGCAGTACCGCACGTTCGGTCTGGGACACGATGTAGAAGCTGTTCCAGGCCACGACAGCCAGCACGACTGCGGCGATCAGGGCGATCAGCGATTTATTGCTCATCAGCGGCTCTCCCTAGTACGCAGTGCCTGTTGTTGCTGTTGCAGGTCCTGCGCTGCGCGCACGGCTGCGTCGTTGACCGACGGCGACGCGCTGCTGCTGCCGGCAGAAGCCGACGTGTTGCGACCGCCTTCAACCATCTTGTCCAGCGGCAGGTAGAGCAGGTTGTTCTGCCCATCCTTGGTTGCCACCATGACCTTGCTCGAATTGCTGTAGACCTCTTGCATGGTCTCCAGGTACAGACGCTGACGGGTTACGTCCGGCGCCTTGCGGTACTCGGTGACCAGCTTGGTGAAGCGATCGGCTTCACCCTTGGCGCGGGCAATCACTTCATCGCGGTAGCCGTTGGCGTCTTCGATGATGCGCTGCGCCTGACCACGGGCCTCTGGCACCACGCCGTTGGCGTAGGACTCGGCCTGGTTGCGCGCACGCTGCTCGTCTTCACGGGCACGGATCACGTCGTCGAAGGCTTCCTGCACTTCACGCGGGGCTGCCGCGCTCTGTACGTTGACCTGAGTAACGGTGATACCGGTACGGTAAGTGTCGAGGAAACGCTGCAGACGCTCGCGGATGTCCACGGCCATCTGCTCACGACCTTCGGTCAGCACCTGGTCCATCGAGGTCGAGCCGACCACGTGACGCAGGGCACTATCGGTCGCATGCTGCAAGCTCACTTCCGGCTGGTCGACGTTGAGCACGAAGTCCTGCAGGTTGGTGATCTTGTACTGCACGGTCAGCGGCACTTCGACGATGTTCTCGTCTTCGGTGAGCATCTGCCCCTGCTTGGTGTACGCACGCTCACGCGTCACGTTTTCCATGTACTTGCGATCGATCGGCGGGAAATAGATATTCAGGCCTGGACCCACGGTCTCGTAGTACTTGCCGAAGCGCAGCACAACCGCCTGCTCCTGCTCGTCGACCACGTACACGGCACTGTACAGCCAGATCGCAGCCAACACCGCCAGGCCTATGCCCAGCAGGCCGTAGCCGCCACCCTTGCCGATATTGCGGTCACCACCGCCGCGTTTCTTGCCGCCACCGAACATGCCGTTCAGGCTGTCCTGCAGCTTGCGGAAGGCCTCGTCGAGATCAGGTGGGCCTTTTTTGTCGCCACCGCCACCACTGCCGCCGCCGCCACGGCGACCGCCCCAGGGATCCTGGTCTTTCGAGTTGCCACCCGGCTCATTCCAAGCCATAGCGCTCTCCATCTGATAAAGCAAAGACGCGCCCACGGCGCGCCGTCCAATGCTACAGAATGCCTGTCACGGCTGCCCGGCGACCTCGACGGGCATTTATTGCAAAGTGTGTTGCGCGATAAACGTCTGCGGCTCGATCCCGGCACGACTGACCAGGCGATTAAGCTCGATCATCGGCAGGCGCACGCTGAGCAGGCTGCTGCCCTCTTCATCATGTTCCTCGCCCTGCACCGCGCCCAGTTCGAACAGCTGCGCGCGCAAGCGAGCGAAACGCTGATCAAGGCGCAGGGTGGCGACAAACAGATCATCCCCCAGCAACTCGGCAATTGCCTGGCCAACCAGCTCCAGGCCACGTCCATCACGTGCCGACACCCAGACCCGTTCCGGCTTGCCATCGGCATCGCGCTGGATCTGTGGCTCGACATCTTCAAGCAGGTCGAGTTTGTTATAGACCTCGAGGATCGGCAAGCCTTCTGCGCCGATCTCGCCCAATACCGCCAGCACCTGCTCGATCTGCTCCATGCGCTCTGGCTCATGGGCGTCGATCACGTGCAGCAGCAGGTCGGAGTTGCTCGACTCTTCGAGCGTAGCCCGAAATGCCTCGACCAGCTTGTGCGGCAGATGGCGAATGAAGCCCACGGTATCGGCCAGCACGATCGGCCCCAGGTCGTCGAGTTGCAGGCGGCGCAGGGTCGGGTCGAGGGTGGCGAACAGCTGGTCGGCCGCGTACACGTCGGATTGGGTCAGGGCGTTGAACAGGGTCGACTTGCCGGCGTTGGTATAACCCACCAGCGACACCGACGGGATGTCCGCACGTCTGCGCCCGCGCCGCGCTTGCTCACGCTGGCTGCGGACCTTTTCCAGGCGCGCCTTGATCTGCCGCAGGCGGACCCGCAACAGGCGCCGGTCGGTTTCAAGCTGGGTCTCCCCCGGACCGCGCAGGCCGATACCACCTTTTTGCCGCTCAAGGTGAGTCCAGCCGCGCACCAGCCGCGTGCTCATGTGCTCAAGCTGGGCCAGTTCGACCTGCAGCTTGCCTTCATGGGTACGCGCCCGTTGGGCGAAGATATCGAGGATCAGCCCGGTACGGTCAAGCACGCGACACTCGAACACACGTTCGAGGTTACGCTCCTGACTGGGCGTGAGGGTGTGATTGAAAATCACCAGATCGACATGCTCGGCACTGACCAGGTCGCGTAACTCCTCGACCTTGCCACTGCCAATCAGGAATTTGGCGCTGGGCTGATGCCGTGTCACCGTAGACAGCAAGACGATTTCAGCACCGGCCGACAGGGCCAGCTCCTGGAACTCCTGCGGGTCTTCGCGCGCCTCAGGGTTCTGACCTTCCAAGTGAACGAGCAACGCTCGTTCACCACCACCGTGGCGCTCAAAGAACAATGCAGGCTCCTAATCAGGCGTTGCCTGGCTCGCTGTCACCGTTCTCGGAATCGGACGGGCTTGGCAGACGAACCGGACGTGCAGGTACGACAGTCGAAATGGCGTGTTTATAGACCATTTGGCTGACGGTGTTTTTCAGTAGAACTACAAACTGGTCGAAAGATTCGATCGAGCCCTGCAGCTTGATCCCGTTGACCAGATAGATCGAAACCGGGACCTTTTCTTTTCTCAAGGTGTTCAAGTAAGGGTCTTGTAGCGAATGCCCTTTTGACATATGCCGCACTCCTGTAAGGATAAATAATAAAAAACGAGAAAATTCTATGATTACGCCGCCCACTCGCAAGAGTAGACGGCAATTAGCAGGGACTCAGCTCAATATGGAGATGGCCCCAAGGTATTTCAAGGTGCGGGACAGATTGTCGCAGGCCAGGCTGTCCAGCCAGTGCACGTCGGACCAACCGCGCAACCAGGTGAACTGCCGCTTGGCCAGCTGGCGAGTCGCAATGATACCGCGTTCTCGCATCTCATTCTCATCTAGCTTGCCGTCTAGGAAATCCCAGACCTGCCGATAGCCCACTGCCCGTATAGACGGCAGCCCGGCGTGCAAGTCACTTCTGGCTCGCAGCTCTCGGACCTCATCGATGAAGCCCTGTTCCAGCATCTGTGAAAATCGTAACGCAATTCGCTCATGCAGAATGTGACGATCTGCAGGAGCGATCGCCAGACTGGCCACAGTATAGGGCAAATGGCCGGCCGCGCCTGCGTCTGCGCCGCTACTTTCGGCTGATTGGCGCTGGCGGTGGGCAGTCATGCTCTCACCACTCACCCGATACACCTCCAGCGCTCGGATCAAGCGCTGCGGGTCGTTGGGGTGGATGCGCGCCGCCGACACCGGATCGACCTCGGCCAACTGCCGGTGCAATTCGCCCAGGCCCAGTGCGCTGGCCTGGGCTTCCAGCTCGGCGCGCACGGCCGGGTCAGCCGCCGGCATGTCGGCCAGGCCTTCAAGCAAAGCCTTGTAGTAGAGCATGGTGCCGCCGACCAGCAGCGGGATCTTGCCGCGTGCGGTAATCTCGGCCATGGCCGCCAGGGCATCGCTGCGAAACTGCGCCGCGGAGTAGCTCTCGGCGGGGTCGATGATATCGATCAAGCGGTGCGGGTACGCCGCCAGGATGTCTTTCGACGGTTTCGCAGTGCCGATGTCCATGCCGCGATAGACCAGCGCCGAATCGACGCTGACCAGCTCGCAGGGCAGCACTTTGCTCAACTCGATGGCGAGATCGGTCTTGCCCGCCGCAGTCGGGCCCATGAGGAAGATCGCTGGAGGTTTGCTGCTCATGTCACCGACCGCGCAGGAAGAGTTTGTCCAGATCGTCCAGGCCCATCTGGGTCCAGGTCGGTCGGCCGTGGTTGCACTGGCCGCTGCGCTCGGTGTTTTCCATGTCGCGAAGCAAGGCGTTCATCTCGGGGATCGCCAGGCGCCGGTTGGCGCGCACGGCGCCGTGGCAGGCCATGGTCCCGAGCAGCTCGTTGAGGTGCGCCTGGATGCGGTCGCTGGTGCCGTATTCCATCAGGTCAGCAAGCACGTCCTGCACCAGCCGATTGGCTTCGGCCTGTTTCAGCAACGCCGGGATCTGGCGAATCGCGACCGTCTCCGGGCCTAGCCGCTGCAGCTCGAAGCCGAGGCGCTGGAACCACTGTGCATGCTCTTCGGCGCAATCGGCTTCACGCTGGCTCATCGCCAGGGTTTCCGGCACCAGCAGCGGCTGGCCACTGAGGCCTTCGCTGGCCATGGCCACCTTGAGCCGCTCGTACATGATCCGCTCGTGGGCGGCATGCATGTCGACCAGCACCAGGCCTTGGGCGTTTTCGGCAAGGATGTAGATGCCCTTGAGCTGCGCCATGGCGTAGCCCAGCGGCGGTATATCGCCCTGGCCGTCGGGCAGCGCGACCGGCGCGGCGCTGTTCAGCGGCGCATAGAATTCGCGGTAAGCGGCCTGCGCTTCGGCCACCGGCAGTGGCTGCGAGGGGCGCGGCGTGTACTGGTACTGGTAACCCGCACCAGCGCCGGAGCCGGCTGGAGCAGGCTGCTGCTGTTCGAGCACAGGCGTGGCCAGGCGCATCTCGCCCTGAGGGCCGAACTCGCCAGCCAGCTGGCCACCAGCACGCACCAGCTCGGCGGCTGCGGCAGGCGCGGCCACCTGACCTTCCGGGCGCACATCGGCCAGCGCGCGATGCAGAGTGCCGTAGAGAAAATCGTGAACCGTACGCCCTTCACGGAAGCGTACTTCGTGCTTGGTCGGGTGCACGTTGACGTCGACGCCGTTCGGCTCCAGCTCAAGGAACAACACAAAGGTCGGATGGCGGCCGTTGAACAGCACGTCGCGATACGCCTGGCGTACCGCATGGGCCACCAGCTTGTCGCGCACCGCCCGGCCGTTGACGAAGAAGTACTGCAAGTCAGCCTGGCTGCGCGAGAAGGTCGGCAAGCCGACCCAACCCCATAGGCGCAGGCCGTTGCGCTCGACGTCGATCGGCAGCGCCTGCTCAAGAAAGCCCGGGCCACAGATCGCGCCGACTCGCCGCGCCCGCGACACATCATCGGCGGCCTCGTGCAGGCTGAGGATGCTCTTGCCGTTGTGACGCAGGTGGAAGCCGACATCGAAGCGTGCCAGTGCCAGGCGACGGATGACTTCCTGCAGGTGATCGAATTCGGTTTTCTCGGCCTTGAGGAACTTGCGCCGGGCCGGGGTATTGAAGAACAGGTCGCGCACTTCTACCGAGGTGCCGACCGGGTGCGCCGCAGGCTGTACCCGCGGGGTCATGTCGCGGCCTTCGGTCTCGACCTGCCAAGCTTCGCTGGCATCGGCGGTGCGCGAGGTCAGGGTCAGCCGTGCAACCGAACTGATCGACGCCAGTGCTTCACCCCGAAAGCCCAGGCTGAGTACGCCTTCAAGGTCTTCCAGCTCGCGAATCTTGCTGGTGGCGTGCCGTGCCAAGGCCAGCGGCAGGTCATCCGGAGAGATGCCGCTGCCGTCGTCACGCACACGCAGCAGCTTGGTGCCACCCAGCTCGACCTCGACATCGATGCGCCGGGCACCGGAGTCGAGGCTGTTTTCCAGCAGCTCCTTGGCTACCGACGCAGGTCGCTCGACTACTTCGCCGGCAGCAATCTGGTTGGCCAGCCGCGGGCTGAGCAGCTCGATGCGCGAACCACCGGTCATTGCTGCGACGCCAGGGTGGTACCCGGAATATCCAGATGCTGGCCGACCTTCAGCTCATCGGTTTTCAGGCTGTTGCTGCTGCGCAGGGCAGCCACGCTGACCTGGTAACGCACGGCGATCATCGCCAGGGTTTCACCCGGACGCACGGTATGGTCACGCGGGCCTTGGGCAATCTTGCCGCTGTCACGCAGCCAGGCGATGTAGGTGCCAGGCGGCGGGCTCTGTTGGAAGTACTGGCGCAAGCCGGTGTGGATCGAGCGCGCCAGCGCCTGCTGGTGGCTCTTGGTAGCCAGCTTGGCGGCTTCGTTGGCGTTGGAGATAAATCCGGTTTCGACCAGGATCGACGGAATATCCGGCGATTTCAGCACCATGAAGCCCGCTTGCTCGACCCGGCGCTTGTGCAGCGAGGTGATGCGGCCCATGTTGCCCAGCACTTTTTGCCCGACATCCAGACTGGAGCTGAGCGTAGCGGTCATCGACAGGTCGAGCAGAACCCCGGCGAGCATGCGGTCCTTGTCGTCGAGGCTGACGTTGCCGGCACCGCCGATCAGGTCGGAGCGGTTTTCCGTGTCGGCCAGCCAGCGCGCGGTTTCCGAGGTAGCGCCGCGGTCAGACAAGGCGAACACCGAAGCGCCAAAGGCGGCCTTCGACGGCGCGGCGTCGGCATGGATCGAAACGAACAGGTCTGCACCCTTCTTGCGGGCGATCTCGGTGCGTTTGCGCAGCGGGATGAAGTAGTCGCCGGTACGGGTCAGCTCGGCGCGGTAGCCTTTCTCGCTGTTGATCTGGCGCTGCAACTCTTGAGCGATCTGCAACACGATGGTTTTTTCGTGCTGACCGCGCGAGCCGGAAGCGCCCGGGTCTTCGCCGCCGTGACCGGCGTCGATGGCAACCACGATATCGCGCTTGCCACTCGGTGCTGGCGGCAGCTTGATCGCGGGCTGGGTCGGCGTTACCGGGATGGCCGGCGTGGTGGCCGGCGGCTGCACCGGCGTCGGCGCGGGCGTCGGCGTAGTGGCGGCGATGGCGTCGGCTTCCTGATCGTACAGGTCGACCACCAAGCGGTTACCGTACTGGGCATTGGGCGCCAGAACGAAGCTTTTCGGGGTGACGGCCTTTTTCAGGTCGATGACCACGCGCAGGTCGGTCGGCGTGCGTTGCGCCGAGCGGACACTGCTGATCGGGGTGTTGGAGGTGGCCACGTTGAGCGGCGCGCCGAGGGTCGCACCATTGATATCGATAACCAGCCGATCCGGTGCGCTCAGCGTAAACACGCTGTGCTGCACGGGCCCGGAGAGGTCGAACACCAGTCGTGTGTTGTCCGGCGCGCGCCACAGACGCATGCTTTTTACTTGTGTGGCGGCCAGAGCGTTGACAGTCACTGCGCTGAGCAGCAGACCGACAACGGCGACCAGTGCGCGTATGCGCATACCTAACCCCATTTACTGTTGAATTTTGTTGGCCAGCGCGGTGCACCAGGCTTGGCCACGAGCGCCCTGCGGCAACAGGTTAAGCGAGCGTCCGCCCGCTTGCGGGCTTATGGTAATGGTCAGGTCGGGCTTTGGCAAAACGCCCGCACCTTTATCGGGCCATTCGAACAGGCACAGGGCGTCACCTTCGAAGTAATCGCGAATGCCCAGGTACTCCAGCTCTTCCGGATCGACCAGCCGGTACAGGTCGAAGTGAAACGCCCGCACATCGCCGATTTCGTAGGGTTCGACCACGGTAAAGGTCGGGCTCTTGACCGGCCCGGTATGGCCCAGGCCACGGATCAGGCCACGCGACAGGGTGGTCTTGCCGGCGCCGAGGTCACCCTCGAGAAATATCACGCCATGACCGCCGGTCACTTCGGCCAGTCGCGCGCCGAAGGCCACAGTGGCTTCTTCGTCGGGCAGAAACAGGGTTACACCTGACACGCTGAATGCTCCTCCAATAATTCACGAATGACCGGCAGCAGATCACTGGCTGCCAGGCCCCTGCCCTTCACGCCCAGGCGCTCGCCAGCGCAGGCATGCAGCCACACGCCCAGGCATGCCGCCGACCAGCCATCCAGACCCTGCGCCAGCAATGCGCCAAGCACACCAGTGAGCACATCGCCCAGCCCTGCACCGGCCATCGCCGGGTGGCCTCGCTGGCACAGCGCCAACTGTCCGTCCGGATCAGCCACCAGAGTACCCGCGCCTTTAAGCACGCAGATGCTGGCGTACCTGCGCGCCAGCTTGCGCGCAGCGCCGGCACGGTCAGCCTGCACCGCCTCGGTGGAAATCCCCAACAAGCGCGCCGCCTCCCCTGGGTGCGGGGTGAGGATGCTCGCGCCGGGCACGGCCAACGGGCTGCTGGCGAGCATGTTCAACGCATCGGCATCCCACACCTGCGGCACATCGCTGTTGGCCACAGCCGACAGCAGGCTGCGCCCCCATGCGGCCTGGCCAAGCCCGGGGCCGACCACCAGCACGGAAGCGCGGGCCAACACCTCGATCAGCTGATTGGCCGATGACACGCCCAGGCACATGGTCTCGGGCAGCCGGGTCAGCGCCGCTGAAACATGCTCAGGGCGCGTGGCGATGCTGACCAGGCCAGCACCACAGCGCAGCGCGGCCTCGCCACTGAGCAGCGCGGCGCCGCCGGTGCCGAGGTCGCCACCGACCACCAGCACATGGCCGAAGACGGTCTTGTGCGCGTCTGCACGGCGCGCCGGCAGCCGGGCGAGGTTGCCTCGGCTGAGGGTTTTTACCGCGTTGTCGGGGTGTTTGGTCTGGGGCATGGGGTCAAAGGCTCCGATGTCTGGCAGAATTATACGCACCTGAGCCTGTAATGCCTTGCCCATCCATGTCCGTTTGTATTCCTGACCTCGCCGCGCTGGCCCAATCGATCAAGGATTGGGGCCGCGAACTCGGCTTCGCCCACGTCGGTATCGCTGGTGTAGACCTGGGCGAGCATGAACAGCACCTGGAGCGCTGGCTTGCCGCCGGCTATCACGGCGAGCTGGACTATATGGCCGCGCATGGCAGCAAACGTTCCCACCCCGAGCAGTTGATCCCGGGGACACTGCGGGTGATCTCGCTGCGCATGGACTACCTGCCCGGCGATACGCGCATGGCGCAGGTGCTCGCACAGCCGGAAAAAGCCTACGTGTCGCGCTACGCGCTGGGCCGCGACTACCACAAGCTGGTGCGCAAACGCGTGCAGCACCTGGCCGACCGCATTCAGGCAGACATCGGCCCGTTCGGCTTTCGTGCTTTTGTCGACAGCGCGCCGGTGCTGGAGAAAGCCATCGCGCAGGAGGCCGGGCTGGGCTGGATCGGCAAGAACACCCTGCTGCTCAACCGCAAGGCCGGCAGCTACTTCTTTCTGGCTGAGTTGTTCGTCGACCTGCCGCTGCCGGTGGATGAAGCCCAGACCAGCGAGCACTGCGGCCGCTGTCAGGCGTGCCTGGACGTGTGCCCGACCAATGCCTTCGTCGGCCCGTATGTACTCGACGCACGGCGCTGCATTTCCTACCTGACCATCGAGCTGAAGCAGGCGATCCCGGTCGAGCTGCGCGCGATGATCGGCAATCGGGTGTTTGGCTGCGATGACTGCCAGATCGTCTGCCCGTGGAACCGCTTCGCCCGCCCCACCCAGGAAAACGACTTCAAGCCGCGTCACGGCCTGGACAATGCCGGCCTGGCCGAACTGTTCATGTGGGATGAGGCGACCTTTCTGGGCAATACTGAAGGCTCGCCGCTGCGCCGCGCCGGCTACGAACGCTGGCTACGCAATCTGGCCGTCGGGCTGGGCAACGCACCGTCGACCATTCCGGTGCTGGAGGCGCTGCAGGCACGCCGCGAGCACCCGTCCGAACTGGTCCGCGAGCATGTCGAGTGGGCGCTGGCCCAGCACGCAGAACGGCAGGCGCAGCCAGCGAGCTGAGTGACTACTGCTGGTCGTTATAGTGAAACTTGGGCATTTCCCAGTGAAAGCGGATCGCCAGCAAACGCACGAGAAAACCACCAAACAGAGTCAGCAGCGTGGCCTGCTCGGCCGGCAGATTGAAGTGCACGCAGCCCAGATAGAACCACGCCGCCGCAAACGACACGCTGGCATACAGCTCGCGGCGAAACACCAGCGGGATGTCGTTGCAGAAGATATCGCGCAGAATCCCGCCGAACACCCCAGTGATCACCCCACTGATCGACGCCACCAGCAGGCCTTGGCCCATCTCCAGCGCAGTCATGCAGCCAATCAGGGTAAACGCCACCAGCCCCAGCGCATCGAGCACCAGAAACAGCGAGCGCAGATGGCGCATCAGTGGCGCGATAAAGATCGTCAGCAGTGCGGCAAAGCTGGTCAGCACCAGGTACTCGGGGTGTTTCACCCAGGTCAGCGGATAGTGCCCCAGCAGCACGTCGCGCACCGAGCCACCACCCAGCGCCGTCACGCAGGCGATCAGCACCACACCGAACCAGTCCATGCCGCGACGGCCGGCGGACAAGGCCCCGGTCATGGCTTCGGCGGTGATAGCGACGAGGTAGAGCATCAGCAACATGGTGCGAGTCCGTGCGAGAAAGGCGCGCAGTCTACCCAGTTGCACCCCGCACCAGAAGGGGGCGCACCGACTATCGTCAGCCGGCGCAGCACGCTTAAAACTTGATGAAGTGTTCGCGGTAGTGGCGCAGTTCGGCAATCGACTCGCGAATATCGTCCAGCGCCAGGTGGGTGCCACCCTTCTGGAAGCTGTCGCGCACCTCAGGGGCCCAGCGTGCAGCCAGTTCCTTGAGGGTAGAAACGTCGAGGTTGCGGTAGTGGAAGTAGCTTTCCAGCGACTTCATGTGGCGGTACAGGAAGCGCCGGTCCTGGCAGATGCTGTTGCCACAGATCGGCGACTTGCCCTTCGGCACCCACTGCTGCAGAAACGCGATGGTCTGGGCCTCGGCTTCGGCCATGCTGATACGGCTGTCACGCACACGCTGGGTCAAGCCCGAGCCGCCGTGGGTTCGGGTGTTCCACTCATCCATGCGCGCCAGCACTTCATCGCTGTGGTGAATGGCGATCACCGGGCCTTCGGCCAGGGTGTTGAGGTTGCTGTCGGTAACGATGGTCGCCATCTCGATGATGACGTCGCTGTCCGGATCCAGACCGGTCATTTCCAGATCGATCCAGATCAGGTTCTGTGTGTTGTCCATGAAAGGCTCCTGAGATAGGCCGTCATAGTAGCTTAGTGGCCCGACCGGGTAATTGGCTTTGCTCGCTAATTCACTTTGTTCAACGATTCCACAGGCACCGCCCCAACCAAGGTTAACGAATAGGCCACAACAGGAGCATGCTAAACTGTCAGCCGTTTTCCAACCGCAAGCCACCACGGAACATTCATGGCCAAACGCCAGCTCAACCGCCGCCAAAACTGGCGCATCGAAAAAATCCAGGGCGAACGCGCCGAACGCGCCGCCAAACGCGAGCAGCACGTCTTGCAGGAACTGGAAGGCGGCGACCTCGGACCCGAGCAATTCGGCCTGGTCATCGCCCACTTTGGCGTCCAAGTCGAAGTCGAAGCCCAGGACGGCGACACAGTTGGCCAGATCTTCCGCTGCCACCTGCGCGCCAACCTGCCTGCACTGGTCACCGGTGACCGCGTGGTATGGCGAGCAGGCAACCAGGGCATCGGCGTCATCGTCGCGCAACTACCGCGCTCGACCGAGCTGACCCGCCCCAACAACCAGGGCGTGCTCAAGCCGGTAGCCGCCAACGTCGATCTGATCGTGATCGTCTTTGCCCCCGCCCCTGAGCCCCACGCCAACCTGATCGACCGCTACCTGGTCGCCGCCGAGCACGCCGGCATTCGCCCGTTGCTGTTGCTGAACAAGGCCGACCTGATCAACGAGCAAAATGCACCGGCGCTGAATGCCTTGCTCGAGGTCTACCGCGACCTGGGCTACCCCCTGCTGGAGGTGTCGGCGCACCACGGCGACGGCATGCAGCAGCTGCAGAAAATGCTCGATGGCCACGTCAGCGTGTTTGTCGGCCAGTCCGGTGTCGGCAAGTCGTCGCTGGTCAACAGCCTGCTGCCGCAGGCGCACACGCGGGTGGGTGATCTGTCCGAGTGGTCTGGCCAGGGTACCCATACCACCACCACTGCGCGGCTTTATCACTTCCCCAACGGCGGTGACCTGATCGACTCCCCCGGTATCCGTGAATTCGGCCTGGTGCACGTCAGCCGCGATGATGTCGAAGCCGGCTTCATCGAGTTCAGCGAACTGTTCGGCACCTGTCGCTTTCGCGACTGCAAGCACGACCGCGAGCCAGGCTGCGCCTTGCTCAAGGCGCTGGACGAAGGCCGGATCAAGCCACAGCGTATGCACAGCTACCGCTCGATCATCGCCAGCCTGACCGAAGACAGCTATTAACAGCTGGGGCAGGTAAGTCGGGGCTGCTTTGCAGCCCTTTTTTGCTGTGCCGCAGGCGGTTATTCCTTCGGCTCGTCCATCTTCAAGGTACCGTCCTCGAAGAGATTGAGCTTCTGCCGTAGCTCACGCGGCTGCATCGGTGCCTCGCCGGCACCAGCGGGCGCTGCTGCACCTGGCGCTGCCGAGCCTGGCGCCGCGGGTGCGTCAGATGCCGGCGGTGCATCCGGAGTGCCCTGCTCGCCCTCGATATTGCGCTGGGCCTTCTTGGTCAGGACGATGATGTCGATGCGCCGGTTGACCGGGTTGAACGGGTTCTTGCGGTCGAACAGCGACGACGATGCATAACCCACCACCCGCGCCACCTGATCATCCGGATAGCCGCCCGCCACCAGCGCACGTCGCGCGGCGTTGGCACGGTTGGCCGACAGCTCCCAGTTGCCGTAGTCACCGCTGCCGGCATAGGCCTTGGCATCGGTGTGGCCGCTGACGCTGATCTTGTTCGGCACCGCTTTGATGGTGTCGGCCATGGCCAGCAGAATGTCCTCGAAGTACGGCTGCAAACGCGCGCTGCCGATGTCGAACATCGGCCGGTTCTCGGCATCCATGATCTGGATACGCAGGCCGTCCTGGGTGATCTCGAACAGGATCTGATCCTTGAACTTCTGCAGTTGCGGGTTTTCTTCGACCTTGTTCTGCAGCTCCTGCAAGAGCAGGTTCAGGCGTTCCTTTTCAACCTGCTCGGCCATGGTCTCGACCTGATCCTTGTCCAGCTGCACGCTGGTGTCGGGAGTCGGCTCGGACTTCACCTCAGGGTTGATGGTCTTGTCCGGCGCCAGCTCCGGCGAGCCACCCAGGTCAATCACATAGGGCGTACCGCTTTCGGAGAAGCCGATCGGGTCCTTGAAGTAGCCGGCGATGGCGATCTTCTGCTCTGGGGTGGCCGTCGACATCAGCCACAGCACCAGGAAGAACGCCATCATCGCCGTCGCGAAGTCGGCAAAGGCGATCTTCCAGGCGCCGCCATGGTGACCGCCGCCAAAGCGCTTGACGCGCTTGATGATTATCGGCTGATTGTTTTCCATGAATCAGCGACCGCGAACTGCTTGTTCCAGCTCGGCGAAGCTCGGACGGTGCTTGGGGTACAGCACCTTGCGCCCGAATTCCACGGCCAGTGACGGCGGCATGCCCGAGGCCGAAGCCACCAGCGACGCCTTGATCGACTCGTACAGATTGACCTCTTCCTTGGCATCGTGAGCCAGGCAGGTAGCCAGTGGGCCGAAGAAACCGTACGCAGCAAGAATACCGAAGAAGGTACCCACCAGCGCCGCACCTACGTGCATGCCGATGGCAGCCTGGTCGCCCTCACCCAACGAGGCCATGGTGACGACGATACCCAGTACCGCCGCAACGATACCGAAGCCAGGCATGCCGTCGGCGATCCCGGTGACCGCGTGCGAAGGGTGGTCGAGTTCTTCCTTGAGGCTCAGCAGCTCCATGTCGAACAGGCCTTCGAGCTCGTGCGGAGCCATGTTGCCGGTGGACATGATGCGCAGGTAGTCACAGATGAACGCAGTCATGCGCTCATCACCCAGCACTGCCGGGTACTTGGCGAAGATCGGGCTGGCCGAGGCGTCTTCGATATCGCCTTCGATCGCCATCATGCCTTCGCGGCGGCTCTTGTTGAGGATCTCGTAGACCAGGCCCAACACCTCCAGGTAGAAGGTATGGGTGAAGCGCGAGCCGAACATCTTCATCGACTTCTTGATCACGTGCATGGTCATGTAGCCAGGGTTGGCCTGCAGGAACGCGCCAAACGCAGCCCCGCCAATGATGAGCACTTCGAACGGCTGGATCAGCGCCGCAATCTTGCCGTGGGAAAGCACGTAGCCTGCGATCACGCTCGCGAAGACGACGATGATGCCGATAATTTTAGCCATAGGTTCAAAGCACTTGAAGTCGAGGTCAGGGTCGGGGACGGGAGCTTGAAAACTCTTCTTCTACTTATCGGCAGAACTGCGCCAGACTATAGCCACTCCAAGTGAAAAGCCAGTTCGGACTGATGTCAAAATGCCAATTGAAACCAAGGTACCAAGTCAGACGCCACGCACTTTAGACCGCTGGATAAAACTGCTGGATGACGTGCGCCTGCCCGTGCCCAAGGAAAGCCACGACCGGGTACTGGCGGCCATCAATGACAACCGTCGGTCATTGCGCGACATCGCCGAACTGATGCAGGACAGCCCCGCCTTGGTGCTGTCGGTCATGCGTGAGGCCAATCACTCGGCCAACGCCAGCCAGGCCGAGCCGGCCGAGAGCCTCGAAGTTGCCCTCAATCGCCTCGGACTTGAGCGCAGCGCACAGCTGCTGGCGCGCCTGCCGGCCTTGCCCGGCGATGACATTCCGCCAGTACTGCGCCAGTTTCTGTTGATCAGCCAGCATGCCGCGCAGCAGGCCAGTGGCCTGTTCGCCAGCCGCCTGGCGCGGCTGTGGCAGGAGATTCACTGGGGCAGCTTGCTGTTCCTGTCGCCGCTATGGCCGATGGCCGTGACCTACCCCAAGCTGCTCGACACCTGGGAGCTGCGGGTCATCCACAAGGGCGAAAACGCTGCCGAGGTCGAGATCGAGCTGTTTGGCGTACGCCTGATGGAGCTGTGCCAGGCGGTCGCCCTGCACTGGCGCCTGCCGGAGTGGGTAACCCAGGGCTACCGCCTGCTTACCAGCGAACGCGAACAATTGGCTCAGGTATTCAACATTGCCCGCGAGACGGACAGCCTCGAGCAGCAGCATCGGCTGGATGAAGAACCAGGCCTGCGCCGCTGGTTCAACCAACCGGCCAACACCGTATTGCTGGCCAACGGCCTGGCACTGGCGGCGCAAGTCGGCTGGGACAACCCGCACCTGCTGCGCTGGCAACTGCTGACCGCGCTGTATTTGCAGACCTCGCTGGACGACGTCCAGCAGCAGGTTCACCAGCAAGCCGCCGCGAGTGCCCGCCATCACGCCCGTCACGCCCTGTTCCACCCGGCCGAAGCGTTGATCTGGCCATGGCAGCAGCGCCGTCCGCACCCGGACATGCTCACACCACCGCCGCCGCCTGCAGAAAACCTGGAGCGCTGGCGCTCGCTGTGCGCCGAAATGCTGGCCCAGCCCAGCCGCTTCAGCAATGCCGTGCACCTGGCTACCCACGCCCGCGATGCACTGCTCGCCTGCGGCATGCAGCGGGTACTGCTGCTGACCTACGACAAGGCCACTGATGCCTTGCGCGTGCAGCAGACTGCTGGCCTGCCCAAGGAAGCAGCTGCACTGAACCTGGCAGTCAAACAGAACAAACTGTTACAACGCTTGACCAGTCAGGCCGGGCAATTGCGCTTGACGCCGGACAACCACGCCCAGTTCGCCGCCCTGCTGCCAGCGCCGATCAATGCCCTGTTCCCCAGCGAGCACCTGCTGCTGCGCTCGCTGGCGGTCAATGGCCAGGTAATCATGCTGCTGCTTGCCGATCAGGCGGGCCGCCCGCTGGCCGACGTCAGCGTGCAGGCACTGGGCAAGACCGCCCAGTGTATCGAGCGCGCTCTGGCTACCTTCGCCACCCGCAGTAGCTGAGCCTTACGCTACAATCGCCCCCTCGCGTTCCACCTGGAGACTGTGGATGACTGATTTTTCCGGCTTGCCGCTGGTTATCGAAGCGCAGGACCTGTTGCCACGCCTGGGCTCGCCCGCGCTGATCGTGGTCGACCTGACCAGCGCCAACCGCTATGGCAGTGGCCACGTACCCGGTGCGCGCTTCGTCGACCCCAAGCGTACCCAGCTGGGCCAACCGCCGGCGCCTGGGCTACTGCCGGCGCGCGCCGACCTGGAAAAGCTGTTCGCCGAACTCGGCCATCGTGACGATGCCGTCTATGTGGTCTACGACGACGAAGGCGGTGGCTGGGCCGGGCGTTTCATCTGGCTGCTGGATGTCATCGGTCATGCGCAGTATCACTACCTCAACGGTGGTATCCAGGCCTGGCCGGCTGATCAGCTGTCGACCGAGACGCCCGCCAGCGCCACCGGCTCGGTCAGCCTGACCATAAAAGACGAGCCGACCGCCACCCGCGAATACCTGCAGAGCCGCCTCGGCGCTGCCGACCTGGCCATCTGGGACGCTCGCGCGCCGGGTGAATACCGGGGCGAGAAAGTGCTCGCGGCCAAAGGCGGGCACATCCCCGGCGCCGTCAACTTTGAGTGGACCGCAGGCATGGACATGAATGACCACCTGCGCATCCGCAAGGACATGGCCGAGATCCTGCAAAATCTGGGTATCACTCCCGACAAGGAAGTGATCACCCATTGCCAGACCCATCACCGTTCAGGCTTTACCTATCTGGTGGCCAAGTCCCTCGGCTACCCCCGGGTCAAGGCGTACGCCGGCTCGTGGGGCGAATGGGGCAACCATCCGGACACGCCCGTAGAGGTTTAAGGAAATTCAATGAAATCGCGTTTGTTCATCATCAGTCAGTACCTGCTGCCGCACCATCTGCTGTCACGCCTGGCCGGTTGCGTTGCCGAGTGCCGCGCGCGCTGGTTCAAGAATGCCTTCACCGCCTGGTTCGCCAAGCGTTATCAGGTCGATATGTCCGAAGCGCTGGTCGAAGACCTCAGCGCCTATGAGCACTTCAACGCCTTCTTCACCCGCGCCCTGAAGCCAGGTGCGCGCCCGCTGGATGAAACTCCAGGGGCCATTCTGTGCCCGGCCGATGGCGCCGTCAGCCAACTCGGGCCGATCGAGCACGGCCGCATCTTCCAGGCCAAGGGCCATGGTTACAGCGCGCTGGAGCTGCTCGGCGGCGATCCGGCGCTGGCCGCACCGTTCATGGGCGGCGAGTTCGCCACCATCTACCTGTCGCCGAAGGACTACCACCGCGTGCACATGCCGCTGGCCGGCACCCTGCGCGAGATGGTCTACGTGCCAGGCCGGCTGTTCTCGGTCAACCAGACCACTGCCGAAAACGTACCGGAGCTGTTTGCCCGCAACGAGCGCGTGGTCTGCCTGTTCGATACCGAGCGCGGGCCGATGGCCGTGGTGCTGGTCGGGGCGATGATCGTGGCTTCGATCGAAACCGTCTGGGCGGGGCTGGTCACGCCGCCCAAGCGTGAGCTGAAGACCTTCCGCTACGACGAAGCCAGCCGCACACCGATCCACCTGGAAAAAGGCGCCGAACTGGGCCGTTTCAAGCTCGGCTCCACTGCCATCGTGCTGTTTGGCCCGGAGCAGGTGAAGTGGGCTGAAAGCCTCGGTGCCGGCTCTGCCGTGCGCATGGGTGAACTGCTGGCGGTACCGACCGCAGTCTGATCCGCCGCCTACGAAAAGGCCCCGCATGGCGCAAACCATGCGGGGCCTTTTCGTTTGTCGGGACCGCTCTGCGGCCCCTTACGGGCTCAGATCAGCCGCGAGCGTCGCGGTCGCGCAAGCCGAGCAGATACAGCACACCATCCAGACCAAGGGTCGAGATCGCCTGTTTGGCCGACTGGCGCACCAGTGGTTTGGCGCGGAAGGCCACGCCCAGCCCTGCCAGCGACAGCATGGGCAGATCGTTGGCGCCGTCGCCTACAGCGATGGTCTGTGCCAGTTGCAGGCCTTCCTTGCTGGCCAGCTCCTGCAACAGGTCAGCTTTACGCTGGGCATCGACAATTGGCTCGATGGCCACGCCTGTGACCTTGCCGTCGACCACTTCCAGCTCGTTGGCGAACACATAGTCGATACCCAGCCGCGCCTGTACCTGCTTGGCGAAGTAGGTAAAGCCACCGGACAGGATGGCGGTCTTGTAACCCAGGCGCTTGAGCTCGGCGAACAGGTTTTCGGCGCCCTCGGTCAAGCGCAGCGATGCGCCGATCTCGTCCAGTACCTTAACGTCCAGGCCTTTGAGCAACGCCATGCGCTCCTTGAAGCTGGCGCGAAAATCCAGCTCGCCGCGCATGGCCCGCTCGGTAATGGCGGAAACCTGCTCGCCGACGCCGGCGGCCTTGGCCAGCTCGTCGATGACTTCGGCTTCGATCAGCGTCGAATCCATGTCGAACACCGCCAGCCGGCGGTTGCGGCGGAACAGGTCATCCTTCTGGAAGGCGATATCCACGGCCAGCTCTTCAGACAACGTGAAGAACGCGGCACGCAGGGCCTGAGCATCACTCGGCTCGCCGCGCACAGAAATCTCCAGACACGCTTTGCCGTGCTCGCTGTCGGCGTTCAGCGCCACCCGCGCCGACAGGCGTTCGATGCGCTCGATGGTCAGGCCATACTGGCTGATGATCGCACTGACCCGCTGCAGCTGCTCGGGGGTGACCTTGCGGCTGAGCAAGGTGACAATCTGCCGGGCGTCGCCCTGGCCATCGGCCCAGTGCTGGTAGTCAGCCTCGGAAATCGGTGTGTAGCGTGCCTGCAGATTGAGCTCGTGGGCCTTGCTCTGCACGCTGTGCAGCAACTGCGTGGCGACTTCGTTATCCGGGATATCGACGAGGATACCGAACGACAAAGTGCCGTGCATCACGGCCAGGCCGATGTCGAGAATGTTCACACCGCCCTGGAGCAGGACGCCGGTGATGGCGGCAGTGAGACCTGGGCGGTCTTCACCGGTGATGTTGATCAGAACGATTTCGCGCACAACCTGGCTCCGACTTCGATGAAAAATGCGCATTCTACCGACTTTCGGTGACTATCGGGCGCCACTTGCACTTTGCCGACAAATGCCGGGTCGCTATACTGCGCAGCACTTTCTCGTCATAAAGAGCCGCGCTCTGTGAACCGGCCCACGCCAGTTAAATCCGATAACTTCTTCCTGATGCTGTTCCATGCTCTGCGCCAACGCCGCGTACCCTTGGCATTGCGTATCGCCAGCACCAATATTTTCCTGGTGGCCATGGCGCTGGTGATCTATGCCTGCGTGATGGGCCTGCAGTTCAAGCAGGCCATGCATGAGCAGGCGGACGCCCTGGGGCAGAGCCTGACCATCCAGACGGCCACCTCGGCGACCGAGCTGCTGGTGTCCAACGACATCCTCAGCCTCAACGTGCTGCTGGGCAATCTGGTGAAGAACCCGCTGGTGGCCCACGCCGCCATCTACAGCGTCGACAACCGCATCCTCGCCGAGGCCGGTCAGCGCCCGAAAAACACCCTGCTGGGTGAAGCCGAAGGCCTGTACCAGACCAAGATCACCTTTCAGGACGTGACCGCCGGGCAACTGCGCATCAGCCTGGACATGAGCGAGTTCCAGCAACCGATGCTGATCAGCTTGCAGAGCATGGGTATTCTGGCGGGGATCCTGCTGGTCTTGGCCCTGACCCTGAGCCTGCGCCTGGGCCGCTACATCTCCACGCCGCTGCTGCAGCTGCGGGTCTGGCTGCGTGATCCGCACCCGTACACCCCGGCCATCGATCGTCAGGACGAGATCGGCGACCTTGCCCGTCAGTTGCATGCCCGCCTCGCGCCACCGCCGCCGCCTGAGCCGGAAGAAGAGGAAGAGCACGACGACGAGCATGACTTCGCCGACCTTGATCACGCCCCGGCAACCACCAGTGTCGCTGCCCGCAGCCGGGCTATTGCCCAGCAGGATGAGGAAGACGATGAAGCCTTTGCCGGCCTGATCGACGTCGAGCAAAGCAGCGCCAAGCCGGTTGTGGCCGCGCCCGTCTCGACCGAACCGCAGTTCAGCGCCGTACTGGCCGTACAGCTGGGTTCGCAGGAGCAACTGCGCCGCCTGCCGCGCACGCGCCTGACCGAGCTGCTCGAGCGTTATCGCGACTGCCTCGAGCAGGCTGCTTCGCTGTATGAAGGTGAAACCTTCACGCTGACCGACGGCAGCACCTTGCTGCTGTTCCACAGCCGCGAGACGGGTGAAGACTACCTGACCAATGCCATCTGCTGCGGCGAGCTGCTGCGCGCCCTGGGCCATGCCCTGCAGATCGAAGTGGCCGATAGCGGCATCACCTTGCAGCTGCAACTGGGGCTGACCGTGGGTGATGACCTGCAAGGACTCGAGCAGGTCGATCTGCTGATGACCGAAAAAGCCCAGGATGCCCTGGCCCTGTCGCAGCACAGCCGCAACCTGCTGTTGGTCGAGCGCAAGATCACCGATGATGCGCTGGTCCGCCAACGCGCCCGCATCCGCCCGATTGCCAGCCCTGAGGGTGCGTGCTGTGTCGAGCGGTTGATGGAGCCGTACCCGTCGATGCTGGAGCGGCAACTGGCGCGCATGCACGAGCGCCGGGCCTGAGGATTGGTCCACCCAGTGGGAGCGGGTGAACCCGCTCCCACAACCCGCACAAACAAAAAGGCCGCCCCCACAGATCTCTGCAGGGGCGGCCTTTGCAAGCGCCTCAATTCAAACTCAGAACCTGAACACTTCCATATCGGTACGCACCGGCGAAGCAATCGGGATCTTCGACTTCTCTGGGGTCTTCTTGACCTGCACCGGCGCCGCCGGCTTCTTGCGGGTTTCTTCAGCCAGGGCCGGCTGATTGGCAAGCGGCTTGACCGCGTTGCTCAACTGCTCGGCCAGCTTCTGCAACAACTGCCCTTGCGCCTGCACCTGGGAAGACTCGCTGCCCTCATGCGGTTGCTCAAGGTGCACTATGCGGTTGTCACGCACGTTGCCGCGGCGATCCAGCAGGCGCCACTGTGCATCCAGAATGGCCGGCTGATCCTTGCCCGAATCCAGGCGAGTGATCGACAGCAGCACCTGCACGTCCGGCGCAAAACCACTGCTCGCCGGCGCCAGCACCACCCGTTGGCTGTCCAGGCGCCAGGCCAGCTGGCGCACCAGCAGCTGGTCAATATCCGAAGACAGGCTGCCCGCCCAACGACCGTCCGTCGCCGAAGTCAGGCTGCCGTCTGCCTGGCGCTGCAAAAAGGTCTCGCGCTGCAGGTAGTCAGCCACCGAAACCGGGCCCAGCACCACAGCCATACCGGCACTCTGCGAAGGCTGGCCAGGTTCACCACTGTCCAGCTGATACAGGGCTACCGGCTGGTGCACACTGCACCCGCCCAGGCCCAGCAGGCCGGTCATCAACAGCGCAAATGGAAAGCGCGGAAATTTCATCATCCCATCCAGGTGGCAGCCATTCGGCATACCGCAGTGATACACATGTAGAGTCTTTGGGGCGCTCGGCCACGCCGGCGCCGCGAGCGCCTATCATCCGCGAAAAGGTCGTCCGACTCCAGTAGTTCCGCCGCGAACAACGCCGAAAGTGCCGGTTCAGACGACTCGCCTGGTTAGCTCGAAGCTTCCACCAGCAGCCCATCGACGCGCTGGAAGCCGCGGGGCAGCTTGCTGCCTCGCCGACCGCGTTCGCCCTTGTAATGCTCCAGATCATCTGGTTTGAGCGACAGGGTACGCTTGCCAGCCTGCAATACAAGGGTCGAACCCTCGCTGATGACGGCCAGGTCGGTGACGTACTCCTCGCGACTGGCAACCCGGTCGCCCGGTACGCCAATGATCTTGTTGCCCTTGCCCTTGCCCAGCTGCGGCAGGTCGGCGACCTTGAACACCAGCAAGCGGCCTTCGGTGGTCACCGCCGCCAGCCAGTCCTGCTCGCGGTTGCTCACCGGCCGCGGCGGGATCACCTTGGCGCCATTGGGCAGGCTGAGCAAACCCTTGCCGGCCTTGTTCTTGGCCTGCAGGTCTTCGCCCTTGACCACGAAGCCGTAACCCGCGTCGGAGGCCACCACATACAGGGCGTCGTCCTCGGGCAGCAGCACGCACTCGAAGGTCGCCCCCGGCGGCGGTGTCAGCCGCCCGGTCAGCGGCTCGCCCTGGCCACGGGCCGAGGGCAACGTGTGCGCGGCCACCGAATAACTGCGCCCGGTGGAGTCGATCAGCACGGCAAACTGGTTGGAGCGCCCAGCCGCAGCGGCCTTGAAGCCGTCACCGGCCTTGTAGGAAAGCCCTGTGGCATCGATGTCATGGCCCTTGGCGCAACGCACCCAGCCTTTTTCCGAAAGCACCACGGTGACCGGCTCGGTCGGCATCAGCTCGTTTTCCGAGAGTGCCTTGGCTTCGCTGCGCTCGACAATTGGCGAACGGCGGTCGTCGCCATACTTCTCGGCATCTTTGATCAGCTCGCTGCGCACCAGCTTTTTCAGCTTGGCATCGGTACCCAGCAGGGCCTGCAGCTTGGCCTGCTCTTTAAGCAGTTCGTCCTGCTCACCGCGGATTTTCATTTCTTCCAGGCGAGCCAACTGGCGCAGGCGCGTCTCAAGGATGTATTCGGCCTGGATCTCGGTTAGTTCAAAGCGGGCAATCAGCGCCTGCTTGGGGTGCTCTTCGGTACGGATGATGTGGATAACTTCATCCAGGTTGAGAAACGCCGTGAGCAAGCCGTCCAACAGGTGCAGGCGCCGCTCGACCTTGTCCAGGCGGTGCTGCAGGCGCCGGCGCACGGTGCCGACGCGGAACTGCAACCACTCCTGCAGCAACAGCCGCAGGTTTTTCAGTTGCGGCCGGCCATCGAGGCCGATGATATTGACGTTGACCCGGTAGCTGCTTTCCAGATCAGTGGTGGCGAACAGGTGCTGCATCAGCTCGTCGGCATCGACCCGATTGGAGCGCGGGATGATCACGATTCGGCATGGGTTCTCATGATCGGACTCGTCGCGCAGGTCAGCCACCATTGGCAGCTTCTTGGCCTGCATCTGCGCAGCGATCTGCTCGAGCACCTTGGCCCCGGAGACCTGGTGCGGCAAGGCGGTGACGACAATGTCGCCATCCTCGACGCGGTACACCGCACGCATGCGGATCGAGCCTTTGCCGCTCTCGTACATCTTCAAGATGTCGGCACGCGGCGTGATGATCTCGGCTTCGGTCGGATAGTCCGGGCCTTGAATGTGCTCGCAAAGCTGCTCGATGGTCGCTTTCGGCTCGTCGAGCAGGCGCACACAGGCGCTGGCGACTTCGCGCAGGTTGTGCGGCGGCACATCGGTGGCCATGCCCACAGCAATACCGGTGGTGCCGTTGAGGAGGATATTCGGCAGCCGCGCCGGCAGAACCGACGGCTCCTGCAGAGTGCCGTCGAAGTTGGGCACCCAGTCGACCGTGCCCTGGCCGACTTCGTCGAGCAGCACTTCGGAGTAGCGCGACAGGCGCGCCTCGGTATAACGCATGGCCGCGAACGACTTCGGATCGTCCGGCGCACCCCAGTTGCCCTGGCCGTCGACCAGGGTATAGCGGTAGCTGAACGGCTGCGCCATCAGCACCATGGCTTCATAGCAGGCCGAGTCGCCGTGCGGGTGGAACTTGCCGAGCACGTCGCCGACGGTACGCGCCGACTTCTTGTGCTTGGAATCGGCATCCAGACCCAACTCGCTCATGGCATAGACAATGCGCCGCTGCACAGGCTTGAGGCCGTCGCCGATATGCGGCAGGGCGCGGTCCATGATCACGTACATGGAGTAGTTGAGGTAGGCCTGTTCGGTGAAGTCAGCCAGGGAACGGCGCTCGACGCCGTCGAGACTGAGTTCCAGTGAGTCGCTCATGCGGGCCTCGTCATTTCAGGTTCTGGCGCAACAGCATGCTGCCGCCGCGCTGGGTAAATTCAAGTTGTTTGAGGGCGCTCATGCCGAGCAGCACGGTTGTGCCGTCAAGGCCGGGCACCACCAGGGCGCGTACGCCCTGCAGGCGGATATCACCCAGTTGCAGGCTGTCCAGACGGGTCCGGTAGCCTTCAGTGCGGCCATTGGCGGTACTCACCAGCACAGGCGCACCGCGTTGCAGCTCAAGGCCTTTGGCCAGCGACTCGGGGATGGCGACATCGGTCGCGCCGGTGTCGAGCATGAAGTGCACGGTCTGGCCGTTGATTGCGCCGTCGGCGACGAAGTGGCCCTGACCATTGCTCAGCAAGCGAACTTCGATGAAACCATCACCATGGGCCGACTCGGGTTGCGCATTGGGGTTGCGCTGCTGATCCTCCCAGACGCCAAAAAAGCGCGTGGCAAGAAACATCGCCGCCGCCCAGGCGAGAATCATCAGCACCCTGCCCGCGCGCTTGCCGGCCGGCTGGCTCATGGTTTGCCACTCCAGCCGCCTTGTGGCGCAGCAAAGCGCCAGACGATCGGCCGTACTTCGCCATCGCCGCGGGCGCCGTTGTTGTTGTCCACGCCAATCCAGGCGCCCTCGTCATCGATGATCAAGGCTTCGGCGACGCCAAACAGCTGGTCATAGCGGCGCGCCTCGGTCAGCGCATCGGCGGCAAACGACCAGCAGCGCTCGACGGCGCCGCTGTCCACGTCGCGCCGGCATACCCGGTAGGCATTACGCTCCAGGGTAAACAGCTTGCCGGCATACAGCGCCAGGTCGGCAAAATCGCGCGACACCGGCCGCGGCTTGTCCACTTGCGGCGGCTGCATCTCGACCCCAGCCTCGCTGAACAGCACACAGCTGCGCACGCAGGTCCACAGCGACTGCTGGCGTTGCAACGCAACCAGGCCGCGCCGCTCCCGTTCGGCGGCCAGCCATAGGCGATCGCCCGCCGGGTTGATCACCACCCCCTCGAACAAGCCATTGAAGCGCAGCAGCATGCCGCTGGCACGTGCCCGGCCAACCATCAACGGGTCGATCTTCAACCAGTTCGGCTCACCTTGCAGCGGCACCTGCAGCACCGCCGCATGGGATTCGCTGACCAAGTAGAAGTTACCCGCCTGATCGCAGCTGATACCTTCAAAGTCCAATTCACCACCGCGCACTGCGGCGACCGCCCAACTGCGCACCTTCAAGCCTAATGGCAAGCCACTGTCAGGTGCTGGCGGCGCGCTGAAGGGCATCGCTTCGGCCTGCCAGACGCCATCGCTCTGCTCGAAGCGGTAGATCCGGTCGTCATCGCGGTCGGATACACCCCAGAGCGCGCCACGGCACATCGCCAGGCCCGAGAGGTTGCCGCTGGGCATGCCGTCAATGGCGTGCTCGCTGCTCAGCTTCAGCTCCGGCCAGTCGCTCGCCAGACTCGGCAAAGCGACCAGGGCCAGTACTGCGGCAAGCAACCGAACAATCAAACCATGACCTCAGCCAGGTTGCCTTTGGTTTCCAGCCAGCTCTTGCGATCACCGGCGCGCTTCTTCGCCAGCAGCTTGTCCATCAGCTCGCAGGTGGCCTCGACGTCATCCAGAGTCAACTGCACCAGGCGCCGGGTGTTCGGATCCATGGTGGTTTCGCGCAACTGCGGCGGGTTCATCTCACCCAGGCCCTTGAAGCGGGTGACCTGCGGCTTGCCACGTTTTTTCTCGGCGACCAAACGGTCAAGAATGCCGTCACGCTCCGCTTCGTCGAGGGCGTAGTAGATCTCCTTGCCCAGGTCGATGCGGTACAGCGGCGGCATGGCGACGTAGACGTTGCCCGCCTCGACCAACGGCCGGAAGTGCTGCACGAACAAGGCGCAGAGCAAGGTGGCGATGTGCAGGCCGTCGGAGTCGGCGTCGGCGAGGATGCAGATCTTGCCGTAGCGCAGCTGCGACAGGTCGGTGGCACCCGGATCGACACCGATGGCCACGGCGATGTTGTGCACCTCCTGGCTGGCCAGCACTTCGCCGCCGTCGACTTCCCAGGTATTGAGGATCTTCCCGCGCAGCGGCAGGATGGCCTGGAATTCCTTGTCTCGCGCCTGCTTCGCCGAACCGCCGGCGGAGTCACCCTCGACCAGGAACAGCTCGGAGCGCATCGGGTCCTGGCCAGCGCAGTCGGCCAGCTTGCCGGGCAGTGCCGGGCCCTGGGTAATGCGCTTGCGCTCGACCTTCTTGCTCGCCTTGAGGCGGCGACCCGCGTTGCTGATGGCAAGCTCCGCCAGCTGCATGCCCAGTTCAGGGTGCGCGTTGAGCCACAGGCTGAAGGCATCCTTGACCACGCCGGAGACGAACGCCGCCGCCTCGCGCGAGGACAGGCGCTCTTTGGTCTGGCCGGAGAACTGCGGCTCCTGCATCTTCATCGACAGGACGAAGCTGATCCGCTCCCAGATGTCTTCCGGCGCCAGCTTGACCCCACGCGGCAGCAGGTTGCGGAACTCGCAGAACTCGCGCATGGCATCCAGCAGGCCCTGGCGCAGGCCGTTGACGTGGGTACCCCCTTGCGCCGTCGGGATCAGGTTGACGTAGCTTTCCTGCACGCTGTCGCCGCCCTCGGGCAACCACAGCAGGGCCCAGTCGACCGCTTCCTTGTTACCGGCCAGGCTGCCGCAGAACGGCTCGTCGGGCAGCCGCAGGAAGTCGCTGACCGAATCGACCAGGTACGAGCGCAGGCCGTCTTCGTAGTGCCACTCGACTTTCTCGCCGCTGGCCTTGTCTTCGAAGCTGATCGACAAGCCCGGGCACAGCACGGCCTTGGCCTTGAGCACATGCTTGAGGCGGCTGATGGAAAACTTCGGCGAGTCGAAGTACTTCGGATCTGGGCTGAAATACACGCTGGTACCGGTGTTGCGCTTGCCGACCGTACCGATCACTTCCAGCTCGGTGGCCTTGTAGCCGTCGGCGAAGGTCATCTGGTATTCGTTGCCGTCACGCTTGACCCGCACCCGAACCTGGGTCGACAAGGCGTTGACCACCGAGATACCAACGCCGTGCAGACCACCGGAGAACTGGTAGTTCTTGTTCGAGAACTTGCCGCCGGCGTGCAGTTTGGTGAGGATCAGTTCGACACCCGAGACGCCCTCTTCTGGGTGGATGTCGACCGGCATGCCCCGGCCATCGTCGCTGACTTCCAGCGAGTGGTCGGCATGCAGGATGACCTGCACCGAGCGGGCGTGGCCGGCCAGGGCTTCGTCGACACTGTTGTCGATGACTTCCTGGGCCAGGTGGTTGGGCCGGCTGGTGTCGGTGTACATACCGGGCCGTTTACGCACCGGATCGAGGCCGGAGAGGACTTCGATGGCGTCGGCGTTATAGGCGCTAGCGCTGGGGTTGGCCATGGGTTCTCGTCGTCAGTCTGGTGAATGCGAAAAATCAAAATACAGAAAAATCGAGCGCCGCATATTGCTCGCGGGCAATGCCGGCAAAAGCCAGCAACGCCGGCAGGCGCTTGGTGAAGCCCTGGAAACTGTGGTCGCCACCGGCTTCGATACGCAGCGCGCAGGCCTGGTAGTAGGCAGCGGCGTGGCGGTAGTCGAGGGTTTCATCGGCGGTCTGCAACCACACCTGGTAGCGCGCGGCGTCGGTTGGCGGCGCCACTTCGAGCTCGGCCAGGGCCTGCACGTGGTCCAGGGTCAGCTCCCAGGGCTCATCGGTATACAGGTTGCGCTGGGTGCCCAGGTAGCCGTCGAACAAGCGGTGCGGCGCTACCGCCGGGTTGATCAGCAGGGCCTTGAGGCCATGCCGCTCGGCCAGATGGGTCGCATAGTAGCCGCCCAGCGAACTGCCTACCAGCAAGGGCGCGCCCAGCTCGGCAATGGCGGCTTCGAGCTGGCCAATCGCCTCACGCGGATGATGGTGCAGCGCGGGGATGCGCAACTGGCCAGCCAGGCCCAGTTGCTGCATCACAGCCTCAAGCTGGCGCGCCTTGGTCGACAGCGGCGAGCTGTTGAAGCCGTGGATATAAAGGATGGAACCCGACATGCTGCCCCCAGTGTCTGCTGCGGCGCGCCCGCCAGTTGGGGCGCAGGGACGCGCAGTGTAGCGTGTTCGCCGAGCATTGGCGCTGCTTCGGGATTTTCGTAATACATTGTTCAAGGTGGCTGGGGGCTGCGCGCTCAATAACCGGGGCTGTTGAAATCCAGCTGCAGCACATAATCCAGCGCCCGCTCTACGCCTGTTTCCAGCTGACCGTCTGCATGCAGGCGCAACCAACGGTATCCCGGCAACTCTTCACTGACCTTGAAGTCGACGCTACCCGGTGCGAACTGGATGCAGGTCGACGGTGTGGCCATGTAGCGCACGCCGTCACGCGTCTGCTCGAAGGCCTGGTGCACATGCCCCCAGAGCACCGCGCGCACCTGCGGGTGAGCCTGCACCCGTTGCAGCAACTCATCGCTGTTGCGCAGGCCGATCGGCGCCATCCAGGCGCAGCCGATGTCCACCGGCTGGTGGTGACAGCAGATCAGGCAATGGCGCTGGGGGACACTGTTCAGGGCTTGATCGAGGACGGCAAGCTGCGCCGGCGCGAGCAGGCCATGGGTCGCGCCCACCACTGCCGAGTCGAGCATGATGATGCGCCAGTTGCCCACATCGGTTACCGACTGCAACAAATCCGTACCTTGCGCCACCTCGGCCATCACTCGCGCCTGATCATGGTTGCCCGGTAGCCAGCGGGCTGGCGCGCGCAGCGTCGCCGTCATCTCGGCAAAGGCGCGATAGGCCGTCGCGCTGGCATCCTGCGACAGGTCGCCGGTGCACAGCAGCAAGTCGATTGCAGGTTGTTCGCGATGCACCTGGTCGATCACATGCTGCAGGCTGCCGCGGGTATTCAGGCCCAGCAGGGTGCCTGCCGGATCAGCAAACAGATGGGCGTCGGTCAGTTGCACGACATTGATCGGTGCGTGGGGATGGTTGGGCTGCGGCAACGGCCGTCTCCTCGAGCGAGTTCTGCGCGATTATCGCCGCTGACAGCTTTCACGCAAGCCGGCGAAGCCGACTCGCATCACATTTTCAGCGTACTGCCGCCAGTTCATGGCCGCAGGCCAGGCAGTGGCTCAGCCATTCGCCGAGAAACAGATTGAGCTGGGCCTTCTCGTCGGGCTGGTGCATGGCTTCGTTGGGGTACGGGTAGATGCTGCGAAAGCGCCGTGCATGCTCGGCGCTGACCACTTCGGCCATGCGCGCATCGTGGTACACCTGCACTTCCAACTGCGGCACCGGCAGCCAGGGCAGGCTATGTTCCTGACGCACGCGCAGGGTGGTGGTGTATGGGCACGTCAGCAGCACGTCCAGCACCAGCACGCCAAGCATCTGGTCGCCCTGGGTCATACCGATGCGCCGCGAGCTCTGGGTAGTACGCATGTCCGGCAGCAGGCGCATCAAGCGAGCGTAGTTGGCCTCGCAGGCACTTTGCAGCCCGACCAGATCGACCCGATAACGCTCGCGCAGCAGGTTCACTTCCACATCCCCCGTACTTCGTCGCGGTTCAGCGCCAGCCATTGCAGGCCGATGATGCTGGCCGCGTTGCAGATGCGCCCGTCACGTACCGCCTGCAGGGCGTCCTCGAACGACCAGGCGCGTACGCGGATATCCTCGCCCTCTTCCTCCAGCCCATGCAAGCCGCCGGCACCTTCGCTGACGCAGCGGCCGAGAAACAGATGCACGAACTCGTCGCTGCCGCCCGGCGATGGGAAGTAGCGGGTCATCGGCCACAAGGCCGAGAAGGTCAGGCCGGCTTCTTCTTCGGCTTCGCGATGGGCAACCTCTTCAGGCTGCTCGTCCTTGTCGATCAGGCCCGCGACCATTTCAATCAGCCAGGGATTGGCCACCTTGCCCATGGCGCCAGCGCGGAACTGCTCGATCAGCACCACCTCGTCGCGCAGCGGATCGTACGGCAGCACGCACACTGCATCGTGGCGCACGAACAGCTCGCGGCTGATCTCACGGCTCATGCCGCCGGCGAACAGCTCATGGCGCAGGTGCAGCTTGTCGAGCTTGTAAAAGCCCTGGAAGCAGTTCTCGCGCTTGACGATCTCAACCGTCTTGGGCACCGAATTGGACGTGTCTGTCATGGAAATCCTCATTACCTCAACTACCGCATCGCGCCATCCTACTCTGCGTTTGACCGGGTTTCACCCCTTTCCGTTGACCGTTCAGGCTGCTGGAAGCGGGTGCGCCATGTCTGTTAGCTTAGTGGCGAACCGACGGCTTTGCCGACGGTCCAAGGCCGACTATCCAAGTTCTGCAAGGATCATCATGACGCTAGTCAAACTGACTTCCGTGGCTGTGCTGGCGGTGGCACTGAGCGCCTGCCAGAGCCTGTTCGCGCCCAATTACCGGGCCCCACTCGAGGTCAAGCGCGATGCCTGGGAGCACGTCAAGCCGGGCTGCAGTGCCAGCGACTGCCCGCTGGTGAACATCGACACCGTGCACTTCCCGGCGCTGCCCAAGCTCGACGCCATCGTCGAAAGCCGCCTGCTGCAACTGACCACCGACAACGCCCGCAGCAGCGCGCCGACCTCGCTCAAGGCCTACGAGGATCAGTACCTGGCCAGCGCCGACAAGCGCAACAGCAGCTACCTGCAAGCCAAGGTACGTGAACAGCATGACGGCTTGGTGATCATCGAGCTGTCCAGCTACCTCGACAGTGGTGGCGCCCACGGCATGCCCGGCCGCGCGTTCATCAACTACTCGCGCAAGCAGGACAAGGTCCTGACCCTGCAGGACATGCTGGTGCCAGGCCAGGAAGACACCTTCTGGAAAACCGTCGAAGAGTCGCACCGCGCCTGGATGATCAGCACCGGCATGGACAAGGACGCCGAATTCGTCAAGACCTGGCCGTTCAAGAAGTCCCCGCACATCGCCCTGACCTACGGTGCGGTCGTGGTGAAGTACGAGGTGTATGCCATCGCGCCCTACTCCATGGGCCACGTCGAGCTGAAAATCCCCTACCCGCGCCTGAATGGCGTGATCAAGCCTGAGCTGTTTCCCGGCCGCGGCTGACACTCAATAGCCCGTACAGCAGCCCTGCCAGCACCAACGCCGGCAGGGTTGCACCGACCTCCGGGGCCAGGTTGGCAATGCCATGATAGGCCGCGACGCCCACCGCCCAGGCCAGCAGCGCCTGCCAGTGCAAGCCGTCGACACGGGTCGGCAACTGGCGCTGGCGGATCACGAAGTGGTCCGTCAGCACCACGCCGAACAGCGGCGCGAACACCGAACCGATCAACAGCAGGAAGTTCTCGTACTGGGCCAGCGGCGCCAGACAGGCGATCAGCGTGCACAGCAGGCCGATCGCCAGGGCCAGGTGTTCGACCTTGATCGGCAGCAGCAAGCCGGTGGAGACCGCGCCGGAATGGATATCGGCAAAAGCGTTCTCGGTCTCATCCAGCAGAATCAACAACAGCGGGATACCCAAGCCGGCGCCGGCCAGCGCCAGCAGCAGGGCATTGGCCTCACCGCTTGGCGCAAAGGCCAGGGTGTAGGCAACGCCAAGGCTCATCAGCCAGGCATTACCAAGCAGATAACCGAGCACGGTGCCACTGAACACGCGGCCCGCATGCTGGGCGAAGCGCGAATAGTCGGCAATCAACGGCAACCACGACAGCGGCATGGCGATGACGATGTCAAAACCGACTGCCAGCGACATCGAGCCATCGCCGGCACGCTGCCAGATAGCGCTCAGATCGGCCTTGGCAAACAGGTTCCAGGTCAGCCACAGGCAGGCGCCGATCAATAGCCAGATACCCCACTTGCGCAAGATCTTGCGCACGAAGGTCAGCGGGCCGCAGATTGCCAGCAGCGTTGCCAACGCGCCAAAGCACAGCGTCCACAGCAGCGGGTTGGTCCAGGCACTATCGGCTCCGAACGCCCGCGCGCCGAGCAGGCTGGCGGCGTCGCGCATGACGATGATTTCGAACGAGCCCCAGCCAATCAGCTGGAGCAAGTTGAGCACTGCCGGCAGGCGCACGCCGTGCCGGCCAAGGCTCAAGCGCAAGGTGCCCATGGCCGACAGGCCGGTGTCACTGCCGATCACCCCGGCGGCAGCCAGCAGCAGCACGCCAACCGCAGTGCCGAGCACGATTGCCAGCATCGCGCCGGCCAGGCCCAGGCCCGGCGCGAGCATGGCGCCGACCTGCAGGACCATCAAGCCAGTGCCAAGGGAGAACCACAGGACAAACAGGTCCCGCCCGCCAAACAGGCGCTGGCTGGCGGGGATCGGATGATCGGGGGAGAAGTTGCTGGGGGTGGTCATAGTTGATGCTCGCCGGAGTTATTGTGGAGATGCGAGGGCTTCGCGCTCGTTCGCGGGTAAACCCGCTCCCACAAGGTTTTGCAGCGCCGCCTAAACCTGTTGGAGCGGGTTTACCCGCGAAGGGCTGCAAAGCAGCCCCAGTTGCATCACACCTTCTGGTACAGCTGGCTGCCGGTCTGACGGAAGCGCTCGGACTGCTCGCGCATGCCCTCCTCGACCGACATGTCGACCGCCTCGATACGCTGATTGGCAGCGTACTCGCGCACTTCCTGGGTGATCTTCATCGAGCAGAACTTCGGCCCGCACATCGAGCAGAAGTGAGCGACCTTGGCCGATTCCTTGGGCAGGGTCTCGTCGTGGTAGGCACGGGCGGTGTCCGGGTCCAGGCCAAGGTTGAACTGGTCCTGCCAGCGGAACTCGAAGCGCGCCTTGGACAGCGCGTTGTCGCGGATCTGCGCGCCGGGGTGGCCCTTGGCAAGGTCGGCGGCGTGGGCGGCGATCTTGTAGGTGATGATGCCGGTCTTGACGTCATCCTTGTTCGGCAGGCCGAGGTGTTCCTTGGGCGTGACATAGCAGAGCATGGCGCAGCCAAACCAGCCGATCATCGCCGCACCGATGCCCGAGGTGATGTGGTCGTAGCCCGGCGCGATGTCGGTGGTCAGCGGGCCGAGGGTGTAGAACGGCGCCTCGTCGCAGCATTCCAGCTGCTTGTCCATGTTCTCTTTGATCAACTGCATCGGCACATGGCCGGGGCCTTCGATCATGCACTGCACGTCGTGCTTCCAGGCGATCTTGGTCAGTTCGCCCAGGGTCTCCAGCTCACCGAACTGGGCGGCGTCGTTGGCATCGGCAATCGATCCCGGACGCAGGCCGTCGCCGAGCGAGAAGCTGACGTCGTAGGCCTTCATGATTTCGCAGATTTCATCGAAATGGGTGTAGAGGAAGTTCTCCTGGTGATGCGCCAGGCACCACTTGGCCATGATCGAACCACCACGGCTGACAATGCCGGTGACGCGCTTGGCGGTCAGCGGCACGTAGCGCAGGAGCACGCCGGCATGGATGGTGAAGTAGTCCACGCCCTGCTCGGCCTGCTCGATCAAGGTGTCGCGGAACAGCTCCCAGGTCAGGTCTTCGGCAACGCCGCCGACCTTTTCCAACGCTTGGTAAATCGGCACGGTGCCGATCGGCACCGGCGAGTTGCGGATGATCCACTCGCGGGTTTCATGGATGTGCTTGCCGGTGGAGAGGTCCATGACCGTGTCCGAACCCCAGCGGATGCCCCAGGTCAGCTTGGCCACTTCTTCTTCGATGGACGACCCCAGCGCGCTGTTGCCGATGTTGCCGTTGATCTTCACCAGGAAGTTACGGCCGATGATCATCGGTTCGAGTTCGGTGTGGTTGATGTTGGCCGGGATGATCGCGCGACCACGGGCGATTTCGTCGCGAACGAACTCTGCGGTGATTTCCTTGGGCACGCTGGCGCCGAAGCTGTGGCCGGCGTGCTGCTGCTCAAGCAGGCCGGCAGCGCGGGCCTCTTGCAGCTTCATGTTTTCGCGGATGGCGACGTATTCCATCTCGGCAGTAATGATGCCCTGCCGCGCGTAGTGCATCTGCGTAACGTTGGCGCCGGCCTTGGCCCGGCGCGGATTGCGCACGTGGGCAAAGCGCAGTTTGGTCAGTTCGGCATCGCTCAGGCGCTGCTGGCCGAAGTTCGAGCTCAGGCCCTCCAGGCGTTCGGTGTCGCCCCGCGCGTCGATCCAGGCCGAGCGGACATCGCCCAGGCCCTTGCGCACATCGATGCTGACAGCAGGGTCGGTATACGGGCCCGAGGTGTCGTACACCAGCACCGGCGCATTGGCTTCGCCGCCAAAGTCGGTAGGGGTGTCATCCAGGCTGATTTCGCGCATGGGGACACGGATATCCGGGCGCGAACCCTGGACATACACTTTGCGCGAACGGGTGAAGGGTTGCACAGACTGCTGATCGACTTGCGCCGATTCGCTGAGGTTGATCGCTTTTTCTTGTTTGCTCATCACAGGCTCCAGACAGCTTCCTAGCGGCGGAATGTCGGGGAGAACCTGAATGACGCGGACACACCCTTGATGGGTGCAGTGCCGGATACCTGGAATGCCAATGCGCGGCTGCGCTGCTCGACAAATCCCGGACCTGACACAAGAGACTCGCCGGGAAAGCGAGAAATCTTGTTCCCTACGCAGGCGCTAACCTGATCAGGTTCAACGGGATCCGGAAACTTCCGATCTCAGCCTTTGCATCAAGGCACCCCGACAAGAACATGCGCAGTCTAGACTGGAGTTGCGCGCAAAGCCAAGGGTGCTTGCAGCGCGGCGATCAAAGGCGCCAATCAGCGATTGTTGCCGGCCGTGCACAGCCTTACACTGGCGCACCGATACTCAACGGTTCAGTAATTAAAACTCGTACAAGGATTGCCCTATGCTGCGCAAACTTTCACTGGCGGTTGCCGTGTCTTGTGCGTCCAACGGAGTGGTCTGGGCGGCTGACCTGCCCGCGCCGGTGAAGACCGACCTGATCAGCGTCTATCAGGAAGCGGCCAGCAACAACGCCGACCTTGCCGCTGCCCGCGCCGATTATGGCGCACGCCGCGAAATCGTGCCGCAGGCCCGCGCCGGGCTGCTGCCGAACCTGTCGGCGGGTGCCGAAATGATGAACACCCGCACCAAGCTCGACGAGCCGGCGATCACCTCCAATCGCAGCGGCAATTCGTGGAGCGCGACCCTATCGCAGCCGATCTTCCGCGCCGATCGCTGGTTCCAGTTGCAAGCCGCCGAAGCGGTCAACGAGCAGGCGGCGCTGGAGCTGTCGGCCAACGAGCAGAACCTGATTCTGCAGACCGCCGAGAACTATTTCTCGGTACTGCGTGCACAAGACAATCTGGCCTCGACCAAAGCCGAGGAAGCCGCCCTCAAGCGCCAGCTGGATCAGTCCAACGAGCGCTTTGACGTCGGCCTGTCGGACAAGACCGACGTGCTCCAGTCGCAGGCCAGCTACGACACGGCGCGGGCCAACCGGATCATCGCCGAACGCCAGGTAGCAGATGCCTTCGAGGCATTGGTAACGCTGACCAACCGCGACTATGGCTCGTTGCAGGGCGTGGTCCACAGCCTGCCGATCCAGGTGCCGATGCCCAACGATGCCAAGGCCTGGGTCGAGACCGCCGCACGGCAGAACCTCAACCTGCAGGCGACCAACTACGCTGTCGATGCCGCCGAAGAAACCTTGCGCCAGCGCAAGGCCGGCCATGCCCCGACGGTCGACGCGGTGGCGCGTTACCAGAAGGGTGACAACGATGCGCTGGGCTTCTCCAACCCGGCGCCGCAGCCCGGCGTGCGCTACGGCGGCGACGTCGAACAGACCAGCATCGGCCTGCAGTTGAACATCCCGCTGTACAGCGGCGGCCTGACCAGCTCGCAAGTGCGCGAGGCCTATCAGCGCTTGAGCCAGAGCGAGCAACAGCGCGAAAGCCTGCGCCGCCAGGTGGTGGAAAACACCCGCAACCTGCACCGCGCGGTGAATACCGATGTCGAACAGGTGCAGGCGCGCAAGCAGTCGATCATCTCCAACCAGAGTGCGCTGGAGGCGACCGAAATCGGTTATCAGGTCGGCACCCGCAACATCGTCGACGTGCTCGATGCGCAACGCCAGCTGTACACCTCGGTGCGTGACTACAACAACAGCCGCTACGACTACATTCTGGATAACCTGCGCCTGAAGCAGGCTGCCGGCACCCTGAGCCCGCAGGACCTGTCCGACCTGGGCCGTTATCTGAAAGCCGATTACAACCCGGACAAAGACTTCCTGCCACCGGATCTGGCAGCAGCGGCGGCGAAGAACTTCGAACGCCGGCCCTGATCTGCGACTGCTGCGCCGGGCTCGCCCGGCGCCGCGATCTATCGCTAGCCCAGCAGCCGAGCCAGGCCATCCAGCAAGCGCTGCAACGCGCCCTGGTTGGCCTGCATCACCGCCCTGCCCGCTTCGCCCATGCGCCTGGCGTCCTGCGGCAACTCGACCAGCCGCTGCACGGCGGCGGCCAATGCCTGGCTGTCGTCAACTGAGTGCAACGCGCCGGCATCTTTCAGCATTGCGCTGATATCGAGGAAGTTGAACACGTGTGGCCCGCTGATCACCGGCAAGGCCAGCGCAGCCGGTTCCAGCGGGTTGTGCCCGCCTGTTGGCACCAGGCTGCCGCCGACGAAAGCGATGTCTGCCAGCGCATAGAGGAACAGCAGTTCGCCCATGGTATCGCCGAGCAGCACCTGGGTTGCGTCGGTGACCAACTCGGCGCTGGAACGGCGCACGGTAGCGAACTGTTCGGCACACAACGCATGCACGGCGTTGAACCGCTCAGGGTGACGCGGCACCAGAATCAGCAGCGCATCGGCATGCACCTGCAGCAGGCGGCGGTGCGCCTCCAGCACCTGCGCATCCTCGCCTTCATGGGTGCTGGCTGCGATCCAGACCGGGCGTTGGCTGGCCTGCCATTGCTCGCGCAACTGGCGGGCACGGGGCAGCAGCTGTTCGTCGAGCTTGAGGTCGAACTTGATCGAGCCGGTCACCTGCACGCATTCAGGCCGCGCGCCGAGGCTACGAAAGCGCTCGGCTTCGGTTTCGGTCTGCGCCGCGATCAGGCTCATCTCGGCGAGCATTGGCCGGGTCAGTTTGGCGAAGCGGCCATAGCCGCGCGCCGACCGCGCCGACAAGCGCGCATTGGCCAGCGCCACCGGGATGCCGCGCCTGGCGCACTGGTGGATATGGTTGGGCCACAGCTCGGTTTCCATGATCACGCCCAGCCGCGGCCGCACATGGTCGAGAAAACGCGCCGCCGCCCAGGGCAGGTCGTACGGCAGGTAGCAATGCTGAATGCGTGGCTCATCGGCAAACAGCGCGCGAATCCGCTCCGAACCGGTAGGGGTCATGCAGGTCACAGTGATCGCCAGCTCGGGGTAGGCCTTGAGCAATGCGCGCACCATCGGCGCCGCCGCGATGCTCTCGCCGACCGACACCGCATGCACCCAGATGCCGCCCTGACGCATCGGCGGCAGCTTGATGGCAAAGCGCTCGGCGACGCGTTGGCCGTAGGCCGGCGCCTTGCGCGCACGCAGGAACAGGCGCAGCGCTACCAGCGGCAGGCCCAGGTGAAACAGCAGGGTATAAAGGGTTCTGTTCATGGCGGCGCAGTTTACTAGGAACTGCCTGAAAAGGCCTGCCCATGTCCGCCCAAGCCATAAAAGCGGCGGACATAGTGTGAAAGCTGGCAAGCGGATCGCCTAGAATGGCCGCCAGTCAATCGAGGAACGCAGCGTGAACGCATATGTTTATCTGGCCATCGCCATTTGCGCCGAGGTCGTCGCCACCGCTTCGATGAAGGCGGTCAAAGGCCTCAGTACGCCGCTACCGCTGTTGCTGATGATCGCCGGCTACACCGTGGCGTTCTGGATGCTGACCCTTGTGGTACGCAGCATTCCGGTAGGTATTGCCTACGCCATCTGGTCGGGGCTGGGCATCGTCCTGATCAGCATCGCCGCTTGGCTCATCTATGGGCAGAAACTGGACCTGCCGGCCGTGCTCGGCATGGCCATGATCGTCGGCGGCGTGGTGGTCATTCAGGTGTTTTCCAACAGCAGCGGGCACTGACCGCTGCGTTGCGCGGTCAACGGCAAAGACATCAGCCTGTATACTGCTGGCCTGTCCCTGTCTTTGAGGTGCCCGCATGCCATCTGCCATTTCCACTGACGTACTGATCGTCGGCGCCGGGGTCGCAGGCCTCTGGCTCAATGCCCGGCTGCAGCGCCTGGGCTATTCGACGGTGCTGGTGGAACGCGCAAGCCTGGGCGGCGAGCAGACCATCAAGTCGCAGGGGATCATCCACGGCGGCATCAAGTACGCTCTGCACGGCAGCCTGACCGGCGCCTCCGAGGCGATCGCCGACATGCCGCGGCGCTGGCGCGAGGCGCTGGCCGGCAGCGGCGAGCTGAACCTGGACAAGGTGCGCTTGTTGTCCGATGCACATTACCTGTGGTCGCCGGGCGGCCTGCTTGGCAATGTCACCAGCTTTTTTGCCAGCAAGGCCATGCGCGGCCGGGTCGATCAGGTCAAGGGCGAACAACTGCCGCCTGCCCTGCAAGACCGCGCCTTCAAAGGCAAGGTCTATCGCCTCGCCGAGCTGGTCATCGACGTGCCCAGCCTGCTCGCCAACCTCGCTGCGCTGGCCGGTGACAGCTTGCTCGCCGGCGAGCAGATCGAGCCGTTGCGCGAAGGCGATGAACTGGTCGGCCTGCGTGTCGACGGGCGCGAGATTCACGCCCAGCGCATCGTGCTGAGCGCCGGTGGTGGCACCGCCGAGCTGCTTCAGGCCCTCGGCCTGGACCAACCGGCCATGCAGCGCCGACCGTTGCACATGGTTCTGGCCAAGGGCCCCAACCTCAAGCCTTTGTACGCGCACTGCCTCGGCGGTGGGCCCAAGCCGCGCATCACGGTCACCACTCATCCCGGCGCGGATGGCCAGTGGGTGTGGTACCTGGGTGGTGATTTGGCTGAAGCCGATGGCGTTGCCCGCGAGCCAGCGGCGCAGATCGCTGCCGCGCAGAAAGAAGTCGCCAGCCTGTTGCCATGGGTAGATCAAAGCCAGCTGCGCTGGGCCACCCTGCGGGTTGATCGAGCCGAGCCAGCGCAGTCTGGCCAGGTGCGGCCGGACAACGCCTTCCTCGCCGAAGAGCAGCGCCTGCTGGTGGGTTGGCCGACCAAACTGGCGCTGGCGCCGGACTTCGCCGATCACGTGCTGGCCAAGCTCGACCGCGATGGTATTCGCCCTCAAGCCAAGCCTGACTTGTCCGGCCTGCCCCGGCCTGCGCTCGGCGTACCGGCCTGGGAGCAACTGCTGCCATGAGCCTGCCCGATCTGCATGACCTGCACCGAGCGCTGGGCAGCACTGGCCTGACGGTTTCGCCGCTGGGCCTGGGCACGGTCAAGCTGGGCCGTGATCAAGGCGTCAAATACCCCACCGGGTTCACCATCCCAGGCGACGACGAGGCACGCATGCTGCTGGCCCAGGCGCGTGAACTGGGGATCAACCTGATCGATACCGCGCCGGCCTACGGTCGCAGTGAAGAGCGCCTTGGGCCGCTGCTGCGCGGTCAGCGTGACGAGTGGGTGATCGTCAGCAAGGTCGGTGAAGAGTTCAACGATGGCCAGTCGCACTTCGACTTCTCTGCTGCGCACACCCGGCGTTCGGTCGAACGTAGCCTCAAGCGTCTTGAAACGGATCGAATCGAGCTGGTGCTGGTCCATTCAGATGGTAATGATCTGGCGATCCTCGAGCAGGAAGAGGTCTACCAGACCCTCGCCGCGCTCAAGCAGGAAGGCAAGATTCTCGGTTTTGGCTTGTCTGGCAAGACCGCGGCAGGTGGGCTCAAGGCGTTGCAGGAGGGTGACTGTGCGATGGTTACCTACAACCTCAACGAGCAAACCGAACGCCCGGTACTGGATTACGCCGCCGAGCATGGCAAAGCCATTCTGGTGAAGAAGGCCCTCGCCAGCGGGCATGTCTGCCTGGCGCCGGGGGTGGATGCGGTACAGGCCAGCTTCGAGCTGCTGTTTGCCCACCCAGGCGTGAGCAGTGCTATCGTCGGCACCATCAACCCGCTGCATCTGGCCCATAACGTGGCCACCGTTGCCCGTATCTTGAGGCAGCAATAAGGCCGCTGGCACGGCTACACAAGCGCAAGGAGGAGCCTCGTGGCACGTACGCTGATCCGCAAGAACCCGAGCAACTTCAAAACGCTGCCGCTGCATGTCGAAGCCACTGCCGAGGGCCTGAGTTATCAGACTATCGGCATGCCGCTGAACTTCGCCCAGACCCTGCAACGACGCAAGGCGGTGCAGGTGGCCGATAGCGAGCGCTTCGTAGTTGAGCTGGCCAACCTGGGCGTGTCGGTGCGGCTGACGCTGCAGTGGCAGAACCGCGAATACTGGGTGCTGGTGCGTCAGCGCCGGCAAGACCGTGGCGATGTGGTGCTCAAGCTGATTTCCGGCTATGTGCCGGCGCAGGAGCTGAACCTGCCGCTGCATACCGCGATTCAGGAGGTAGCCGAAGAGTGCCTGCTGGAGACGCCAGAGGGCTGGCTGGGCGGGCGCTTCAACGATACCTGGTTGCCCGCGCCCTACGCGGCGGCGCTGCATTATCGGGAGGCGTTGCCGTTTGTGCTCACCTCACAGGCGACGGCGGCGCGGCCGGTGCAGTCGGGCAACCTGGTGTTGATCGAACAGCCGCGGGCCTATGTGCATTTGCCTACAGCGTCGTTGCAGCTGATCTATGACTTGCGCTTGCAGGTGCCGCGGGAGGCCAAGTCGCTGAGTCTGTTTCATGTGGATGAGCGGCTGGAAGGGGATCAACTGGTGGCGCGGCTTAATCGCAAGCGGCCTGATCTGTACTTGATGCCGTTGGTGGATGGGCGGCCTACGGCTGAGCTGTTCACGCTGAAGAAGGACACCTTGGTGCCGGCCAGTACCCGTGGGATCTGGCTGGCCGAGAGTTTTGCCCGGCAGGAAGGCTGGGTGGTGCGTGATGAGCGAGTGCGCTGGAAGGATTGGCTGCGCCAGCAGGGGCTGGTGGAGCCTAGGCCTGCTTCGCGGTTGCAGCGGCTGACGGGCAAGGCGCGGGCTCTGCTGGCTCGGGCGCGGACTTCGCTGCATAAATAGTTACGCGGACTGCTCTTTGTAGGAGCGGCCTTGTGTCGCGAGAGGCCCGCAAAGCGGGCCCAGCAATGTCGGCGGCGGAGCTGAAATTTGGGGGGCGCTTCGCACCCCCTTCGCGACACAAGGCCGCTCCTACAGGGGATCGGGGCATGCCGAGAATGAAAAGGGCCGCTAAGCGGCCCTTTTTCAGTTCTTGCGGATCTTTTCCACTATTGCAGTGGTGGAGCTGTTTTCCACAAGGCCGAGCACTTTCACCGTCCCGCCGTAGCTGGTAACGATGTCGGCGCCGACGACTTGATCGATGCCGTAGTCGCCACCTTTGACCAGCACATCAGGCTTGACCTGGCTGAGCAGGTTTTCTGGAGTGCCTTCCGGGAAGCTGATGACCCAGTCGACGGCGCCCAAGCCTGCGAGAACTGCCATGCGCCGGTCGACGCTGTTGATCGGGCGGCCAGGACCCTTCAGGCGACTGACCGAGGCGTCGTCGTTGACGGCGACGATCAGGCGATCACCTTGAGCGCGGGCTTGCTCCAGGTAGGTCACGTGGCCGGCATGAAGGATGTCGAAACAGCCGTTGGTGAACACGATCGACTCGTTGTGCGCGCGCGCATCGTCGATCGCCAGCAACAACTGTTCGATGGTCAACACGCCGCGCTCCGAACCTTCTTCGCGCTGAATCGCACGGCGCAGTTCAGGGGCGCTGATCGCCGCGGTACCGAGCTTGCCGACCACGATGCCGGCGGCAAGGTTGGCCAGGGCCACGGCATGGGGCAGGTCTTCGCCAGCAGCGATAGCGGCGGCCAGGGTCGAGATGACCGTGTCGCCGGCACCGGTGACGTCGAACACTTCACGGGCCCGGGCCGGCAGGTGCAGCGCCGGGTGGTCGGCGCGCAGCAGGGTCATGCCATGTTCGCCACGGGTCACCAGCAATGCACCCAGGTCCAGCTCCTGCATCAATTGCAGGCCTTTGCCGACCAGGTCGGCTTCATCGACGCAGCGGCCGACAATGGCTTCGAACTCGCTCAGGTTGGGCGTGATCAGGCTCGCGCCGCGGTAGATCGAGAAGTCCTTGCCCTTGGGGTCGGCCAATACCGGAATACCGCGGGCACGCGCCGCCTGGACCAGGCTCTGGTGGTTTTTCAGGGCGCCCTTACCGTAGTCGGACAGGACCAACACCTTGACCCCATCCAGCAGCTTTTCAACCTCGACACCCAATGACAGCGGGTCGGTGGCGAACGGTTCTTCGAAGTCGATGCGCAGCAGTTGCTGATGACGGCTCATGACCCGCAGCTTGACGATTGTCGGCTGGTGGGCAATGCGCTGGAAGATCGAGCGTACGCCCGCAGCCTGCAAGCTGTTGCTCAGGCTCTCGGCCGCTTCGTCCTGGCCGGTCACACCGACCAGCGAGGCCGGCGCGCCCAGGGCGGCAATATTCAAGGCCACGTTGGCCGCGCCGCCGGGACGGTCTTCGATCTGTTCGACCTTGACCACAGGCACCGGCGCCTCCGGGGAAATACGTGAAGTACCACCATGCCAGTAGCGGTCGAGCATGACATCGCCGACCACCAACACCGGGGCTTGATCGAAACTCGGCATGGACAACTTCATGGGCAACCCATATGGAAAAATTAACAGGGGCAGGATATTAGCACAGGCCAGACGATGGCTTTAGCGCCAAGCTGGCCTGGACAATTCCGGTGACAATCGGGGCCGGATCGGCCCCGCAACAGCCGACTCAGGTGATATCGACTTTCTCTGGCTGATCAAGGCCCATCGCGTGCAGGCGGGCATAATGGCCATTAGCCTCAAGCAGTTCGGCGTGAGTACCGCGCTCGACCAGACGGCCTTGGTCCATGACCAGGATCATGTCGGCCTTTTCGATGGTCGACAAGCGGTGGGCGATGACCAGCGTGGTGCGACCTTGCATAACATGATCCAGCGCGGCCTGGATGTGCCGCTCCGACTCGGTATCGAGCGCCGAAGTGGCCTCGTCAAGAATCAGCAGCGGGGCGTTTTTCAGCAAGGCCCGGGCAATCGCCAGGCGCTGGCGCTGGCCGCCGGACAACAGCACACCGTTCTCGCCGACTTCGGTGTCGAAGCCCTTGGGCAACTGATCAACGAATTCCTTGGCGTAGGCGTCGGCGGCGGCAGCCTCGATGGCCTCGCGCGGCGCACCAGCCAGATCGCCGTAGGCAATGTTGTTGGCGACGGTATCGTTGAACAGGGTGACGTGCTGGGTGACCTGCGAGACATGCCGGCGCAGGTTGCGCAACTTGTACTCTTCGATCTCCACGCCATCGAGCAGAATCTGCCCTTCATTGTGGTGATAGAAGCGCGGGATAAGCGCTGCCAGGGTCGACTTGCCACTGCCGGAGCGACCAACCAGGGCGATCATCTGCCCAGGCTCTGCGGTAAAGCTGATGTCGTTCAGCACCTGGCGCTCGGTACCGGGGTAGGTGAAGCTCAGGTTGCGCACCACCAGACGACCCTCGACGCGGTCCTTTTCAACCGTGCCAGCGTCCACTTCGGCAGGCTCGTCGAGCTGCTCGAAGATACTCTCGGCACCGGCCAGGCCTTTCTGGATGGTCGAGCTGACTTCCGAAAGCTGACGAATCGGCTTGGGCAGCAGGCCAGCGGCAGTAATGTAGGCCACCAGATCGCCGGCCGAAGCGTCGCCGCGCAGGAACAGCACGAGGAACATCAGCGACGCCATGGCGGTGTAGATCACCAATTGCAGCGCCGGCGTGTACAGCGCGCCAGTCTTGGTCATGCGCAGCTGTTTGTCGGTGTTGCTCTGGCTGGCCGCGTTGAAACGGCGCTGCTCGTAGGCTTCGCCGCCGAAGCTGCGCACCACACGGTAGCCTTGAATGGTCTCGGAGGCGACATGGGTCACATCCCCCATCGCGACCTGGATCTTCTTGCTCTGCTTGCGGAATTTCTTGCTGGCAGTACTGACCATCACCGCGATGATCGGCAGGATCGCCAACATCACCAGGGTCAGTTTCCAATTCATCCACAGCAGGTAGGCGAACAGGAACACCACCGTCAGGCCTTCACGGATCACCACCTTGATTGCATCGGTGGCAGCACCGGTGACCATGGTCACGTTGAAGGTGATGCGCGAGATCAGGTGGCCCGAGTTGTGGCTGTCGAAATAGCGGTTGGGCAGCACCAGCAGCTTGTTGAAAAGCTCGACGCGCAGGTCGTGGACCAGGCCCAGCGAGACCTTGGCCAGAAAGTAGTTACCCAGGAACGAACCAAGGCCCTGCCAGGCGGCGATCAGAATGATCAGCAGCGGCACTGCCTGCAGCAGTTTCAGGTCGCGCAGGTACGGCACGGAGGGGAACAGCACGGCTTGAGAATCGCTCAGGCCGTCGACGAAATACTTGAGGATGCCGGCCAGCATGGGCTGGGTCGAAGCAAAGATCACGAAGCCGAGGATGCTGAGCATGAAGATGCCGAGATAGGGCTTCACATAGCTGAGCAGGCGGAAATAGATCTTCAGGCTCGAGGGCGCGGACGATTCGGGAACTGTCATGACAATCCGTCGGGTGAAAAAGAGTCGGGATTATACCACACGCGGTGTTGCCGACCGCCTGCTGCAGGTAAGATAGGCGGCTGCCCTGCCCTTGGCCACACTCTGGAGACTTGATGCAAGCGCTTGAACAGGCACGTTATCTCGCACTGCGCGAAGGCGCCACTGTGCTCGAAGCCGATGGCACCGGCGACAAGGTCCTGCGCCTGGCCGATGGCAGCATGCTCAAACTGTTTCGTCGCAAGCGCCTGCTCAGCTCTGCTGCGTGGTATCCGTATGCGCAGCGCTTTGCCGACAACTGTCGGCACTTGCAGGAGCGGCAGATTCCGTGTCCAGTGGTGAAGGCGGTATACCGTATTGGCGCAATCGAGCGCGATGCCGTGCACTATGCGCCACTGCCTGGGCAGACCTTGCGCCAGGTGCTTGAGGAGCCTGCCGATCACGACCAACTGCGTGCGCAGCTGGGCCGGTTCATTGCGATTCTGCATGAGCGCGGGGTGTACTTCCGCTCGGCGCACATGGGCAATGTGGTGCTCACGCCTGAGGGTGAGCTGGGCTTGATCGACATCGCCGACCTGCGCATCTTCCGCCGGCCGCTGCGCAAATCGCAGCGGCTGCGCAATTTCAAGCACATGCTGCGCTATCCTCAGGATCGCCAGTGGCTACTCGACGCCGGCGACAGCAGCTTTGTCGACGGCTATCTGGCCGCTCAGCAGCTGTGCAGTCGCGAAGAGCTGACCAGGGTTCTGGCCTGAAACCGCGCAAACCTTGAATTCACCGC
>NZ_JACDIU010000001.1:0-44343 GCF_014525325.1 Pseudomonas sp. EZ-C24 | reverse complement strand
GGGCCGCAACGCGGCCCCATTTACTTCACTTAACGGTAACGGTAATTTTCTGCGACTCAACGCTAGGCTTGAACGGCACATGATACTTGTCGCCCAGCACCAACTGCAGGGTGTGCTTGCCTGGTGTCAGGGTGATGGTCGCTTCAGTCTGCGCCTTGCCGAAATGCAGCACCTGCGGCCCAGCCGGCAGCGGCGCGTTGTTTTCCGGCATAAGGCTGGTCGGCAGCGGTGTATCGCTCAGTGGCTGCTTGTCGACATCTACCAGCAAGTGGTGGTGGCCGCTATGCGGAGTCTGGTCGCCAGCGGGTTTCAGCGCCATGCCTTCGATGGCAAATTTGACGGTAAAGGTCTTGTCGACCGTGGCACCATCCGCCGGGGAAACAATGAAGACCTTGGCATCCTTCGGCGGCTCCTGGCTTTGCAGGGCATCCGCTGCACTGGCCAGTACCGACGCCCCCATGAGCAGACCGGCAACGGCAGCACGCGAAAATAGGCTGTTCATTCACTTCTCCTGTGATTCACTTCATTGACCGCCGCCAGGTAACGATCGGCAGCGGAGCATCAACATAGTCCAAATGTGGCCCGAGGTGTCTGGGCCCGCTGTCACAAATAATTTATCAGCGGTTTAAACATTAGGAGAGACCCACGGTCATAGCCAGCGTTCGACCGCCACCACAAATAAAGCAGCGGCGAATGAAATTTACCTGCTGAACAAGAAGGGATACTCATGCGTTTGACCATTGGCGTACTGCTGACAGTACTGATCAGTCCGTTGGCCCAGGCCGAGCTGATAGACGAAATCAACGACCGGGGCGAACTGCGCATTGCCGTGCAAGCCGATACACCGCCTTATGCCTTCAAGCAGGACGAACATCTGGCGGGCTTCGATGTCGAGCTGGGCCAGGCCCTGGCCAAGGAGCTGGACCTGCGTGCCGAGTTCATCGAAACCCCCGCAGAACAGATATTGCCCGAGGTCGAGAGCGGCAAGAGCGATGTTGCCCTGAGCCAGCTGCGCGCTGCGCAGAAGGTCGACGCGGCACTGGATGTCAGCCAGCCGTTTGGCAGTGACAAGCTGGTAATCCCGTTCCAGAAAGACAACCCGGCCTTCGAGAGCGCAGTGAACAACGCCCTGCAGCGGATCAAGGATGACGGCAGGCTGGCGGACCTTGAAAAGAAATGGCTCAAGGGTGAGAGACCTACCGCCGGCCAGTAACCTGCTGATGACATCTCAGTGGTCGAGGGCTGCCAGGGCCTGCTGCGCCTCGGCCAACTGCAGCTCGCTGAACACCAGCACGCCTTCGCGGCGCAGCAGCGCAGTAGTCACGCCCTGCCCCGCCACTTTGACCCCGCTGAAGCTGCCGTCGTAGGTCAGTTGGTTACCGCAGGAGGGGCTGCCGGACTTGAGTACGGCGACCCGGATGCCGTGCCGACGCACCAGCGCCAGGGCGATCTGCGCACCCGCCAGAAACGCCGCACTGACGTCCTCGCCCGACACCGTAATCACCTGCGCCTGCCCGTCGAGCACCTGCGCGCCCTGCCCGCCGGGGATTTCTGCAGGTGGCCGCGGGGTCGGCAAGCCGCCAGCTACCTCCGGGCACAGCGCTACCACACGACCCTCGGCCTGCCAGCCTTGCAGCACGTCCGGATGGCCACTGGCACGCCCGTCGTAGCGCACCGGCTGGCCCAGCAGACACGCGCTGACCAAAACCGGCGACAATTCAGAACGGCTCATTGCCACGCCTACGGAACCAACCCGTCAACGACAAGCGCTCACGCCCGGCCGCCAGCACTTCGTGGGGCACGTCGTCGGACAGAAACACCACCAGTGTGCCCGCTGTCGGCGCTACGTCATGCACGCGCTGGTCATCGAGGAACATGCGCAACTCGCCGCCGTCGCCGGGCTGCCAGTCCTGATTGAGATAGATCACAGCCGACACGGCGCGGCGGTCGTCATCGCGAAAGCGGTCCAGATGGCGCCGATAGAACGCCCCCGGCGGATACAGGGCGAAATGGCATTCGTAATCTTCAAGGCCGATGAACAAGCCCTGATTGATTGCCTGACGCAGCGCGTCCATGGTGTCCAGGTAACGGTCGCAAGCGCTCGACTCGCCAGGCTCCAGCCAGCGGATGTGATCGCCACGGATCGCCTCGCGAACCTCTAGCGTGCCGCCACGGCCAACCCCGGCAGGGTTGAGCTGGCCGTCGCCGGCGCGCCGCCGGCATTCAGCGGCCAGCGCGCTGACCAGCTCGGCCGGCAAAAAGTCGGCCTGCTGCGACCAGCCCTGGCTGGCCAGGTCATCGACAATCGCGGACAGCTTGGAAACATCGGAAGTAATGTGCATGGCGCATCATAGCCATTCGCCCAGGCCCCCTCCAGCGCCACTTGGCTGACCGGCGTCATTGCGTCTCGACAAACTCCCACTGCGCCACGGACAATAGCGCACTGCCGACAGGAGTCCTGAATGCGCCGTTTGTTTTCCCTGCTGTTGCTGATGATCTGCACCATGCCTGTCTGGGCAGACAGCCTCGATCAGCTGTACAAGGCCGCCGGCTGGCCCGACCAGCGCGCCCATTTCAATGATGCCGTGAGTGCTGCCCAACAGCGCTACCGCAACAGCCTGCCGCCTGCGGTTTACCAGGCGCTGGTGAGCAACAGCAACCAACGCTTCCAGGCCCAGGCCATGGACCAGCGCGCACAGGCGCAGCTACGCAGCAAGCTGGCCAACCCGGCGCCAGCCTTGGCGTTCTTCAATTCGCCGTTGGGGCGCAAAGTGGTGGCCGCCGAGTTGCTCGCCACACGCAAGGACCAGTTGGCCAAGAACGCCAAAGGCCTGCCCAAGCTGCAGGTCAGCGACACTCGGCAACTGATCATGGGCCACCTGGCCCAGGCCCTGCCCGCGCGCGAAGCCGGCGCCGAAGTCAGCCTGGCGATCGCCGGCGTGGCTGCCGACAGCCTCAGCTCGATGATCCCAGGGCTGTTTGGTGGCGGTCAGGCGCAAGGGTTGCTCGACGGCCAGCGCCAGCGCCTGATGAACCAGATCGGCGAAGACCTCAACAACACCTTGCTCTACGTCTACCGCGAGCTCAGCGATGCCGAACTGGAAGAGTTCGCCAACTTCGCCGAATCCGCCGACGGCCAGGCGTACTATCAGGCGGCACTGGCGGCAGTGCGTGCGGGGCTTGCGGTCGGCCAGAACGGCAATCAGCTCAAGTAATCAGCCCAGCCGCTGGCTGATGAAATCGAGGTAGCGCTGACGGGTTGCCGGCAGTTCATTGGCCAGATGATGGCGCGCCTCTGGCAGCAGCAGGATCTGCGGATCAGCGAACTTGGCCTTGAGCACCTTGAGGTTGTAACGCCAGTCGACCGTGCCATCCGCCTCGCCCTGCACGATCAACGGCCTGCGCGTGCTCGGCGGCGCCGCCTCGATCCGCTTGACCCAGCTCATCAGCGCACCTACCCAGGCAGTCGGCAAGCGCCGTGGTTGCAGCGGGTCGGCCTGCAGAAACGGCAGAAACGCCGGGTCGTTGCTGTTTTCGCTGAACTGGCGCTGGATGCCGTTGACGAAGTGGCGCAGCAACCGATAGCTGAGCTTGGACCAGTGCCACGCCCGCGGCCGCACCAGCGGTGCCAGCAGGATCAGCTCGCCATCGACCGGGCTGTGTTCGCCGGCATGCAGCACGTGATCGACCGCGATCGCGCCACCGGTGCTCTGCCCGCATAGATGCCACGGGCGTGGCAGCTCCAGCTCGCGGGCCTGGCCGAACAGCGCCACCAGTGTCTGCTGATAAAGCCCGAAGTCACTGATGCTGGCCCGCTCGCCACTGGACAGACCATGCCCGGGCAAATCACAGCTGACCACCGCCAAGCCCTTGCTCAGTGCCCACTCGATGACATGCCGGTACAGCCCCATATGGTCATAGTAGCCGTGCAGCACGAACAGCGTCGCCACCGGCTGCGGCGGCAGCCAGGCCTGGCCGACCAGCTCGAAACCGCCCGCCTCGAAGCTGCCGAGCAAACGCTGCACAGGCAGATCCAGGCCATAGAAGCGCTGGTACGCAAGCGCCTGGGCAGATAACGGCTGGCGGCTCGACAATGGCGCGAGGCCGCTGCGCAGGTCGACGTTGAAAGGAGCAGGCATCGGCAAAATCCGCGAACAAGTATTGATCTGGGATATTCAGCTCAAGCGCGGCGCATGGCAAGCTGGGCGCCCCTCCAACTCATTGCAAAAAGCGAGTACCGCAGCTGCGGCCCCCCCATGAAAAAGCTGTCGACCTTGGCCATCACCCTGCTCTGCGCCGCCGTGCTCTGGTGGGCTTACGACAGTTTCCAGTCACGTTATCTGCGCCCGTTCGCCAATCAGGCCACGCTGTTCGATGGTAGCCAGTTGCGCCTGCCCGCCGAGCTTGCCGGCCCCGGGGCGATCCGTGTGGTGCATTTCTGGGACCCGGCCTGCCCGTGCAACGTCGGCAACCAGCAACATCTGAGCGAACTGGTCGAACAGTTCACGCCGCAGGGAGTGAGTTTCTATCTGCTGCAAAAGCCCGCCAGCCATGGCGCGCTGCCGGCCAACCTGGCCGCGCTCAAGGTCCTGAGCGAGCTGCCCGGCAGTGCCAGCCTGCCCGCCAGCCCTGCGGTGGCGATCTGGGATCGCGAGGGCCGACTGGCCTACTTCGGCCCGTACAGCGAAGGCGCCGTGTGCAACTCAAGCAACAGCTTCATCGAGCCGATCCTCAAGGCCTTGCTCGAGAACCGCAATGTCAGCGCCTCCAACACCCTCGCGGTCGGCTGTTACTGCCCTTGGGCTGACTGACGCTCGCGGGCCGGATTGCCCACCACAACCGCACCGGCGGCGACATCGCGGGTAACCACGCTACCAGCACCAATCACCGCGTCATCACCGATGGTGACGCCCGGCAGAATGATCGCACCGCCACCGATCCAGACGTTGTTGCCGATGTGCACCGGGCGCCCGCTTTCCAGGCCGGTGCGGCGCACGTCCGGGTCGAGCGGATGATCGGCGGTGTAGATCTGCACCGACGGCGCGATCTGGCAGTCGTGGCCAATGTGTACCGGCAGCACGTCGAGGATCACGCAGCTGAAGTTGATGAAGGTGTTGGCACCGATACTGATGTTGTAGCCATAGTCGCAATAGAACGGCGGGCGGATGACCACGCCCTCGCCGACTGCGGCAAGATGTTCGGCCAGCAATGTATGGCGGCTGAGCTTGAGCTGCTCGTCGCTGCCGTTGTAGCGGTCCATCCACTGCTTGTTGCTGCGTTGCTCAGCCTGCAACTCGGGGCAGCCTGCGTGATAGAGCTGGCCGCTGAGCATCTTCTGTTTTTCGCTGAGGGACATGCAGACTCCTTTGGGGGCTATGCTGGTGGCGCGATTCGGTCAATGATCTGACAACCGTTTGCGTTGATATGCACAAGGAGTTCTGATGAAACGCAGCTTGTCCGTGCTGGTCGTGGTGATTGCCGTGGCCGCTGCCGGCGGTTACTGGTATGTCCACAGCAAGCAGCCCCAACGCCACGGCGAACTGAGCCTGCGCGGCCTGCAAGCGCCGGTCAACGTGCGCTACGACGAGCGCGGCGTGCCGCACATCCAGGCGCAGAGCGAAGCCGACCTGTACCGCGCGCTGGGCTATGTGCACGCCCAGGACCGGCTGTTCCAAATGGAGATCATGCGCCGCCTGGCCCGTGGCGAGCTGGCCGAAGTGCTCGGCAGCAAGCTGGTCGCCACCGATACCCTGTTCCGCAGCCTGCGCATCCGCGAGCAGGCCGCCCGCATGGTCCAGCGTCAGGATCGCCAAGGCCCCGCCTGGCAAGGTTTGCAGGCCTATCTGGATGGGGTCAACCAATGGCAGGCCAGCCACCCCAAGCCGGTCGAGTTCGACCTGCTCGGTATCACCCCACGCCCCTTCAGCGCCGAAGACACCCTGAGCATCGCCGGGTATCTGGCCTACAGCTTCGCCGCCGCGTTTCGCACTGAACCGGCGCTGACCTATATCCGCGATCAGCTTGGCGCCGATTACCTGAACATCTTCGACCTGGAATGGCAGCCCGAAGGCGCCCTCGCCCCGCGCCTGGCAGCCGTCGACTGGCGCAGCCTCGAGCAACTGGCCAGCGCCAGCCAGGATGCTCTGGCCGCCGCCGGCCTGCCGCAGTTCGAGGGCAGCAATGCCTGGGCAGTTTCAGCCAGCCGCACCCGTAGCGGCCGCCCGCTGCTGGCCGGCGACCCACATATCGGCTTTGCCGTGCCGGCGGTATGGTATGAGGCCGAGCTGGCGGCGCCGGGTTTTGAGTTGTATGGCTACTTCCAGGCACTCAACCCGTTTGCCCTGCTCGGCCACAACCGCGATTTCGGCTGGAGCCTGACCATGTTCCAGAACGACGACGTCGACCTGATTGCCGAGCGCAGCAACCCGGCCAATCCCGAACAGGTTCTGATCGACGGCCAGTGGCAAACCCTGCAGCGCAGCCAGCAGCAGATCGCGGTCAAGGACGCAGCGCCGGTCGAGATCACCCTGCGCAGCTCGTCCCACGGGCCGATCGTCAACAGCGTGCTCGGCGAAACGGCGGGACCCACGCCGATTGCCATGTGGTGGGCGTTTCTGCAAACCGAAAACCCGATTCTTGAGGGCTTCTACCAGCTCAACCGCGCCGACAGCCTGAACAAGATGCGTCTGGCGGCGGTGAAGATTCAGTCACCCGGGCTGAACCTGGTGTGGGCCAATGCCGCTGGCGACATCGGCTGGTGGGCCGCGGCGCAGTTGCCAATCCGCCCGGAGGGGGTCAACCCGGCGTTCATCCTCGACGGCAGCAGCAGCCAGGCAGACAAGCTTGGCTTCTACCCCTTCAGCCTCAACCCGCAGCAGGAAAATCCAGCCAGCGGTTACATCGTCTCGGCCAACTTTCAGCCACCGGCCACGATCCCGGTGCCGGGTTACTACAACCTTGCCGACCGCGGCCGCCAGCTTGACCGGCAACTGGCCAACCCGCAGATCAAGTGGGACACAGACAACAGCCAGGCGCTGCAACTGGACACCGCCAGCGACTACGGCCCACGCCTGCTCGCGCCATTGCTGGCGACCCTGCGCGAAGCTGCCGAGGGCGTGCAGGAGCAGGAGCTGGCCGAGCAATTGGCAGCCTGGCGCGGTGACTACCCGCTGGATTCGACCAGCGCGACCCTGTTCAACCAGTTTCTGTATGAGTTGGCCCATGCCGCACTGCATGATGAGCTGGGCGATACCTGGTTCACGATGCTGCTCAACACCCGCGCCATCGATGCCGCCCTTCCCCGACTTGCAGCTGATCCGGAATCACCCTGGTGGAGCCAGCGCGGGACCAGTCAACCTGCAGGGCGCAGTGCGGTGGTGCGCGAGGCCTGGCACAAGACGTTGGCCCACCTTGGCGAAACCTTTGGCGCCGACCCGGCCAACTGGCAATGGGGCAAGGCGCATACTCTGATCCATAACCATCCGCTGGGCGTGCAGAAGCCGCTCAACCTGCTGTTCAACGTCGGCCCGTTTGCCGCGCCGGGCACCCACGAGGCGCCGAACAATCTCTCGGCCAAGATCGGCCCCGCGCCATGGCCGGTGAACTATGGGCCGTCGACCCGGCGAATCATCGACTTCGCCGACCCCGCCCAGGCATTGAGCATCAACCCGCTCGGCCAGAGCGGCGTGCCGTTCGACCGGCATTATCGCGATCAGGCCGAGGACTACATCGAAGGCCGTTATCAGCGGGCGCAGCTGGGCGTGATCCCGGCGCGCAGTACCTTGCGCCTGCTGCCTGCCGAATAGCCTTTCGCAGAAACAAAAACGCCGACGCAAATGCGTCGGCGTTTTTTTCAGGGCAGTCAGCGTGCAAATCAGAACGCTGGCAGTACCGCACCGCTGTATTTCTTGGCGATGAAGGCTTTCACTTCCGGGCTGGTCAGCGCTTTGGCCAGTTTCTGCATGGCATCGCTGTCCTTGTTGTCCGGGCGAGCCACCAGGAAGTTGACGTACGGCGAGTCGCTACCTTCGATGATCAAGGCGTCCTTGGCCGGGTTCAGACCTGCTTCTAGGGCGTAGTTGGTGTTGATCATGTCCAGGTCAACCTGGTCCAGCACGCGCGCCAGCATGGCCGATTCAAGTTCCTTGAACTTGAGGTTCTTTGGGTTCTCGGCGATGTCTTTCGGCGTGGCCAGGGCGTTTTTCGGGTCTTTCAGGGTGATCAGGCCAGCCTTCTGCAGCAGGATCAGGGCGCGGCCGCTGTTGCTGCCCTCGTTGGGGATGGCAACGGTAGCGCCGTCTTTCAGCTCGCTGAGGTTCTTGATCTTCTTCGAGTAGCCGCCGAAGGGTTCAACGTGGACACCGATCACGGTGACCAGGTTGGTGCCTTTACCTTCGTTGAAGCTCTTCAGGTACGGCAGGGTCTGGAAGTAGTTGGCATCCAGGCGCTTCTGATCGACCTGCACGTTCGGTTGCACGTAGTCGGTGAAGACCTTGATCTCCAGATCGACACCTTCCTTGGCCAGGGTCGGCTTGATCAGTTCGAGGATCTCGGCATGCGGCACCGGGGTGGCAGCGACTACCAGTTTCTCGGCCGCATGGGCAACGCCGGTCAGCGCCAGGGCAGCAGCCAGGGCCGCAGTCAGCAGGGATTTCTTCATGGTGATCCTTAAGTAAGCTGAGCCATCGGCGACGGCAATATGGGGTGCCCGGCGCAAGCTGCGCTGGGCGTGAAGCGGACGATACCGGGATTTTATATTCCGGAACAATATCTTTTGATTAGCTGCTTATATCAAAAAGAATTGGCCATCATCGACTTCGCTTATTAGCCGCATGATCGACTATTTGAGTGCCGCCAATGCTGACTCGAGCAACTGGCGCAGGGCTGCGCTGGTGTGCGGCTCCCGGCTATGACCGAGCTGGCTCAGTCGCGCCGCCAGGCTGGCCAGCGGTGCGCTGTCGGGCAGGTCGAGTTGCTCGGCGAGGATCTCGTCGCCATCGCTCACCAGCAGGGCGAAATGGATGACGTTTTCCAGCTCGCGGGTATTGCCCGGCCAGGTATGCGCCTCCAGCGCTTGCTGGGCCAGGTCGCTGATCAGTGGCACCGGCCGCTCCAGCCGGGCGCTGTAGATGCCGACGAAGTACTCGGCCAACGGCAGGATATCGCCTACCCGCTCACGCAGTGCCGGCAGTTCCAGCTCGCCCTCGTGCAGGTACAGGTAGAGCCGCTCGTTGAAGCGCCCTGCCGCCACGGCCAGGGCCAGGTCAATGCTCGAAGCGGCAACCAGGCGCACGTCGACCGGCTGCGGCTGCTGCGCACCGACCCGGGTTACTTCACGGTTTTCCAGCGCGGCGAGCAACTTGGCCTGAATCGCCAACGGCAGGTCGGCAATCTCATCCAGGTACAGCGTGCCGCCATTGGCCGAACCAAACCAACCGGCCCGGCTGCTGGCGGTGCCGCCGTGGCTGCCGGCGCTGTAGCCGAACAGCTCGGCATCGGCGTAGGTATGGCTGATGGCGGCGCAGTTGACCGAAACGAACAGGCCGGCGCGGTCGCTGGCGCGATGGATCTGCCGCGCCAGCAGCTCCTTGCCGGTGCCGGTTTCGCCACGGATCAGCACCGGCAGCGGCTGCACTGCCAGACGCTCCAGGTCTCGGCGCAGCTGCTGCGAGCGCGGGTCGACAAACACCAGCGCCTTGGCGCGAATGCTCAGCGGGCTTTTATCCAGCTCGGGGAAGGTCAGCAGCGGCTGGCCGAAAGGGGCGTGCAAGGTCATGACAAACTCCCGCCGGGCCATCAGCAGCCGGGCGTCTCAGGCATTCTGTGGATAACTGCCGGGTCAGGCGCGCCGTAGCGTGCGCTGCTCGATCCGGCTTTGCAGGCGGTACAGGTAGGCAAAGCCCTGCTCCCAGCGCTCATGCCCGGACTTGACGTTGATATGCCCGGCATTGGCCAACAGGCCCGCCTCGGCCGCCCATTCCTGGGCCAGATACAGCGCCCGCGGCACGCTCACCGCTGGGTCGTTGTCCGAGCTCACTACTTGGCTGGCAAACGGCAACGCCTGCAGCGGGATCGGCGCGAAGTTGCGCAGCGCCGGCGCGCAGGTTGGCCGTTCGACATCCGCCGGTGCCACCAGCAAGGCGCCACGTACCCGTGCGAGCAAGGCCGGGCTGGCCGCAGCGGCCCAATGGGCAACGGTGATGCAGCCCAGGCTGTGGGCAATCAGGATTACCGGCGTACTGTCGGCGGCAATCGCCTGCTCCAGCGCCTGCACCCAATCGCGCCGCTGCGGCGTCAGCCAGTCGGCCTGCTCGACCCGAGCGCTGTTGGGCAGGCTGCGCTGCCAGTGGCTTTGCCAATGATTGTCTGGCGATCCTTGCCAGCCCGGCACAATCAGGTAACGAATTGACTCATTGCGCATGGGGACGCCTCCAGGAAGTTTGCGTGCTTGTTGACCAGTATAGGGAGCGGGATATATCCGTAAAGGAATAAGAAGCTATGTGTTTATAACCAATTTACGTTTCGCAAATAAAAAAAGGGCCACCCCCCTGCCAAGAGGTATGGCCCTGAAGCACTTGCCTGAAGAGGGTACGACGGGCTCTAGCGTGCGGTTATCACCGCCAGCTTGGTGATCCCGGCGCGTTCGATGGCCGCCATGGCGCGGGCTACTTCGCCGTAGTTGACGCCATCGTCGGCCTGCAGCTGCACTCGCACCTCGGCGTCCTTGAGCTTGGCCGCCTTGAGGTTGCTTTCGAGCAGGTCTGGCTGGATCTCGTCCTTGTTGATGAACAGCTTGCCGCCACCATCGATGCTGACCACCAGCGGGTCTTTCTGCTCGACCGGGGCCACGGCTTCGGTCTTGGGCAGGTTGATCGGTATGGCGTTGGTCAGCAGCGGTGCGGTGACGATGAACACCACCAGCAGCACCAGCATGACGTCGACCAGTGGCGTGACGTTGATTTCACTGAGGACTTCGTCGTTGTCCTGGGTTGAAAAGGCCATATCAGGACGCCTCTTTCACGGGCTGGGTGAAGCCGGCCTGAGGCTTGTGTGCGGTCGGGTGGACCAGCACGCGGAAGGCGCTCTTCTGGGCCAGGCTGTAGAAGTCATGGGCAAAGTCATCGAGGTCGGCAGCGGTCAGCTTGAGCCGGCGCAGGAAGTAGTTGTAGACCAGCACCGCCGGCACCGCGACCGCAATACCAACGCCGGTTGCAACCAGTGCCGCACCGATCGGCCCGGCCACGGTTTCGAGGCTGGCCGAACCTGCCGCACTGATGCCCTTGAGCGCTTCCATGATGCCCCAGACGGTGCCGAACAGGCCGATGAAGGGCGAGGTGCTGCCGATACTGGCGACTACAGCAAGGCCGGTCTCCAGCGAGCGCCGTTCACGCACGATCTGCTGGCGCAGGGCACGTTCGAGGCGGTCCTGATGGTTGATCGACTGGCTAAGGTCGCTGGCATGGCCAGGCTCACCCACGGCGATGGCGGCGTACCCGGACTGCGCCACGCGGGCGGCCGGGCCTGGCAGTTCGTGGCTGAGCTCGGCCGCCGAGTCGAGGCTGGAGGCAGCCCAGAACTGCCTGTGAAAGCGTTTGTCCTGGTTCTTCAGGCGCACGAACTGTACGGCCTTGATCAGCGCCAGGCCCCAGGTGGCGACAGAGAACACAACCAGCAGCCAGATCACGGCTACTTCAACGGACTCGAGGGGAGATGCGGATGCCAGCAGGCTCATGATGAAGTCTTCCTATGTTCGGTCGGTATACGGTTCAGGTGCATGTTCAGGGGTGTAATCAGCGCAGCTTGAAGTCGATCGGCACACTTACCCAGCCGGACTGGGCGACATCGCCCTGCTTGGCCGGGACAAAGCTCCAGCGCTTGACGGCCGCCAGTGCGGCGTCGTCGAGGGCCGGGCGGCCACTGCTTTTCTGAATCTGGATCTGGCCGGGCTTGCCGCTGGCCATGACCTCGACCCGCAGCAGCACGGTGCCTTCCCAGCCGCGGCGCTGGGCCATCTGCGGGTATTCCGGCGCCGGGTTCTTCAGGTAGGCAGCGTTGGCCGACGGCGGCGTGACCGGCGCTGGCGCCGGTGGAGCTGGCGTTGGCGCAGGTGCTGCAACTGGCGGCGGCGGAGTTTCCACCGGTTTCGGCACGGGCTTGGCGACAGGCTTTGGCACCGGCTTGGGTTTCGGTTTAGGCACAGGCTTGGGTGCAGGTTTGGCCGCCAGCTCATCGACTACCGGCGGCGGTGGCGGCTCGACTACCGGAGGCGCTGGTGCAGGCGGTGGCGGTTCGACCACGGGCGGGGCCGGTGCGGCAAACTCGATGGTCATGGGTGGGATCTGCGGTGGCACGACCGGTAACGGCGGGGTCGGGCTCTGGCTGATCCAGTACGCCGCCGCGCCATGCAACGCCACTACCAGCAGGGCCAAGGCCCATTTGTCGCGGCGCTTGAGGCCGCTGACCGGCGTGCGTTGCAGGCGCAGCTGGCCGAGCGGCAGACGAAGCGTGCGTCCAAGCTCGACCAGGTCGCCCGGGGCCGGGCGCCATGGCTGGTCGTAGGCCCTGACGGCCGTATGGACATTACCCATTGATCAAACTCCTGGGGTCTCGATTCATGGCTGAATCATCGGTGCCAGACGCTTATCTCTGAAAGTAATGTTTAAACGCAAACTTAGAACTTAATTGAATATTGGTATTAGGGGGAAGGCCGCAGCCCGCGTGGTTCGTGGGCTGGCCGTGATGGCGGGGATTTTGATGCCTGGGCGGCATTTGAAATATTCCTGGAAGGCATTGGTCTTGCGGGGGATGGGGCTGCTTTGCAGCCCAATCGCGACACAAGGCCGCTCCTACAGAGGCCGCGCCGTGTCAGGGACTGCGCGGTCCCGGTAGGAGCGGCCTCGTGTCGCGATTGGGCCGCAAAGCGGCCCCAGAATGGATCAGATATCAGCCACCTTCTGCCAAACCTTGGGCCGGAAGAACAATGTCTCGCCCCGCGCCAGCCCGGTCAGGCTGTCATGGTCCTTGACCACCTCGGCTTCGATCAGCTCGCTCTGCCCTTCCACCTTCAAGGTCACCCGCGTGGTCGCGCCCAACGGCCGAATATCACGCACCTCGGCCGCATGGTGGCCTTCGGTTTCATGCCGCGACAACGACACCTCGTGTGGGCGGAACAGCACATGGTTGCCTTCACTCAGGCTCATGCGGTTGGAGTCACCAAGGAAGTGATAGACGAAGTCGTTGGCTGGCTTTTCATAGACCTCACCCGGCGAGCCGATCTGCTCGATCACGCCCTTGTTCATCACCACGATGCGGTCGGCGACTTCCATCGCTTCTTCCTGGTCGTGGGTAACGAATACCGAGGTCAGGTTGATGTCTTCGTGCAGCCGCGCCAGCCAGCGGCGCAGCTCTTTACGCACCTTGGCATCCAGCGCACCGAACGGCTCGTCGAGCAGCAGTACCTTGGGCTCGACCGCCAGGGCGCGAGCCAGAGCGATACGCTGACGCTGGCCGCCGGACAGCTGCTCGGGGTAACGGTCGGCCAGCCAGTCGAGCTGGACCATGTTCAACAGCTCATGGACCTTCTCGGCGATGCGGCTTTCGCTCGGCCGCTCGCCCTTGGGCTTCATGCGCAGGCCGAAGGCGACGTTGTCGAACACGCTCATGTGGCGGAACAGCGCGTAATGCTGGAACACGAAGCCGACGTTGCGATCACGCACGTCATGCCCGGAGACATCTTCGCCATGGAAGACGATGCTGCCATCGTCCGGCGTTTCGAGGCCGGCGATGATCCGCAGCAGGGTGGTCTTGCCGCAGCCCGACGGGCCGAGCAGAGCCACCAGCTCGCCGCTGTTGATATCCAGGTTGATGTTGTCCAGAGCCTGGAAGCTGTTGAAGCGCTTGCTGACGTTACGAACTTCGATCGACATGAATTATTCCTCCGCTGCGCTTTGGCGCAGACGGTTAATACGGTTCTCGCTCCACTGCTTGAGCAGCAGGATGAAGAGCGCCAGGATCAGCAGCAAGCTCGCCACGCTGAACGCCGCGACGTGGTTGTATTCGTTGTAGAGGATTTCGACGTGCAGCGGCAAGGTGTTGGTAACCCCGCGGATATGCCCGGAGACCACCGACACCGCACCAAACTCGCCCATCGCTCGCGCAGTACACAGCACCACGCCGTAGATCAGGCCCCATTTGATGTTGGGCAGGGTCACGTGCCAGAACATCTGCCAGCCATTGGCGCCAAGCAGGCGCGCGGCCTCTTCCTCTTGAGTGCCCTGCTCTTGCATCAGCGGGATCAGCTCACGGGCTACGAATGGCACGGTAACGAAGATGGTCGCCAGGACGATGCCCGGCAAGGCGAACACGATCTGGATGTCGTGATCCTGCAGCCACGGCCCGAAGAAGCCCTGCGCGCCGAACATCAGCACATAGACCAGACCGGCGATTACCGGCGACACCGAGAACGGCAGGTCGATCAAGGTCACCAGGATGCTCTTGCCGGCAAAGTTGTACTTGCTCACGCACCACGCCGCACTGACCCCGAACAGCAGGTTCAGCGGCACCGAAATGGCCACCGCGAGCAAGGTCAGCCTGAGCGCCGACAGTGCATCGGGCTCGAAGATCGCCTCGAAGAACGTACCGAAGCCGTTCTTCAGCGCTTGGGAAACCACGATCACCAGCGGCAACAGCAGAAACAGCGCAAACACCAGCCAGGCCGAAATGATCAGCACCCGCCGTGAGGTGGCGCTGCCGCGGCGGGCGGCGTTGGCGGCGGCCGTTGCGCCTAGAGTTGAAGCAGACATGGGCGGTCCTCCTTCAAGGGGTTTCGATGCGCCGCTGAAGCAAGTTGATCAGCAGCAGCAGAATGAAGGAAACCACCAGCATCAAGACGCCGATGGCAGTAGCGCCGGTGTAGTCGTACTGGTCGAGCTTGACCATGATCAGCAACGGCAAGATTTCGGTCTTCATCGGCATGTTGCCGGCAATGAAGATCACCGAGCCGTACTCGCCCACACCGCGAGCAAAGGCCAGCGCGAAGCCGGTCAACCAGGCCGGCAGCAGCGCCGGCATGAGGATATGGCGGAATACCTGCAACGGTTTCGCGCCCAGGCAGGCAGCCGCTTCTTCGACTTCTCGGGGGATGTCCGCCAGCACCGGCTGCACCGTTCGCACCACAAATGGCAGGGTGACGAAGGTCAGCGCCAGGGTGATACCCAGCGGCGTGTAGGCGATCTTGAAACCGAGGTCGGTGGCGAACTGCCCGACCCAGCCGGACGGCGCATACAGCGCGGTCAGGGCGATGCCGGCGACTGCCGTGGGCAAGGCGAACGGCAGGTCGATCATCGCGTCGATGATCTTGCGCCCGGGGAAGGTGTAGCGCACCAGCACCCAGGCCAGCAGGGTGCCGATGATGCCGTTGATGATGGCGGCGAACAGGGCAGTGCCGAAACTCAGCTTCAGCGCGGCAATCACTCGCGGGGCGCTGATGATGTTCCAGAACTGCTCCCAGGTCAGCTGCGAGGCATGCACGAACATGGCCGCCAGCGGTATCAGCACGATCAGGCTGAGGTACACCAAGGTGTAGCCCAGAGTCAGCCCGAAGCCGGGTATGACGGGGGATATACGACGTGACATAAAGGTCCCTGGTTTAACGCATCAAGCCCGGGACAAGTCCCGGGCCCATGCAGGCTACTGAAGCTCCAGTGCGGCACTGTACTGCCGAGTTACTGCGCCTGGTAGATCTGGTCGAACACACCGCCATCGTTGAAGAATTTCGGCTGTGCAGTTTTCCAGCCGCCGAAGTCCTTGTCGATGGTCACCAGGTCAAGTTTGGGGAATTGCTTGCCATATTCGGCAGCCACTTTCTGGTCACGCGGGCGGTAGAAGTTCTCGGCGGCAATTTTCTGCCCGGCCGGGCTGTACAGATACTTGAGGTATTCCTCGGCGATCTGCTCGTTGCCTTTCTTCTGCGCGTTCTTGTCGACCACTGCCACTGGCGGCTCGGCGAGGATCGACAGCGAAGGCACGACGATTTCGAACTTGTCGCCGCCGCCATCTTCCTTCAAGGCCAGGAACGCTTCGTTTTCCCACGCCAGCAGCACATCGCCCTGACCATTGTTGACGAAGGTGATGGTCGAGCCGCGCGCGCCGGTGTCCAGCACAGGCACGTGCTTGAACAGCTGCTGCACGTATTCCTGGGCCTTGGCTTCGCTGCCGCCGGCTTTCAGGCCATAGGCCCAGGCGGCGAGGAAGTTCCAGCGAGCGCCGCCGGAGGTTTTCGGGTTGGGAGTGATCACCGACACGTCGTTCTTGACCAGGTCGCCCCAGTCCTTGATGCCTTTCGGGTTGCCTTTGCGCACCAGGAAGACGATGGTCGAGGTGTACGGTGTGCTGGCGTCCGGCAGGCGGGTCTGCCAGTTCTCTGGCAGAGTCTTGCCGAGCTTGGCGATTTCGTCGATGTCGCCGGCCAGGGCCAGGGTCACCACGTCGGCGCGCAGGCCGTCGATCACTGCACGGCCTTGCTTGCCCGAGCCACCATGGGATTGCTGAATCTTGACCTTGTCATCCGGGTGCGCCTGCTGCCAGTGCTTGATGAACTCGGCGTTGTACTGCTGATACAGCTCACGGGTTGGGTCATAGGACACGTTGAGCAGTTCGTAGTCCTTGGCGATGGCGGAACCGGCAAACACGGCACTGGCCAGAGCGGCGAGCGCATAACGGCGGATGGACATGGTGAAGCTCCCGAATTGGCTTTTTTTCTAATTGGTAAGTAGTGCGCGATCAGCCGGTCTTGTTGCCAGGCTGCTGCAGGCGGAACTTCTCCTTGCGCTCGATCTGCACGACCTGAGCGTTGTGCACGGTGATCTCTACCGCGCCGAAGCGCAGGTCGCGCAGGGCGGCCTGGATCTCACGCAAAATGGTCGCTTCGTCCTGACCGTCGATGCTACGCAGGGATGCACTCATGCTCGTTCTCCTGTGAGTGAAGTGCCGGGCAGGGGTTTGAAGGGGATTTGCGCCTGGCTTGAAGCTGATAATAGTGAGGCGCGGATATTCTTAAAAATACTATTTAAGAATGTTTATATAACCAAAAGCAGAAAGGCCATTGCGCTGGGCAATGGCCTTTTCTGAACGGCGCGCGGTATTAGCTGGATGACTGTTCTGGCTCGCGAATCTTGTACCAGGCCACATACAGCGCCGGCAGGAACAACAGCGTCAGCAGCGTTGCACTGATGATGCCGCCGATCATGGCGTAGGCCATCGGCCCCCAGAACACCTCGCGGGCAATCGGGATCATGCCCAGGCTGGCCGCCGCTGCGGTGAGCAGGATCGGCCGGCGGCGATGGTTGGTCGCCTCAAGCACCGCCGCCCAGGGCGACAGGCCCTGCGCCTCGAATTCGTCGATCTGGGTGACCAGGATCACCGAGTTGCGGATGATGATGCCGATCAGCGCCAGGATTCCGAGGATCGCCACAAAGCCCATTGGCGTACCCGTCGGCACCAGCGCCAGCACCACCCCGATCAAGCCCAAGGGCGCCACGCTGACCACCAGGAACAGCTTCTGCACGCTGTGCAGCTGGATCATGAGGAAAGTCGCCATGAGGAACAGCATCAACGGAATAACCTGGCCAATTGGCCCCTGCGCCTTGCCGCTCTCCTCGACCGTACCGCCGGTGGCCACTTCGTAGCCCGGCGGCAACTTGCTGGCGAACTCTTCGATATCCGGTTTGAGCTGTTTGACCAGGTCGGTCGGCTGGATATCACCGTTGACCGAGGCCTTGATGGTGATGGTCGGCTTGCGATCGCGGCGCCACACCAGCGGCTGCTCCAGCTCGTAGCGCACCGTGGCAATCGACAGCAGCGGGATCGAGGTGCCGTTGGGAGTCAGTATCTGCAGGTTCTGCAAGGTATCGGGCGAGCCGCGCTCGCTGTCTTCGGCGCGGGCGATCACGTCGACCAGGTAGATGCTGTCGTTGACCTGGGTGATCGGCACGCCGCTGACAATGCTGTTCATCACATTGGCGACGTCTTCGGACGACAAGCCCAACTGACGCGCCTTGTCCTGAGCGATCTCGACCCGTAGGACTTTGCCCGGCTCGTTCCAGTCGAAGATCATCTCGCCTATGTGCTGATTGCTGTCGAGCATGGTCGCCAGGTCGATCGCGTGCTTGCGCACCAGGTCGATGTCCTTGCCGCTGATCCGGTACTGGATTGGCCTGCCCACCGGCGGGCCCATCTCCAGCGACTGCACATTGCTGCCAATGCCGACGAAGTCTTCGCGCAGCAGCTTGCGCAGCCGGTCCATCAGCCCGGCACGCTCCTCCAGGCCTTTGCTGACGATCACCAGCTGGGCGTAGTACGGGTTCTGCAGCTGCTGATCGAGCGGCAGGTAGAAACGGATCGCGCCCTGGCCGATGTAACTGCTCCAGTGCACCAGATCGGGGTCGTCCTTGATCTTCGCTTCAAGCCGATCGACCACCTTCTGGGTCTCCTCGATAGAGGCGTTTTGCGGCAGGTTGAGGTCGACCAGGATTTCCGGGCGGTCCGATGACGGGAAGAACTGGTTCTGCACAAAGCGCATCGAAAACAGCGCCAGAGCGAAGATCAGCACCGTACCGATGATCGTCCACCAGCGGTTGCGCATGCACCACAGCAAACCATGCTCGAAGGCACGACCGACGCGGCCGGTCTTGGCTCCGTGTTCCTTGACCTTGTTGGCCTTGAGGATATGCACGCCGAGTACCGGGGCGAAGAACACCGCCACCACCCACGACACGATCAAAGCCACTGCGATCACCGCGAACAGGGTGAAGGTGTACTCGCCGGCAGAGCTGGCGTTGAGCCCGATGGGCACAAAGCCGGCCACCGTGACCAGGGTGCCGGTCAGCATCGGGAAGGCCGTCGAGGTATAGGCAAAGGTGGCCGCCTGCTCCTTGGTTTCGCCCATTTCCAGGCGCGTGACCATCACCTCGACGGTGATCATCGCGTCATCCACCAGCAGGCCGAGGGCGATGATCAGGGCACCCAGCGAGATCCGCTGCATGGTGATGCCGCTGTATTCCATGAACAGGAACACCATCGCCAGCACCAACGGGATCGAGCACGCTACCACCAGCCCGGCGCGCACGCCGAGGCTGACGAAGCTTACCGCCAACACGATCAGTACCGCCTCGAACAAGGCACTGGTGAAGCCGCCAACTGCCTTCTTCACTACCACGGCCTGATCCGACACGGTGTGCACACCAACCCCGACCGGCAGGTTGGTGATGATCTGGTCCATCTTGGCTTTCATCTCGGCGCCGAACGCCTGGATGTTGCCACCGGCTTTCATGCCAATGGCCAGGCCAATCGCCGGCTGGCCGTTGTAACGGAACATCGGTGCAGGCGGGTCGGTGTAGCCGCGCTGGATATTGGCGATGTCGGCCAGGCGGAAGAAGCGATCATTGATCCGCAGGTTGACGCCCTCGAGGTCTTTCTCGGAGCTGAACTGGCCGCTGGTGCGCACCGAAATCCGCTCAGGGCCGGCCTCGATCACCCCCGCTGGGGTAACGGCGTTCTGGGCTTGCAGAGCCTGCATGACCTGGCGCTGGTCGATCCCCAGTGCCGCCAGCTTGCGCGTCGAGAAGTTCAGGTAGAGCACTTCGTCCTGCACGCCGAACAGCTCGATCTTGCCGATATTGGGCACTTCGCGGGCTTCGGCGCGGGCCTGCTCGACGTAATCGCGCAGTTGCCGCTGGCTCAGGCCATCGGCGGTGAAGGCATAGATGGTGCCGTAAACGTCGCCGAATTCATCGTTGAACGCCGGGCCCTGAATACCTTTGGGGAACTGGCCGCGAATGTCGTCGATCTTCTTGCGCACCTGGTACCAAATGGCCGGGATATCCGGCGCCTTGGTGGTATCGCGCAGATACACATAGACCGTCGACTCACCGGGGCGGGTATAGCTTTTGACGTAATCGAGCGAGTCCAGCTCTTCGAGCTTCTTCTCGATGCGGTCAGTGACCTGATTGAGCGTCTCGTCCTGGGTCGCGCCGGGCCAGCGGGTCTGGATGACCATGGTCTTGATGGTGAACGACGGGTCTTCTTCACGGCCCAGGTTGAAGTAGGAGAACACCCCCATCAGCACACTGACGAACATCAGGTACCAGACAAAGGACTGATGCTTGAGCGCCCATTCGGACAGGTTGAAGCTTCCTTTCATTGCGCATCCTCGTCAAAGCTGACCGGCTGGCCGGGCTTCAAGCTGTTCACGCCGGCAGTCACCACGCGCTCGCCCGGCTGCACGCCGGAGGCCACGACGATGCTGCTGGCGGTGCGGTCGATCAGGGTCACGTCGCGCAGGGCCACGGTCTTTTGTTGGGTGTCGAGGACCCACACCTGGGTCTTGCCGTCACGTTCGAGCAAGGCGCTCAGCGGCAACTCGCTACGCGGGGTGACCGCCGAGGACAGGTTGACGCTGATCGCCGTGCCCAGGTGGAACGCTGCGGGGGTACTGGCCAGGGTCAAACGCGCACGCCGGGTGCGGGTGGTGGCGTCGGCTTGCGGCTCCAGCTCGCGCAGGGTCGCGGTAGTATTGACCGCAGGGTCGAGCTGCGCGGCAACAGTGAAAGTCAGGTCTTTGCTCAATTGTTCGGCCAGGCCGATTGGCAGGTCGATGACCGCCTCTTTGACGTCGGGGCGGGCCAGCGTGACCACTTCCTGGCCAGCGCTGACGGTTTGCCCGGCCTCGGCACGCCAGGCGGTGACCACCGCGGCGTTGTCGCTGCGCAGGGTGCTGTAGTCGAGTTGATCGCGAGCCTGGCTGACTGCGGCACGTGCTTGCTCGAGCGAGGCACCGGTGGTTTTCAAGTCGGTCTGGGCGATGTCCAGTTGCGCCTGGGCGCCAACGCCACGGTCGTACAGCTGCTGCTGGCGGCGGGCATTGGCCTGGGCATTGATCCACTGCGCCTGGACCCGCGCCAGGTCGCCTTCGGCGGCGCGCAGCTGGTTCTGTTGATCGGTCGGGTCGAGGGTGGCGAGGATATCGCCCGGTTTGACCTGGGCGCCGACATCGAGCCAGCGCCGGGCGATCCGTCCTGACACGCGAAAGCCCAGGGTGCTTTCATAGCGAGCCTGGATCGTCCCGGCGAAGCGCCCCAACTGCGCCTGAACCTGCGGCTGGACCACGGTCGACAGCACCGGGCGGACCGGTTCGGCAGCCTCCTCGTCCTTGCCACAGCCGCCCAGCAGCGCAGCCGAGCAGAGTATCAGCAGCACTGCTTTCATGGCGCGGCGCCTCCGTCCTTGGCGTTGACTTTCTCGACCTGCATACCGGGGTGCAACAGCTGCCCGCCACTGACCACCACGGTCTCGCCGCCTTTGACGCCATCGGCAATCACCACTCTGCCGGTGAGATAGCGGCCGACCTGGACTGGGCGCAGTTCAACCTTGTCGCCCTCACCGACCACCCACACTGCCGGCTCCTTGAGCGCCTTGGTCAAGGCCGACCACGGCAGTTCGATGCTCGGCCGGCCCTGGGTGCGGCCGCTGGCGGTGACAGGCGAGCCGAGTTGCATGCCGGCGGGCACACTCTGCAGGGCGACCTTGATCTGCACCGTGCCGCTGTCGGCGGACACCGTCGGGGTCACTTCGCGCACCTGGCCCTGCGCCTGCACCTGCGGGTTGTCGAGCAGCTTCACGATCACTGGCGCGTCGCTGGGCGGCGCCATCAGCAGCGATTCGTAGACGTTGAAGACCGCATCACGATCACCGTCCACGGCCAGGCCAAAGATCGGCATGGTCGCCTGCACCACCTGGCCAACCTCGGCCTGGCGCGAGGTGATGACGCCATCGGCGTCGGCAACCAGCGCGGTGTAGCTCAGTTGCTCCCTGGCATTGGCCAACTGCGCCTGAGCGGCCTTCAAAGCACTTTGATTGCCGCGCAGCGCCGCCTCGGCAGAATCATATTCGCTGCGGCTGGTGTAGCCCTTGGGCAGCAGTTTCTGCTGGCGAACGAAGGCCGCGCTGGTCTGGGTTACCCGCGCCTGCGCAGCAAATACCTCGGCCTTGGCCGAGTCGACGTTGTTCTGCAGGTCCTTGGGATCGAGCCGCGCCAGCACCTGGTTGGCCTTGACGTGATCGCCGACGTCGACGCTGCGCGAGATGATCTTGCCGCCGACCCTGAAAGACAGGTCGGTCTGCACACGCGCCTGCACGTCACCGGTAAGGGTCACGTTGGCGGCAAAATCTGTGGTCTGGACTTGCTGTACACCTACTCTGGGCAGTTCCGGCGGGGCAATTTCTTCTTTGCAACCCACCAATAGCGACAAATAACCCAGGCAAGCGACCGACAATAGGCGCCTCAACGGCATGCGTGCTCCTTGCTTGCGCGCGAATGGTTCGAGGGATGCGACTGTTAGCGTAGATCAGGGTTCCGCAATCGGCACTGATAGGGGTCAGTCAGCCTGACTGATCCTGTAAAGGGTCACGAATGTCATACCCGGAAACGAGAAGCACCGCGTTCTCCATGCGGCAACGGCTACGGTTCAAGAGGGCGTCAAACTCAAGGAAGAACCATGACATTCGCCGAATCCTACCTGCTGCGCCGTGGCCGCTGGTCCGAGCCTGGCAGGCGTTATTTACTGACCACGGTCACTCATCAGCGTGAAGCGCTGTTTGGTCAATTACACACAGCACGCATCGTTGTGCAGCAGCTGCGTTTGTCAGATCAGGAACAGGACTGCCAGTCGTTGGCCTGGGTGGTGATGCCAGATCATGTGCATTGGCTGATCGAATTGAAGTCGGTGACGCTGGGGACTTTGATGCGCAGGTTCAAGTCGAGATCCAGTCTTGCCTTGCACAAGGCCGGCGTTCGCTATGGGCCGGTTTGGCAAGCCGGGTATCAGGATCGGGCGCTGCGTAGGGAAGAAAGCATGCGCAGTGTAGCGACGTATATCGTTGAGAACCCAGTACGGGCCAAGCTTGTCGACAGCATTGGCGATTACCCGCATTGGGATACGGTCTGGCAGTAATTCCGTGTCGTGGCCTTCGCGGGTAAACCCGCTCCTACAGGGTTTTGAGGAACTCATGAAAATGAGGTGACCCAGCAAGTACGGATCACTCACACACCATTGAAAGCTGAGCGGTATCGGGGCCGCCACTGGCACCGCGATGCCCTTGAAACGATCGCGATGCCTGTGGGAGCGGGTTTACCCGCGAAGGGCCGCGAAGCGGCCCCCGAGGTAGGTCAGACGGACGCTGCAGTCTGCGCCGGGCGACGTACCTGAGGCTGGCCAACGCTTGCCGCTGCACCCTCCTCGATAGCCTGCTGGATGGCCTTGCGGCGGTGCTCTTCAGCGCGGCGGCTGAAGTACCAGACCATGAAGGTCACCAGCGATACCGACAGCAGGATCAGGCTGGCCACGGCGTTGATCTCGGGTTTGACCCCGAGCCGCACTGCCGAGAACACTTCCATCGGCAAGGTAGTCGAGCCCGGACCAGAGACGAAGCTGGCCAGTACCAGGTCATCCAGCGACAGCGCGAACGACATCATGCCGCCCGCCGCCAGCGACGGCGCGATCATCGGGATGGTGATCAGGAAGAACACCTTCCACGGCCTGGCACCGAGGTCCATCGCCGCTTCTTCGATCGACAGGTCCAGTTCACGCAGGCGCGCCGACACCACTACCGCCACATAGGCTGCGCAGAACGTGGTGTGGGCGATCCAGATGGTGACAATGCCGCGCTCCTGCGGCCAGCCGATCATCTGCGCCATGGCCACGAACAGCAGCAACAGCGACAGACCGGTGATCACCTCGGGCATGACCAATGGCGCCGTGACCAGGCCACCGAACAGCGTGCGGCCCTTGAAGCGGGTGACCCGGGTCAGCACGAACGCGGCCAGGGTACCCAGCGCCACCGCGGCGACCGCGGTGTAGCAGGCGATCTCCAGCGAGCGCATCACCGAGCCCATCAGCTGGGTGTTGTCGAGCAGACCGATGTACCACTTCAGCGACCAGCCGCCCCATACCGTTACCAGCTTGGAGGCGTTGAACGAGTAGATCACCAGGATCAGCATCGGCAGGTAGATGAACAGCAAGCCGAGCACCAGCATCAGCTTGGAAAAACTGAAACGCTTCATGCTCTGCCCTCCATCTCTTTGGCCTGGCTACGGTTGAACAGCAGGATCGGTACGATCAGGATCGCCAGCATTACTACCGCCAGCGCCGAGGCTACCGGCCAGTCACGGTTGTTGAAGAATTCCTGCCACAGCACTTTACCGATCATCAGGGTTTCCGGGCCGCCGAGCAGTTCCGGAATGACGAACTCACCCACCACCGGAATGAACACCAGCATGCAGCCGGCAATGATGCCGTTTTTCGACAGCGGCACGGTGATCTTCCAGAAGCTGTTGAAGGTGCTCGAACCGAGGTCCGAAGCGGCTTCCAGCAGGCTCTGGTCGTGCTTCACGAGGTTGGCGAACAACGGCAGGATCATGAACGGCAGGTATGAATAGACCACGCCGATATACACCGCCAGGTTGGTGTTGAGGATCTGCAGTGGCTGATCGATCAGGCCGATCCACATCAGGAAGCTGTTGAGCAGCCCGTTGTTGCTGAGGATGCCCATCCAGGCGTAGACCCGGATCAGGATCGCGGTCCAGGTCGGCATCATGATCAGCAGCAGCAAGACCGTCTGGCTTTCCTTGCGCGCGTTGGCGATGGCATAGGCCATCGGATAACCGATCAGCAGGCACAGCACGGTGCTGATGAAGGCCATCTTCAACGAGCCGAGGTAGGCCGAGATATACAGCTCATCCTCGGTCAACAGCCCATAGTTGGCCAGGTTGAGCACCAACTGAATCTTGTCTTCGACGTAGGTGTAGATCTCGGTGTACGGCGGGATCGCCACGTCGGCTTCGGCAAAGCTGATCTTCAACACGATGAAGAACGGCAGCATGAAGAACAGGAACAGCCAGATGAACGGCACGCCGATCACCAAGTGCCGTCCCTCCGGGACCAGCCGCTGGAAGGCTCGCTTGAGCTTGCGGATTTTCATGAGCGCAGTACCACGCCGCTGTCGTCTTCCCACCACACGTAGACTTCGTCGCCCCAGGTCGGGCGGGTGCCCTGGCGCTCGGCGTTGGCCACGAACGACTGGACGATCTTGCCGCTCGGCAGCTCGACGTAGAACACCGAGTGGCCGCCCAGGTAGGCGATGTCATGCACCTTGCCGCGCGACCAGTTGTATTCGTAGCTCGGCTGCTCGGTGGTGACCAGCATCTTCTCTGGACGCAGCGCGTAGAGGATGCTCTTGTCCTCGACCGAGGTGGAAACACCGTGGCCGACGTAGATATTGCGCTCAAGCTCGGGGCTGGCGATCAGCGCGTGGCCCTCGGCGTCGTCGACCACCTGCCCTTCGAACAGGTTGACGTTGCCGATGAACTCACACACCAGGCGGCTGGTGGGGGTTTCGTAGATGTCGATCGGCGAGCCGATCTGAGCGATCCAGCCCAGGTGCATGATGGCGATGCGCTCGGCCATGGTCATGGCTTCTTCCTGGTCGTGGGTCACCATCACGCAGGTCACGCCGACCCGCTCGATGATCTGCACCAGCTCCAGCTGCATCTGCGAGCGCAGCTTTTTGTCCAGCGCGCCCATCGGCTCATCGAGCAGCAGCAATTTCGGCCGCTTGGCCAGCGAGCGCGCCAGCGCCACCCGCTGGCGTTGGCCACCGGACAGCTGATGCGGCTTGCGCTTGGCGTACTGGGTCATGTGCACCAGCTTGAGCATCTCGTCCACGCGGGCGTCGATCTCGGCCTTGGGCATCTTGTCCTGCTGCAGGCCGAAGGCGATGTTCTGCGCCACGGTCATGTGCGGGAACAAGGCGTAGGACTGGAACATCATGTTGATCGGCCGCTCGTACGGCGGCATGTCGGTGATGTCGACGCCATCCAGATAGATGCGCCCTTCGCTCGGCCGCTCGAACCCGGCCAGCATGCGCAGCAGGGTCGATTTACCGGAGCCGGAGCCACCCAGCAGGGCGAAGATCTCGCCTTTGCGGATTTCCAGGGACACATCGTCCACGGCAATTGTTTCGTCGAACTTCTTCGTGACCCGGTCGATCTTGACCAGCACCTGCTTGGGTTGCTGGCCACCCTCGAGGGCTTTCTTATAGGCACTGGAGGCAACTGCCATGAGTGAAACTCCCAACAAGATTTTTAAGCCCGCCCTCAAGGAGGCGGGTCTGGATGATTATTTGCCCGACTTGACCTTGGTCCAGCTGCGGGTCATCAAACGTTGCACCTTGGGCGGCAACTCGCTGTTGACGAACATCTTGTCCAGTACTTCCTGCGGTGGGTAAACCGCGGCGTCGTTCCTGACATCCTGGTCCATCAGCGCGCCAGCCTTGGGGTTCGGGTTGGCGTAACCGACGTAATCGCTGACCTGGGCGATAACCTCAGGCTTGAGCAGATAGTTGATGAAAGCGTGGGCCTCTTTGCTGTTTTTCGAGTCGGCCGGAATCGCCAGTACATCGAACCAGAGGTTGCCGCCTTCCTTGGGAATCGCGTAGGCCAGGTTGACGCCCTTCTTCGCTTCTTCAGCACGGGCCTTGGCCTGGAACACATCACCGGAGAAACCGGCGGCCACGCAGATGTCGCCGTTGGCCAGGTCGGTGATGTATTTGGAGGAATGGAAGTAGGTCACGTAAGGGCGCACGGCCAGCAGCTTTTTCTCGGCGGCGGCGTAATCCTTGGGGTTGCTGCTGTTGGGATCGAGGCCCATGTAGTTGAGCACCGCGGGCAGCATTTCGTCAGCCGAATCGAGGAAGGCCACACCGCATTTGGACAGCTTCTTCATGTTTTCCGGTTCAAACAGCACTGCCCACGAGTCGATGCTGTCGACGCCGAGCACGGCCTTGACCTTGTCGACGTTGTAACCGATGCCATTAGTGCCCCACAGATACGGCACGGCGTAGAGATTGCCGGGGTCATTCTTCTCCAGGCGCTTCATCAGCGCCGGGTCGAGGTTGGCATAGTTGGACAGCAGACTGCGGTCGAGCTTCTGGAATGCGCCCGCCTTGATCTGCTTGCCGAGGAAATGGTTGGACGGCACGACCACGTCATAGCCGGTACGACCGGCGAGCAGCTTGCCTTCCAGGGTTTCGTTGGAGTCGAAAACGTCCTGCACCGGTTTGATCCCGGTTTCTTTCTCGAAATCGGCGAGGGTGGTTGGCCCGATGTAGTCCGACCAGTTGTACAGATGCACCGTAGGCGCCGCTTGGACGCTGCATGCCAGCGTCAGGCCCGCTCCGGCCAGCAAGGCCTTGCGAAGTACAGATTTAGACAAGTGGATGCTCCTTGGCAAACAGTGCATTCGGTGACGGTAGCCGTCAGTGATAAAGGCGCCGCCAGACTGGCAAAACCGGCGCGCAACTTACCCTTGCAGGAACGCTGCGGCAAACTTATTCGTCGCAGTGCGCCTCCGGGCCGAAAACCGCGGCCCAGAGGCTTTCACTCAGGCTTACTTGCCCGACTTGATCTTGGTCCAGCTGCGGGTGATCAGACGCAGGGTGCCTGCATCGAGATCGCTGATTGCGTACAGCTGTTTCTTCACCGCATCCGACGGGTAGATGGCCGGGTCGCTGGTGATGTCCTTGTCGACCAGGGCAGTCGCCGCCTTGTTGCCGTTCGGGAAGCGCACGGCGTTGGTGATCTCGGCCATGACTTCAGGCTGCAGCAGGTAGTTCATGAACTGGTAGGCAGCGTCGAGGTTGCTGGCATCCTTGGGGATGGCGACCATGTCGTAGAAGGTGCCGGCACCTTCCTTGGGAATGGTGTACGCCAGCTTGACCTTGTCGCCAGCCTCGTGAGCACGGGCTTTGGACTGTTCGAGGTCACCCGAGTAGCCGACTGCAACACAGATGTTGCCGTTGGCAAGGTCGGAGATGTACTTGGACGAGTGGAAGTACGCCACCGATGGGCGGATCTTCATGAACAGGTCTTCGGCTGCTTTCAGGTCAGCCTTGTCTTTGCTGTTGGTCGGCTTGCCCAGGTAGTGCAAGGCGGCCGGGATCATTTCGGTCGGGGCGTCGAGGAAGGTCACGCCGCAGCTCTTGAGCTTGGCCATGTTCTCTGGCTTGAACACGGTGTCCCACGAGTCGATCTTGTCCACGCCCAGCGCGGCCTTGACCTTCTCCGGGTTGTAGCCGATACCGATCGAACCCCACATGTACGGGAAGGCGTGCTTGTTGCCTTCGTCGCTGGCATCGCCAACGGCCTTGAGCAGGTCTTCGTCGAGGTTTTTCCAGTTGGGCAGCTTGGAGCGATCCAGCTCCTGATAGACGCCGGCCTTGATCTGCTTGGCGAGGAAGTTGTTCGACGGTACGACGATGTCGTAGCCAGACTTGCCTGCCAGCAGCTTGGCCTCGAGGGTCTCGTTGCTGTCGAACACGTCGTAGACCACTTTGATGCCGGTCTGCTTTTCGAACTTGGCCACGGTATCCGGGGCAATGTAGTCCGACCAGTTGTAGACGTGGAGTACTTTGTCGTCAGCCTGAACTGCGGTAGCCATGGCACCCATGAGGGCGGCGGCCAGCAACGTCTTGCCCATTTTCTTCATGCGTAATGCTCCAGAATTTATTATCAAGCCATCTGTTCAGCAGCCAGGTCCCATGGTGCAAGCGCTGGGCGACTGAATCAGTCGCTAGTCTGGCAAGTTACAAGGCGCTGTATCAACAACAGCAGACCCTTGTAACCGCTTAATGTCACAACGCTAGCGTAGCAGGCGGCTATTTCACCGCTTCATAGGTTAAATCCAGGCACTTGCGCGCCTTTTCCACCAGTTCGTCGATCTCGGCATGGGAGATCACCAGCGGCGGCGCGATGATCATGGTGTCGCCCACGGCGCGCATGATCAGGCCGTTGTCGAAGCAGAAGTTACGGCAGATCATGCCGACGCCCTTGCCCTCATAACGGCTGCGAGTTGCCTTGTCCTTGACCAGCTCGATCGCGCCGAGCAAGCCAAGGCCGCGCACTTCGCCTACCAATGGGTGGTCCTGCAGCTCACGCAAACGCTTTTGCAAATACGGTGCCGCTTCTGTCCTGGCGCGCTCGACGATGTGCTCATCGCGCAGCAGGCGCAGGTTTTCCAGGCCGACCGCAGCCGCCACCGGGTGCCCGGAGTAGGTGAAGCCGTGGTTGAAATCGCCGCCTTCGCTGAGTGCTTGGGCCACCTTGTCACGCACGATCACACCGCCCATGGGGATGTAACCGGAGGTCAGCCCCTTGGCGATGGTCATCAGGTCAGGCTTGAGGTCGTAGTAGTCCGAACCGAACCACTCGCCAGTGCGGCCGAAACCGCAGATCACTTCATCGGCAACGAACAGGATGTCGTATTTGGCGAGGATCTCCTTGATCTTCGGCCAGTAGGTTTCTGGTGGAATGATCACCCCGCCAGCACCCTGGATCGGCTCGGCGATAAACGCCGCAACATTGTCTTCGCCGACTTCGAGAATCTTCTGTTCCAGCTGCTCGGCCGCCCACACACCGAAGGCGTCCGGGCTCATGTCACCGCCCTCACCGAACCAATACGGCTGAGGAATATGCACGATGCCCGGGATCGGCAAGCCGCCCTGCTCGTGCATGCCACTCATGCCGCCCAGGCTGGCACCGGCCACGGTCGAGCCGTGATAGCCGTTGATGCGACCAATGATGGTCTGCTTGTGCGGCTTGCCCTTGAGCGCCCAGTAATGGCGAACCATGCGCAGCACGGTGTCGTTGCCTTCTGAGCCGGAGCCGGTGAAAAACACATGAGTCATGCCCGCCGGGGCCACGTCGCTGATCGCCTTGGCCAGCTCCAGCGCCGGCGGGTGGGCGGTCTGAAAGAACAGGTTGTAGTACGGCAGCTCGCGCATCTGCTTCTCTGCCGCCTGCACCAGCTCTTCACGCCCGTAACCGACCGCAACGCACCACAGCCCGGCCATGCCGTCGAGGATCTTGTGACCCTCGCTGTCCCACAGGTGCACGCCCTCAGCCTTGGTGATGATGCGCGGGCCCTTCTCCTTCAGCTGTTTGTAGTCGCTGAAAGGTGCCAGGTGGTGCTCACCGCTGAGGGTTTGCCAGTCACGGGTTTGCGGGTTGTTGACGCTCATGTGCTTCTCCGTTGTGCGACAGCCGCGCTCCTGCGGGCCGGGTTTGGTTCAGACGGCAAACAGCAGGAATTCACGTTCCCAGGAGCTGATCACGCGTTTGAAGTTTTCATGCTCGGCGCGCTTGGTGGCTACGTAGCCGGCGATGAATTTCTTGCCCAGGTACTGCTCCAGCTCATGGCAGTTCTCCATGCGTTCCAGTGCATCTTCCAGGGTCAGCGGCAGACGCAGGTTGCGCCGCTCGTAGCCACGGCCCTGCACCGGTGCGCTTGGTTCGATGGCCTGGATCATGCCGATGTAGCCACACAACAGGCTGGCAGCGATGGCCAGGTATGGGTTGGCATCGGCGCCTGGCAGACGGTTCTCGACTCGGCGGTTCTGCGGCCCGGCATCCGGCACACGCAGGCCGACGGTGCGGTTTTCTTCACCCCACTCGACGTTGACCGGGGCCGAAGTGTCCGGCAGGAAGCGGCGGAACGAGTTGACGTTGGGGGCGAACAGCGGCAACACATACGGGATGAACTTCTGCAGCCCGCCGATGTGGTTGAGGAACAGCGCGCTCATGCTGCCGTCGGCATTGGCAAAGATGTTCTTGCCGGTCTGCATGTCGACCACGCTCTGGTGAAGGTGCATGGCGCTGCCCGGCTCGCCGGTCATTGGCTTGGCCATGAAGGTGGCGGCAACGTTGTGCTTGAGCGCAGCCTCGCGCATGGTCCGTTTGAACACCAGTATCTGGTCGGCCAGGTGCAGTGCATCACCGTGACGGAAGTTGATCTCCATCTGCGCCGTGCCGTCTTCGTGGATCAGCGTGTCGAGGTCCAGCTGCTGCAGTTCGCACCAGTCATAGACGTCTTCGAACAGCGGGTCGAATTCGTTGGCGGCTTCGATCGAGAACGACTGGCGGCCGGTTTCCGGGCGGCCCGAGCGGCCTACCGGCGGCTGCAGCGGGAAGTCCGGATCTTCGCTGCGCTTGGTCAGGTAGAACTCCATCTCCGGCGCGACGATTGGCTGCCAGCCCTTGTCGCTGTAGAGCTTGAGCACTTTCTTCAATACGTTGCGCGGCGACAGCTCGATCGGGTTGCCCTTTTTGTCATAGGTGTCGTGGATCACCTGAGCAGTTGGCTCGATGGCCCAAGGCACGAGAAACACCGCGTTCTCGTCAGGTCGGCAGATCATGTCGATGTCGGCCGGGTCGAGCAGTTCGTAATAGATGTCATCGTCGACATAGTCGCCGGTCACGGTCTGCAGCAGCACGCTTTCAGGCAGGCGCATGCCCTTTTCGGCGATGAACTTGTTGGTCGGCGAGATCTTGCCGCGGGTGATGCCGGTCAGGTCGCTGATCATGCATTCCACTTCGGTGATCTTGTGTTCTTTCAACCAATCGGTGAGCTGGTCGAGGTTGTTACTCATAAATACCTCAGGAGGTAAGGTGGCCCGGTCGGGATAGCTCGGGCAGTGCTGACGTCGGGCGTCGATCAAGGCGGTAGCCGGCTCGGCGCAAGGGCCGCAGCAGACCCGCGCCTTGATTCTGGATGGAGTAGCCGGGCATTGCAAAACTGCGCGCACAGGACGTCATCGGAACCACGCCCACGGCGGGATTCCTTGAAGCATTCACAGGGCAGAACAAGCGAAGGGGGTGCAGCAGACTGCGACGTAAGGCGTATGGACCGGGGCGACCGTCAATTATTGCGGCCAGAGCATCAGCCTCAGCAAATGGCTGAGCGTTGCCCTTGCGGCGGACGGATTGAGTCCCTGAAAGCACTGCACAGACAGCACCTGCAGGTCGCGACAAGCGGACCATATGACCCTCGTATTATTGTGTTTTGGGTTGCAACCGAGCTTAGCCTTGTTCATTTTTTTACACAACACCTCCGTAAAAAATAAAAGACAGGCAGGCCGAGATAACCCTTTTCGGCTTAAATAGCGGATAATGCTTCGCCCCGATATGCAGCAAATCTGCCGTAGATGTGCCATTTCAGGGCGTTAAGGGGTTGGCTTGACTTCGGTTTGCGTTTCCGATTGACTGGAACTGCAAGCCCCCCTTGATTGATATTTTTAACAACAAAGGTGTTGCATCATGTCGGTACCCCCGCGTGCCGTTCAGCTTAACGAAGCGAACGCGTTCCTTAAGGAACATCCTGAGGTTCTCTACGTTGACCTTCTGATTGCAGATATGAATGGTGTGGTGCGCGGCAAGCGCATTGAGCGCACCAGCCTCCACAAGGTTTACGAGAAAGGCATCAACCTGCCGGCCTCCCTCTTCGCCCTCGACATCAACGGTTCGACCGTTGAAAGCACGGGCCTGGGTCTGGACATCGGCGATGCGGACCGCATCTGCTACCCAATCCCTGACACCCTGTGCAACGAGCCGTGGCAGAAGCGCCCTACGGCTCAGCTGCTGATGACCATGCACGAGATCGAAGGCGAGCCGTTCTTCGCCGATCCACGTGAAGTGCTGCGCCAGGTCGTGAGCAAGTTCGACGACATGGGCCTGACCATCTGCGCCGCATTCGAACTCGAGTTCTACCTGATCGACCAGGAAAACGTGAACGGCCGTCCACAGCCGCCGCGCTCGCCGATCTCGGGCAAACGCCCGCAGTCGACTCAGGTCTACCTGATCGACGACCTCGACGAATACGCCGACTGCCTGCAGGACATCCTTGAAGGTGCCAAAGAGCAAGGCATCCCGGCTGACGCCATCGTCAAGGAAAGCGCCCCGGCGCAGTTCGAAGTCAACCTGCACCATGTGCCTGATGCGCTCAAGGCCTGCGACTATGCAGTGCTGCTCAAGCGTCTGATCAAGAACATTGCCTACGACCATGAAATGGACACCACGTTCATGGCCAAGCCGTACCCCGGCCAGGCTGGCAATGGCCTGCATGTGCACATCTCGATCCTGGACAAAGATGGCCACAACATCTTCACCAGCGAGGATCCCGAGCAGAACGCCGCGTTACGCCACGCAGTCGGCGGTGTGCTCGAGACCCTGCCCGCGTCGATGGCGTTCCTGTGCCCGAACGTCAATTCGTACCGCCGCTTCGGTTCGCAGTTCTACGTGCCCAACGCACAGAGCTGGGGCCTGGACAACCGTACCGTCGCCGTGCGCGTGCCGACCGGCTCGCCCGACTCGGTCCGCCTGGAGCACCGTGTAGCAGGCGCCGACGCCAACCCGTACTTGATGATGGCAGCGGTGCTGGCAGGCGTGCACCACGGCCTGACCAACAAGATCGAACCGGGCCCGGCGATCGAAGGCAACTCGTACGAGCAGCTTGATCAGAGCCTGCCGAACAACCTGCGTGATGCCCTGCGCGAGCTGGACGACAGCGAAGTGCTGAACAAGTACATCGATCCGAAGTACATCGACATCTTTGTCGCGTGCAAGGAAAGCGAGCTGGAGGAGTTCGAGCACTCGATCTCCGACCTCGAGTACAACTGGTATCTGCACACCGTGTAAATGAAAACGCCGTCTGATCAGACGGCGTTTTTCATTGTGGCGTGAGGTTTACAGGGTCTTCTCGAAGATCTTCGAGTTGCGCTGGAAGTTGTACAGCGAAGCCCGCGCCGCCGGCAGCCGCTCGACGCCACTGGGCTCGAAGCCGCGTTCGCGAAACCAGTGCGCAGTGCGCGTGGTCAGCACGAACAGGGTCTTCAGCCCGAGCGTGCGCGCCCGCGATTCGATCCGCTCGAGCAGGTCATCGCCACGGCCGCCGTGGCGGTACTCCGGGTTGACCGCCAGGCACGCCAGCTCCCCCGCCGACGAATCGGCAATCGGGTACAACGCCGCACAGGCGATGATCAGACCGTCGCGCTCGACCACACTGAACTGCTCGATCTCACGCTCCAACACCTCGCGCGAACGGCGCACGAGAATGCCCTGCTCTTCCAGCGGGCTGATCAGCTCAAGCAAACCACCGACGTCTTCGATGCTCGCCTCACGGACGATCTCGAACTGCTCCTGCGCCACCAAGGTGCCGCCGCCGTCGCGGGTGAACAGCTCGGTGAGCAGCGCACCGTCTTCGGCATAACTGACGATATGGCTACGCGCCACGCCGCCCTTGCACGCCTCGCCGGCGGCATCGAGCAGTTCGCCCTGATAGTCGCTGCCCAGCCGTGCCAGGTGCGGCGCAATCTGTTGCGGGCGCAGCTCGCGCACCAGCCGGCCGTTTTCATCGAGCAGGCCGGGCTCGGCGCCAAACAGCAGCAGTTTGTCGGCGGCCAGTTCGATAGCTGCGCGGGTGGCGACGTCTTCGCAGGCCAGGTTGAAGATTTCGCCGGTCGGCGAGTAGCCCAGCGGCGACAGCAGCACGATCGAGCGTTCGTCGAGCAGGCGATTGATGCCCTTGCGGTCGATCCGGCGGACTTCACCGGTGTGGTGGTAGTCGACCCCTTCGAGCACGCCGATCGGCCGTGCAGTGACCAGGTTGCCGGACGCCACGCGCAGTCGTGCGCCCTGCATTGGCGAGGAGGCCATGTCCATCGACAGGCGCGCCTCGATTGCCACGCGCAAGGCGCCGACCGCGTCGATCACGCAATCCAGGGTGGCGGCATCGGTAATGCGCATGCCGTGGTGGTAATGCGGTGTCAGGCCACGGGCGGCCAGGCGGCTTTCGATCTGCGGGCGCGAGCCGTGCACCAGCACCAGGCGCACGCCAAGGCTGTGCAGCAGCACCAGGTCGTGGACGATATTGCCAAAGTTGGGGTGATCGACGCCGTCGCCGGGCAGCATGACGACGAAGGTGCAGTCACGGTGAGCATTGACGTACGGCGAAGCGTGGCGGAGCCAGGTTACGTAATCGGGCATGACAGGGCCTGTGGCTAAGTGGACGGAGAACGGTCAAGACGCACAACGGTGCGAGGTCATCGTCGGAACAGGCTTGCGGTCACGCGCACTCTCCTCTAGGCAGGAACGAATCAGCTCAATGGACGTTTAGCTCAGGCAATAGTGCCTGATCAGGTCACGCAATAGACGCACGGTAGGCTCGATACGTGACATTTCAAGGTATTCGCCGGGCTGGTGAGCACAGGCGATGTCGCCCGGCCCGAGCACAATGGTCTCGCAGCCCAGCTGTTGCAGGTACGGCGCCTCGGTGGCGAAGGCCACTGCTTCGGCGCGGTGCCCGGTCAAGCGCTCGGCCACACGTACCAGCTCGCTGTCGGCGGCCTGCTCGAACGGCGCCACCTCAGGAAACAACGGTTTGTAGTCGATGCTCACCTGATGCTGCTCGGCCAGCGGCACCAGCTTGGCGCGAATGGCCGCGCGCAGCTGCTCCGGGTCCATCCCGGGCAATGGCCGCAGGTCGAACTCGAGCGCGCACTGGCCGCAGATCCGGTTGGGGTTGTCGCCACCGTGAATGCAGCCAAAGTTCAGCGTCGGCGTCGGCACGGTGAACTGCGGGTTGCTGTAGGTTTGCTGCCATTGCTGGCGCAGGCCGATCATCTCGGTCATCACTGCGTGCATCGCTTCCATCGCACTGTGGCCCAGGCTTGGGTCTGACGAATGGCCGCTGCGGCCGAGAATATCGATGCGTTCCATCATGATGCCCTTGTGCAGGCGAATCGGCCTGAGCCCGGTCGGCTCGCCGATCACCGCTGCGCGGCCAAGCGGCTGACCGGCCTCGGCCAGGGCGCGGGCGCCGGACATCGAGCTTTCTTCGTCGCACGTAGCAAGGATCAGCAGGGGTTGTTTGAAGTCATGTTCGAGCAGCGGCAGCACGGCCTCGATCACCAGCGCGAAGAAACCTTTCATGTCGCAACTACCCAGCCCAACCCAGCGATCGCCCACCTCGGTCAGTTTCAGCGGGTCGCTCTGCCACAACTGCTCGTCGAACGGCACCGTGTCGCTGTGGCCAGCCAGAATCAGCCCGCCAGGGCCCGTGCCGCGGCTGGCCAGCAGGTTGAACTTGCCGGGGGTGACCTGCTGGATATCGCATGTGAAGCCAAGGTCAGCCAGCCAACCGGCGAGCAAGTCGATTACCACGCGGTTGGACTGATCCAGTGCGGGCTGGGTGCAACTGACCGATGGCGCGGCGATCAGGGCGGCGAACTGGTCTTTCAGCGATGGCAACGGCATGCGCGGATTCCTCGAAAACGTCGGCCCATCATAACAACGCCTGACGTAGACGGCGCAAGGCCGCTGCACCGGGGCAACCGACCAGTCGGATCACAGCAGCACGGCTGACTGCTGTAGACTGCCTTGCAACGATGCCCCTCCTTCGAGCCCGCGATGCACAAAGAAACCGAACTCAAACTCCGCGCCAGCCGCGAGACTCTCACCGCCCTTCGTGAGCACCCCCTGCTGAAGAAGCGCAACAAGTCCGGCTGGCAGACCCGCGAACTGCTCAACCAGTACTTCGACACCCCTGAGCGTGAGCTGTCCGCCGCGCGTGTCGCCCTGCGTCTGCGCCGCGATGGCGATGCCGTCATCCAGACCCTCAAGTGCCGTGGCCAGAGCGTCGCAGGCCTGTCTGAGCGCAACGAATTCGAGTGGCCGCTGGAAAAAGCCAAGCTCGACCTGAAAAAACTCGACGCCAGCTGCTGGCCCGAGCAACTCGCCGAGCTCGACAAAAAGACCATCAAACCGCTGTTCACCACCGACTTCACCCGCGAGTTCGCCGAGATCTCCTGGGGCCGCGGCAAGGCCAAAGTGGTTATCGAAGCAGCGCTGGACCAAGGCTTTGTCATCGCTGGCAAGCGCAAGGAAGAAATCTGCGAGCTGGAGCTTGAGCTGCGCGAAGGTTCCGCTGAAGCCCTGCTGGAACTGGCCGCCGAGCTGGCCGCGAGCCTGCCCTTGATGCCCTGCGACATCAGCAAGGCCGAGCGCGGCTATCGCCTGCTTGAGCCAGACAGCTACGAGCTGGACCTGCCGAGCGCCGAGCTCGACGCCGAAATGCCGGTCGACGATGCCTTCACCGCCCTGGCCTGGCAGTTGCTGGCGAGCAGCCAACGGCTGGCCGAGCAGTACCGCCACAGCGGCCACTGGCGCCTGCTGCAGGACTGGGTGCAGTGCCTGAGCGAGCTGCGCGCCCTGGCCGGCAGCATGGGCCAGGCCGCGCCGCGCGCGACCACCAGCGCCTTGCGCGCCAGCCTCGACGCGCTGCTGGAAGACTGGCGCCCGCTGGTACAGGCCGGTAACGACGACGAAGACGTCCGCCGCGCCGCGCCCGAGCAGTTCAGCGAAGAGCTGGAAGACCCACGCTGGGGCCAGTTCTCGCTGGAAACCTCACGCTGGCTGCTGGCCCGCGCCTGGACCGTCGAGCGCAAAGGCCGTGGCGAACGCCAGGGCAAGGCGCAGTTGGCCAACTGGCTGCAACACCTGGTCGGCGAAGAAGCCCGCGCGCTGAAGCTGCAAGAGCGTTATGTGCAGCAGCCGGAAGACCTTGGCGAGCAGTTGCCACGCATCGAAACCCTGCTGACCTGGCTGCGCCACGCCCGCCAGGTGCTCGACGTGCCGCAAATGGATCGCCTCTATGGCGAGCTGAACAAGCTGCACAAGCTGGCTGAGCAGCCGTTGGGCGAGGAAGAGAACGACGAACTGCTGATCGCCCGCGTCGAGCAGGCCCGTGCGATCGAGCAGAACCGCGCCTGGAAGCACCTGCTCAAGTCGCCGTCAACGCGCTAACGGCAGGCTGGTCGTGGACTTGATTTCGGACAAGGCCACGATCGAGTTGACCTCCTGGATCCCTGGCACATTCGACAGCTTTTCGAAGAAGAATCGTTCGTAAGCTTCGATGTCCGGGGTGACAATGCGCAACAGGAAGTCGACCGACCCCATCAGCACGTAACATTCCAGCACCTCGGGGAATTCACGGATCGCTTCGGTGAAGCCGGCGAAGTTGGACCGCCCGTGGGCGTTGAGCTTCACCTCGGCAAAGATCTGTGTATTCAGGCCGACCTTCTTGCGGTCGAGCAGGGTCACCTGAGCGCGAATCACCCCCTCTTCCTTCAGCCGTTGAATACGCCGCCAGCAGGGTGACTGCGACAGGCCGACGCGTTCGGCAATCTGCGCGCTGGACAATGAAGCATCCTCTTGTAGCAGCTGCAGGATGCGCCGGTCATAGGCGTCCAGTTCGTTTTGCATTAATTATTCTCCAAGGCGCCAATAGGCGAATTGATCAATCTGCCTAGCTGACAAATCGTCTCAATCATAGCGAAAAAATGCCGCCTGCCGCGTGGCAGAATTTCTTCCGTCCTGGAGGAGAATCACATGAACGCACTTGAACGGCCCGACACCCTGCCCCGCTCCGACGTCTGGGCCGCCAGCGCGGCGCACAGCCATGTGCGTTATCAACTGCAAGCCGAGGCCGAGCCAGACAGCCTGTGCCGAGTGCTGAACCTGTTCGCGATGCAGTTCCTCACGCCCAATAGTGTGCAGATGCGTCAGCAGGGCGACTGGCTGGAGCTGGAAATCGGCATCGATGGTTTGAGCTGGCATCGCGCCGAAGTCATCGCGCAGAAGCTGCGCAATCTGGTTTGTGTCGGCGAAGTCGAGCTGAGCAACTTGCCGCAGTTGCAAGGCGTAGCAGCAGGCTGATAGGTGCTGGGCCTGCTTCGCAGGCTACAGGTTTAGGCGGCGCTACAAGTCCCGGTGGGAGCGGGTTCACCCGCGAAGGGGCGCAAAGCGGCCCCAATTTACTGAATACGACGCAAATTTCAGCCAGTAAAACCCCGCAATCGTTGCATCGACGCCAAAGCTGTCCAGGCGGCTAGCCTTGCCCGTACCTTTTCGGCACGGACGCCGCCGCGATGCATACCCAAGACAGCCACGACCTCGACCTCAAACGCCTCCTCGACGCTCTGCTCGCCGACCACCGCCTGCAACCCGGTGACGTCCTGCGCGCCCTTGAGCAGCCAAACCAGTGCAGCAGCCACCCGCTCGAAATCATCGCCAGCCTGAACCTCAGCGATCAGCAGCGCCCCGGCCATGTCCTCGATCTGGACAGCCTGTGCCAATGGCTGGCCGATGTCGTGCAGCAGCCCTTCGTCCGGCTCGACCCGCTGCAGATCGACCTGGCCCAGGTCGGCAGCCTGATCTCGCGCGCCTTCGCCGACCGCCATGGCATCCTCGCTCTGGCGGTCGATGTGCACAGCGTCACCGTGGCCAGTGCGCAGCCCTTTCAGCGTGAGTGGGAGCATGATCTGGCACGCAGCCTGGGCAAGCGCGTCCAGCGCGTGCTGGCCAGCCCGGTGCACATTCGCCAACTGAGCCAGAGCCTGTTCCGCCTGGCCCACTCGGTGCAGGGTGCCGGCCTGCAACAGGATGCCAGCCTGGGCGAGCTCGAGCAGTTGCTGGAGTTGGGCAAGCGCCAGGGCGAGACTGGCGCGGAGGATGCGCACATCGTGCATATCGTCGACTGGCTGCTGCAGTACGCGATCGAGCAGCGCGCCAGCGATATCCACCTCGAACCGCGCCGTGAACAAGGCCAGCTGCGCTATCGCATCGACGGCCTGCTGCACACGGTGTATGCCTTTCCGCTGGCCGTGACCCTGGCGCTGGTGAGCCGCCTCAAGCATCTTGGCCGCATGGATGTTGCGGAGAAACGCCGACCGCAGGACGGTCGCCTGAAGACGCGGCTGGCCGGCGAGATGGAAGTCGAGCTGCGCCTGTCGACCCTGCCCACCCCGTTTGGCGAAAAGCTGGTGCTGCGCCTGTTCGACCCGCAGCAGCTGCATGAGGACTTCGACCGGCTCGGCCTCGATGGCGAGCTGCGGCACCGCTGGCAGGCACTGCTGCGCCAGCGTCAGGGCATCATTCTGGTAACCGGGCCGACCGGCTCGGGCAAGACCAGCACGCTGTACGCGAGCCTCAAGCGGTTGGCCACGCCTGAGGTCAACCTGTGCACCATCGAAGACCCGATCGAGCGGCTGGAACCCGCTTTCAACCAGCTGCAGGTGCAGCCCAGCCTTGACCTGGGCTTTGCCGACGGCGTGCGCGCCCTGCTGCGGCAAGACCCGGACATCATCATGATTGGTGAGATTCGCGACCGTGAAACCGCTCAGGTGGCCATGCAGGCAGCGCTGACCGGCCATCTGGTGTTGTCGACCCTGCACACCAACGATGCCTGCGCAGCGATTGTTCGCCTGCAAGAGCTGGGCGTTGCCGATTACCTGATCAAAGCCACGTTGATCGGGGTGATGGCCCAGCGCTTGGTGCGCACCCTGTGCGCCACCTGCAAAGGCCAGTCAGCGCAGCCGCCCATACCCTGTCGGGCATGCCGCAGTACCGGTTACCTGGGCCGTATCGGGCTATTTGAGCTGCTCACACCGGGTCCAGCCTTGCTCGGCAGCATTGGCCCGGCGACCGACCTGGCGGAGCTGCGTCAGCATGCCCTGCGCGATGGCCTACGCGATCTGCGCAGCGACGGTGAGGCCAAGATCGCCCGCGGGCTGACCAGTCTGAGTGAAGTGCTGAGCGTCTGCAGCTGACGAATATTCCTTAGCGCGCAAGGAACTTGGCCTGTGTATCGAGCATCCAAGCAAGCATTATCCGCCCACCCTCCTAGGTACTTCAGCATGCGTTTCAAAACAGCCATCGCCGCCGCTGTCCTGCTTTCGCTGCCCGTTGGCTCGGCCATGGCCGACAGTTTCTGGCACAACGTCATCTCGTCCGGCGCAACTACTGCGTCGACCTACCTGACGTTCAAGGATCACAAGATGATCGTCGCTGCGCAGGACGATGCCGGCAGCTTCGTTGCCAGTGAAGGGGCTATTCGCGGGCCGTTCCTTGAAGCTGCGATGCGTCAGGTACGAGCCGACAATCCAGGCCTGGAGGCAAGCGACATGCAACTGGCCAATGCCATCCTGGCCAAAAACGCTGTAGCTGAATAAGCCCGCGCTGTTGCTACCGATGGTGGCGACTGAGTGATAGCGACCGCTCCTGGGCCAGCCGTGCCGGCCCAGGAGCGATAAGCGCCGCAGCGGAGGCGATTACTCGCCGATAGCGGCCTTGTAGCCAGCGGCGTCGAGCAGCTTGTCCAGCTCGGCAGTGTTGGTCGGCTTGAGTTTGAAGATCCACGACTCATAAGGGCTGTCGTTGAGCGATTCGGGGCTGTCCGCCAAGGCTTCGTTGACAGCAATCACTTCGCCCGACACCGGCGCGTAGATATCCGATGCGGCCTTGACCGATTCGACCACGCCAGCAGCGTCGCCTGCTGCGAACACTTTGCCAACTTCAGCCAGCTCAACGAAAACCACGTCACCCAGAGCCTCCTGGGCGTGATCGCTGATGCCAACGGTTACCGTGCCATCGGCTTCCAGCCGTGCCCATTCGTGGCTTTCGGCAAAACGCAGTTCGGCGGGAATATTGCTCATGTCGTAGGGTCCTCGATGTCAGGGATCAGCGGTCGACCCGCCAGGTAATTGTTCAGATAAGAATCTTGCCGTGGCGCACGAAGGTCGGTTTGACCACCCGCACCGGGTACCACTTGCCGCGAATTTCGACCTCGGCGCGCTCGCCGGTGGCCATCGGCACACGCGCCAGGGCAATCGACTTGCTCAGCGTAGGAGAGAAACTACCACTGGTGATCTCCCCTTCGCCAATCCCGGCGACGCGAACTACCTGATGGGCACGCAGCACGCCGCGTTCTTCGAGCACCAGCCCAACCAGTTTTTCCTGCACGCCGTGCTCGATTTCATTGAGCAGCGCATTGCGGCCGATGAACTCGCGCTCGGCCGGCTGCCAGGCAATACACCAGCCGAGGTTGGAGGTCTGTGGGGTGTGCTGCTCGTCGATGTCCTGACCGTACAGGTTCATCCCGGCTTCCAGGCGCAAGGTATCGCGCGCGCCGAGGCCACTGGGGGCGATACCGGCGCCAACCAGGTCATTGAAAAAAACCGGGGCTTGTTCGGCGGGCAGAATGATCTCCAGGCCGTCTTCGCCCGTGTAGCCGGTGCGCGCGATGAACCAATCGCCCTCGGCCACGCCTTCGAACGGCTGCAGCTCACGGATCAGCGCTGCGCGCGACCAGGACACCAGCTCAGCCACCTTGTCGCGCGCACGGGGGCCCTGGATGGCGATAATGGCCAGCTCCGGACGTGGCGTGACGTTGACCTCGTAGCCGGCACTGTGCGCCTGCAGCCAGGCGACGACCTTGGCTCGGGTAGCGGCATTGGCCACCAGCCGGTAGCCCGCTTCGGTGCGATACACGATGAGGTCGTCGACTACCCCGCCCTGCTCATTCAGCAGGGTGCTGTAGAGCGCCTTGCCTGTACTGCCGAGGCGGGCCACGTCATTGGCCAGCAGGTACTGCAAGTAGCGTGTGGCTGCTGGGCCATCGACATCGATCACCGTCATGTGCGAGACGTCGAATACGCCGCAGTCAGCGCGCACCTGATGGTGCTCCTCGACTTGCGAGCCATAGTGCAGGGGCATGTCCCAACCGCCAAAGTCGACCATCTTGGCGCCTAGCGCCAAGTGCCAGTCGTACAAAGGTGTGCGCTGTCCCATGGGTTTCTCCTTCCGGGCGTGGCGAAGCGGCGACGGTCGGCGACGTTTAATCGCCACCTGATCTTGTAGGACCCGCCGCAGCGAATGGCGCGCATTGTAGCGGCAAGGGCGCGGGCTGGCATCCTCAGTGAGTCTGACCCGGGCGACGGGCCGAACGGCGTATCAGGCCGATGACCGGCAACAGGCCGACCAGCACCAGCGTCAGCGCGGGCAGCGAAGCGCGTGCCCACTCGCCCTCGCTGGTCATCTCGAACACCCGTACGGCAAGGGTATCCCAGCCGAACGGGCGCATCAGCAAGGTTGCCGGCATCTCCTTGAGCACATCGACGAACACCAGCAAGGCAGCGCTGAGAGCGCCCGGTACCAGCAACGGCAGATATACCTTGAAAAACAATCTCGGCCCGCCGACGCCGAGGCTGCGCGAGGCTTCCGGCAGTGACGGGCGAATCCGCTCAAGGCTGCTTTCCAGCGGGCCATAGGCGACCGCGATAAAGCGCATCAGATAGGCCAGCAACAATGCCGCCAGGCTGCCCAGCAGCAACGGCCGGCCGGCACCGCCCAGCCATTGCGACAGCGGCACCACCAGTTGATTGTCGAGGTAACTGAACGCCAGCATGATCGACACCGCCAGCACCGAGCCGGGCAAGGCATAACCCAGGTTGGCCAGGCCAACACCAGCGCGGATAGCCCCGGTCGGTGCCTGGCGGCGGGCAAACGCCAGCAGTAACGCCGCGCTGACCGTGATCAGTGCCGCCATCGCGCCAAGGTACAGGGTGTGCATGACCAGGCCGACATAGCGCTCATCAAGGTCGTGCCGGCCACGCTGCCAGAACCACACCAGCAGTTGCAGCAGGGGGATGACGAAGGCGCAGGCGAACACCAGCAGACACCAGCCGCTGGCCGCCCACGCCTTGAGCCCGCGCAGGTGATACAACGCCTGCACCCGTGGCCGCTCGTTACCGCTGCGGCTGGCACCTCGAGCGCGGCGTTCGCCATACAGCACCAGCATCACCACCAACAGCAGCAAACTGGCCAGCTGGGCCGCGCTGGACAGGCTGAAGAAGCCGTACCAGGTCTTGTAGATGGCGGTGGTGAAGGTGTCGAAGTTGAACACCGCTACGGCGCCGAAATCCGCCAGGGTTTCCATCAGCGCCAGGGCGATACCGGCGCCGATGGCGGGCCGCGCCATCGGCAACGCAACCCGCCAGAACGCCTGCACCGGCGAAAGGCCCAGGACCCGCGCTGCTTCCATCAGGCCTTTGCCCTGAGCCATGAAAGCGCTGCGCGCGAGCAGATACACGTAGGGGTAGAACACCAGCACCAGCACGATGATTACCCCGCCGGTCGAGCGCACGCGCGGCAGGCGCATCGGCCCGAACAGCTCACGCAGGGCGCTCTGCACCGGCCCGGCGAAATCCAGCAGACCAACGAATACGAACGCCAGCACATAGGCCGGAATGGCGAACGGCAGCATCAAGGCCCAGTCGAGCCAGCGCCGCCCGGGGAACTCGCAGAGGCTGGTGAGCCAGGCAAGGCTCACCCCAAGCACGGTAACGCCGATGCCCACGCCAAGCACCAGGGTCAGGGTATTGCCCAGCAGACGGCTCATTTGGGTGTCGAGCAGGTGCGACCAGATCTGCATATCGACCGACTGCCACGACAGCAGCAGAACACTCAGCGGCAGCAGTACCAGAGCGGCGATCAGGCCGACCGGCAGATACCAGCGGCGTTGGGGAGCGTGGGACAAATCCAGAGTCTCGTTTATGAGTTGGGGCTGC
>NZ_JACDIU010000017.1:0-44698 GCF_014525325.1 Pseudomonas sp. EZ-C24 | reverse complement strand
GCGGCCCCGGTGCGGCAATCGATCAGCATGGTTTGATCCGGCACATGCTGCCGTTCTGAACAGGGTTCGCACTCGTGGTTGATGTGGTAGCAAACAAATCCGCGCCGATTATCGGCCGCCTGGTCGTGGTCGGCCTCGGCCTAATCGGCGGCTCGTTCGCCAAGGGCCTGCGTGAAAGCGGTCTGTGCCGCGAAGTGGTCGGCGTCGATCTCGATGCCCCGTCGCGCAAGCAGGCTGTCGCCCTCGGTGTAGTCGATCGCTGCGAAGAAGACCTCGCCAGCGCCTGCATCGGCGCCGACGTGATTCAGCTCGCCGTGCCGATCCTGGCCATGGAAAAACTGCTCGCCGTGCTGGCCAGGCTCGACCTTGGCAATGCCATCGTCACCGACGTCGGCAGCGCCAAGTGCAACGTGGTCCGTGCTGCCCGCGAAGTGTTCAGCAGCAATCTGCCGCGCTTCGTTCCCGGCCACCCGATTGCCGGCTCCGAGCAGAGCGGGGTAGAGGCCTCCAACGCCGCGCTGTTCCGCCGGCATAAAGTCATTCTTACGCCACTGGCTGAAACCGACCCTGCCGCACTGGCCATGGTCGACCGCCTGTGGCGCGCATTGGGCGCCGATGTCGAACACATGACGGTCGAGCGTCACGACGAAGTGCTGGCGGCTACCAGTCACCTGCCACACCTGCTGGCCTTCGGCTTGGTCGATTCGCTGGCCAAGCGCAATGAAAACCTCGAAATCTTCCGGTACGCTGCAGGGGGCTTTCGCGATTTCACAAGAATCGCCGGCAGCGACCCGATCATGTGGCATGACATCTTCCTCGCCAACCGCGAGGCGGTGCTGCGCACGCTAGATACATTTCGCAGCGACCTCGACGCCTTGCGCGACGCGGTCGATGCAGGGGATGGGCACCAGCTGCTGGGGGTATTTACCCGCGCACGGGTTGCCCGCGAGCATTTCAGTAAAATCCTGGCCCGCCGGGCCTATGTGGACGCTATGAACGCCAACGATCTGATTTTCCTGGCCCAACCTGGTGGCCGCGTGTCCGGACGGATCCGCGTTCCAGGCGACAAGTCGATTTCCCATCGCTCGATCATGCTCGGCTCGCTGGCCGAAGGCACCACTGAAGTCGAAGGCTTCCTTGAAGGCGAGGACGCTCTGGCGACCTTGCAGGCCTTCCGCGACATGGGTGTGGTCATCGAAGGCCCCAACCATGGCAAGGTCACCATTCACGGTGTCGGCCTGCACGGCCTGAAAGCCCCGCCCGGGCCGATCTACGTCGGTAACTCCGGCACCTCGATGCGCCTGCTGTCGGGCCTGCTCGCCGGCCAGCCGTTCGACGTGACCATGACTGGCGATGCTTCGCTGTCGAAGCGGCCGATGGGCCGCGTCGCCAACCCGCTGCGGGAAATGGGCGCAGTGGTCGAAACCGGCGCCGATGGCCGGCCACCACTGACCATTCGTGGCGGGCAAAAACTCAAGGCACTCAACTACACGCTGCCAATGGCCAGTGCCCAGGTCAAATCCTGCCTGCTGCTGGCCGGCCTGTATGCCGAAGGCGTGACCACCGTCACCGAGCCTGCGCCAACCCGCGACCACACCGAGCGCATGCTGCGCGGCTTTGGCTATGCGGTCGAGTCCAACGGCCCGGTCGCTTCGCTGCAAGCGGGTGGCAAACTCACCGCAACCCGTATCGAAGTGCCGGCAGATATCTCGTCTGCTGCGTTCTTCCTGGTTGCCGCGTCGATCGCCGAAGGCTCCGACCTGCTGCTTGAGCACGTCGGCATCAACCCGACCCGCACTGGTGTCATCGACATCCTGCGCCTGATGGGCGGCGATATCACTCTGGAGAACCAGCGTGAAGTCGGTGGCGAGCCGGTAGCCGACCTGCGTGTGCGCGGCGCCAAGCTCAAAGGCATCGAGATCCCGGAAGAGCTGGTACCACTGGCTATCGACGAGTTCCCGGTGCTGTTCGTCGCCGCGGCTTGCGCCGAAGGCCGGACCATCCTGCGTGGCGCCGAAGAACTGCGAGTGAAGGAATCCGACCGCATCCAGGTAATGGCCGACGGCCTGATCACCCTGGGCGTGAAGTGCGAACCGACCCCGGACGGGATCATCATCGACGGCGGCCCGATTGGCGGTGGCGAAGTACACGGCCACGGCGACCACCGTATCGCCATGGCTTTCAGCATCGCCTCGCTGCGGGCCACTGCGCCGGTGCGTATCCATGACTGCGCCAACGTTGCGACCTCGTTCCCGAACTTCCTCGCGCTGTGCGCCGAAGTCGGCATTCGTGTGGCCGAAGAGGCCAAGTCGTGAACGCCCAGGCCCCGGTCATTACCATCGACGGCCCGAGCGGGTCGGGCAAAGGCACCGTAGCCGGGCTGCTGGCACGTGAGCTCGGCTGGCGCCTGCTCGATTCCGGCGCGCTGTACCGTTTGCTCGCTTTCAGCGCGCGCAACCATGGCGTCGACCTGACCAACGAAGAGCTGCTGACGAAGCTGGCCGCTCATCTGGATGTGCAGTTCTACCCGGCCGAGGAGGGTAAGCTGCAGCGCATCATGCTCGAGGGTGACGACGTCAGCCTCGACATCCGTACCGAAGCAGTCGGCGCCGGCGCCTCGATGGTGGCCTCGCTGCCCGCGGTGCGCGATGCCCTGCTGCAGCGCCAGCGCGCGTTTCAGGAGGCTCCGGGGCTGATCGCAGACGGCCGCGACATGGGCACTGTGGTGTTCCCGGACGCGCCGTTGAAAGTGTTTTTGACCGCCAGCGCCGAGGAACGGGCGCGTCGTCGTTATTTGCAGTTGAAAGCGAAAGGCGACGATGTTAGGCTGGCGAGTCTGCTAGATGAGATTAGTGCGCGCGATGAGCGCGATACCCAGCGTGCGGTGGCCCCGCTTAAACCGGCGGCCGACGCGATTCAGCTGGACTCTACCGAGTTGTCCATCGAGCAGGTGTTGCAACGCATCAAAAGCGAGATCGCCCTGCGCGGTATCGCCTGATGATCAGGAAGGCAGGCAGGGGCACCAGTCAACGTCTTGCCGGTTTTCCTTTAAATAACGAAACCCACATTGTCTGGAGTGTGGTTAGGGGCGTCTTCTTCGCCCAAATCTACAGGAATTAAAATGAGCGAAAGCTTTGCAGAACTCTTTGAAGAAAGCCTGAAAACCCTCAATCTTCAGCCGGGTGCGATCATCACCGGTATCGTTGTCGACATCGACGGCGACTGGGTTACCGTACACGCTGGCCTGAAGTCCGAGGGCGTCATCCCGCTCGAGCAGTTCTACAACGAAGCTGGCGAGCTGACCATCAAGGTCGGTGACGAAGTTCACGTTGCGCTGGACGCGGTCGAAGACGGCTTTGGCGAAACCAAGCTGTCCCGTGAAAAAGCCAAGCGCGCCGAGTGCTGGATTGTTCTGGAAGCTGCTTTCGCTGCCGAAGAAGTTGTCAAGGGCGTTATCAACGGTAAGGTTAAAGGCGGCTTCACTGTCGACGTTAACGGTATCCGTGCGTTCCTGCCAGGTTCGTTGGTTGATGTCCGCCCAGTGCGCGACACCACCCACCTCGAAGGCAAAGAGCTGGAATTCAAGGTCATCAAGCTGGACCAGAAGCGCAACAACGTCGTTGTTTCGCGTCGCAGCGTCCTCGAAGCCGAGAACAGCGCCGAGCGTGAAGCTCTGCTCGAAACTCTGCAAGAAGGCCAGCAAGTCAAAGGTATCGTCAAGAACCTCACCGACTACGGCGCATTCGTGGATCTGGGCGGCATCGACGGCCTGCTGCACATCACCGACATGGCTTGGAAACGTATCAAGCACCCGTCGGAAATCGTCAACGTTGGTGACGAAGTTGATGTTCGCGTCCTGAAGTTCGACCGTGAGCGCAACCGCGTTTCGCTGGGTCTGAAGCAGATGGGCGAAGATCCGTGGGTAGCTATCACTGCTCGTTACCCAGAAGGTACTCGCGTACAAGCTCGCGTTACCAACCTGACCGACTACGGCTGCTTCGCTGAGCTGGAAGAAGGCGTTGAAGGTCTGGTACACGTTTCCGAAATGGACTGGACCAACAAAAACATCCACCCGTCGAAAGTCGTTCAGGTTGGCGACGAAGTGGAAGTTATGGTTCTGGACATCGACGAAGAGCGTCGTCGTATCTCCCTGGGCATCAAACAGTGCAAGTCCAACCCATGGGAAGACTTCTCCGGCCAGTTCAACAAGGGTGACAAGATCACCGGTACCATCAAGTCGATCACCGACTTCGGTATCTTCATCGGCCTGGACGGCGGCATCGACGGTCTGGTTCACCTGTCCGACATCTCCTGGAACGAAACCGGCGAAGAAGCCGTACGTCGTTTCAAGAAGGGCGACGAGCTGGAAACTGTCATCCTGTCGGTTGATCCAGAGCGCGAGCGCATCTCCCTGGGCATCAAGCAGCTGGAAGACGATCCGTTCTCCAACTTCGTTGCTGTCAACGACAAGGGTGCAATCGTCAAGGGTATCGTCAAAGAAGTTGACGCCAAAGGCGCCATCATCACCCTGGCCGACGACATCGAAGCTACTCTGAAAGCTTCCGAAATCAGCCGTGACCGCGTTGAAGACGCGCGTAACGTTCTGAAGGAAGGCGAAGAGATCGAAGCCAAGATCATCAGCGTTGACCGTAAGTCGCGCGTTATCAGCCTGTCGATCAAATCGAAAGACGATGCTGAAGAGCGTGAAGCTATCCAGAGCCTGAAACAGGCTCCTGAGGCAGCTGCTGCCGACACCACCATGGCTGCGCTGCTGCGCGAAGCAATGGCCAAACAGAACTAAGTTCTGCTTGATCGGTAGAAAAAGGGCGACTTAGGTCGCCCTTTTTTATTGCCTGCGATTTGTCGCCTGTTGTCAGAGGGTTGCGCAGCTGCCCGCGGCGTCTCAGCCCAACTGGTGCAAACCCCTCTACCCAGCGCTGCCCAACCCGGTGCACCGAAAAAGTTCCCCGCGCACCAATCTTGAATTTTTTTATTAAGTCAAGAACCGCCCTGTTCAAATCCTCCTGAGCGTGCTACAAACTGGTTAAGCAATGATCTAGCTGCTTGATAACGAAGGGAAAAACATGACGAAGTCGGAGCTGATCGAACGTATTGTCACCCATCAGGGTTTACTCTCGTCCAAGGACGTCGAGTTGGCCATCAAGACCATGCTCGAGCAAATGGCCCAGTGCCTGGCAACGGGCGATCGCATCGAGATCCGCGGCTTTGGCAGCTTCTCGCTGCACTATCGCGCACCTCGCGTAGGTCGCAACCCCAAGACCGGCCAGTCGGTAAGCCTTGAAGGCAAGTTCGTGCCGCACTTCAAGCCGGGCAAGGAATTGCGCGACCGGGTCAACGAAGAAGAGCACGAAACCGAAGCCTGAGTGCAATCAAAGGATCAGACCGATGCGTAACCTCAAGCGCGCCCTGGCGCTGCTGTTCGTCCTGCTGCTGGCAGCAGTGGTGATGTTCTTCGTGCTGGAGAACCAGCAAACCGTCGCCCTGGTATTGTTCGGCTGGACTGCCCCTGCAGTGCCTGTAGCGCTGCCGGTACTCGCCGCCTTGGTGGTGGGGTTGGCCCTCGGTCCATTGCTTGGCGCCTACGGCGTCATGCGCAGCAAACGCAGGATTCGTGCATCGGCACGTCAGGCGGCCTTGGCAGAGAGCTGAGGAAACGTCCTACAGCTTTAGCAGATATAGCTGATATGGAATCCGCGAAGAAAATGGAGTAATAGCCCGCTTCGTTTTCACCCCCTGCGCAGGGCTTCAGCAGCAGCATGACCTTTCCCGTTATCACGCACCATGGCGGCGCCCGCGGCGTCACGGGCTCCTGTCATCAGCTGCACCTAGATTCCGCCACCAGCCTGCTTGTCGATTGCGGGCTTGAGCAAGGCGCCGATGCCCGTCCTGATTCTTCCGCGCTGGGCTTCGATATCAGCGGCATCCAGGCGTTTGTGATCACCCATGTGCACCTCGACCATGTCGGTCGCATTCCGGCACTGCTGGCCGCAGGCTTTCGCGGCCCGATCTTCTGTAGCGAGCCTTCCGCGAAGCTGCTCCCGCTGGTTCTTGAAGATGCCTTCAAGCTCGGCATCAGTAGCGAGCCCGCGCAGGTAACGCGTTTTCTGCACCTGCTGAAAAGTCTGGTAGAGCCCATCGCTTTTGGTCAGTGGCACAGTCTGGTCGAGCGCGCGCACCTGCAATGTCGCATCCGCCTGCAGCGAGCCGGCCATCTGCTCGGTTCAGCGTACGTCGAGTGTGACATCTGTACCCCTGAGCAATCGTGCAGCACCCGTGTGGTGTTCTCTGGCGATATCGGCGCGCCTCATAACCCCTTGCTGCGTCCGGTCCAGCCACCGGAACGCGCCGATGTGCTGGTACTTGAAAGCACCTATGGCGATCGCCTGCATCCTGACCGCAGCGAACGTCGCCAGCGTCTGGAAGCAGCAATAGACCGCGCACTTGCTGATCAGGGAACAATCCTGATCCCCGCATTCAGCCTCGGTCGTACGCAAGAACTGCTTTATGAGATCGAAGAAATCCTCCACAGCAAAGGGCTTTTGGATGCTTCGGGCGCGGCAGCTAGTGACGACCAGATCGACTGGGCGCAGTTACCGATCATCCTCGACTCGCCGCTGGCTCAGCGCGTGACCCAAATCTACCGGGAGCTGCATCAGTACTGGAATGACGAAGCCCGGCAGCGCTTGAGCGAAGGTCGCAAGCCGCTTGGCTTCGCTCAGTTGGTGTGTGTCGACAGCCATGCCAAGCACCAACAAGTGGTCAATTATCTGAAGAGTACTGGCCGGCCAGCGATTGTGATTGCCGGCAATGGCATGTGTTCGGGTGGGCGGATTGTTAATTACCTCAAGGCCATGCTGAGTGATCCGCGGCATGAGGTGGTTTTTGTCGGGTATCAGGTCAAGGGGACACCTGGGGCGGTTTTGCAGGCTGGTGCTGAGAATGTGGAGTTGGATGGCGAGGCCTATCCGCGGCGGATCAAGGTCACGACGCTGGCGGGCTATTCGGCTCATGCGGATCAGGCTGGGTTGGTCGAGTTTGCGCTCGGCGCGGGGAGGGCGGCCAGGCGGGTGGTGCTTGTGCATGGGGAGGGTGGGGCGAAGCGGGGTTTGGCGTCAGCGCTGCGCAGCAAATCTGCGGAACTCGGGTGCGAGGTGGACGTCACAGTCCCAGCTTGACCGTTTGGCAGAGCACGCTTTGAAGCCAGTGCGGAGTGGAACTTCCCAGGCTCAGACCTCTCTATAACTGATTAATGCTAAAGACATGTAATGGGCCATGCACATTGCTGAATTGCCGCTACGCTTCATCTTTACAGGTAGCAAGCCATGGTTTGGCGAAGGTCGTACCTGTTCAGGGAAGTCTGACTTCGACGGATCCAAGGAAAATTAGAATAGATGCGCAATGAACGTGAGCGCCTGAGTGGTGAGGGTGAAATTGATCTGGTCGAGTTGGTGCAGGGTGTCTGGAGAAGGAAGCTCTGGGTTGCACTGGTTGCACTGCCGATAATTGGACTGAGCATCGCCTATGTGCTGCTCGTACAACCGGTATATGAGGCCAAGCTTTATGTTCAGCCGCCGTCGCAGAGCGAGATTGCTCAACTCAATAACGCTCGGGGTGGAGATTCAGGGTTGCCGACCTATTCCGTCAAGGATGTATACGACATTTACTTGAAGGCCCTGCAGTCAGAAGCACTACGTAACAAATTTTTCCGCACGGAATATTTGGCGCACCTCACGGATGAGCAGCGCAGTGGTTCGCGTGACGCTTTGTACAGTCACTTCAACAGTTTGATCAAAGTGTCTCAGGCTGGCAAAGACATGCCCTCTCGTTATGTCGTAACCGCTAATCTCGAAGACCCCCGTAGAGCTGCCGACTGGGTCACGACATATGTGGAAATGGCGTCTGAACGCGCTAAGCGAGAAGTGTTGAAGGGTAGCCACAGCGACCTCGCGATCATGGCTGATAACCTCGAGCGACAGATTCAAGCTGCCCAGGCCGGCGCGCGCAAGCAGCGTGAAGACCAGATTGCTCAGCTGCAGGAGGCGCTTGCTGTGGCTGAATCCATTGGGCTGAAGAAGCCACCGATTCTTGCAGGTGACTTGTCGTCAGAAATTTCAGCGGGCATGGGAGGCAGCCTGACCTACATGCGCGGGAGTGAAGCGCTCAGAGCTGAAATCGATACCCTCAAATCGCGCGTCTCCGATGATCCATTCATCAGCGAGCTCAGGTCCAGGCAGGAAAAGCTGGGTATTTATCGCAGTATCAGCATTGATCCATCCGCCATCGCGGTATATCAGCAGGATGGCGCTGTCGAGCAGCCTGATAAGCCAATCAAGCCTAAAAAGTCGTTGATCGTTCTGCTGGCTAGTGCGGCGGGCTTGGGTTTGGGGGTGATGGTCGCGCTTGCCAGAGATGTCTGGCTAAGGCGCCGTGTCATGGCTTGAGTGCTGTAACGTGGCCGGTTCTTGTCCCCAACCATTGTTGGAAATTGCGAGAAATGCAACAATGCTCGCGGTCACCGATGGCATGGAAAAGCTGGACGCGCGCATGATGCGCTAAGCAGTGCCTGTCGTGGTAATTCTCAATCTATCTATCAGGCAAAGTGCATTGAACAGCGTCACGCGTGTACCGCCCGCTATCCATACCAGCGAAATAGACCTTTTCGATCTCGTCCGGCGACTGTGGCGACGTAGAGTTTTGATCCTCGGTGTGGCTGCCGTAAGTGCCGCACTAGGTGTTGTCTATGCTCAGCTTGCAACACCGGTCTATGAAACATCGACTATTTTGCGCCCGGTTGCCCTGAACGAGCTGGACGCCCTGAACCGGTCGAAAATCTACACCTTGCCGCCGGTTGAGGCGCTCAAGCGGGTAGGCGCGACCTTGGATTCCTATGACGCGCGGCTGGCCTTCTTCCGGGCACGGCCGGAGCTGATCGAGGCGTTCGCAAGCCCGGGCCAGAGTCTGGAGCAGGCGTTCGATGCGTTCAACAGCGATGCGCTGATGCTCATGCAGCCAGACCCCAAAAAGACTGATCTGCTCAGTACTTATATTGGTCTGAAGATTCGCTACGACCGGGGGCTTGATGGAGCCAGTGTGCTCAATGACTTTGTCGCTTATGCGGCCGAGCGAGAGAGAGCTCAGTTGGTCCAGGACCTTCAGATCATCAAGGCCAACCGCCTGACCGAAGTTGATGCCAAGCTGAGTTCGGCGATGGAGCAATACAGCGCTGGCAAAGAAAGCCGAATAGCGCGCCTGGAAGAGGCCGACGCCATCAAGCGTGCGGAGTTGAACGACGAGCTGAGCGCCCTGCGTGTGCAATCGAAACTGCGCAGAGAGGCGCGGCTGGCTCAGTTGGATGAGGCAATTGCCATTGCGCGAAGCCTGGGCCTGAGCCGGCCCTCTACACCGTCCCTGATGGCCAATGCAGATTCGGAAAGCAGCAATGTCATTCGCACCGAAGTCAACAGCCAGCAAACGCCGTTGTATTTCCTTGGCTCGAATGTGCTCGAGGCTGAGCGCAATGCGTTGCGCCGACGTACTTCCGACGACTTCACCGAGCCGCGCATCGCGCAGATTCGCAAAGAGCTCGTCATGCTGTCCACTAACCGCAAGGTGCAGATGCTCAAGGCGCGGGCTAATGACGCGGCCTTTCTTGAAGGGATCGAGACCCTCCGAGCAGAAAAATCACGCCTGCTTAACCTGGATACCAGCCTGCAAGGCCTGCGTTTGATCAGTGTCGACCAGCTAGCGGTTGAGCCGGTTCGTCCGATTCGTCCACGCAAAGCGTTGATCGTGTTGGTGGCGTTGGTGGTCGGGTTGATGCTGGGTGTGTTTGTCGCGCTGATTCGCAGCCTGGTCAAGGACCGCCTGCGGCAGATCCGTGTGCTGGAGATCAAAGGCACTGCAGAGCGCGTTTCTCCTGATGCAGTGGCAGAAACCGGGACGTCCCGGCTCGATACTCCGGCAACGAACGGCGCAGCAACTTAGCAGCGTAAGTGATGTCAAATGGCCGCATCGTTGCTGCCAAAGAACTGTTGGAACCTCGATGGTTAAAGCAATATGATTGCAGCGCCTTGGATTTCCTGCAGCGCGTGACGCACGGAGGTCGGCAACGACGGCGAGCGTATGCAATAGGGCGACGGCACCGAGGTTAGTAGCGGATCGATTCACTCGGCTGGTAATGAGTCGTCCAAGTTTTAGTACCCGCTGTACTGTCTTGACGACGGGCGGAAAATTCATGGTGAGTTGGAAAATATGACAGACATTAATGCAGTGGTAGAAAAGTTCAAAAGCCGCAAGGCTTTGATTGGTATCGTCGGTCTTGGCTATGTCGGTCTGCCACTGATGCTGCGATATAATGCCATTGGCTTCAATGTACTGGGTATCGATATCGATACATTCAAAGTTGATAAGCTCAACGCCGGCCAGAGCTACATTGAACATATCTCTGCCGCCAATATTGCCAAGGCGCGCGAGAGCGGTTTTGAGGCGACAACCGACTTCACCCGTGTCAGCGAATGCGATGCACTGATTCTGTGCGTACCTACCCCGTTGAACAAATACCGCGAACCGGACATGAGCTTCGTCATCAACACCACCGACGCGCTCAAGCCTTACCTGCGCCCTGGCCAGGTGGTTTCGTTGGAAAGCACCACCTACCCAGGCACCACCGAAGAAGAGCTACTGCCTCGAGTGCAGGAAGGCGGTCTGGTGGTCGGTCAGGACATCTACCTGGTCTACTCGCCTGAGCGCGAAGATCCGGGCAATCCGAACTTCGAAACCCGCACCATTCCAAAAGTCATTGGCGGTCACACCGCTCAGTGTCTGGAAGTCGGCGTCGCCCTGTATGAGCAAGCGATCGATCAGGTTGTTCAGGTCAGTTCGACCAAGGCTGCCGAGATGACCAAGCTGCTGGAGAACATCCACCGCGCCGTCAACATTGGCCTGGTCAACGAGATGAAGATCGTGGCCGACCGCATGGGTATCGACATCTTTGAAGTGGTAGACGCCGCAGCGACCAAGCCATTTGGCTTCACCCCGTACTACCCTGGCCCAGGCCTGGGTGGCCACTGCATTCCGATCGACCCTTTCTACCTGACCTGGAAGGCGCGTGAATACGGCTTGCATACCCGTTTCATCGAGCTCTCGGGCGAAGTCAACCAGGCCATGCCGGAATACGTGCTCGGCAAACTGATGGACGGCCTCAACGATGCAGGCAAGGCACTCAAGGGCAGCCGCGTGCTGGTCCTGGGTATTTCCTACAAGAAAAACGTAGACGACATGCGCGAGTCGCCGTCAGTAGAAATCATGGAGCTGATCGAAGCCAAGGGCGGCGTGGTTGCGTACAGCGATCCGCATGTCCCGGTGTTCCCGAAGATGCGCGAGCACCACTTCGAGCTGAGCAGCGAAGCACTGACCGCTGAAAACCTGGCCAGCTTCGATGCTGTTGTGTTGGCGACCGATCACGACAAGTTTGACTATGCCCTGATCGAGAGCAAGGCCAAGCTGATCGTCGACAGCCGCGGCAAGTACCGCACGCCGACAGCGCATATCATCAAAGCCTGATTACCGACTTCGTCATGTCGATCCGCTTGCGCTTGCCGCGCGGGCGGATACTTTCGTTTTTACAGGATCAACCATGAAAAACTTCGCTCTCATCGGTGCCGCCGGCTACATCGCTCCTCGCCATATGCGCGCCATCAAGGACACCGGCAACCGTCTGGTGTCTGCCTACGACATCAACGACTCGGTCGGCATCATTGACAGCATCTCGCCGCAGAGCGAGTTCTTCACCGAGTTCGAGTTCTTCCTCGATCACGCCAGTAACCTCAAGCGTGATCCGGCCACCGCCCTGGATTACGTTGCGGTGTGCTCGCCAAACTACTTGCACTACCCACACATTGCCGCAGGCCTGCGCCTGGGCTGCGATGTGATCTGCGAAAAGCCGCTGGTGCCAACCCCAGAGATGCTCGACCAACTGGCGCTGGTGGAACAGGAAACCGGCAAGCGTCTGTTCAACATCCTGCAACTGCGTCACCACCAGGCGATCATCGCCCTGAAAGACAAGGTTGCCCGTGAGAACAACCCGCACAAGTATGAAGTCGACCTGACTTACATCACCTCCCGCGGTAACTGGTACCTGAAGAGCTGGAAGGGTGACCCGCGCAAGTCGTTCGGTGTGGCCACCAATATCGGCGTGCATTTCTACGACATGCTGCACTTCATCTTCGGCAAACTACAGCGTAACGTCGTGCACTTCACCTCCGAGCATAAAGCTGCCGGTTACCTCGAGTACGAGAAAGCCCGCGTACGCTGGTTCCTCTCGGTCGATGCCAACGACCTGCCGGAATCGGTCAAGGGCAAGAAGCCTACCTACCGTTCGATCACCGTCAACGGCGAGGAAATGGAGTTCTCGGAAGGTTTCACCGACCTGCATACCACCAGCTATGAAGAGATTCTGGCCGGTCGCGGTTACGGTATCGAAGATGCGCGCCATTGCGTCGAAACGGTCAACACCATCCGTAGTGCTGCCATCGTGCAGGCCGCTGATAACGAAGGCCATCCGTTCGTGGCAGCGCTGACCCGCTAAGGTCTCCAACACCATGGGTGGCTCTACGGGGCCACCTGTATACAGCTTGTTTGCGCAGGGTCCGTCTTCAGCGTGTCGAACAATAATTCCAATCTGCTGAACGCTGTCGGTGCGCCAAGGCAATCGACAGACATGCGCCTGGATGTCCAGGGCCTGCGCGCCGTTGCGGTATTGGCGGTGCTTGCTTATCACGCCAACAGTGCCTGGTTGCCTGCAGGTTTTGTGGGCGTTGACGTGTTTTTCGTCATCTCCGGTTTTATCATCACTGCGCTGCTGGCTGGGCGCACTGAACGTATCAACCTGTTCGAGTTTTATGCAGGCCGGATCAAGCGCATCCTGCCGGCGTACTTTGTCATGGTGGCAATTGTCAGCATCGTCTCGGCCGTATTGTTCCTGCCAGCGGACTACGGTTTCTTTGAAAAAAGTCTGAAGTCATCGGCGTTTTTCACCAGCAATCGCTACTTTGCCGACTTTGGCAGTTACTTCGCCCCGCGTGCCGATGAGCTGCCGCTGCTGCATACCTGGTCGCTGGCGATCGAGATGCAGTTCTACCTGTTCTACCCGATCCTGTTCATCTGTGTGCCGCGCAGATGGCGCTTGCCGGTGTTCGTTTTGTTGGGTCTGGCTCTGTTTGCGTGGAGCGGCCATCGCGTTGCCATGGGCAAGCAGGACTCCATGTACTTTGCGTTGCTGGCGCGCATGCCGGAGTTCATGGTCGGAGCCGTCGCCGCTTTGGCGCTGCAGCATCATCAATTGCCAGGCAAGCTGTCGGCCGCCGTGGGCGTGCTGGGCACGGTCGCGTTGATCTGTGCCTTTTGGCTCATCGATAAGCAAAACTTCCCCGGGTACTGGTCAGTCCTGCCCTGCGTCGGTGCCGGTCTGCTGATCGCTGCCCGTCGTGGCCCGGCTAGTCAGTTGCTGGCCAGCCGACCAATGGTTTGGATCGGCGGCATATCCTACTCGCTGTACCTGTGGCACTGGCCGATCCTTGCTTTCATCCGCTATTACACTGGCCAGTACGAGCTCAGTGCTGGTGGCGTGCTGCTGTTCGCAAGTAGCTCGCTGCTGCTGGGCTGGTTGTCTTATCGCTACATCGAAACGCCGATTCGGCGATCTGCCGGTCTTCGCCAACATGCGCCAAAGTGGGCACTGGCGACAGTCGTGACGGCCGCGCTGCTGGTTGCCGGCTCGCAGTTGAACCTGCGTGTGGTCGAGCCCGCGCCGGTGCAGTTGACCCGCTACGCGGCGCCCGAGCTGATCTGCCACGGCACCCAGGTTGGCGAGTGCAAGCGCGGCAAAGCCGATGTGCAGCCAAGTGTGTTGGTGATCGGCGACAGCCACGCCGCCCAGTTGAACTACTTCTTCGACGTTGTCGGTGACGAGACCGGCGTGGCTTATCGGTTGCTCAGCGGCAGCAGTTGTGTGCCAATCAAGGCTTTCGATCTGGAACGCTTGCCAGGCTGGGCACAAAAGCCGTGCAAGGCACAAATTGATGCAGTGGCGCAGTTGATGCCGTCGTTCGACAAAATCATTGTGGCGGGCATGTGGCAGTATCAAATGCAGAGCCCGGCTTTTGTCGAGGCAATGCGCACCTTCCTGCTGGATGCCAGCCATGCCGGCAAGCAGGTGGTGGTGCTGGCGCAGATCCCTATGTTTGAGTCAAACGTACAGCGCCTGCGTCGGTTCGCAGCGCTTGGTTTGTCTGCGCCGCTGTTGCCCAATAGCCAATGGCAAGATGCCAATCGGCAGCTGCAGTCGGTGGCGACTGGCATCCCGAATGTGCAGTTTATGGACTTCGCCGACAGCAGCTTTTTTGCTCACGCGCCATACCAGGATGGTGAGCTCATCTATCAGGACAACCATCACCTCAATGAGGTGGGCGCACGTCAGTACGGGCACTTTGCAAGTGCTCGGTTGCAGCGGTTTTTCGATCAACCTCAATCCAGTGTGAGTCTCAAGCCATGAGTTATTATCAGCACCCCAGCGCGATCGTCGACGACGGCGCGCAGATCGGTAACGATTCCCGGGTCTGGCATTTCGTCCACGTCTGCGCCGGCGCGCAGATCGGCGCAGGCGTATCGCTGGGTCAGAACGTGTTCGTGGGCAACAAGGTTGTCATCGGTGACCGCTGCAAGGTCCAGAACAACGTATCGGTGTACGACAACGTGACGCTGGAGGAGGGCGTGTTCTGCGGCCCGAGCATGGTGTTCACCAACGTTTACAACCCACGCTCGCTGATAGAGCGCAAGGATCAGTATCGCGACACGCTGGTCAAGAAAGGCGCCACGCTCGGTGCCAACTGCACCATCGTCTGCGGCGTGACCATCGGTGAATACGCGTTCGTCGGCGCGGGCGCGGTGATCAACAAGGATGTCCCCGCCTATGCTTTGATGGTTGGGGTTCCCGCCCGGCAGATCGGCTGGATGAGCGAGTTCGGCGAACAACTGCAACTGGATGCCAACCGCGAAGCGGTGTGTTCGCATTCCGGTGTGCGCTACGTACTTAATGGCAAGACCCTGAGCAAGGTGGACGCGTAAGCATGATTGAATTCATTGATCTGAAGAGCCAGCAGGCACGCATCAAGGACAAGATCGATGCCGGTATCCAGCGGGTACTGAGCCATGGCCAATACATCCTCGGCCCTGAAGTCAGCGAACTCGAAGAGCGCCTGGCGGCGTTTGTCGGCGCCAAGTACTGCATCACCTGCGCCAACGGCACTGATGCCTTGCAGATCGTGCAGATGGCGTTTGGCATCGGTCCAGGCGATGAAGTCATCACCCCCGGCTTCACCTACATAGCCACCGCCGAAACCGTAGCGCTACTCGGCGCCAAACCGGTGTATGTAGATATCGACCCACGCACTTACAACCTTGATCCCGCCTTGCTGGAAGCCGCCATCACGCCGCGGACCAAGGCGATCATTCCGGTCTCGTTGTATGGCCAGTGCGCCGATTACGATGCAATCAACGCAATCGCCGCCAAGCATGGCATCCCGGTAATCGAGGATGCGGCGCAGAGCTTTGGTGCTTCGTACAAAGGCAAACGTTCGTGCAACCTGACCACGGTGTCGTGCACCAGCTTCTTCCCGAGCAAGCCTTTGGGTTGCTACGGTGACGGCGGCGCTATCTTCACCAATGACGAAGAGCTGGCCAAAGTGATTCGCCAGGTAGCGCGCCATGGTCAGGACCGTCGTTATCATCACATTCGCGTGGGTGTAAACAGCCGGCTCGATACCCTGCAGGCGGCAATTCTGTTGCCGAAGCTGGCGATATTCGAGGAAGAGATCGGCCTGCGTCAGCAGGTTGCGGCATGGTATGACGTTGCACTGAAGCAGGCGGGCGTGTCGGGTACACCGTACATTGCTGAAGGCAACATCAGTGCCTTTGCCCAGTACACAGTGCAGGTGCAGGATCGCGATGCCGTGCAAGAGCGCCTCAAGGCGGCCGGAATTCCTACCGCGGTTCATTACCCGATCCCGCTGAACAAACAGCCGGCGGTCATGGATGAAAGCGCTGTGTTGCCGATTGGCGATGACGTTGCGACCAAGGTCATGAGTTTGCCGATGCATCCTTATCTGGATCAGGCTGCTGTGACGGCCATCAGCGCCGCATTGGCACTGTAAGAATGTACCTAGCCACCCGGATCGACAAATCAGTACTGCTGAACGCAGTGTTGCTGTTTGCCTATTTTTTGGCATTGGTCTGGGTGAATAACAGCTACATCTATCAGCTTTATGACTACATGGGCGCGGCAGAGCGGCCACTGGACTTCGTGCAAACGATGTATTTGTTGCTGCTTGCAGTGATCTGCGCCTTGCTGGCTGTTGGAAGGATCGAGCGACCTGGGGACTTGCTGGTCGCTTTTTTTGTTTTGGTTTTGGTACCACATGCGCTGGTGCTCAATGGTGCTAATAGGTATTCACCTGAGGCCGATCCGTTTTCGGGTGTGACGCTTGCGGTGGTGATCGGCCTGTCGATCATCGGTTTGGCAAATAAGATACGGTTTTATCCTAAACTCGATTGCGGCTCGGGTAGCCAGGGAAAGAAAATTTTATTGATATTGTCTGTGCTCAATCTGGCTGTATTGGCTTACATAGTAGCTAAAAGCGCTGGGTATTTTTCTCTCGATTTTAGCAGCCATTATGCCAGACGCGCGGTCGCAAGGGAGATCTTCGCCGCAGGTACACCGGGCGCTTATCTAGCTTCTATCGGGACTCAAGCGCTTTTTCCCGTATTATTCGCTTGGGGCGTGTACAAAAAAAAGAAGCGCTTTTTAGTCCTGGGCTCCCTCAATGTATTGATTGTATGGGGTGCCTTTGGTCAAAAATACCCGGTTGTGCTGATGTTTCTTATCTATTTCATTATGTTGTATTATCGAAAGTTTGGCAGTGTGAAGTTGTCGTGGCTGCTAATCGCACTGTTGGGTGTGCTCATGTTTGGCGCAATTGAATATGAGGTTCTCGGGTACTCTTACTTGAATGACTACCTGTTGCGGCGAGCGTTTGTAGTCCCGTCTACTTTGCTTGGAGCCGCAGACGCCTTCGTAATTCAGTTCGGAAATAACTATTATGGCGATACTCTACTGGGTGCGGTGTTCGGGCAGGGGCGTTCTGACCCCGTGACGTTCAGGCTGGGCGTGGAAATGTTTGAAAATCCGGAGATGAACGCAAACGTCAATTTCATCGCGGTGGCGTTCATGCAGTTCAAATACATTGGAGTTGTTGTAGAGACGTCACTTGTCGCTGGTATTACCGTATTGTTAAACTTTTTATACTCACGGCACCGCGCAGTCTTAGCAATTCCGGTGGCGCTATTGATCGCAACAAAGATAATTGAGCAGTCGCTTTTAACAGTTTTATTAGGATCTGGTGTATTCTTCATGCTTGTGTCCCTAATCCTCATCTCCCTCCCGCTGAGGCTGGGTGCGAGAACAAGTCCGTGAGTAAGTTATTTTTTAGCCGTATCATGCGCGTTCTACTAGGTACGCTCGGGGCGCAACTGATTACCATCGGTGTCATGCTGTTGCTGGTACGCCTTTACTCTCCGGGTGAGATAGGCGGATTCAGCGTATGGTTATCTGCTGCTACAATAATCTCGGTGCTGTTGACTGGCCGCTATGAGCTTGCTCTGTTTTCGACTGGGCAGAAGTCAGAGTTCTATGCTGTCATCAAACTTGTTATTTTCCTAGTATTGACTTTGTCGATTGCGGTTATCGGACTGTTGTTAGTTGTTCCGTATGCGACGTCTAGTCTGCCCGCTGAAATTAGTCGCTATTGGCTTGCACTCGCAGCGGTGGCCGCTGGCCTCGGTATTAATAAGTTGCTGCTCTCTGTCCTGACCTATCAGCAAGCATTCAACAAGCTTGGACTCGCACGTATAAGTCTGGCCGCCTGCATAGCGGTTTCTCAGGTGGCTGCTGGGTACCTATTGGAGGGTGAGCAAGGGCTCATCTATGGGCAGACACTGGGCGTTTTGATTGCAACCAGCTTGGCCGCTTTCTGGGTAGGCAAGGTTCTGCTTGGTAGGAGCTTGGGGGCTTCTCTCGTCGACGTGGCAGCGGTGGCGCGTAGCTATTCAAACTTCCCCAAGTACTCACTACCAGCGGATCTGATCAATACCGTTTCCAGTCAGTTACCAGTCATTTTGTTGGCCAGCAAGTTTGGCGGTGAAATTGCCGGCTGGTTTGCCTTGACCCTGAGAATGATGGGCGCACCGATATCTTTACTAGCCGCTTCTGTGCTGGATGTGTTCAAAGAGCAAGCGGCCCGCGAGTATCGCGACTCTGGTAACTGCCGCAAGCTGTTCTTGTCGACGTTCAAGGTGTTGGCGCTGCTGGCGTTGCCCCCTTTCATCATTATTGGCTTGTTCGCAGAACCTGCGTTCGCCCTGATTTTTGGCGCTGAATGGACGGAGTCAGGGCGTTACGCGGTGTTGCTGATACCGTTGTTTTACATGCGCTTTGTTGTCAGTCCGCTCAGCTACACGATCTACATTGCCCAGCGGCAGAATCTGGATTTGCTATGGCAACTGGTTCTCCTGGCCATGACCGTGGCATGTTTTATGCTGCCGGCCACCGTTGAGTCTGTCCTGACCTTTTACGCAGCGGGTTACGCGTTTATGTATTTCGTCTATTTCTGGATGTCTTTCCACTGCGCCAAGGGAGAAGCCAAGTGATCGTTGTCGTTGATTATGGTGTTGGAAACATCGCTTCGGTTTTGAACATGTTGAAACGCGTGGGCGCTAAGGCCATTGCTTCCAACGCCCGGTCAGACATCGAAAGTGCTGAAAAGCTGATTTTACCTGGCGTCGGTGCCTTCGACGCGGGTATGCAGACTTTGCGCAAAAGTGGCTTGGTTGACGTTCTGACTGAACAGGTCATGGAGAAGCGAAAGCCAGTCATGGGTATCTGTCTCGGTAGCCAAATGTTGGGCATGCGCTCGGAAGAGGGCAGCGAACCCGGCCTGGGCTGGGTCGACATGGATATTGTCCGTTTCGAACCGCGTGAGCACCGCAAGATCCCGCACATGGGCTGGAACGAAATTGTAGCGGCGCAGGAGCATCCCATCCTTGACGGCCTGAACGGCCTGGATAACCCCAGCAGGTTCTATTTTGTGCACAGCTATTACATGAGCCCGCGCGATGAAAGCAATATTTTGCTGAGCGCCAACTATGATCAGCTGTTCACCGCTGCGGTCGTTAAAGATAACGTGTTCGGCTTTCAGTTCCATCCAGAAAAAAGCCACAAATTTGGTATGCAACTGTTCAAGAATTTCGTGGAGCTGATCTGATGCTCAGAAAACGTATTATTCCATGCCTGTTGCTCAAAGATCGTGGTCTGGTCAAGACTGTCAAGTTCAAAGACCCTAAGTATGTTGGCGATCCGATCAATGCGATCAGGATCTTCAATGAGAAGGAGGTCGATGAACTAATTTTGCTGGATATTGAGGCTTCGGTGCTTAAACAGGAGCCCAATTACGAATTGATCGCCGAAGTTGCCGGTGAGTGTTTCATGCCTATTTGCTACGGTGGCGGGATCAAGACCTTGGCGCATGCAGATAAATTATTTGCGTTGGGTGTTGAAAAGATCTCGATCAACGCTGCGGCGTTAGCCGATCTGTCGATCATTCGTGAGATAGCCAACAAGTATGGCTCGCAGAGCGTGGTTGGCTCGATCGACTGTAAGAAAAGCTTTTGGGGCGGCTACACCGTGTATGCTGCCAGCGGCTCTGTAGATACCAAGCGGTCGCCCGTCGAGTGGGCTCAGGCACTGGAGGGCGCCGGCGTCGGCGAGATTTTCATCAACTCGATAGACCGGGATGGCACGCAGAAAGGCTTCGACACCACGCTGATCGACAGTATTGTCAAAAGCGTACACGTGCCGGTGATTGCCTGCGGTGGTGCCGGTGCGGTGAGCGATCTCACTGATCTACTCGAGCAGACCAGCGTCTCCGCCGTAGCGGCGGGCAGCTTGTTTGTCTTCCACGGAAAACATCGAGCAGTGCTAATCAGCTATCCAGAGATTAACATTGCCAGCCTGAAATAGCTGACGAACACGCGCACATTTTGCCCTTCAGTCCAGACGTGGGCAGAGGTCGAGAATCACAACCTGGAATCTAGCATGCAGATTTCAGGAGTAGATAGGGATTTTAGGAGAATGGCCTTGATTAAGGTTTGCAGCCGCTGCGTCATGGATACAACTGATGCTGATATAGTGTTTGATGAAACCGGTGTGTGTAATCACTGCCATAAATTCGACTCGGTACAGTCACGTCACCTCTTCTCGGGGGAAGACGGACAAATGCGCCTCGATCAGATTGTAGATCAAATCAAGAAAGAGGGCGTGGGTAAAGAATACGATTGTATCATTGGGCTCAGTGGCGGTGTCGATAGCTCCTACCTCGCGCTCAAAGTTAAGGACCTCGGACTGCGACCTCTGGTAGTGCATGTCGATGCCGGTTGGAATAGTGAGCTTGCGGTTAGTAATATCGAAAAAATTATTAAGTACTGTGGCTACGACCTGCATACTCATGTCATGAATTGGGAGGAAGTTAGAGATCTGCAGTTGGCCTACATGAAGGCGGCGGTCGCTAACCAGGACGTTCCTCAGGATCATGCCTATTTTTCAAGTATGTATCACTTTGCTGTGAAAAATAACATCAAGTACATCCTCAGTGGTGGCAATCTATCGACCGAGGCAGTATTTCCTGAGTCTTGGCATGGCAGTGCCATGGATGCAATCAATCTTCACGCCATACATAATAAGTATGGCGAGCGGTCACTGCGTGATTACAAGACTATCAGCTTTTTTGAGTATTATTTCTGGTATCCCTTCGTTAAAGGTATGCGCACAGTTCGCCCATTGAATTACATGGGTTATGACAAAGCGGCAGCTGAGGCGTATCTCAGTGAAACGGTTGGCTATCGCTCTTATCCGCGTAAGCATGGTGAGTCGGTATTTACCAAGCTCTTTCAGAACTATTACTTGCCTACAAAGTTTGGTTACGATAAGCGGAAGTTACATTATTCCAGCATGATTTTGTCTCGGCAGTTGACGCGCGAAGAAGCGATGGAGAAGCTGGCCGAGCCGCTGTATCATGCCGATGAGCTTGAACTAGATATCGAATATTTCTGTAAAAAGATGCGTATTACTAGGGAGGCATTCGACAGCCTCATGAATGCGCCTATACATGACTATACTGAGTTTGCAAATTGGGGCTCTCGTCAACGATTTGCAAAAAAGGCACAGCTTTTGGTCCAGCGAGCACTGGGCCGACGTATCAATGTCTATTCATGATGAGTCGGAGAGATTAAATGGCCAAGATCGTTCACGTAACGTCGGCTCATACTCGCTATGATGTGCGCATTTACCACAAACAGTGTAGGTCTCTAGCCCTGGCAGGGCACGAGGTATTTTTGCTCGTCGCGGACGGTAAAGGTGACGAGCAAAAAGATAATATTCGTATCATCGATGTAGGCAGGTCTAGCGGGCGCTTGGGCCGAATATTTAATACGACGCGACTTATCGGAGCTCGTGCCCTTGAGCTCAATGCAGACATTTACCATTTGCACGACCCCGAGCTGATACCGGTTGGATTACAACTGAAAAGGCGGGGCGGCATAGTCATCTTTGACGCCCATGAGGATGTGCCTAAACAGCTTCTCGGTAAGCCCTACTTGAATCGCATCGCTCGGCTCGCATTGTCCAAAGCATTTGCAATTTATGAGCGCTGGGCATGCCGTAAGCTTGATGCAGTGGTAGCGGCGACGCCCTATATACGCGATAAGTTTATCACCATGGGTATTCGCTCGCTGGATATTAACAACTACCCGATCTTGAGCGAGCTATCATTCGAAGAAATAGATTGGCAGAAGAAGAAGCCTCAAGCGGTATACATAGGTGGGCTTGGTAAGGTGCGTGGGATCCGCGAAATCGTAAGCGCTATCGGTGTGTCTACATCAGGTGTAAAGCTTGCGATTGGCGGTGTATTCACAGAACCTGCCTTTGAAGCGATTGTGACTACTGAACCGGGATGGAAAAAGGTTGAGTTCCTCGGGTGGTTGGACCGCAATGGTGTCAAGAAGGCTTTGGATGAGTCAGTTGCTGGTCTGGTGACACTGCATCCACTACCGAATTATTTGGATGCGCTGCCCGTCAAGATGTTTGAATACATGGCGGTAGGACTTCCGGTAATTGCTTCAGACTTCCCTCTCTGGCGTGGAATAATTGAAGGTAGTGGGTGCGGGTTATGCATCGACCCTCTTGATCCTGCTGCGATTGCTAAAGCTGTAGACTATCTTGTAGAACATCCACTGGAAGCCGAGCAAATGGGGCGTAATGGGCGAGACTCGGTAACCTCGCGTTACAACTGGGGCATAGAGGAAAAGAAGCTAGTAGAGTTCTATGACCAGTTGATACATCGTTGATTTAGCGCGTGTATACAAACACTGGTGTAGGTGGCGTAGAGGTGCTGCCTTGCGAGGCGTGTGGGAGGCGGTCTGGGTCGTATGTTGTGTTGAGCAACGAACTAGTTCTTGGCTGTGCCGCTATGCATGTGCTGAATGAATGCAGTCTGTTTCAGCTACCTTATGTAGGTGCTTTGTGCGTGAGCCATCTATGAAAATTATGTACATCAATCCTTATGCTGGTGGGCCGAACGTCGGTCGCTATTGGCGGGCCTATTATTTAGCTCGGGAATGGCAGTCGGCCGGTCATGAAGTGACCGTTGTATCCCCGGCTTATCATCATTTGATGGACCAGGGGGGAATGCCGTCAGGTCCCGCCACTCAGAGTGGCGTCAATTACCAGTTTTTGCCGGCGGTAAAGTATTCCGGCAATGGACTAAAGCGCCTGTTGTCCATGCTGAGTTTCGCGTTAACCTTACTGTTCTTTTTGGTGCGTTTACCTCGTGACCAGCGGCCGGACCTGATTATCTATTCGTCAGCGCATCCATTTGCTTACCCAAGTGCATTGGTCATGGCTAGATTGTTCGGTGCCAAGATTCAGTTTGAGGTGCGCGATTTATGGCCTTTGAGTTTGGTCGAGGTGGCTGGGGTAAGTGTGCGGCATCCCGTGGTTTGGTTGCTTGGCGCAATTGAGCGTCTTGCATACCGCGCATCAGATCGTGTTATATCGCTCCTGCCTGGCGCAATGCGGCACATGGCATCACTTGGTTTACGCCCTGAGAAATTTGTCTACGCACCCAACGGTTTTTCGCTGACGGCGCCCTGTAGCACTGTGCAGAACCACACCTTGTTGGACGATCTTGCAAATTACCGCGACGCAGGCGAGTTCATCTTTTTCTATGCGGGTGCGCTCGGCGAACCTAACGCAATGCACAAATTCGTGGATGCACTCGCGCACCTGCCAGCGGATGCTCATCGCAAGCTCCGCTTTGTGATCGTAGGTAAGGGAGAGCAGAGTGAAGAGCTCCTGCGTCGCTGCACTCCTTACACCTGCGTGAGCTTTTACGGTCAGGTTGACAAGAGCATTGTCCTCGAGGCGCTCAAACGTGTAGACGCAGGTTTCTTCGTCATGCACGACTTGCCGATTTATAGGTTCGGTATAAGCTTGAATAAACTTTATGACTACATGGCAATGGCGTTGCCTGTTGTCGGCGCGTACGCCGCGTATAATGATCCAGTTCTGGATGCAGGTTGTGGTCTGACCGTTGCCCCTGATCAGCCGCGCGATCTGGCGCAGGCGTTCATGTTGATGAGTGCCACTGATAAAGAGAGTCTAAAGGAAATGGGCGAACGCGGGCGCACTTTCCTTACTGAAAACTTTGAGTACAAGGCAATTGCCCGAAAGATATTGATATGACTAAGGATGCAATATGATTTTGGTGACAGGTGCTTCCGGTTTTATCGGGCGGGCCGTGTGCAAGAAGCTGACGGACATCGGGATGACCGTCCGAGGCGTAAGCCGAAGCAGTGACGCGCCTTATGGCGTCGCAGAAATTGTGCGCATGGATCTTGAGGGCAGTCCAGATCTGGATAGCATCTGTATAGGCGTTCACACTATTGTTCACCTTGCCGGGCGTGCCCACGTACTTAATGACGATTCCACTGATCCTGCGGCTGCGTTCACTAGCGCGAATGTGAGTGTTACAAAAGATCTAGCAGCGGCCGCCCTGCGCCAGGGCGTCAAGCGCTTTATTTTTTTGAGTTCAATTGGTGCTGTAGGGTCTGAAACTGATCAGGGCAAGTCCCTTTCAGAAGCGACCTCTTGCAAGCCTACTCAGCTGTACGCAGTGAGTAAGCTGAATGCGGAGCTTGAACTAACGAACCTAATCCGTGGTACTGAGATGGAACTGGTCGTGATTCGTCCACCGCTTGTCTATGCTGGGGATGCACCCGGGAACTTTGGCCGGTTGCTGAGCATAGTTCGCAGTGGGCTACCGCTTCCGTTTCTCTGGGTTAACAATCGCCGCAGTATGGTCGCACTGGAAAACCTGGTTGATTTTATCCATGCCTGCATCAGCAATCCGTTAGCGGCTAACGAGACCTTCGTAATCTCTGATGGCACTGAGCTGACAACACCACAAATCATCCGCTTGCTTGCTCAAGGTATGGCGCGGCCCGCGCGGCTCTTTCCAGTGCCGGTGTGGATGATTGGTATGGGTTTGGGGGTTCTAGGAAGAAAGGCTATGTACAGCCAGCTGTGCAGATCTTTAGTGGTTGACTCTACCAAAGCCAGCTTGCTGCTTGGCTGGACGCCGCCAATCACTTCAGAAAAAGCATTGGCTGCAGCCGGTGCAGATTTTATGAAAAAGTATGATGAAGAGCGGACAGGGGGCAAGCAGTGAGTGTCATTTATTTGTACGGTTTTGCATTCATTGCAGCACTCGTGTTAACTGGGCTTCTTCGTCGATACGCGCTCGCGAAAAGCATCATCGACGTTCCCAACGCTCGGAGTTCCCACACTGTTCCCACTCCGCGCGGTGGGGGGATTGCGATAGTCATCAGCTTTATTATCGGTCTGCTGTGGCTGCTGGTTGAAGGGAATGCTGCGTGGCAAGCCGCTGTCGCAGTAGGTGGAGCAGGTGTGCTCATCGCCATCGTGGGGTTCATGGATGACCATGGCCACATCGCTGCCCGCTGGCGATTGCTGGGTCATTTTTGTGGCGCGATATGGGTGCTTGTTTGGCTCGGAGGGTTTCCACCTCTCGAGGTATTCGGTCTTCGCTTGGAAGCTGCTGCAATTCTCGGCATTTTCGCGACGCTTTATCTAGTTTGGCTATTAAATCTTTATAACTTCATGGATGGGATTGATGGGCTGGCCAGCGTCCAGGCTATTACCGCATTATTTGGCATGGCGCTTATTTACCGGCTTATGAACTTCGACCACTTGATGGTCTTGCCTTTGATGCTCGGATTCGCGGTTGTTGGGTTTCTTTACTGGAATTACCCACCCGCAAAGATTTTTATGGGCGACGGGGCTAGCGGATTTCTGGGCATTACCTTGGGCGCCTTGTCTATACAGGGGGCTTGGGCCGCACCTGCTTTCTTCTGGTCATGGGTGATTTTGCTTGGTGTCTTCATTGTTGATGCAACCTATACGCTCGTCCGTCGACTAGCACGAGGAGACAAGGTCTACGAGGCGCACCGTAGTCACGCTTACCAATACGCCTCTCGGTTTTACGGCAGGCATTTGCCTGTGACGCTCGGCGTATTAGCCATTAATGTCATCTGGCTACTACCCATTGCCGTCGCGGTAGCCATGGACTGGTTGTCCGGCATGATTGGTGTGATGATTGCCTACCTGCCGTTGATCGGGCTCGCTATCAAGTACCATGCCGGAGAGCTTGAGCGGCCCTGAAACAGGGGTCACTAATTCCATGTAGCTGCACGTGAAGGTGTGTGTGCGGCAGTGCCATCGGTCAGTGGCTGGAAATGCCGAGACTATCAGGAGAGACGAGGGCTTTTTGAGGAAAATGGACAGTATTAGAACGCGCATGCTCGCGCTGCCACGACGGTACAAACGTGCGCTACAGGTTGTAGTCGATGTGCTGCTGGTCATTGTAGCGCTATGGCTCGCCTTTGCGGTCCGTCTCGGCATAGACGAGATGGTTAACCCACTGGTCAGTCATCCGTGGCTTTTCGTCGCTGCCCCAGTGGTCGCTATTCCGATATTCATTAGATTCGGTATGTATCGTGCGGTGATGCGGTATTTTGGCAATGACGCACTTATCGCGATTATTAAAGCGGTGAGCTTGTCCGCCTTGATTCTTGCGCTGATCGTGTATTGGTATGTCAACCATAAATTTGTGGTTCCGCGTTCCATCATCTTCAACTATTGGTGGCTCAGTCTGATCATGATTGGTGGCCTGCGGCTGATTATGCGGCAGTATTTCTTGGGTGATTGGTTTGCTGCCAAGCAGCATGTACCCTTTGCCACCCGAGATAACGGTCTGCCTAAGGTTGCGATATATGGTGCTGGGGCCTCTGGGAATCAATTGGTGGCGGCACTGCGTATGGGCCGTATCATGCGCCCCGTTGCATTTATAGATGATGATGAAGGCGTTGCCGATCGCGTTATTTCAGGGCTTCAGGTATACCGCGGTAAGGATATTCAAAAACTTATCGACAGCACCGGTGCGGAAGAGGTCCTGCTCGCGGTACCGTCCGCAAGCCGCGCTCGTCGTCGAGAAATTCTGGGCTTCTTGGAAAACTTCCCACTGCACGTACGCAGCATTCCTGGGATCATGGACTTGGCCAGTGGCCGAGTAAAGGTTGATGATATCCAGGAGGTCGACATTGCTGACTTGCTGGGACGTGATGCTGTACCTGCGCAGTATGATCTTCTCTCCCGCTGTATCTCTGGCAAGGTCGTGATGGTTACAGGTGCTGGCGGGTCGATCGGCTCCGAACTCTGCCGACAAATTTTGGTACTTAAACCCAAGACATTACTGCTTTTTGAGCATAGCGAATTTAACCTTTATAGTATTCACTCTGAACTACAGCAGCGAATTCAGCGTGAATCACTTCCCGTAACCTTGATTCCTTTCTTAGGCTCGATACGTAACCAGAAACATGTGTTCGACACTATGTCGATGTGGCGGGTTGACACCGTCTATCATGCTGCTGCGTATAAGCATGTGCCGATGGTTGAGCATAATATTGCTGAGGGTGTGATTAATAATATAATCGGCACGCTAAATACGGCGCAGGCCGCATTGCAGGCCAATGTATCTAATTTTGTCTTAATCTCCACTGACAAAGCTGTACGTCCTACCAATGTTATGGGTAGCACGAAGCGTCTTGCCGAATTGGTACTGCAAGCGTTGAGTAAAGAGGTTGCTCCAGTTTTATTTGGTGATGCTGCTAATGTGGCGCGAGTTAATAAGACTCGATTCACCATGGTCCGATTTGGCAATGTACTTGGCTCTTCAGGCTCTGTCATTCCTTTGTTTCACAAGCAGATCAAAGCGGGTGGGCCGTTAACCGTTACCCACCCCAAGATTACCCGATATTTCATGACGATTCCTGAAGCGGCTCAACTGGTAATCCAAGCCGGTTCCATGGGACAAGGTGGGGATGTCTTCGTGCTTGATATGGGAGAGCCCGTCAGGATTGCTTCTCTGGCGGAGAAGATGGTGCACCTGTCCGGGTTGAGTATTAAATCAGAGCACAACCCTCACGGTGACATCGCTATCGAGTTCACGGGTTTGCGCCCAGGTGAAAAACTCTATGAAGAGTTGCTGATCGGCGATAATGTGAGTGCTACTTCTCATCCGATGATCATGATGGCGAATGAGGATCATTTGATGTGGGAGCCACTGAAAGAGCACCTTGCCGTGCTGATGGCAGCGGTGCAGGCTGAGGATTTTAACCGAGTCCGGCAGTTACTGCGTGAAGTAGTTAGTGGGTATACACCTGACGGTGAAATTGTCGACTGGGTTTACCAACAGCGACGACAAGATGTGTGAGCGCTTGACCGGGATGGCTTACCATTCCGGCGGCCTGCCGTCAGGCAGGCCGTTATAGGCCCGCACACAAAAAAACTGACACTCTCTGCAGCGATTGATCACGATGGCCACAGCGTCATCACTTCACCCGTCTACGGGGGTCTTGTGCGGCATGACCTGGCAACGTGCAAAGAAACGGAGATAGTCGCATCAGGCGCGTTTTCCTCTCCGTGGATTTTTTCAGTGCAGGGAAACCCTACGCTGATGGCTCTTAGAAATCCATTGATCAAGACTACCCGAGATTTCGGCGGCGAAATTTATTTGGTTCCGCTCCGATGAGCGATTAGCCGGTAATGTCCGATCACCATTGTTCCTGCACCTTCACGAAGCCAAGCCGGGGCAATCTAGACATCATTGGCCCTGCGCCTGTTGACTTACCACTCCACACCATTCCTACACATGGAGTGCACTTATCCCGGAGGCCGCATCCTCTAGTCCTAGTTTCAGTTCATGTGTGTAATTTTTGGACAAGAAAGACGGGTTTTCCGCACCTCCTATGTTGTTTACCTTTTGCCTGCAGCCAAGGAACGCTGCACCAAAACGTCCCATACGACAGGAGTGTCCCCAATGCGAAATACCGTTCTTTCCTACCTTCTACTCCCACTGTTCGCAGGACTTTCATTCTCAGCAAGTGCCGCGCCAGCGGCGCCCATTGAGCCCGTCCCAATCGTCGCCCAAACCACCACAGTCCAACCCAAAACCAACCTAAACACCGCCGACGCCTCCACCCTCCAGCGCGAACTCAACGGCATCGGCCAGGCCAAGGCGCAAGCCATCGTCGCCTACCGCGAGGCAAACGGCCCGTTCCAATCAGTCGATGAGCTTCTGGAGATCAAGGGCATCGGCAACGCCCTGATGGAACGCAACCGCGACAAACTTACCCTGGAATAACCACATCAAAGATGGCCGGCCTTGCGCCGGCCATCAATCATTCATAGGTCTTTGGATTCCTTGGCATCCATCTGCGCGTTACGTTCATGCACCTTGCGCAGCTGCTCCTCTGTCAACGGCAGCTTCTTCGCCGTATCACGCAGCATCATCAAACCACCCACGATCGAGCCGATGGCAACGACCAATATCAACCAGGCATACCAAGGCATCGTCATTCTCCTACGGGCAGTAAAAAGCGTCGCTAGTACCAATTACGAGCGGACGCAACGCCCTTTGGTTCCATTATAGCCCTCGCAAGTCCTGCCATTCTCGTGACCTGCGGCCTGCAAAGCGCACCCCACTTGGTTTACAATGCGCGCCGTTTACGACCCGCCATGAGACCCTGCCAATGCCTGCTTGCCAGACGCCCCTGATCGTCGCCCTGGATTTCCCTACCCGTGAAGCTGCCCTTCAGTTGGCCGACCAGCTCGACCCTGCACTGTGCCGGGTAAAGGTTGGCAAGGAACTGTTCACCAGCAGCGCTTCGGGTATCGTCGAGACCTTGTGCGCCAAGGGCTTCGAGGTGTTCCTCGATCTCAAATTCCATGACATCCCGAATACCACGGCGATGGCAGTCAAAGCCGCCGCCGAGATGGGCGTGTGGATGGTCAACGTGCACTGCTCGGGCGGCCTGCGCATGATGGCGGCGTGCCGCGATGTGCTGGACAAGCGTAGCGGGCCTCAGCCGCTGTTGATCGGTGTGACCGTGCTGACCAGCATGGAGCGTGAAGACCTGGCCGGTATTGGTCTGGATATCGAGCCACAGGAGCAAGTGCTGCGTCTGGCGGCATTGGCAGAGAAAGCCGGTATGGACGGGCTGGTCTGCTCGGCGCTGGAGGCCACTGCACTGAAAGCGGCCCATCCGTCGCTGCAACTGGTCACCCCGGGGATTCGTCCTGCCGGCAGTGCACAAGACGATCAGCGCCGCATTCTCACCCCGCGCCAAGCACTGGATGCTGGGTCTGATTACCTGGTTATTGGTCGCCCGATCAGCCAAGCGGCCGATCCCGCCCAGGCACTTGCGGCAGTTGTTGCCGACATTCGCGGCTGAATAAAGCCCTGCACAGCCCCCCGGTAGGTGAGTTTTATTTCATAGTCTCCGGGGGGAACTACGACCAGCGCCTGAACTCCGTGCCGTTTTTTCTGTCAGAATTATCCGAAAATCCGGATTGAGGCAGACACTTTGGCGGCTACATCGGGCGGTACTGAGACTTCTAAGCCAGTCATTGGTGACTTTGCTGACGTGCGCAACATCGCCAAGGGCTCGGTCATCATCATGGCCTCGGGCAGCTCCGCCAAGGACTTCCCGCTGGAGCGCTTCGCCGGTGTGCCGGTAATCACCATGAACGGCGCCATCTCGATGTTCGCCGACACGGCGATCAAGCCGTTCTTCTATATCTGCACCGACACCAGCTTCCCCAAGCAGCAGCCCGAGTTATTCTCCCAGGCGTTGAGCAGCAGCCAGCATGTAGCCTTGTGGTCGGAGCAGATCGCCGAGGTGGCCGGTACTTGCTCTGCCAAACTGTATCCGTTGCAGAAAGCCGCTGGATTTTCCTTGAAACAGTCGATGTCGCAAGGCCAGTCCGCGTGCGTGCGCCCTCGTTTTGCCTGGAATGCGCGTGCACGCTCGATCGGTTTCAGCAAGGACCTCAGTGAAGGCTTTTTCGATGCGCGCACAGTGGCATATGCGGCGTTGCAGCTCGCTTATCATCTGGGCTTCAGTAGGGTATTCCTGGTCGGGGTAGACTTGAACCAGGCCGCTGGACGCTTCTATGAAACAGCCGATTCTGCCAAGTCGCCCTGTGGGCTTGATCAGCATTATGAAGGGCGGGTATTGCCGTCGCTCAAGCTGATGGCCGAGCGGGTGATAGATGAGCGCTTTGCCGTGTTCAACCTGTCTGCAGCGTCACGCATCCCGGCTTCGGTGATCCCAAAGATCACTGTCGAGCAAGCGCATTCGATGGTTTTCCGCAAAGGTGGTGCCAGGCCAAGGTCACTCAACGCTGAGCATCCCCAGCAGCTGATGGCGGGGTAACGCCCAAAGGCGCTTCGCCCGCCATCCAGTGGCTACTTGATCAGACCTTCAACACCAACTTGCCGAAGTTCTCGCCGTTGAACAGCTTGAGCAGGGTTTCCGGGAAGGTCTCCAGCCCCTCGACCACATGCTCTTTGCTCTTGAGCTTGCCGCTGGCCATCCAGCCGGCGATCTCTTGTGCGGCCTTGCCATACTCCTTGGCGTGGTCCATCACCACAAAGCCTTCCATCCGCGCACGGTTGACCAGCAACGACAGGTAGTTGGCCGGGCCTTTGACCGCTTCCTTGTTGTTGTACTGGCTGATAGCGCCGCAGATGACCACGCGGGCCTTGAAGTTCAGGCGGCTGAGCACGGCATCGAGGATGTCGCCGCCGACGTTGTCGAAGTACACGTCGACACCTTTCGGGCATTCACGCTTGAGACCGGCCAGCACGTCTTCGGCCTTGTAGTCGATGACACCGTCAAAACCGAGTTCATCCTGCAGGTATTGGCACTTGTCCTTGCCACCGGCGATGCCGACTACACGGCAGCCTTTGAGCTTGGCGATCTGGCCGGCGATGCTGCCAACCGCGCCGGCAGCGCCGGAGATGACTACGGTTTCGCCCTCTTTCGGTTGGCCGACGTCGAGCAGGGCGAAGTAGGCGGTCATGCCGGTCATGCCCAGTGCCGACAGGTAACGGGGCAGGGGGGCGAGATTGGGGTCGATCTTGTGCAGGCCCTGCGGCTCGCCGGTGAAGTAGTCCTGGATGCCAAGGGCGCCGCTGACGTGGTCGCCGGGCTTGAAGTCAGGGTGTTTGGAGGCAGTTACTTCGCCGACGCCGAGGGCCCGCATGACCTGGCCAATGCCCACCGGCGGGATGTAGGACTTGCCTTCGTTCATCCAGCCGCGCATGGCCGGGTCGAGCGAGAGGTACAGGTTGCGGACCTGGATCTGACCCTCGGCAGGCTCGGCGGCGGGCCCTTGCTCAAAGCTGAAGTCTTCGCGGGTGACGGCGCCGACAGGGCGTTTGGCGAGCAGGAAGCGGCGGTTGGTCTGGGTCATGGGGGCTCTCACTGAAAAATGGACACTGCCTTTGATAGAGGTACGGACAGCCGCTGGCAAGGCTTGTGCGCGGGGCGAATGGCCGATGATCCATCAGGGTGATGGCCGGTATCGGCCCCGCTGCAACCTGTGCGCGTGGCTCAACCGCGCAGGCTGGCCTTGAATGCCAGTTGCGCGGGCGCGCTGGTGAGGATCGAATAGCGCGTGGTACGAGAGACCTTGTCAGTCAGAAAGCGTTCGAAGACGGGCTCGAATACCGCTCTGTTCAAGTGCGGTTGAGTGGCTGCGAGGTACGCCTCGCTGTACGCGCGGTAGTCGTCCAGTGCGACAAAACGCTTGATCCAGAAGTGGTAGAAGTAACCCATCAGAAAGCCCAGGCTGAAGTCCGGGTCGATCACCGTGTGCGCGCAGCACTCGAAATCGATCAGGCGCAGCTCGCCGCTCGGGCTGATGAGGATGTTCTTCGGGTGCGGGTCCATGTGCACGAAGCCATCGGCAAGCATCTGGCTGAACAGCGCGAACACCTGTGGCAGCAACGTTGCCGCTGTATCGGGGTGGGCGCTGAGGCGCTCATCGACGTTGCTGTGGTCGTCGAGAAACTCGATCAGCAGGTACTCGTCGCGCAGGAATGGGAAGCGCGCCTGGTAACCAAAGGCGGCTACCCTGGGCACCAGTTGCGACTTGCTGCCGGCCACCGAGAGGTTGATGAACTCGTTGGTCAGGTCGTGCAGGCCGTAGCTCTTTTTCAGGCCCAGATAGTTTTGCAGGCGCTTTTTCCAGTGCTGCAGGCGGTTGTGCTTGAGCACCCATTTGCGTTCTCCGTGCAGCAGGTAAACGCCGCGGGTGGCTTCGGGGATATCGAGCGTCTGGTGTTGCTCGGGCGCTGCCAGAAACGCCGTGATCGCAGAGGCAAGTGGTTGGCTCTGGCCTGGATCGAGATGAAAGGTGTTGCCCTGAATACGCTGGCGCGTGAAGGCGCCAGTCAGGTGCTTGAGGTGACGCATGGAGTGCTCCGACAAACAAGTCTGAAAACGCTGCTCAGCAGCCGGCCACCTGGCCTCTAAGGAAGATCTCGCGACGATCCAGGCGCCCGATGTGCTCATGCTTGGCGTATTCATAAACCCGCCGGAAGGCGGCCTTATCAATCTCCGGGGCAAAGTTGCTCAGCGCAATGTCCACCCACGCGTCGTACTTGGCTTCGGTGATGTAACGGTAGATTTCCCGCAGGTAGAGAAAACCAAACTGGAAGCCGAGGGTTTCACTGGCGAATGCAGTGGGTACGAAGAAGCTGTTTTCCAGGTCGATGGCTACGGGTGCACCTTCCTGGCGGTCGCAGAGCATGACGTTGCCGGCCCACAGGTCCATGTGGGTGATGCCTTGCTTGTGCAGGCTGAACATCAGTTCGGTCGAGGCATCGAGCACGCGGTAGACGCTGCTGGGGTCTTGCTGCAGCACGCTGAGGCCATCGCTGTAGCCCTGCAGCAGGCGGGTGATGACGAACAGGTCCTGCACCAGCCCAAGCCGGGAGCGGGTGTAGCCAAAGCCCACCAGCTCGGGCACCGGGGCGCCGCGTTGATGGGCTTTGTAGGTATTGATGATTTCTTCGACGGCCCAGTCATAGGTGCCATCACTGCGCGCCGCGCCGCGCTGCACGCGCCACTTTTTCTTCAGGCTGTCGAGCTGCTCGCGCTTGGCGAACAGCTGGCTGCGCTCACAGTCCAGCGGTGCACTGATGCGCTTGGCGCCGGGCACGCGGGCGCGCTCGACCAGGCGTTCAAGGGCCGTACGGGTGTGCTCTGCCAATGGCGTCTGGAAGTGCAGCGTGGTCCGGCGATGCTTGAGAGTGTAGGGGTACTCTTTTGGCCAGGTACTTGGGTCCGGTGACACACTGCATCCTTGCTGAATAGATCGGTTTTACAAACATTCACACTATTTTCACATTTCTTTCAGATTTGTCCTATAGGCACTGTGCTCTTTTTTGGATCCAAGACGTTTGCTGTGTTGCCGAGCCAGCGCGACGGCGATAGCGACACTGCCCGCCAGCAATGCCATGCCGAACAGCATCAACGCCATGCGCATGCCCAGCCAGTCGCCGATCAAGCCGGTAACGATCACCGGCAAACTGAAGCCGACATAGGCCAACAAAAAGAACCCAGCAGTGGCGCGGGTCTTTTCTTCGCTGGCCAGTTCATTCACCGCGGCCAGCCCGCCCAGGTAGATAAAGCCGTAACAGGCGCTGCTGGCGGCGACGGCGCCGAGCAGCACCGCCAGCAGCGCGCCGCGTTCTGCGCCCCAGGCCAGCAGCGCATAGCTGCAGGGCAGGATGACTAGCCCGAGCAGCACCGCCGTGGCACTTGGCAGGCGCTTGGCCAAGGGCTGAAACAGCACACCGCAGCTGATCACGCAGAACGTGGAAAACCCTGACCAAGCGCTCAAATCATGCTGACGCAGTACTGCCGGCAGCAGCCCGGTGACCAGCCCGACGCAGGCCCAGGCGAGCAGAATGGCGCACCCATACACCAGGCTGCCGGGCGGGTAGCAAGGCAGGCGCAGCATGGCCGCGCGTGCTGCCTGGCATGGCTCCGGCAGGCGCCAGACCAGTATCAGTGCGAGCGCGGCCAGCAGCAGGTGCAGATAAAAGCTGGCCGGGCTCAGGCTGGGCCCGCGCAGCAGGCACAGGCTGGTCAGCGCAGCGCCCAGGCCGAAGCCCAGTGAGGTGCTGGCAGTGACCCAACTGGCGGCGTTGCTGCTGCGCTCGGCAGGCAGCAGTTCGCTCATGTACACCGTAGCGGTAGCCGAGGCGAGGCCGGTGCCGATACCCAGCAGCAGCCGCGCGACACCAATGCTGTACAGGCTGGGTAGGCTGAGTGAGAGTAGGGTGGCAATGATCGACAAGCTCAACGCGGCGATGATCATCGGCCGCCGGCCAATCCGGTCGGCAAGCCCGCCCAGAGCCAGCAGCACCGGCAGCACGCCCAGCACATAGGCGGAAAACGCCACGGCGGTAGCCGTCGCGCCCAGCCCGGAGAGGTCGGCATAGGTGGTGTAGAGCGGCGCCTGCAGGTTGACTGCAAGGGTGATGATGCACAGGGCGAAGGCGAGCAGGGCGGGGGCGTGGCGGTCGCGCATTGACGCAAGTCCTTGATTGAACGGGTACTGGCTGCAGGCTGCGCTTGCTCAGTGCGCGCAACAAGGCACAGCGGGCAGTCATTTGTGCTTAACTGTTCGTATAAAAAACGCGAACAGTTGATCTATGCACCTCACCCTCGATCGCCTCAGCGCCGTGTCGCTGGTTCAGCAACTCACCACCCAGCTGCAAGCGTGGGTCGAGCAGCAACGCCTGCGTCCGGGCGCGCGGCTGCCGTCGATCCGGGCCTTGGCGAAAACCCACGGGGTCAGCGCCGCCTGTGTGATCGAGGCCTACGATCGGCTGGTGGCCAGCGGTTGGCTGGAGGCGCGCCACGGCACCGGCTTTTTCGTCGCCGAGCGCAAGGCCGGGCTGCCTGAGCAGGACGCAGCGCTGTGGGGCGAGACGGTCGATGGTAAGTGGCGGCAGTTCGATGAAGGCCAGGAGGCACTGCTCAAGCTCGGCTGCGGCTGGTTGCCGTCGGCCTGGCGCGCCGCAGATGAACTGGCCCAGGCCATTCGCCAGGTTAGCCGTGGCAACCCGGCCGACCTGTTCGACTACGCGCCGCCGCTCGGCCTGGCCAGCCTGCGCGAGCAGTTGCACAAGCGTCTGGAACGGCTGGATGTCGCCGCAGGCACCGAGCGCATTGTCACCACCCACGGCGCCAGCCAGGCGCTCGACCTGCTGGTGCGCGCGTTGCTGCGTCCGGGCGATACGGTGCTGGTGGAAAACCCGGGGTACTACAACCTGTTCAACCTGCTGCGCAGCCACCAGGTAAACATGCTTGCCGTGCCGCGTACCGTCCATGGGCCGGATCTGGACGCGCTGCAGCGCCTGCTGGTCGAGCACCGGCCGCGCTGCCTATTCATCAACAGCCTGTATCACAACCCGACCGGCACCAGCCTCACGCCCAAGGTCGCCTACCGCCTGTTGGAACTGGCCCGCGAGCATGACCTGCGGATCATCGAAGACGACATCTATGCCGACTTTCAGGAAGGCCCGGCGACACGGCTGGCGACCCTCGACAGTGAGCAGCGAGTAATCTATCTGGCGAGCTTTTCCAAGACCTTGAGCAGTTCGCTGCGGGTCGGTTATGTGGTCGCCGATGCAGCGTTGATCGCGCGCCTGGCCGAGTTGAAGATGGTCAGCGGCATCGGCACTTCGCGGTTTGCCGAGCAGGTGCTGGCGCAGATGCTGGCCAACGGCAGTTATCGCAAGAGCACCCAGCGTCTGCGTGTGCGTCTGGGTCAGCACAGGGCCAGGCTGTTGGCTCAGCTCGAGGCATATGGCTGGCAGGTGTTCGCCGAGCCCAATGGCGGCATGTTCGTCTGGGTGCGGGCGCCCGGGCACGATTTTGCCAGCCTCGAGCGCCTGGCGCTGGCGCATTCGGTGCTGCTCACGCCGGGTGCTGCGTTCGATTATCAGGGGTACAGCAGCGACTGGCTGCGGATCAATGTCGCCTATGCTCAGGACGTGCGCGCCCAGGGGTTTCTGCGCGCGGCGGGTGAGGCCAAAGGCGACCTCGATCATGCTCTGGGCGACATCACATAGCTATTTGACACTATTGTGGCGTCAATCCCTTGTGAGGGGGCTGGCGGCGTTGTCACTCTTGGCCTTCGCAACCGGGGGATGAGCAATGACGGCGAGCAAGCACGGTGTTCTGGCCAACCTGGGCATGGCCCGCAAACTCGGCCTGGGCTTTGCCCTGGTGCTGCTGCTGACCTTGGCGGTGGCGGCGATTGGCGTGGCTTCGCTGTACAGCGTCAGCCAGCGCTTCGACAGCCTCCGGCAGATGACTCAGTTCAACAGCGACCTGCTGCGCCTGCGCCAGCATGAGCAGGGTTTTGCCTTGCGTTCCGACAGCGAGGAGGCCGACAAACTGCGCAGCGGCCTGCAAAATCTTCTTGAGCGAGCCCGCGGCGTGCCCCAGTTGAGCGCCACCGAAGCGGATCTGAGCGCCTATGGCCAGGCGTTCGACGCCTTTGTCGAGGCGGTGCAGGCCAAGGAGCTGGCGCTGGACACGGCCAGTTGGTCGGTCTCAAGCGTGGCCAACAACCTCGACGTGCTCCAGGCCGGCCTGGCTGATGACGGCGCCTACACCCTGAAACAATCCCAGGGCCAGCAAGGCAGCGAGTTCCTCGATCAGGCCACGCAGGTGGCAGCCGTCTCGCGCCTGATGCTGCAGGCGATGGACGAGGCCCGTGTGCGCCTGGAGCAAAGCCGCAAAGGCGAGGAGGTCAACAGTGGCCGCATCGCCCAGACCGTCGAGGCGGCCAGCCTGGTCGAGCAACTCAGAAGCGCAGTTGCCGACAGCGGCTATCAAGGTGTGCTCGCTGAGGTCGCCGGGCATATCGCCAGCTTTGCCGACAAGCTCAATGAATACACCGACCTGCTTGCGCAAGAGCAGGGCATCAAGGCGCAGTTGCAGGCGCGCGCCAACCAGGCCACCAGCGCGGTCGACCAGGCTTACGCCAGCCAGGAGCAGGCCATGCACAGCGAGCTCAAGCGCAACGGCGTGGCGATTGCCATTGCCACCGCGCTGGCGCTGCTGGTCGGCATGCTGGCGGCCTGGTTGATCACCCGGGCGATCGTCGGCCCGTTGCAGCGAGTCATCGGTCGCGCCCAGCGGATTGCTGCCGGTGACCTGGCCGGCGACGCCGAGGTGCCGCGCCGCGATGAGGTCGGCCAACTGCTGCTGGCGATGCAGCAGATGGCGGCGGGCTTGAGTGGCATTGTCAGCGGCCTGCAACAGGGTATCGAGCAATTGGCCGGCAGCGCCCAGTCGTTGTCGGCGGTCACCGAACAGACCAATCGTGAAGTTGGCAGCCAGCAGCAGGAGACCGAGCAGGTCGCCACCGCCATGCAGCAGATGAGCGCGACCGTGCACGATGTCGCGCGTAATGCCGAGCAGGCGGCGCAGGCGGCCGAAGTCGCCGACGGCAAGGTCGACTCGGGCCAGCAGGTGGTCCGTCAGAGCCTGCAGCGCATCGAGCAGCTGGCCGTGGCGGCAGAAGCGGCCAGCGCCGGCATCGACAGTTTGAGTGCCGAGATTCATACCATTGGCGATGTGCTTGAAGTGATCAAGAGCGTTGCTGGGCAAACCAACCTGCTGGCGCTGAATGCCGCCATCGAGGCGGCGCGGGCGGGCGAGCAGGGTCGCGGTTTTGCGGTAGTCGCGGATGAGGTGCGGGCGTTGGCCAAGCGTACGCAACAATCCACCGAGCATATTGAGCGCTTGGTCGCCAGTCTGCGCGGCAATGCCGAGCAGTCGGTGGCGCAGATTCGTGGCAGTACCGAGCTGGTGCGCCTGGCGGTTGCCGACACCTTGCAGACTGAAAGCGCCCTGGCCAGCATCGCGGTGGCGGTGTCACAGATCCAGCAGATGAACCAGCAGATTGCCGCTGCCGCCGAGCAGCAGAGCTCGGTCAGTGACGAGATCAGCCGCAGCGTCACGCAGATCCGCGGCAGCGCCGATCAGGCCGCGCTGGCGATGCAGGGCAATGCCCGTTCCAGTGTCGAGCTGGCCCAGTTGGGCGATGAGCTCAAGGGGATGGTTGGGCATTTCCGTTTGTAGGTTCTCCTGAATGGCTTGAGATCGTCGGGGCCGCTTTGCGACCCTTCGCGGGTAAACCCGCTCCCACAGAGTATTGCATTGCCCGAGAGCGGCAGGGCTCCGCGAACCTTGTGGGAGCGGGCTTGCCCGCGAAGGGCTGCGCAGCAGCCCCAGCATTGCTGACCGGCATTCAAGAAGACAGGCCGTATCAAGCCCTGCGCGGGTTGAGGATCAGCAGGGTAATCACCCCGGCAACAATCCCCCAGAACGCCGAGCCGATCGAGAACAGGCTCAACCCGGAGGCGGTGACCATGAAGGTGATCAACGCCGCCTCGCGCTCGCGTGGCTCGCTCATGGCCACGCTCAGCCCGTTCATGATCGAGCCAAACAACGCCAGTGCTGCAATCGACAGCACCAGCTCCTTGGGCAGGGCGGCAAACAGTGCGGCCAGGGTCGCGCCAAATACACCTGCAATGCCGTAGAAAATCCCGCACCAGACTGCCGCGGTATAGCGCTTGCTCGGGTCTTCATGGGCATGCGGGCCGGTGCAGATTGCCGCACTGATGGCCGCCAGATTGACCCCGTGCGAGCCGAACGGCGCCAGCAGCAGTGAGGCGAAACCGGTGACGGTGATTAGCGGCGAGGCCGGCACCTGGTATCCGTCGGCGCGCAGCACGGCCACGCCGGGCATGTTCTGCGAGGTCATCGCCACCACAAACAGCGGGATACCGATGCTGATGGTTGCTGCCAGCGAGAAGCTTGGAGTGGTCCACACCGGTGTAGCCACCTGCAGGTTGAAGTGGCTGAAGTCGAGCAGGCCCAACGCCCCCGACAACGCCGTGCCGACCACCAGCGCAGCGAGCACGCAGTAGCGCGGCGACAGGCGCTTGACCAGCAGATAGCTGAAGAACATGCCCAGCACCAGCAGGGTACGGTGTTGCGCGGCGACGAAGATCTCGCTGCCGATCTTGAACAGGATGCCTGCCAGCAACGCCGAAGCCAGCGATGCCGGGATGCGCCTGACCAGGCGCTCGAAGCTGCCGGTCAGGCCGCAGATCAACACCAGCACGGCGCAGGTGATGTAGGCGCCGATTGCTTCGCCGTAGCTGACGCCGCCGAGGCTGGTGATCAACAGCGCCGCGCCTGGGGTCGACCAGGCCACGGTGATCGGTGTGCGATAGCGCAGCGACAAACCGATGCTGCAGATCGCCATGCCGATCGACAGCGCCCAGATCCACGAAGAGATCTGCGCGGTGGTCAGCCCGGCCGCCTGGCCGGCCTGGAACATCAGCACCAGCGAGCTGGTGTAGCCCGTAAGCATGGCGATGAAGCCGGCGACCACCGCCGAGGGGGAGCTGTCTGCCAAGGGCCGCAGGCGCGCTGAGGTGGCATCGGTCATGGTGCTGTCCTTGTACATGTAAGTATTTTTTGCAGGCTAACGCGGCCAAGCTTGATCCTTGCCATACAGCGACCATTGCTTTTAGCCGTACAGTCGCCAACTATTGGCCCACGGTCGACAACTGCGCAGAGGGGAAGGGGCGATGTACAAGGTTTACGGCGATTACAAATCGGGCAACTGCTACAAGGTCAAGCTGATGCTGAACCTGCTCGGGCATGAATTTGAATGGCACCCGGTGGACATTCTCAAAGGCGAAACCGAGACCCCGGCGTTTCTCGCCAAGAACCCTAACGGCAAGGTGCCGGTGCTCGAGCTTGAAGACGGCACCTGCCTGTGGGAGTCGAACGCGATTCTCAACTTCCTCGCCGACGGCAGCGAGTTCCTGCCGACCGAGCCGCGCCTGCGAACGCAAGTGTTGCAGTGGCAGTTCTTCGAGCAGTACAGCCATGAGCCGTACATCGCCGTGGCGCGGTTCATTCAGTACTACCTGGGCCTGCCGGATGACCGCCTGGAAGAATACAAAGGCTTGCACAAGGGCGGCTACAAGGCGCTCAAGGTGATGAACAAGCAGCTGGAGATGACCCCATACCTGGTCGGCGAGCAGTATTCGATTGCCGATGTGGCGCTGTATGCCTACACCCACGTGGCGCATCAGGGCGGCTTTGACCTGGCTGGCTACCCTGCGGTGCGCGAGTGGCTGGCGCGGGTGGCCGAGCATCCGCGGCATGTGCCGATGGGGGAGTGAGGGCAGCGTAGATCGGGGCTGCGAACCAGCCCCGGCAGCCTCAGACTGTACCGAAGCGCTGATCCAGATAGGCAATGATCGCCTTGGACTCATACATCCAGGTCACTTCCCCGGCTTCTTCGATGCGCAGGCACGGTACTTTGACTCGGCCGCCGCCTTCGAGCAGCGCCTGGCGATGCTGCGGGTCGTTCTTGGCATCACGCAGCGCCACCGGCACGTTCAACCGATGCAGGTTACGCCGGGTCTTCACGCAGAATGGGCAGGCATGAAACTGGTACAAAGCCAGGCCCTTGGCCTGCTGCTCGACCGCAGCCTGGGCAGCGGCATTGCGCTTGCGCTTGGCTGGGCGGCTGATCAAGTCACCGAACACGATAAGCTGGCCGAGGCCGACCCGCAGGGCTTTGACGATCATGGGCAACTCCTGAACAAATAAAAAACCGACCCATCAGGGTCGGTTCGGGATCACCAGCCGATCACTTGATCAGGCTGAGAAACTCGCTGCGAGTCGCGGCATTGGCGCGGAACTCACCGAGCATCACCGAAGTGATCATGCTCGAATTCTGCTTTTCGACGCCGCGCATCATCATGCACATGTGCTTGGCCTCGATAACCACGGCCACGCCGGCAGCGCCAGTGACCTTCTCGATCGCCTCGGCAATCTGGCGGCTGAGGTTTTCCTGGATCTGCAGGCGGCGGGCGTACATGTCGACGATCCGCGCGACCTTGGACAGGCCGATCACTTTACCCTTGGGCAGGTAGGCTACATGCGCCTTGCCAATGAACGGCAGCATGTGGTGTTCACACATCGAATACAGCTCGATGTCCCGCACCAACACCATCTCGCTGTTGTCGGAGGTGAACAGCGCGCCGTTGGTGACCTCTTCCAGGGTCTGTTGATAACCGCGGCAAAGGTACTGCATGGCCTTTGCGGCCCGCTTTGGCGTGTCGAGCAGGCCTTCGCGGGAGACGTCCTCGCCAATCTGGCTGAGGATCTCGGTGTAGTTCTGTTCCAGGGACATGGATCTACCTGTGGGAGTAAACGCAAATACGCAAGGGTACGGCGGCAACGACGGCGCTGCAAGCGCGGCGTTATTCGTCGCGGCCGTCGAGCATGGTTCGTTTCAGAATCACGTATACCGCGCCAGTGCCGCCGTGGCGCGCCTGGCATGAGGTGAAGCCGAGTACCTGGGGGTGTTGGCGCAGCCAGGTATTGACGTGACTCTTGATCATCGGCCGCTTGCCGTCCAGGCGCGCCGCCTTGCCGTGGGTCACACGCACGCAGCGCACTTCCAGCTTGGTGGCTTCGGCGAGAAACGCCCAGAGGATCTCGCGGGCTTTCTCGACGCTCATGCCGTGCAAGTCGATGCTGCCTTCAAAGGCGATCTGGCCGAGCTTGAGCTTGCGCAGCTGGCTTTCCTGCACCCCATCGCGGCGCCATGACAGCTCGTCTTCGGCGGCTACGTCGATGACGAACTGGTCAGACATGCCGTCAACCACCAGCGGCTGATCACTGCGTACCGTGGCGGACTGGCGCAGGCCGGCCAGCTGCTTGCGGTCAGGCTTGGCTTTGCCGACCTCGGCGCGGTCATGCTTGATCGGCTTTACGCCGCGCACTTCGGCATGGAACAGGGAAAAGTCATCGTCTTGCATGCAGGCCTCCACGTGGGCCGGGGAGTTTACGCGAGTCTGCGGATCAGCGGGAGGCAGCAGGGGCGCAGCGGCCCCCAGCGTCAGTCGTGTTTCTTCATCAAGTGCGGGGCAATGTTCAGCTCACGGCCACGGCGCAACCTGATCCGGCTGCGCCGCCACAACCAAACCCCCAGCCACAGCAACAACACGCCGCCACCCAGCACGGTCGCTGCCAGCGGCCGATTGGCATTCAAATCCGCCAGCGCTGCATAGTTGCCCAGCAAACCGGCAAACCCGGCCATCATCAACAGGATGCCCAAGGTCGCGATCAGCACAGACAGGCCAGCGCCCAACCGCGCCGTCCAGTTGCGCGGCGGGCGCGAGCGCAGGCGCTTGGCGTCGAAACTGTCAGAAAGCTTCATTGCGGATTTCCTCTGCGCTATCGGCCATTCGACCCACCTGCAGTCACCCGGTTCCGCCCGCCCGGCAGGCGCCTAACCGTGCTCAGACCAGGCTGGCAGTCGGTGCAACACAGGCAAAGTTGTCGGCCATCACGGCCATTTCGCCCTGGTGAATCTGTGCCGCTGGAATGACCGTGTCCTTGAACGCCAGATCGCGCGTGGCGGAGGCATCTTCGACCAGCGTGCAACGATAACCATAGTCCTTGGCGCGGCGCACCGTGGTGCTGACGCTGGAATGGCTCATGAAGCCGCACACGATCAGGTCCAGATGGCCCTTGTTCTGCAGGGTTTCGTGCAGCGAGGTGTTCTTGAAGGCATTGGGCATGCGCTTTTCGATGACGATCTCGTCACCGCGTGGCTCCAGGCCTTCGATGAATTCGCCGCGCGGGCCTTGTGGATCGAACAGGCCGCCAACGGTGCCCAGGTGGCGCACATGGATGATCGGCCGGCCAGCCTTGCGCGCCGCGTCGAGCAACCTGGCGATGTTGGCCACGGCCTCGTCCATGCCCGACAGTTGCAGGGGACCACTGAGGTACTCCTTCTGCGCATCGATGATGATCAGGCTGGCGTTGCCCAGCTTGGCCGGCGGATAGTCGCGGCCGCTGAGGCGGAACATCGTGGTTGGAACAGACATCAAGGGCTCCTTGAGCAGGGCTTTTGTCGGGCTATTGTCCCCTGCTTGGCGGCCAATGGGAATGGTTGACATCGCAAGCGATGCAATTACTGGCATCTGTCCCACCGGCAGGGCGTTGGTGGAACATTTCAGCGGGTGGGCCTGTTAGACTTTCAGGCTGTCTGAAAAGGAGTCCCCCGTGATCACTTCACGCCTGCGCACTCTGCGCGACCATATTCGCTGGGCGGTCAGCCGCTTCCACGAGAACGAGCTGTTCTTCGGCCACGGTGCCGACAATGCCTGGGACGAAGCCCGCCTGCTGGTGCTGGGCTCGGTGCATCTACCGTGGGAAATCGCCGACAGCTACCTCGACTGCCGCCTGGAAGACGATGAGCGCGTGCGCCTGCTGCACCTGCTCAAGCGCCGCATCGAAGACCGTGTGCCGACCGCTTACCTGCTCGGCGAAGCGTGGTTCTGTGGTATGTCGTTCATTGTCGATGAGCGCGTGCTGGTGCCGCGTTCGCCGATTGGCGAGCTGCTGGAAAAGCGCTTCGAGCCATGGCTGGCGCAGGAGCCTGCGCGCATTCTCGACCTGTGCACCGGCTCTGGCTGCATTGGTATCGTCGCGGCTGACGTGTTCCCCGAGGCCGAGGTGGTGCTGGCCGACCTGTCCTTCGACGCTCTCGAAGTGGCCAACCAGAACATCGAACGGCATGGCCTCGATCAGCGCGTGTTCACCGTGCAGGGCGATGGTTTCGCCGGTCTGCCGGGGCAGCGCTTCGACCTGATCCTGTCCAACCCGCCGTATGTCGATGCCGAAGACTTCGCCGACATGCCGGCTGAATATCACCACGAACCGGAGTTGGGCCTGGCCTGCGGCAACGATGGCCTGGACCTGGTGCGGCGCATGCTCGCCGAAGCGGCCGAGCACCTGACCGACAAGGGCTTGCTGATTGTCGAAGTGGGCAACAGCCAGGTCCACGTCGAGGCGCTGTACCCCGAGGTTGATTTCACCTGGCTTGAGTTCGAGCGGGGCGGCCATGGCGTGTTCATGCTGACTGCCGAGCAGTGCCGTCAGCACCAGGAGCTGT
>NZ_JACDIU010000020.1:4279-55260 GCF_014525325.1 Pseudomonas sp. EZ-C24 | reverse complement strand
GGGGTCTCCCCATGTGAGAGTAGGTCATCGTCAAGATTCATTTCGCAAAACCCCTATCTGCGCGAGCAGGTAGGGGTTTTGTCTTTTCCGCGATTCGGAAAACTGCGGCTGCATCTGGCACCCAAATCTACCTCCCTGCCAAACGCCTCGACATATCCCACCTCGAAGGTGCGACAATATTGCACTTTGATGACGTGACTTTCTCCTGCACCCTCAACGTCAAGACTTAACCCACGGGCACCTTGCGCCTGTGCAAAGACTCTTTCAGCACCCCTGTGCTGACCGTCCTGGACGTCCCCGGCGTCCAATTACTTGAGGTAACAAGCAAGATGGCTAAGGCCGCCGATGTCGTTGTGCAATGCCTGGAAAACGAAGGTGTCGAGTATGTATTCGGCATCCCTGGCGAGGAAAACCTCGACCTGCTCGAATCCCTGCGCAAGTCGAAGATCAAGCTGGTACTGACTCGCCACGAGCAATCCGCAGGCTTCATGGCCGCCACCTATGGCCGTCTGACCGGCAAGACCGGCGTCAGCCTGTCGACCCTCGGCCCTGGCGCGACCAACCTGGTGACCGCCAGTGCCTACGCCTACCTGGGCGGTATGCCGATGATGATGATCACCGGCCAAAAGCCGATCAAGAAGTCCAAGCAGGGCCGCTTCCAGATCATCGATGTGTGCGGCATGATGGCACCCATCACCAAGTACACCCACCAGTTCGCCTCGGCCGACAACATCCCAGCACGCATGCGCGAAGCCTTCCGCCTGGCGGAAGAAGAAAAGCCCGGCGCTGTGCACCTCGAGCTGCCTGAAGACATCGCTGCCGAGCAAACCGACAGCATGCCGATCCCGCCAAGCCTGAGCCGCCGTCCGCTGGCCGAGCACAAGGCCGTCGAAGCCGCTGTCGAGAAGCTGCAGAACGCGCGCAGCCCGATCCTGGTGATCGGCGCCGGTGCCAACCGCAAGATGACCGCCAAGGTCCTCAAGCAACTGATCGACAAGACCGGCATTCCTTTCATCACCACTCAGATGGGCAAAGGCGTGGTCGACGAGCGCCACCCTCGCTTCCTCGGCAACGCCGCGCTGTCGTCGGGAGACTTTGTCCATCGCGCCGTCGAAGCTGCCGACCTGATCATCAACATCGGCCACGACGTCATTGAGAAGCCACCGTTCTTCATGGTCCGTGGCGGCACCGAGGTCATCCACATCAACTTCCGCTCTGCCGAAGTCGATGCGGTGTACTTCCCGCAGATCGAAGTGATCGGTGACATCGCCAACGCCGTCTGGCAGATCGGCGAAGCCTTGACCGATACCAGCCACTGGGACTTCACCCGTCTGCTGACCATTCGCGAGGCCAACGAAGCACAGATCGCCGAAGGCGCCGACGACGACCGCTTCCCGGTATACCCGCAGCGCCTGGTCGCCGACATCCGCCGCGCGCTGCCGTCCGAAGGCATCGTTGCCCTCGACAACGGCATCTACAAGATCTGGTTTGCCCGCAACTACAAGGCGCATAAGCCCAACACCGTCTTGCTCGACAATGCCCTGGCAACCATGGGTGCCGGCCTGCCATCGGCGATGGCCTCGCACCTGGTCTACCCGGACCGCCCGGTGATTTCCGTGTGCGGCGACGGCGGCTTCATGATGAACAGCCAGGAACTGGAAACCGCGGTACGCCTGGGCATGCACATCACCGTGGTGATCCTGCGTGACGACGGCTACGGCATGATCCGCTGGAAGCAGGCCAACATGGGCTTCACCGACTACGGCCTGGACTACGGCAATCCCGACTTCGTCAAATACGCCGAAGCCTATGGTGCCAATGGCCACCGCGTAGAAAGCGCCGAAGGCTTCCTGCCGCTGCTCGAGCACTGCATCAAGACCCCAGGCGTGCACGTGATCGACTGCCCGGTCGACTACAGCGAGAACGACCGCATCCTCAACAGCGAGCTGCGTGAGCGCGCGCTGGCGGTGTAACGCTTAGGTCAATCAGGGCCTATATGTACAAAGCCGCTTCTGCTGGATAAGTGCAGCCTCAACAGCTGTATTTCCGTGCAGGAGCGGCTTTGTGCTGAAATGGCCTTGCAGCTGATATCGCACGCCAGGCCCTATTAAAATGCTGACCGCGTGGTAATTACATCCCGCCAAGTAAAGCTGCTGTAGCCTCAAGCTTGCCCTTCGATTACTTCGAAGGACTGAGGCAATGACCATTGGATCTACCCACAACCATCCCGCAGATCTCGCCGTAGAGCCAGCGCTTCCGGCTCAACCTTGGGCTGCACGCTTTCCCAATCCACCAGACCTGTGTTTTGACTATCGCCGATTGGTTGAACAGCAAGGCGGTGTCGCTCAGGCAACTCAGAAGGATCAGCGCATTTGTATTGTCGGTGCAGGCGTCACCGGGCTTACCGCGGCCAGAGAGCTGCTGCGCTGCGGCTTCAGCAATATCACCCTGATCGAACAGGCCCAGCGCGTCGGTGGCAGACACCTGACCATACCTAGTGCGACTCAGCCACACCCGCAACCCTCGACCCCATTCGAAATGGGTGCCATGCGCATGCCATTTTTCAACCGCACCGGTGAGTCGCCCAGAGACGGCCGTTCGCTAATTGCGTACTACACCAGCCTGTTCGATCTGCATCTCTCGGACTTTCCAAATCCGGGCACTCCCTGGGTAACGAGTACAGGTATTTACCTGGAAGAAGGGCAATTTGACGACAGCGCTGAGCCAACGCTGTTGGTCTGGCGAAACCCAACCGGCGAATCGCCGCCCCCTACAGCTCGCCTGCAAACTGTTCAGGGCAAGTGGAAGCGTTTTGCCGAGCAACTCGCCGAGCGCGTTGCCGGGGTCTACGGGACCGTCGCCTGGGAAAAATTCTGGGCTGCAATTGTCGCTCGCTACTATCAACTGTCCTTCAGGGATCTGGTTCGCCTGCCAGCTCTAGAGCTATGGCGTGAAGATAATCCAGGGGACTTCGGCGGGCTGGGCATGGATGCCGATGAGTCGGCCATCTTCTATTCCATCGGCATCGGCGACGGCAGCTGGGGCGCGTTTTATGACGTCTGCTGCCTGTACCCGCTACGTACAGCCATCTTTGGCTTTAGTAGTCACCTGCAATTGGTTCACGGTCGGGTAGATGAACGGGGTGTACCTCTTGCTGCGCCTTGGTTGGGCCGGCCCGCGCTGCCTGACAGCAGCGAGCTGATGTTTCAGGGGCCGCGCTATCTCGGGTTGGCGGCGCTGGATGAATGTCTGTTGTTCATGCCCATCGAGCAGTCCGATAAATCCTTGTATGCCCATCTCGCTGCGCGTGAAGATGGTCTGCTTACCGACAGCGCCGTCTGTGGGCTACGCAAGTTGGCTGATGGCCGTATCAGGGTCGATTACCGCTGGCACCACAGTAGCCCCCACAACGAGCAATTACGAAGCGGTGACTATGACGCCGTGATCGTTACCCTTCCGTCATGGTTGATCGAGACCAATATCAAACTCCAGGGGTTCAGCTCTGCAGAGTTACCCCAGCGCATCATCAAGGCCTGGAAGACTGCTCACTGGGAGACCAGTTGCAAGGTCTACGCGCCACTGAGCAAGCGCTTCTTCGACGAGGGCTGCAAGATCCCGCAGATCCTGGTCACCGACAGTTTCGTCCACGATGTCTACGCATATCGCTACAACGCTCACTATGCCCAAGACTGCATTCTGCTGAGCTACACCTGGGAGGACGATGCGACCAAACTGGCGGCTTTCACAGATGTTGAGCTTGGGCACAAGTGCCTGGCCGAGCTCGACAGGATCCTAATGCGCTGCACCAATATCCAGCAGCCGATATCGCCCTACGTCGATGCCAGCAACATCCAGATTCAACACTGGGTAACAGATAGTAATGCGCTGGGCTGCGCCAAACTATACCGAGCCGGGACCTATTACGACGCCGTCAGCTTGATGAAATACAATCGCGATCTCGGAGCTGGTTCCGGGCTGTATCTCGTCGGGGAATCGTTTTCAGTCGATGCCGGCTGGACCGAACCATGCCTGCGCACTGCCATCGACGCGGTGATCAATATCTGCGAGCGCAGCGGTGCAGTATTCAACGGCGGCTTCACCCTGGCTGATTATCCGCATTACCAACTGCAAAGCTGAGCCGGAGCGGGGCAGGGACCCTGTCTGCTTCCTGCCTACGCCGTAGATTTTTCCTACGATTTTGCCGGAGCCGCCTGGCTGTCGGAAACTTTGCCATCCCCGCTTTACTGGCCTCCTTCCCATAACCACAACAAGGAAGCCACCATGCCCCATACCCCCAATGCCGTTAGCCCGGTACGCATTGCTGTCATCCAGTACGACCCGCAAGTGGGTCTCGAACACTGTGACGGCAACCTGAGCAAAGGCCTGGCCTTGGCTCGCCGGGCCGTGCGCGAAGGTGCCACGCTGATTGTGCTGCCCGAGCTGGCCAATACCGGCTACACCTTCCATACCCGCGCCGAGGCCTATGCCCATGCCGAGCCTCTGCACGGCGGTCGCAGCCTTGAGGCGTGGAGCAACTTCGCCCGCAAGCATCAGGTCTATCTGGCTTCTGGCTTCGCCGAGCGTGATGGCCTCAAGCTATATGACAGTGCCGTGCTGTTCGGCCCCGATGGCCTGCTCGGGCACTATCGCAAGGCGCACCTGTGGAATCAGGAGAAGCTCTGGTTCACACCGGGGGACCTCGGCTTTCCGGTGTTTGAGACCCCCATCGGGCGTATCGGCCTGTTGATCTGCTGGGATATCTGGTTCCCCGAAGTACCCAGGCTGATGGCGCAGCAGGGAGCGGATATCATCTGCAGCCTGAACAACTGGGTGTGGACGCCGCCGCCGCTGTTCGATGATGCCGGGCGCTGCATGGCGTCTTACCTGACCATGACCGCAGCCCACGTCAACAATGTCTATATCGCCGCGGCCAACCGCATCGGCAAAGAGCGTGGCGGACGCTTTCTCGGTTGTTCGTTGATTGCCGGTACCAACGGCTGGCCCATCGGCCAGGTTGCCGAGGCCGAGGCTGAGTGCATCGTCTATGCCGACGTCGACCTGAGTGCTGCGCGTAGTGCGCCGATCTGGAACAGCCTCAATGACTTGCCTCGCGACCGCCGCACCGATCTCTACGATGAGACCCTCGGTTATCGCCTGCATCCAGCGCTGCCGCGCTGAGGAGGGGTGATGAACCGTACTCGATCGGCATCGCCCAGCGGTGCCTTGGAACTGCTCCTGATCGGGCTGGCCGGCGTGCTGGTGGCGCTGGTGCTGATCGCCGACTGGCCCGCTTACGCGCAGGTTGCGTCGACGCTAGAGCAGCCCATCAGTTACCTGCGCTGGATTGTCGGCGACATCAGTGAAGTCGCTTTCTACAAGCACGAGTTGCTAGCGCTTGGCCTGTTACTGGGCGCCGGGATTGGCCACTGGGCACATCGAAACGGGCGCCGCTGGCAGGGTTTCGCGATCTGCTACGGCACCGGTTTATGGCCATGGCTGTTGCTCAGCTCGCTGCTGGGGTTGCTGCTAAGCCATGTGCTGTGGGGGTGGACGCTGGCCAGCGGCGACTGGCAACCCACCTTCGTCGCTTTCGTCTCATTGCCGGCGGCGATGGTGCTGCTGTTTGGAGGTGGTTGGCGGGTAGCGCTCAGTGGCGCACTGCTGGGCGCGGTATTGGTCACGCCTGCCAGCCTGCTGCTGGTCAACTATGTGTGTTACCCGCTGCAGCTGCCGGTAGTGGTTGGCAATGTGCTGGGCATGGCGCTGGCCAGCGCAGTGGCGTTTATTCTGTACAAACGCTTCCCGGGGCTGTTGGGAGAGCGCCGCAATTCTGCTCTGAACGATACTCCGGCCATCAACGCCAAACCTGACCATGGCGTGCTCTGGACGCTGCGCCGGGTGCTGGCTGATTTCAGCGAAGCACCGTTCTTCGGCAATGAGTGGGCCAGCCTTGGCCTCCTGCTTGGGGTTCTGCTGGCTCATGTACTGGCGCCTGCAGCCGCGGCGTATGGCTCAATGCTGGTATTGGAAATGGTCGCAGCCCAGGCGCTGGCTTCGTTGCTGGGCGTATTGCTGTGGCGGCGACAGTGGATTGCACGCGGCTGGTATCCAACTTACATTCCTATCGTTTCGGTGGTGCCAGCCGCGCTGCTGACTCTGGGCGGTAGCTGGCAGGTCATGCTCCTCAGCGCCAGCCTCGGCGCCCTTTTCGCGCCGCCGCTGGCGGTCGCGATCAGTTCCCGGCTGCCGAGCTATATGCACGGCTATATCGGTAACGTGCTGTCGATGGCGATCTGCACATTGGCGATAGTGCCGTTGCTCAGTTTGATTGCAGGAGAAGCAGGATGACTCACATCAGCAAGCGAGCAGTACTCTCGGTTGGCAGCCTGGGGGGCACCGTAAGCATGCAGGCGGCGGCACCAGGGCAAGGCGTCACCCCTACGCTCGACTGTCTGGGCCTGTTGGCGGTAGTCCCGCAATTGGCGGAGCTGGCCGAGCTGCGAACGGCCACCCTGTGCTTGCTGCCAAGCGCGTCACTGGGCTTTGCGCAACTGTTCGAAGTACTCGCCTGGGCGCAAGCTGAGGTAGAGCAGGGCGCCCAGGCCGTGGTCATTACCCAGGGCACCGATACGCTTGAGGAGACGGCTTATTTCCTCCACTTGCTGTGGTCATCGCCAACCCCGCTGGTGCTGACCGGCGCGATGCGCTCGGCCAGCCAGCCGGGCGCCGATGGGCCAGCCAATCTGCTCGCCGCAGCTCAGGTCGGGTTGGCAGCAAGCAGTCGCGGGCGCGGTGTGCTGGTGGTCATCAATGATGAAATCCACAGCGCTGCCAAAGTGCGCAAGGTCGCTAGCCTGGCGATGGCGGCCTTTGCCTCGCCGGGTGATGGTTGTGACGGTTATCTGCTGGAGGGCAAGCCGGTATATCGCCAGCCTGGTGCTGCCCGTAGTGTCTTGCCATTACCCACCAATCGTGGCCATACCGTCGCGCTGTTGGAAGCGAGCCTGGATGCCGACACCGGTCTGTTGGAGGCGCTGCCCAAGCTCGGCTATGCAGGGTTGGTGGTAGCCGGCTTCGGTGCCGGCCACGTATCGGCAAGCTGGGCCGAGGCACTGCAAAGGATCGCCGAACAGATACCGGTGGTGATCGCCACGCGCACCGGCAGCGGGCCGACGGCCACTGCCACCTATGGTTTTGTCGGCGGCGAGATTGACCTGCGCAGCAAACGGATGCTGATGGCCGGGCGCTTGTGCCCGCGCAAATGCCGGATTCTGCTCTGGCTGCTCCTCGGCTGTGGTCTTGAACAAGCCCTCGAGGAGCATCTGGGTCAGTACTGAGCGACGCCGGCTGTGGCGGCACACACTGCAACCTGCCACCAAAGCCGGCTAGCTATGCTAGGGTGCCTGCATATCCCGTAGTGCAGGAATCCACCGAACCATGCTGCCCCGTCTTGAAGAAAAAGAACTCGCCCGCCTCGAAGATTTGCTGATCACCTACGGCAACGATTTCTCGGTGCTGAACCTGGCCGAGCTCAATGGCTTTTTCACCGCACTGGCCAGTTCCCCGGTCAAGGTCAACCCTGAGCAGTGGTTGCCGGCAGTTAGCGGCGGCAAGGTGCCGAAGTTCAAGCGTCCAGCCCATGAAGAAGCCTACACCGCGCTGATGTTGCGCTATTGCAACGACGTGGCCGCGGAGTTGGCCGAACAGCTGGATGATTTCGAGCCGTTGTTCGAAGAGAGTGAAGGCGAAGAGGGCGTAGCGATCATTCTGGAAGAGTGGTGCTTCGGCTACATGCGCGGCACGCAAGTCGCGCAGTGGGGCGAGCTGCCCCCAGAGCAGGACGCCTTGCTCAAGGCCATTTCCTTGCATGGCCTGGAAGACAACTTCGAACTGCTCGACTCGATGAGTTTCGATGAACTTCAGGCCTGCGTGCCACTGGTGATCGACGCCGCGCGTGGCTTGTATCGCTACCAGAAGCAACATCGCCACTAATGCCCAAGGTGTGCGGCAGGCCCGTGAGCAACTGAACGATTATTTCGCCTGGCGAAATTATGGATTGTCACGGGCACTGATTCTATTGGCTGGCGGATGGGCGCAGGATTGTCTGCGTCATCCACCCACCACGGAGTCAGGACAATGCCAGCCCCTATCAAGCTCTACAACTTCCCCAAGTCCGGCCATGCCCACCGCATCGAGCTGATGCTGTCGTTGCTCGGCCTGCCGACTGAACTGATCTTCGTCGACCTGGCCAAGGGCGAGCACAAGCAGCCCGCGTTTCTCGCCATCAACCCGTTCGGCCAGGTCCCGGTGATCGACGATAACGGTACGGTCATCGCCGACTCCAACGCCATCCTCGTGTACCTGGCCAAGACCTACGATCAGGGTAACTGGCTGCCTGAGCAACCTCTGGCCGCGGCGAAGGTGCAGCGCTGGCTGTCGGTTGCCGCCGGCCCCTTGGCCTTTGGCCCCGCTGCGGCGCGGTTGATTACCGTCTTCGGCGCTTCCTTCAATGCGGAGGAAGTGATCGGCCGCGCGCACAACCTGCTCGCCGTGATCGACCAGGAGTTGGCCACCCAACCCTTCCTGACCGGCACCAGCCCGACCATCGCCGACGTCGCCAACTATTCCTACATCGCCCACGCCCCCGAGGGCAATGTGTCGCTGGAGCCGTACGGCAACGTCCGCGCCTGGCTGGCCCGCATCGAAGCGCTGCCCGGCTTTGTCGCCATGCCGCGCACTGCCGCTGGCCTGCACAGCGCCGACTGATCTGGCCCGCGCCTTCGAGGGACGCCGTCATGCACACGCAATCCAAGCCGAGCTCGCCCTGGCACGCCGGCGAGAGAGCCCTGCAAGAAAAGGCCGGCGTCGCCGAGCGGATGGCAGTGTTCGGGCAGAAGGTCATTCGTGACTACATGCCCGACCAGCACCGCCAGTTCTACCAGCAACTGCCGTTCATGATTGCCGCCAGCGTTGACCCTCAGGGCCGGCCCTGGGCGACCTTGATCGAAGGAGCGGACGGCTTTGTCAGTTCGCCTGATCCGCGTCAGCTGCGCCTGGCCGCCAAGCTTGCCAAGGATGATCCAGCCGCCGCTGGGCTGGCCGCCGGGCAGGCGATTGGCATGCTCGGCATCGAGCTGCACACGCGTCGGCGCAACCGTATCAATGGCGTGATTCAAACGGCGCTAGCTGGTCAAATTGACGTGCAGGTCGAGCACGCCTTCGGCAATTGCCCACAATATATCCAGCTGCGCAACTATCGGCGTGTCGAAGGGGGCGCGCAGCCCCGCGAGGACGCGACCTCGCTGGACGCATGTGCCACAGCACTGATCGAAGCCGCCGACACCTTGTTCGTCGCCAGCTATGTCGAGCATGCCGACGGTCAGCGTTCGGTGGATGTTTCCCACCGTGGCGGGCGGGCCGGCTTCGTCAAGGTCGAGGGCAATCGCCTGACCATCCCGGACTACGCTGGCAACCTGCACTTCAATACCCTGGGCAATCTACTGGTCAATCCACGCGCCGGCTTGCTGTTCGTGGATTATGTCAGTGGCGACGTGCTGCAGCTGTCAGGGCGCACCGAGTTGCTGCTGGACAGCCCGCTGACCGAGGCATTCGAAGGCGCCGAGCGGCTGTGGGTACTGGAGGTCGAGCAGGTAGTACGACGCCCCGCGGCAGTGTCGCTGCGCTGGGACTTCGAGGCCTATGCGCCAACCAGCCTGGCCACTGGCACCTGGGCTGAAGCGCAGCAACGCCTGCAACAGGCTCAGCGCCAGCAGGACTGGCTCGGCTGGCGGGTGAGCAGGGTCGAGCAGGAGAGTCGTGATATCCGCTCGTTCTATTTGCAACCCGCAGACGGCTCAGCAATAACCTTCGCGCCTGGGCAGCACATCCCACTGCGCTTGCCGCTTGATGCGCAATCCACCGTGATCCGCACCTACAGCCTGTCCAGCGCGCCCTCGGACGGCTACCTGCGCATCAGCGTCAAGCAGCAGGGCGCAGCTTCGCGCTACCTACATGAGCAGGTGGGCGTCGGCGATGTGCTGCACGTGCGCCAACCGATGGGCAGCTTCAAGCTCGACAGCAGTAGCGAGCGACCATTGGTGCTGATCGCAGCAGGGGTCGGCATTACACCGCTGCTGGCGATGCTGCGCGAGCAGCTGGCGCTCAGTGCAAGGCGGTCGATCTATCTGTTCCAGGGCGCCCGTAGCCTGGCCGAGCTGCCATTTGGCCAGGAACTGAGTGCATTGCAACAGCAGGCCGGCGATCGCCTGCACCTGTGCCGAGCGCTCAGCCAGCCCGAAGCTCAAGCGGTACTTGGCCAGGACTTCGAGATGGCCGGTCGGCTGGGCATCGAGCAGATCAAAGCGCGCCTGGCGCTGGATGACTACGACTTCTACGTTTGCGGCCCGGCCAGCTTCACCCAGGATATCTATGACGGCCTGCGCCGGTTGAGCGTGACGGACGCGCGCATCCATGCCGAGGCCTTTGGCCCGTCGACGCTGACTCGTCACGGCGACGGTGCTCAGCCTGCGCTGCAGCAGCCACCTGCAGCCAGTCAGCCGGTACCGGTGCATTTTGCCGGCTCGGCCAAGGAGGCGCGCTGGACGCCTGGCTCCGGCAGCCTGTTGGAACTGGCCGAGCGCCGCGGGCTGACGCCTGAGTTCAGCTGCCGTGGCGGTTCCTGCGGCACCTGCAAGACGCGCATTGTCAGCGGCCAGGTGCATTACCCGCAGCCGCCCGCCGAGCTGCCCGAGAGCGGCAGCGTGCTGATCTGCTGCGCTGTACCGGCAGATGACGGCGGCCAGCCGCTGGTGCTGGATCTTTGATCGATGCGCCCTTGTGATCAGCCGCCCGCCCCGGGAATAATCGCAGCAGGATTGATACGGGGGCGGGGCATGGATCAGATCCATCTGATGAAGGTGCTGATTGCGGTGGGTGAGCTGGAAAGCTTTGCCGCAGCGGCGCGCAAGCTCGGCCTGTCGCCGGCGGCAGTGACGCGGGCGGTCAGTGCCCTGGAAGAGGCGCTCGGGGTCAAGCTGCTGCAGCGCACCACGCGCAATGTGCGCCTGACCGAGGCCGGCAGCCGCTACCTGGAAGACAGTCGCAATATCCTCGCCAGTATCCACGAGGCCAACGAGGCGGCGGCCGGGATCAACGCCGCACCCAAAGGCAATCTGTCGGTGACCGCGCCACTGCTGTTCGGTAAAGCCTTTGTCATGCCGTGCATCGTTGACTACTTGCAGGCTTACCCTGAGGTGGACGTGTCTGCCTACTTTCTCGATCGGGTGGTCAATCTGGTGGAGGAGGGCATGGACGTTGCCGTGCGCATCGGGCCATTACCCGATTCGGGGCTGAAGGCTGTGCGCGTCGGCCAGGTGCGCAGGTTGTTGTGCGCTTCGCCTGAGTATCTACAGCGCCACGGCAAACCGCAGCATCCCGCCGAGCTGGCCGAGCATACGATGATCGCAGCCAGCGGCGTGTCACCGCGATTGGACTGGACGTTTGGCCCTGAGCAGGCGCCTGTGCAGGTGCGGATCAAGCCCCGGCTGACGGTGACCAGCAACGACGCGGCAATCGTCGCCGCCACGGCAGGTCTGGGCATCGCGCGGCTGCTGTCGTATCAAGTGGCAGCGGAGCTGGCGGCGGGGCGCTTGCAGGTGGTGCTCGAGGATTACGAGCAAGTGCCGTGGCCGATCCATGTGCTGCACCGCGAAAGCAAATACGGCTCGACCAAGGTGCGGGCGTTCATCGACCGGCTGGCGAGTAACCTTCGCGCGCACCACTACCTCAATTGAGCGCTTGATACTGCATTCTGAAACCCAGGCTGACGTGCTCGCCTTTGTGCAGGAGGCGCAAGCCTGGGCGCCCAGGCAAATGGTGCGCATTGATCGGATGGCTGACCGGCTCGAAGCAGAAGAACGGCTGGTCCTGCGGACAGAACAACAGGTAATGGTCGGCTCCGCTGGCGCTGCAGCGTAATTGATAGCCGGCTGCCGGCTGGACAATCGTGCACTCGCCCTGCCAGCCGCTGAAGGCGTGATCGACAACTGTCGTTGGCAGCTCACTCAACTGCCCGAAGCGCCATTCGGGCGGGATTTCAACCTGACGCGATGGCAAGCAACCCTCATCGCCTACCCATACCTGACGCGCCGGTGCCAGCAGCAAGGTATCAGCATGGCGAGGCAAGTACGGGTGTAGCCCAAGCCCATGCCAGCAGGGCAATTCATCCAGATGCGTAACCTGCAGATCCAGGCTCAGGCAGCCCTCGTCGAGGCTGACATGCATTACCGCCCGATAGGCAAAAGGCAGCTCGCTGTCCAGCGTCAGGCAAGCATGATCAGTGCCTTGATGAGTCACCACCCAAGGTTGCTGCCAGGCACTGCCATGGATCGCGTAGGGCGAGTGCTCGGTGTTGGCGGCCAATGCCAGCCAGCTATCAGGCCGGGCAAAGCCACCGCTGTCGATGCGATTGGACCACGGCACCAGCGGATAACAACCCAGGCGCCTTGGCGTAGCGCTGTCCAGCGCCGCTTGATCGCTATGGCGCAGCAACGCCTGGCCACTGTCCTTGACCTGCCAGTTGACCAGGCTGGCGCCCAGCTCCGGGGCCAGGCTCAGGCGTGTCAGACGGTCTTCAAGATGCAGTTCGAATAAAGCCATTCAGCAAGCTCCAGGTGCAAACACGGTGATCAGGCCGAGCGCCGATAGGTCAGCAGTACAATCCCGCAGACCACCACCGCGCCACCGATCAACTGCATGCCGCTCAGGCGTTGATCGAGCAAGGCCCAGGCCAGCAACAGCGTGGCAATCGGCTCGATATTCATTACCGGCGCGTTCTGCGCCATGTTCAGCCGCGGCACGCAGACGAACAGCAGAGTAAACGCCACGCCATACAGCACCACCAGGCTGGCCAGAGCGATCCAGCCGGCGCTGCTGCTGGGCAGCGACAAGCCCGCCGGCACCCAGCCGCCGACCCCGGCCACCAGCATGCTGGCGAACACGATCATCAGGGTCAGCAAGCTACGCACCGGCCCGCGTACGCCGGCCAGCTTGTGATCGGTGATCCACAACGCACAGGCAAACACACAGGCAGCGCAGAAGGCGAGGCTCACGCCGAGGGTCCAGTCCGGGTTGGCCTCAGCGCTGTCGGCCAGGCGTGACGGCACATCCAGCGCCAGCACCAGACCGAGCAGAATCAGCCCCATCAGCAGCACGGTGCGCCGCGTCGGTCGCGGCCCGCCGAGGGCCCAGCTGAGCAGCGCCAACAGAATCGGGAAGGTGTTGCCGACCAGCAGCGCCAGCGCCACCGGGATCCGCGCCACCGCCGAGTACAGGCACAGGCTCTGGGTGGCAATCAGCAGGCCCAGCAGCAGTTGCCAGCGTCGCGAACCTGCGGGCAGGCCTAGCGACTGGCGCTGCCACAGCACCAGCGCCGCCAACGCCAGCAGGGTGATGCCCGAGCGACACAGAATCGCCAGCAGCACGCCGGTGTCGTTATCAAAGGCGATCCGCGCGGCGATGTGGTTGCCGGCAAAGGCACAAGCCAGCAGCGCTAACAGCGCCACCGCCAGCTTGCGCGGGAAGAGTGAGGTATTCGAAGAGGAGGCGACAGCCATGTGCACAAATCCATTTGCAGGGGGAGGGCGGGCCCGCAGGCCCGCCTGTCACAGTTACAGCACCACGCTCGGCAGCCACAGCGAGATAGCCGGGATGTAGGTCACTGCCATCAACACCAGGAACAGTGCCACATAGAACGGCAGCAGTGCCTTGACCGTCGCCTCGATGCTGACCTTGCCGATGGCCGAGCCAACGAACAGCACCGCGCCCACCGGCGGCGTGATCAAACCAATGCCCAGATTGACCAGCATGATCATGCCGAAATGCACCGGGTCGACGCCGATGCCAGTGATCACCGGCAGCAAGATCGGCGTCAGGATCAGAATCAACGGCGCCATGTCCATCACCGTGCCCAACAGCAGCAGCATGAAGTTGATGCACATGAGGATCACGTAACGGTTGTCCGACAGGGTCAGGAACAGCGTGGTGATCTTCGACGGGATCTGCATCAGCGTCATCACGTAGCCAAAGCTTGCGGCAAAGCCGATCAGGATCATCACGATCGAGATGGTCCGCACCGTGCGGTGCATCAACTTCGGCAGGTCGCGCCACTTGTAATCGCGGTAGATGAACATGGTCACGAAGAACGACCAGACCACGGCAATCGCCGCCGACTCGGTCGCGGTGAACACCCCGGACAGAATGCCGCCTAGGATGATCACCATCGCCATCAGGCCCCACAGCGCTTCACCGGCGATTTTCAGCGCCTGGCGCAGCGGGATCACCTCACCCTTGGGGTAGTTGCGGCGCTTGGCGAAGATCAGGCACAGGCCCATCAACACCGCGCTCATCAACAGCCCTGGCATGACCCCGGCCATGAACAGCGAGGCAATCGATACCGTGCCGCCGGCCGCCAGCGAGTACAGCACCGAGTTGTGACTGGGCGGAGTCAGCAGTGCCTGCACCGAGCCACTGATGGTCACCGCCGTGGAAAACTCACGCGGATAGCCCTTGCGCTCCATCTCCGGGATCAGCACCGAACCGACCGATGCGGTGTCGGCCACCGACGAACCGGAGATCGCGCCAAAGAAGGTCGAGGCGGTGATATTGACCAGCGACAGGCCGCCACGGACAAACCCCACCAGCACCCCGGCAAACGCCACCAGCCGCCGCGACATGCCACCCTCGGCCATGATTGCGCCGGCCAGCACGAAGAACGGAATCGCCAGCAGCGAGAACTTGTTAACCCCGCTGGCAACCTGAATCATCATTGCCTGCAGTGGAATATCTATCCACCAGGCCCCGACCAGAGCGGCCAGGCCCAACGCATACGCCACCGGCATGCCCAGCAGGATCAGGGCGATGAAGCTGCCCAACAAAATGAACGCATCCATTTATGCAGCTCCTTCGCTTTCTTCGACGACATCGAAGCGCATCACCTGGCGATGGCTCTGATCGCCATAGAAGAGTTTTTCCAGCACGAACAGCAGGGTGATCGCCCCGCCGACCGGGATCGGCGCGTAGGTCATGCCCACACGAATCGACGGCAGGGTGGCGAGAAACTGGTTCCAGGTAGTCACGCACAGCTTGATGCCATAGAAGGTCATGAACGCGCAGACCAGCAGCATCAACACCTGCACCAGCAGTGCTGCAGCCTTGCGGCGTGCCGGTGGCAGGCGGTCGGTAACCGTGGTCACCGCCATGTGCGCACCGGCCCGATAGCTGGCGGCCGCGCCGATGAAGGCGAACACCACCATCAGCAGGATCGCCACCGGCTCCGGCCAGCTCGAGCCGCTGCCGAGCACGTAACGGGCGAAAATGCCCCAGGGAATGATCAGCGTCATGGTCAGGATCGACAGCCCCGCCACCCAGATGCAACCGCTGTACAAGGTATCGTTGACACGCAACACAAGTGTTTTCATAAAGCACCACCGAGGCTGCACGTAGCCGTGCAGCCGCATCTAGCTGGGGAGGGAGCCGCAGGTCACTGGACTTCGGCGATACGCTTCATCAGATCGGCGTATTGCGCGCCGTACTTTTCCCGCACTGGCGCAGTGGCGTCGAAGAACGGCTTCTTGTCGACCACGATGAACTCCACCCCGGCAGCCTTGAGCTTCTCTTCACTGGCGGCCGATTTGGCGTCCCACAACGCACGCTCTTCCATCTGCGCTTCACGGGCGACTTTCTTCACCAGGGTCTGCTGCTCAGGCGTAAGCTTTTCCCAGGTGGTCTTGGACATCACCACCGGCTCAGGCAGGATCAGGTGGCCGGTCAGGGTGAAGTACTTGGCGCTCTGGTAGTGGTTGTGCTCGAGCAGGGTCGGCGGGTTGTTTTCCGCGCCGTCGATCACCCCGGTCTGCAAGGCGCTGAAGATCTCGCCGGTGTCCATGGCAATGCCGTTGCCGCCCATCGCGTTCATCATGTCGATGAACAGCGGGTTACCCTGCACACGGATTTTCATGCCCTTGAGGTCTTCGATCTTGCGCACTGGTTTTTTCGTGTAGATGCTGCGCGTGCCGCCATCCATCCAGGCCAGGGCGACCAGGTTGAATTCGGAATTGGTGATCTTGTCGAGGATCTCCTGGCCGATCTCGCCATCGATGATCTTGCGCATGTGCTCGTGATCGCGGAACACGAACGGCATGTTGAACACGTTTACATCCGGCACCACCGGGCCGACGATACCGAGGCTGACCCGGGTCATCTGCACCGCGCCGATCTGCGCCTGTTCGATGACTTCCTTCTCCGAGCCGAGCACGCCACCGGCGAACATCTTGAAGGTGATCTCGCCATTGCTGGCGGCTTCGAGTTTTTTACCCATGTTCTGCTCGGCAACTACGGTCGGGTAGCCGGCCGGATGGATCTCGGCGAACTTGATATCCAGCGCCGAGGCGGTGCCGGAGAGGCAGATCGCCAACGGGAATACGGCCAGAAGCAACTTGCGTTTGAAGACCATGGTGACGCTCCAGTGTTGTTATTATTTGGGTATCGCACGGGTGCAGCGGGATTCGGTTCAGCCGCGCCAGGCTGTTTCTGGCAGGCCCTGCACGCCCGCGTCCAGGGCGAACACGCCACCGGCTAGCGGCTGATCGTGCAGGTCGCCGCCGGGGCGGATCGAGGTCACGAACAAGGTGTCCAGGTTGCGCCCGCCAAAGGCGCACATCGCCGGCTTTTTCACCGGCACATTGAGTGAGCGGTCCAGTCGTCCATCGGGAGTGAAGCGGTGCACCTGGCCTGCATCGTTGCCGCAGATCCAGTAGCAGCCGTCGGCATCCACGGCAGCGCCGTCAGGCCGTCCCGGGAAGCCGCGCATATCAACGAACAGGCGCTGGTTGTGCGGGGTGCCGGTGTCGATGTCGTAGTCGAACTGCCAGATGCGCTGCACGTCGGGGTGGGAGTCGGACAGGTACATGCGCGTGCCGTCCGGGCTGAACGCCAGGCCGTTGGGCACGATCATCTGGTCCAGCTGCAGGTGCAGCGGCCGGCCCTCGCCGTCGTACCGATACAGGGCACCCAGCGGCGCCGCCTGCTGCATGTTCATCAGCATGCTGCCGGCCCAGAAGCGACCCTGGCGGTCGCAGCGGCCATCATTGAAGCGCATGCCCTTGGCGCCATGTTCAACCGCGCTCAGCAGGCGGCTGTCGAGCTTGCCCTGGGCATTGGCAGTCAGCGCATAAACGCCATCCTCCATCCCGGCAATCCAGCTGCCGTTGGCCGAGCGGGCGATGCAGGCGAGCATCTGCGGCGCTTGCCAGCTTTGATGAGCGCCATCTGCGGCCGTCCAGCGGTGCAGCTGGCCGGCAGGGATATCGACCCAGTACAGCGCCTGCTCGGCAACATCCCACACCGGGCTTTCGCCAGTGGCATTGCGCGCATCCACGATCAGTTCGTAGTTCACGGTAGACAGCCTCCTTGCGCGTGGTGAATCAGTCGAATGGCCCGGCAGCGACAAACGCGCCACCTTGATACACCATCGCCGGGTCATCGGCGGCTGGCGCTGGTTGCGCTTCGACCTTGGCGCGGAACACCTCGGAGGAGTCCTTCGGCTGGTAGCCCAGGTGCGCGGCATGGCGGTTGTCCCACCACACGTCACGGTTGGCCGAGGCGCCGTAGACCACGGTGTGGCCGACTTTCTCGGTGAACAGGCCGCGCTCGATCAGTTGGGTCAGGTCGTCATAGCTCAGCCAGGTGCTGAGCATCCGCCGGTTCTGCGGCTCGGGGAACGACGAGCCGATGCGGATGCTGACGGTCTCGATGCCGTAGCGATCGAAATAGAAGCTGGCAACGTCCTCGCCGTAGCACTTGGACAACCCGTAGTAGCCGTCCGGGCGCCGCAGCGCACGAGCGTCGATCTGCTGGTCCTGCTGGTAGAAGCCAATGGTGTGGTTAGAGCTGGCGAAGATGATCCGCTTGACCCCATGCTTGCGCGCCGCCTCGTAGAGGTGGAACACGCCGCAGATATTTGGGCCGAGGATTTCTTCGAAAGGCCGCTCGACCGAAACACCGCCAAAGTGGCAGATGGCATCGACGCCTTCGACCAACTGGTGCACGGCGGCCTTATCGGCCAGGTCGCATTCGACGATTTCTTCCTGAGCACTGGTGGCGGGCGCCATTGCTGCAATGTCGGAGAGGCGCAGTACTTCGGCGTAGCCCTTGAGGCGCTCGCGAAGCACTTGGCCGAGGCCGCCTGCGGCTCCGGTGAGCAGCAGGCGCTTGAACGGTGTGATAGTCATGGCAAGCTCGTTTGTTTTGAGTTGTTGTAGGTTGTCGTATGACTGTGCTGGATTATCGGTAGTGATTCGCAAGGTTGTCAATGCTTGCCGTGTCTGTTTTTGTCACTGCCACAGGCTCCCAGCGACCCCTGTGGGAGCGGGTTCACCCGCGAAGAGGCCAGCACTGACACCCCATAAACCGCTGTTACAGCAGAGACAACGGATAGTTGAAGATCAAACGGTTCTCGTCGAACTCGTTGCTGCTGAAGTCGCGGCGAATGGTCGAGTTGCGCCACTTGATGCTCAAGTCCTTGAACGTACCGCTCTGGATCACATAGGCCAGCTCCGACTCACGCACCCACTCCTTGCCATCGGTAACCGCTCCACTGTGCACCTCGCGGCCACTGATGTAGCGGTTCATCAGGGTCAGCCCAGGGACGCCGACAGTGGTGAAGTTGAAGTCATGCCGCGCCTGCCACGAACGCTCGTTGGCGTTATCGAAGCTGGCGTTGTAGCTGTCGTTGGCCAGGGTGCCGCCACTGGTGCCGTTGACCCGCATCCAGGTATCGCCGCTGACCTTCTGCAGGCCGACATAGAAGGTGTTGCCGCCGACCTTGGCCGAGAACATCCCTGAGTAGGTCTTGTTGTCCAGCTCGCCCGCGCGCTTGGCGCCGTCGTCTTCACCCTGGAAGTAACCGAGGTTGGCGCCCAGAGTCCAGCTGCCGACCGGCTGGCTGTGGCTGACCTGCAGGTATTGCTGCTGATAGACGTCCTTGAGTACCGCGTTCCACAGCCCGAACAAGGTGCGGTCCTGGTTGAACTTGTACTCACCACCAACGAAGTTGAAGCGGTCCGAGGCAGCGCCGCCGTAGATCATGTCGTCCATGCTCGCGTCGTTACGCGGGCTGTTGCCCCGGAACTGACCGCCGTACAGGGTCAGCCCGGCGATCTCGTTGGACGTCACCTGACCGCCGCGGAACGTCTGCGGCAGCGAACGACCGTCGTCCGAGCGCAGGATCGGCAGCACCGGCATCCACTCGCCGATCTTCAACTCAGTCTTGGAGATCCGCGCCTTGCCCGCCACTGCAAGGCGGCCATAGTCATCTGCCGGCCGGCCATCATCATGCCGCGGCAGCAGCCCGGTGCCGTAGGTACCGCCACCGCCATCGAGCTTGACCGACCACATCCCCAGCACATCCACACCAAAGCCTATCGGCCCCTCAGTGAAGCCCGAGCGCGCATCGAGGATAAAGCTCTGGGTCCATTCCTCGGCCTTGCTCTGCGGGTTGGCCGGGTCGACGAAGTTGCGGTTGATGTAGAAGTTGCGCAGGCCCAGCGTGGCCTTGGCGTCCTCCATGAAACCTGCGGCAAAGCTCACCTGCGGCAATGCACCGAGGGCGGTTGCGCTGAACAGCGCGAGGGGAAGATGTTGGCGGATTTTCATTATTGTTGTGCTCCCTGAGGGTAAAGCTTTCCGTATGCCAGGCGCGTGCAAGCGGCCAGCGGCAGTGGCGGGGGTAGGCGAGGCCGGTCAGGCCAAACGGTTTCGAGCCTGCGCGCGAAGGCTAGCTGCCGCGGGCAGTGCTGGGCTGAAGAGGACGGCGAAGGCGAACAGCGTGGAGGAGGGCTGAGATCGTCATAGGGGCTTCACTGAATTGTTGTTTTTGTTGTGTGTTGTCGTACGACTTTGCGGATTATTAACGGCGGGGAAAAAGCTTGTCAATGGGGTGTTAGGCGGGATTCAGCGGCGGGGTAGGGGATGATACGCGCCCGAGGGCTCTGGTGCGGGGTGTTTGGAGTTGCGACAGACATCGTACGACAGATTAAGCAAAGGGGCCGCAAAGCGGCCCCAATAATCCAGCTGACAGCCCGTTTCAGGGCTTCACCAAGATCAATCCCAGCTCAACGCCCCACCAGTCTGATACTCGATCACCCGCGTCTCAAAGAAGTTCTTCTCTTTCTTCAAGTCCATGATCTCGCTCATCCACGGGAACGGGTTGGTGGTGCCTGGGTACTCTTCCTTCAAGCCGATCTGAGTCAAACGACGGTTGGCGATGAACTTGAGGTAGTCCTCCATCATCGCTGCGTTCATGCCCAGCACGCCGCGCGGCATGGTGTCGCGAGCGTATTCGATCTCCAGCTGGGTCCCTTGCAGGATCATCTGGGTGGCTTCTTCCTTCATCGCCGCATCCCACAGGTGCGGGTTCTCGATCTTGATCTGGTTGATCACGTCGATACCGAAGTTCAGGTGCATCGACTCGTCACGCAGGATGTACTGGAACTGCTCGGCAACACCGGTCATCTTGTTGCGACGGCCCATCGACAGGATCTGGGTGAAGCCGCAGTAGAAGAAGATGCCTTCCAGAACGCAGTAGTAGGCGATCAGGTTGCGCAGCAGTTCTTTGTCGGTTTCTGGGGTGCCGGTGTTGAATTCCGGGTCGGAGATGGCGCGAGTGTACTTCAAGCCCCAGGCAGCCTTCTTCGCGACCGACGGGATCTCGTGGTACATGTTGAAGATCTCGCCTTCATCCATGCCCAGCGACTCGATGCAGTACTGGTAGGCGTGGGTGTGGATCGCCTCTTCGAAGGCCTGGCGCAGGATGTACTGGCGGCACTCGGGGTTGGTGATCAGGCGGTACACGGCCAGGGCCAGGTTGTTGGCAACCAGCGAGTCGGCAGTGGAGAAGAAGCCGAGGTTGCGCATGACGATACGGCGTTCGTCTTCGGTCAGGCCGTCCTGGTCTTTCCACAGGGCGATGTCGGCGGTCATGTTGACCTCTTGCGGCATCCAGTGGTTGGCGCAGCCGTCGAGGTACTTCTGCCAGGCCCAGTCGTACTTGAACGGTACCAGCTGGTTGAGGTCGGCACGGCAGTTGATCATGCGCTTCTCGTCGACCGCAACGCGGGCCGCGGAGCCTTCCAGTTCAGCCAGGCCTTCGGCGATGTCGAGGTCGTCCAGGGCAGCCTTGGCACGCTTGACCGCGTCCGAGTCGGCAGCCGTGGCAGCACGCGCTTCAAGGGCGGCGGCGCCACCGGCGCTGTCGAGCTTGTCGAGGGTGGCGGCGGCTTTGGCCTGCGCCGGGGTGCTGTTTTTTACGGCAAGTTCGTCGTCTTCTTTGTCGAATTCGTCCCAGCTCAGCATGTCATGGCTCCTGCTAGAGGGTTGCGCGCGGCAACCGGTTGGATTTTCAAGTGATGCCTGTACAGCGCAATGCCCACAAGGCGTTACGGCGGGCGCTGAGAGCGTGCTCTCGTCACATTTAAAGGTGTCTGGCTCAGCGCCTGGCCTGTCCTCGAACGAGGGGCCAGGGCGCTGGAAATCTTGTCGTCAGCTCGCCCTTTCGGGGGGCGCGAAGTATACCGGAAACGAGGCTGGATCGGGGGCCCCTCGGCCGCTACGGATGGTAATTTTTTGACCCGCAGAGCACGCCTGTGTTCACTCGATTCCAGCTGCTTGTTACGGGATGTGAGTCTAGCGCTAAATACGATTTGTTCCTACATCTTGTGCTGCTTTATTTTGCCGCACACTGCATATGGTGTTTTATCTTGATCAGGGTCAAACAGAAGGATTGCCTGTAAGCGCCTGACGACAGGGCGCGAGCGGGTGTCGCAAGGGCCTCGCCAAGCCTGACTCAAGCGCTGCCGCGCAGGCAAAAAAAACCGCAGCCATTACCGGGGGGGTAATGGCTGCGGTGGTGTCAGCTCAGCGCTGCGCCGGCCTTATTGGCAAGCTTCGCAATCCGGCTCGTCGATCGCGCAGGCCTTCGGCACAGGTGCTGGACCTGCGGCTTGGACCGGGGCGCTGTCGCCGCCGCTGGAAACGGCGTTGAGCTTGCCGGTGTTGATGGTCGACTTCTCGGTGCTGGTCGCGGCCAGGGCACGGAGGTAGTAGGTGGTTTTCAGGCCACGGTACCAAGCCATGCGGTAAGTCACGTCGAGCTTTTTGCCCGAAGCGCCGGCGATGTACAGGTTCAGCGACTGCGCCTGGTCGATCCACTTCTGGCGACGGCTGGCGGCATCGACGATCCACTTGGTGTCGACTTCGAACGCGGTGGCGTAGAGGTCTTTCAGCTCTTGCGGGATACGCTCGATCTGCTGCACCGAACCATCGTAGTACTTCAGGTCGTTGATCATGACCGAGTCCCACAGGCCGCGGGCCTTGAGGTCGCGCACCAGGTACGGGTTGATCACGGTGAACTCGCCGGACAGGTTCGATTTCACGTACAGGTTCTGGTAGGTCGGCTCGATCGACTGCGATACGCCAGTGATGTTGGCGATGGTCGCGGTTGGCGCGATGGCCATGATGTTCGAGTTACGAATACCTTTCTGTACCCGAGCACGTACCGGTGCCCAGTCGAGGCTCTCGTTGAGGTCGACGTCGATGTACTTCTGGCCACGGGCTTCGATCAGGATCTGTTGCGAGTCCAGTGGCAGGATGCCTTTGGACCACAGCGAACCCTGGAAGGTCTCGTAGGCGCCGCGCTCGTCAGCCAGGTCACACGAGGCCTGGATGGCGAAGTAGCTGACCGCCTCCATCGACTTGTCGGCGAACTCGACGGCAGCGTCGGAGCCGTAGGCGATGTGCTGCAGGTACAGTGCGTCCTGGAAGCCCATGATGCCCAGGCCGACTGGACGGTGCTTGAGGTTCGAGTTACGTGCCTGCGGTACCGAGTAGTAGTTGATGTCGATCACGTTATCGAGCATGCGCACGGCAGTGTTGACGGTGCGTTGCAGCTTGGCGGTATCGAGCTTGCCGTCAACGATGTGGTTCGGCAGGTTGATCGAGCCCAGGTTGCAGACTGCGATCTCGTCCTTGTTGGTGTTCAAGGTGATCTCGGTGCACAGGTTCGAGCTGTGCACCACGCCGACGTGTTGCTGCGGCGAGCGCAGGTTGCATGGGTCCTTGAAGGTCAACCATGGGTGGCCGGTCTCGAACAGCATCGACAGCATCTTGCGCCACAGGTCTTTGGCCTGAATGGTCTTGAATACCTTGATCTTGTTGTACTCGGTCATGGCTTCGTAGTACTCGTAACGCTCTTCGAAGGCCTTGCCGGTCAAATCGTGCAGATCAGGTACTTCGTTCGGCGAGAACAGAGTCCACTGGCCGTCATCGAAGACACGCTTCATGAACAGGTCAGGGATCCAGTTGGCGGTGTTCATGTCGTGGGTACGACGACGATCATCACCGGTGTTCTTGCGCAGTTCGATGAATTCTTCGATGTCCAGGTGCCAGGTTTCCAGGTAGGCGCAGACCGCGCCCTTGCGCTTGCCGCCCTGGTTGACCGCAACGGCGGTGTCGTTGACCACTTTGAGGAACGGCACGACGCCCTGGGATTTGCCGTTGGTGCCCTTGATGTACGAGCCCAGCGCGCGCACTGGCGTCCAGTCGTTGCCCAGGCCGCCGGCAAATTTCGACAGCATGGCGTTGTCGTGGATCGCGTGGTAGATGCCCGAGAGGTCATCCGGCACGGTGGTCAGGTAGCAGCTCGACAGCTGTGGACGCAGGGTACCGGCGTTGAACAGAGTCGGGGTCGAGGCCATGTAGTCGAACGACGACAACAGGTTGTAGAACTCGATCGCACGGGCTTCCTTGTCTTTCTCTTCCAGCGCCAGGCCCATGGCCACGCGCATGAAGAACACCTGCGGCAGCTCGAAGCGCACGCCATCCTTGTGAATGAAGTAGCGGTCGTACAGGGTCTGCAGGCCGAGGTAGGTGAACTGCTGGTCGCGCTCGTGGTTGATCGCCTGGCCCAGACGCTCGAGGTCGAAGTCGGCCAGGGCCGGGTTCAGCAGCTCGAACTCGATGCCTTTGGCAACGTAGGCAGGCAGGGCCTTGGCGTACAGCTCGGCCATCTCGTGGTGGGTGGCGCTGTCGGCTACGTTGAGGAAGCTCAGGCCTTCGGCACGCAGGGTGTCCATCAGCAGGCGGGCGGTGACGAACGAGTAGTTCGGCTCACGCTCGACCAGAGTACGGGCGGTCATCACCAGGGCGGTGTTGACGTCCTTCAGGGCAACGCCGTCGTACAGGTTCTTCAGGGTTTCGCGCTGGATCAGCTCGCCGTCGACTTCAGCCAGGCCTTCGCAGGCTTCGCTGATGATGGTGTTGAGGCGGGCCATGTCCAGCGGCGCCTTGCTGCCGTCGGCCAGGCTGATGCGGATCGACGGGTGCGGCTCGACCACGGCATCGTTGTTGGCGCGGGTAGCACGCTCTTTGGCGCGCTGGTCGCGGTAGATCACGTAGTCACGAGCCACTTTTTGCTCGCCGGCGCGCATCAGGGCCAGTTCGACCTGGTCCTGGATTTCTTCGATGTGGATGGTGCCACCCGACGGCATGCGACGCTTGAAGGTTGCGGTGACCTGCTCGGTCAGGCGCGCAACGGTGTCGTGGATGCGCGACGAAGCGGCGGCAGTGCCGCCCTCAACTGCAAGGAACGCCTTGGTGATGGCCACGGTGATCTTGTCGTCGGTGTAGGCGACGACAGTGCCGTTACGCTTGATCACACGCAGTTGGCCAGGCGCAGTGGCAGCCAGATCCTGGTTCGAATCAGCGGCCTGCGGCGCTTGGGCCTGCGGGTTCTCGCGAGTTGTGTCGGTTTGCATCGGTGGGTGTCTCCACAGTTTCAATAGTGTTCGGGCGTGTCATCCACGCCCACCGTTCCATCCGCCAGTTGGCTTGCCCGAGCGGGGAGCCCACGCGCACGTGGATCCGCCAGCTCGGGCGTGCCGACTTCGGGACAGACTCAGGAATAAGGGGCAATAGCTTGCCGCTCCCTGGCCGAAGTCAAAGGTTCTGCGTTACAACGCAAAATCTGTTGCTGTCGGGGTCGCCAGGCTGTGCCTGCAACACCCGTACCCGAACAAGCCCTGTGCAAGGCTTGCCTCGGTCTGCCTGCGCAGGAGCGCTTTGGCTGCTTGTATTGCCATAAGTTCAGGTCGAAAAAACGCTTGAATTTCGCCGCTGACTTGTGTTCTCGATTTCGGCCCAACCCCAACATCTAGTGGTTCGCCGCGATGGGGATACAAGATAATGCGGTCTGAGGGTGTTTGCAAGGCGACCGCCTGTGGATAACGTGTGTACAGATTGTGTGTGATTCGTGGGTATCGGCTGTAGGCCTTGTCCTCACGGCTTTTCACTTTTTTTCCGCACCGTAATGACCCGTTGCAGAATGTTACTGCTGTGCGGCGCATCACGCTAATTCGTCCTGGCCTGTCTCGGACCAGCGGTGCCGACAGAGCCGATTGGCAGGCGCAGATGTGCGACGTAGTATCCGCGAACAAGGCTACATTCAGGTGACCAGCGGCAGCCCATCCATAACAACAGAGGCCAGGCATGGACCAACCCAGCAACCGCATCCTCATCGTCGAGGACGATCAGCGTCTCGCCGAACTGACCGCCGAGTACCTGCAGGCCAATGGCTTCGAGGTTGCGGTCGAGGCAGACGGCGCGCGCGCGGTGCGGCGCATTCTCGACAGCCAGCCGGACCTGGTGGTGCTGGACCTGATGCTGCCCGGTGAAGACGGCCTGAGCATCTGTCGGCGGGTACGTGGCCAGTACCAAGGCGTGATTCTCATGCTGACTGCGCGCAGCGATGAGCTCGATCAGGTTCAGGGCCTTGACCTGGGCGCCGACGACTATGTCTGCAAGCCGGTGCGGCCGCGGCTGCTGCTGGCGCGTATCAATGCCTTGCTGCGGCGCAGCGACAGCCCCGACAGCAAAGTGCAGGCGCTGCGCTTTGGCCCGCTGCAGATCAACAACAGCTTGCGCGAGGCCTGGCTCGATGAGCAGCCGATCGACCTCACCGGCGCCGAATTCGACCTGCTCTGGCTGCTGGCCAGCCATGCCGGCCGGGTGCTGTCGCGCGAGCAGATATTTACCGCCCTGCGCGGCGTCGGCTACGACGGCCAGGACCGTTCGATTGATGTGCGTATCTCCAGGATTCGCCCCAAGATCGGTGACGATCCCATTCATCCGCGGCTGATCAAGACCTTGCGCAGCAAGGGCTATCTGTTCGTGGCTGAGGCGGCGCCGGCCTGATGAAGTCGATTTTCCTGCGTATTTATGGCGGCATGCTGGCGGTATTGGTGCTGGTGGCGGTGCTCGGCGTGGTCAGCCTGCACCTGGTCAACCTGGTGCGCGCCGAGCAGCACCGCGAGCGCCTGGCGCAAGGCACGTTCAGCCTGATGGCCGACAACCTCGCGCCGCAGAACCCGGTCGAGCGCCAGCGCTCGCTGTTGATGTGGGAGCGCCTGCTCGGCGTGCCGCTGGATGTCCGGCCAATGGCCGCGCTGACCCTCGACGGCGGCCAGCGCGCGCGGCTGTACCGCGACCTGGTGGTGGTCGACAAGACCGGCCCGCATGCCGCACGGGTATTGCGCCGGATCGGCCGCGAAGACCAGCTGCTGGTGGCCGAGGTCAAGCAGATCAGCGAACAGCTGGCGCGGGCCACGGTGTACCTGCTGGCTGATGAGCTGGTGCGTTATCCGGTCAGCGAACAACCGCAGCGCCTGGCGCAACTGCGCCAGAGCAAAGGCTTCGGTTTCGATATCGGCCTGCAACGGTTGGAGCGGGCGGCACTGGATGACGACCAGCGCCACCGGGTCGAGGAGGGCGATACGGTGATGGCGCTGGGCAAGGACGGTGATTCGGTGCGGGTGTTCTCCGGCGTGCCCGGCTCACCCTGGGTACTGGAAATCGGCCCGCTGTACCAGCTCAATCCCTACCCGCCGCAATTGCTGATTCTGATCGCGTTTCTCGGTTTGTGCCTGATCGGCCTGGTGGTGTACCTGCTGGTACGTCAGCTGGAGCGGCGCGTGTCCGGCCTGGAAGCGGCCGCCACGCAGATTGCCCAGGGCAGCCTCGATACCCGCGTGCCGGCCGGCGGCGCTGATTCGGTGGGGCGTCTGGCGGCGGCATTCAATGGTATGGCCGAGCACCTGCAGCGCTCGCTGAACATGCAGCGCGAGCTGGTCCGGGCGGTGTCGCACGAGCTGCGCACGCCAGTGGCACGGCTGCGCTTTGGCCTGGAGATGCTCGAAACCGCCAGCACCGATCAGGCGCGGGCCAAGCACCTGGCGGGGATGGACGGCGATATCCAGGACCTCGACAAGCTGGTCGACGAAATGCTCACCTACGCGCGTCTCGAGCAAGGCGCGCCGGCCTTGCAGTTTCAGGCCGTCGACCTGGATGCCTTGCTGGCGCGGGTCATCACCGAGCTGGCGCCGCTGCGCCCGCAGATAAATGTGCTGCGTGGCCTGTGCCAGGGCGCCGATGAGGACGGCGCCTGGGTCGAAGCCGAGCCGCGCTATCTGCACCGTGCGCTGCAGAACCTGGTCGCCAACGCCATGCGCCACGCCGAGGGCGAAGTGCGCGTTAGCTATCACCTTGGTCAGCAGCGCTGCCGCATCGATGTCGAGGATGACGGCCCGGGCGTGCCGGAAAGCGTCTGGGAGCGCATCTTTACCCCATTCACCCGGCTGGACGACAGCCGCACCCGGGCCTCGGGTGGGCACGGCCTGGGCTTGTCGATCGTGCGTCGAATCATCTATTGGCACGGCGGGCGGGCGGTGGTTGCGCGCAGTGAAGGCTTGGGTGGGGCGTGCTTCAGCCTGAGCTGGCCGCGCCAGCAGGAAGCTGAAGACTAGACGCTGACCAGGCTCAACAGCTGCCCTTGGTTGACGCAGAATTGGCCATTCAGCTCGGCGCCGTGGCGCCATTCAGACGACAGGTCAGTCAGCAAGCGCAGCCGCGCCAGGCCGTCTGCAGACCACCCCAGCAGCTCTGCATGCTCGAAGTAAAAGCGCTGCAGGGTCAGTGGATAGAGCGTCTTGAACAGGCTTTCCTTGAGCGAAAAGGTCAGCGTCACGCTAAGTGCCAGCTGGCTGCGGTCGAGCCGTTGCAGCTCGGCCGGGGTGAGGATCTCTCCGGCGAGGCGTTCGGCGCGGGCTTCATCCAGCAGTGTTTCCTGATCCAGGCCGATGCCTCGGCAGCTGGCAGCATCGGCCACCACGGCGGCGGCCCAGCCTTTGCCGTGGGTGATCGAGCCGCGGATACCTGCCGGCCAGATCGGTGAGCGGTCGGCATGGGTCGCGGGCACATAGTCACGACCGTCCAGTTGCTGCAGAGCGGCGCGCGCGCAGACTCGGCCGGCCAGGTACTCGGCCTGGCGCTTGGCTACGGAGCGCTGGAGGCTGGCGCTGGGCTCGATGCCCGCGCGCTGGAAGTCGTCGGCAGCAAGCCTGGACGGGTCGAACGCACAACTGACCAGCACCGCGCCAGGGATCGGGCGCGGTAGTGGCCAGTGGTGTTGCAAGGGGGCGCAGCAGGTCGGCAGTCGGTTCATGGCGCTATTGTGCCAGAGCTGGCCATTGCCAGCGCAGCGGTCACTTGAACAGCTTGTCCAGAAACGCCTGCATGTCTGCCCATGAGCTTTTGTCGGCCGCTTGGTCATAGCCGATATCAGGCCCGCCATGCTCGCCATGACTGAGACGGTCGGCATCGGGGTTGCTGAAACCATGCTTGGCGCCGGCGATGCTGACAAACTGATAGTCGGCGTTGGCCTTGTCCATCTCTTCCTTGAAGGCCGCGACCTGCTCCGGGGTGACCATGCTGTCTGCCGCGCCGTGCTCGACCAGCACCTTGGCCTTGACGCTGCCGGGGCTGGCCGGAGTCTGCGTGACCAAGGCGCCGTGGAAACTCACCACACCGGCCAGCTCCTCGCCACGCCGGGCCGCGTCGAGCACGACCTTGCCGCCAAAGCAGTAGCCAATCGCAGCGAGCTTGTCGGGATCGGTTTTTGGTTGAATCTTTAGCAGCTCAAGGCCCGCATCGAAGCGCTTGGCAGCTGCTTCCGGGTTCTCCAGCGCCGCCTTCATGAACGCCATCGCATCGGCCGGATGCTCGGTGTGCTTGCCATCGCCATACATGTCGATCGCCAGCGCGCTGTAACCCAGCCCCGCCAGGTCGCGGGCGCGGCGCTTGGCATAGTCATTGAGCCCCCACCACTCGTGCACTACCACGACGCCCGGCCGTTTGCCGTCGATAGCATCGTCATAGGCGTAATAGCCAACCAGGCGCTTGCCGTCGTCATCCTGATAATCGATCTGGCGGGTCTGTACCGCCGCTTGAGTAAGGCTGGCGCAGCTCAACAAAGCCAGGGCAAACAGATAACGCATGGTCGCAACTCCTTTAGGCGAGGGAAGCGCAGGCTGTTCAGCGGCGGTTCAGGCAGGGTTCAGCCGCGGTTCAGGGCGCCTTGCTTACTCTAGCTTCCAGACCGAAACAGCGCATCCAACTGGAGTAAGAACCCATGAAAACAGTCAATACCCTGCTTGCAGCAATGGCCGTATGTGCCGCCGGCTTCAGCGTTCAGGCCAACGCCGACGACACCTTCGCCAGCCTGACCTACGGCCAGACCAGCGACAAAGTACGCAAGTCCGGGCTGCTCTCGCGCAGCACCGACAACCTCAACACCGACGGCGTGATCGCCAAGGACGGCACCTGGGGTGTGCGTCTGGGCAAGATGAACAACGAAGGTCGCTACTACATGACCTACGACAACGTCTCCGGTGACCACAGCGGGCTCAAGCTGCGCCAGGAAAACCTGCTCGGTAGCTACGACCTGTTCCTGCCTGTGGGAGACACCACCAAACTATTTGGCGGCGCCAGCCTGGGCGTGACCAAGCTGACCCAGGAATCCTCCGGTTACAGCCGCGACACCAATTACGGCTACGCTGCAGGCCTGCAAGCCGGCGTTATCCAGGAAGTCACCGACAACGCCTCGGTCGAACTGGGCTACCGCTACCTGCGCACCAACGCCAGCACCGAACTGGTCGAACACGGCGGGCCGAAAATCGGCAGCATGAGCCTGACCAGCAGCGCCCAGACCTACCTCTCGGCAAACTACAAGTTCTAAGGCGTGCTGGTACTCTGTATCGGCGTTTGCAACGCACAAGGCTGCTGGCTCGCCAGCGGCCTTGCGCCGTGCCTGCGCCAGAGAGGCAAGACAGCGGCGTGATGGTTATAAGGAGAAAGGCATGAAACTGCTGGTGGTCGAGGACGAGGCGCTGCTGCGCCATCATCTGCACACACGCCTGAGCGAAACCGGCCATGTGGTCCAGGCGGTCGGCAACGGCGAAGAAGCCCTGTACCAGGCAGAGGAGTTCGCCTTTGACCTCGCCATCATTGACCTCGGCCTGCCGGGCATGAGCGGCCTGGACTTGATCCGCCAGCTGCGCAGCCAGGGCAAGAGCTTCCCGATCCTGATTCTCACCGCACGGGGCAACTGGCAGGACAAGGTCGAGGGCCTGGCGGCCGGCGCCGACGATTATGTGGTCAAGCCGTTCCAGTTCGAGGAGCTTGAAGCGCGCCTGAATGCCTTGCTGCGCCGTTCCAGCGGCTTCACCCAGTCGACCATTGCGGCCGGGCCACTGGTGCTCGACCTCAATCGCAAGCAAGCCAGCCTCGACGATCAGCCGCTGGCGCTGACCGCGTATGAATACCGCATCCTTGAATATCTGATGCGTCATCACCAGCAGGTGGTGGCGAAAGACCGCCTGATGGAGCAGCTGTACCCAGGCGATGAAGAGCGCGACCCTAATGTCATCGAAGTGCTGGTCGGCCGGCTGCGCCGCAAGCTCGAGGGCGAGCACGGCTTCAAACCGATCGATACCGTGCGCGGCCTGGGCTACCTGTTCACCGAGCGCTGCCGATGATCCGTTCGCTGCGCGTGCGCCTGATGCTGGCGGCGGCGCTGCTGGCGCTGTTGTTCATGCTGGCGCTGCTACCGGCCCTGCAGAAGGCTTTCAGCCTGGCCCTGCAGGAGTCGATCGAACAGCGTCTGGCGTCCGATGCGACCACGCTGATCTCCGCCGCGCGTATCGAGCAGGGCCGCCTGCAGATGCCTGATCAGCTCCCGGATGAGCGCTACAACCTGCCTTACACCGGGTTGATCGGCTACATCTTCGACCGCGACGGCAAGCTGGTCTGGCGTTCGCGGGCTACCGCCGACCGCGACATCAACTACCAGCCGCGTTATGACGGCCGCGGCAACGAGTTTGCCCGCATTCGCCAGGACAACGGTGAAGAGTTCTTCGTCTACGACGTGGAAGTAAAACTGCTCGGCGGCAAGAGCGCCGCCTACAGCATCGTTGCTCTGCAACCGGTACGCGAGTATCAGGACACCCTCGAGGGCCTGCAGGAAAAACTCTACCTGGGCTTCGGCGCTGCCTTGCTGGCCTTGCTGGTGCTGCTTTGGGCCGGCTTGACCTGGGGGCTGCGCTCGCTGCGTCGGCTGAGTGTGGAGCTGGACCAGGTCGAGAGCGGTGCTCGCCAGGGCTTGAGCGGCGAACATCCCCGCGAGTTGTTGCGCCTGACCGGCTCGCTCAACCGCCTGCTGCACAGTGAGCGCGAACAGCGTCAGCGCTATCGTGACTCGCTGGACGATCTAGCGCACAGCCTGAAAACGCCGCTGGCGGTGCTCCAGGGCGTGGGCGAAAGCATGGGCCACGGCAGTGGCGAGCGCGAGCAGGCGCGAGTGCTGCAGAGCCAGATCGAGCGCATGAGCCAGCAGATCGACTACCAGTTGCAGCGCGCCAGCCTGCGCAAGAGCGGACTGGTTCGCGACCGTGTCCAGCTCGCGCCGCTGCTCGACAGCCTGTGCAATACCTTGGCCAAGGTCTACCGCGACAAGCACGTGGCGATCACCCTGGTCGTCCCTGCGCAGGCGGAAATACCCATGGAGCAGGGCGCCGCGCTGGAGCTACTGGGCAACCTGCTGGAGAACGCCTACCGGCTATGTTTGGGCCAGGTGCGGGTGAGCTTGAGCGAAACCCCGGACAGCCTGCTCCTGTGCATCGAAGACGATGGCCCGGGCGTGCCGACCGATCAGCGCGAGCGCATCCTCCAGCGCGGCGAGCGGCTGGACCGCCAGCACCCGGGGCAGGGCATCGGCCTGGCCGTGGTCAAGGACATCATCGACAGCTACGACGCCCAGCTGAGCCTGGACGATTCGCCGCTGGGCGGTGCTGCCTTCAGGATTGTGTTCACGCGCGGCTGACCCCGCGCCCGGGCGGATTCCCGCCAAGCCGCCCGTTCATTTCCCGCCAACGGGCGGAAATCCGCCAGCTCAGGCCCACCTGGTTGCCCTGTCCTTGGGCATGCCACCCCGTCTAGTTCAGGCTTTGCACCTCATTCGAGCACTTTGGCATCGCCCTTGCTATTCACTTTGGCAGAGGCCTGCAAAGGCAGCTCGAACACAACGACAAATCCCTCCGGGTGCAGGAGGGTTAGCGCTTTAGGTGCCCCCGCCCTGGGAAGGGTGGAAACCGGCACACTCGAGGAAATAAGCCATGACGACTCGTCAGCCGCTGTACAAATCGCTGTATATCCAGGTGTTGGTTGCCATCACCATCGGTATTCTGCTCGGTCACTTCTACCCTGAAACCGGCGTTGCGCTCAAACCCCTGGGTGACGGCTTCGTCAAACTGATCAAAATGGTCATCGCCCCGATCATCTTCTGTACAGTCGTCAGCGGTATCGCTGGCATGCAGAGCATGAAATCGGTCGGCAAGACCGGCGGCTACGCGCTGTTGTACTTTGAAATTGTCTCGACCATCGCGCTGATCATCGGCCTGGTTGTCGTCAACGTGGTCAAGCCAGGCGCTGGCATGCACATTGACGTCAACACCTTGAACGCCAGCAGTGTCGCTGCCTATGCCGCCGCCGGCGCGCAGCAGACCACTATCGGCTTCCTGCTCAACATCATCCCGAACACCGTGGTCGGTGCCTTCGCCAACGGCGATATCCTCCAGGTGCTGATGTTCTCGGTGATCTTCGGCTTCGCCTTGCACCGTCTGGGTAGCTACGGCCGGCCATTGCTGGACATGATCGATCGCTTCGCTCACGTCATGTTCAACATCATCAACATGATCATGAAGCTGGCTCCGATCGGTGCCTTCGGTGCCATGGCCTTCACCATCGGCCAGTACGGCGTCGGCTCGCTGGTGCAGCTGGGCTACCTGATGGCCTGCTTCTACATCACCTGCCTGGCGTTCATCCTGATCGTCCTCGGTGGTATCTGCCGCGCGCATGGCTTCAGCGTACTCAAGCTGATCCGCTACATCCGTGAAGAGCTGATGATCGTACTTGGCACCTCGTCGTCGGAATCGGCCCTGCCACGCATGCTGGCCAAGATGGAGCGTCTGGGCGCGAAGAAGTCGGTAGTAGGTCTGGTAATCCCGACTGGCTACTCGTTCAACCTTGACGGTACTTCGATCTACCTGACCATGGCTGCCGTGTTCATCGCCCAGGCGACTGACACGCAGATGGACATCAGCCACCAGATCACCTTGCTGCTGGTGCTGCTGGTTGCCTCCAAAGGTGCTGCTGGCGTCACCGGTTCGGGCTTCATCGTCCTCGCCGCGACCTTGTCTGCTGTCGGCCACCTGCCGGTCGCCGGCCTGGCGCTGATCCTTGGTATCGACCGCTTCATGTCCGAAGCCCGCGCCCTGACCAACCTGATTGGTAACGGCGTAGCGACCATCGTGGTTGCCAAGTGGGTCAAGGAGCTGGACGAAGACAAGCTGCACGCTGAACTGGCTTCGGGCGGCTCGCCGCTGACCGACACTCGTCCAACCGACGACCTCGGTGTAGCTGAAGGCCCAGCGCGCTCTTAAGTCATCAGGCAATAACCTGGGGCCGCTCTGCGGCCCTTTCGCGACACAAGGCCGCTCCTACAGACGACTGCGCATGACTGGCTTGCGTGGTCAACTGTAGGAGCGGCCTTGTGTCGCGAAAGGGCTGCAAAGCGGCCCCAAGTTCGTCCAATCTCCGCAAAACCCTTCCGGCTTCACTCCACCCGCGTCTGCCCGCTATACGCCAGCACCTGCCGACAGCGCTTGCACAGATACCGCCGCCCTTGGCGCACCAGCTTGTGCCGCACCGCCGTAAAGGCAAAGTCACTCTCCGGGCACGGGCACTGATAGATATAGCGCGTCGCCGTACGCCGTTGCACCGCATAGTTGTGGCAGCGATTGGGCGGCAGCTCGTAGACCCCGCGCATGATCAACTGCCACTCTTCGCCATGGGCCTGGATACTGTCGCCGAACAACTGATGCGCGACCAGATGCGCCACTTCATGGGCCACAGTCTGGCGCAGAAAATCCTCGTGGTTTTCCCGGTACAACTGCAGATTGAAGCGCAGCAGGTTTTCATGCAGATGGGCAACGCCGGCCTTCTGGCCGCGCAGCTTGAAGCTCACCTGTGGGCGGATGAAGCTCCGTTTGAAGAACGCTTCGGCTTGCTGATAGCAGGCTTCAACGCGGGATTCGAGCAACTCGGGCATGGCGATCTAGGTTCTCCTCAGCCGCGCATTATGCCGCAACCCCCCAGAGGCTGCCGAGCCATCGGTCAGCACACAGTCAAAGGCCGCCTTGCGGCGGCCGGTGACTTGATGCCCCAGTGTTGGTTTGGATCTAGTTGGTATACACAGGCCCCACGCCCAGGCCCCAGATGACCACCGTGGCCGCCATGATCGCCACCAGCACCACCAGGCCTACCGCCAGCACGGAGCTTGAGAACAGAAAGCCTTCATCCGCCGGAATGTTCATGAACGTCGGCAAGCCCACATACAGCAGGAACACCGTGTAACTGATGGCCGCCGTGCCGATCACCATGCCCAGCCACAGGTGTGGGTAAAGCGCCGCCAGCCCGGCGACGAACAATGGTGTAGCGGTGTAGGTGGCAAACGCGATGCAGCGTGCCATCGATGGCGTGGCGTCATAGGTACGCGCCATCCAGTGGATGAAAGCGCCCATTACCGCGACCCCGATCAGCATCGCCAGGTATGACATCACGCTCATCCAGAACGCGCTTTCAACGGTCAGCATGACCGCCGGTCGGTCACCGATTACCCAGCCGACCTGGGTGGTGCCGATAAACGCTGAAACGACGGGGATGGCCGCCAGAATCAGGGTATGGGTCAAGTACATGTGGCTGATCGATTCTTCCTCGCCACGAATCTCCTGCCACTCTTGGTCGGGATGGGTAAACAGCCCAAGAACGTGATGGATCATACCGGTCACTCCTATGGTCGTTGCCTGACGCACCCCAGATGGAGCACATGCGGCCCGCGGCCAGGCACCGAAGCAAGCGGTAATATGGCCTTAAGTCGCAGTATAGGAAGCACATCCCTGCGCAATAGGCGCTTTTTAGAGCAAATCGCGCTGTCGCCGCAGTTGTTGATTCCGTTGCAGTCTTTGGTCGGCCTGGCGCGGTTAATTGTCGCGAAAGCCTTCGCCCGCGCCGGCTTTATGCGTAAAATGTTCGGCTTTTGTCACACCTCGCGGATTCCAAGCGCTATGGGCACCCTCTCGGTCAACCAGAACAAACTGCAAAAACGCCTGCGTCGTCTCGCCGGCGAAGCCATCACCGACTACAACATGATCGAAGATGGCGACAAGGTCATGGTCTGCCTGTCCGGCGGCAAGGACAGCTACACCATGCTCGATGTTCTGCTGCACCTGCAGAAGGTGGCGCCGATCCAGTTCGAGATCGTCGCGGTGAACATGGACCAGAAGCAGCCAGGCTTCCCCGAGCATGTTCTGCCGGCCTACCTGAAGACCCTGGGCGTCGAGTACCACATCGTCGAGAAAGACACCTATTCGGTGGTCAAGGAACTGATCCCGGAAGGCAAGACCACCTGCTCGCTGTGCTCGCGCCTGCGCCGCGGCACGCTGTACACCTTTGCCGATGAAATCGGCGCGACCAAGATGGCTCTTGGTCACCACCGCGACGACATGGTCGAAACCTTCTTCCTGAACATGTTTTTCAACGGCTCGCTCAAGGGCATGCCGCCCAAGTTGCGTGCCGATGATGGCCGCAACGTAGTGATCCGGCCGCTGGCCTACTGCAGCGAGAAGGACATCCAGGCCTACTCGGACATGCGCGAATTCCCGATCATCCCGTGCAACCTGTGTGGCTCGCAGGAAAACCTGCAACGTCAGGTGGTCAAGGAAATGCTCATCGACTGGGAGCGCAAGCACCCAGGCCGCACCGAGAGCATCTTCCGCGCGATGCAGAACGTGGCGCCGTCACAACTGGCCGACCGCAACCTGTTCGATTTCACCAGCCTGAAAATCGATGAAACCGCGGCGCCGCGCTTCCTCGATGTGGTGAACATCTGACCCATGCGCGATTATCAGTGGCTGCATGAGTTCTGCCTGAATCGCTTCGGCTCGGCCAAGGCCCTCGAAGCGTTCCTGCCGCAACCGCGCACCCCGGCGCAGTTGCGTGACATCAGCGACGACCGCTACCTGTCGACCCTGGCGCTGCGGGTATTTCGCGCAGGCCTCAAGCACAGCCTGGTAGATGCCAAGTGGCCGGCTTTCGAGCAGGTGTTCTTTGGCTTCGAGCCGGAAAAGGTGGTGCTGATGGGCGCCGAGCACCTTGAGCGGCTGATGCAGGACACGCGCATCATCCGCCACTTGGGCAAGCTCAAAAGCGTGCCACGCAACGCACAGATGATCCTCGACATCGAAAAACAGCACGGCAGCTTTGCCAGCTTTATCGCCGACTGGCCGGTGACCGATATCGTCGGCCTGTGGAAGTACCTGGCCAAGCATGGCAATCAGCTCGGCGGGCTGTCGGCACCGCGCTTTCTGCGCATGGTCGGCAAGGATACCTTTATCCCCACCGACGACATGTCAGCCGCGCTGATCGCCCAAGGCGTGATCGACAAGGCGCCGACCAGCCAGCGTGATCGTGCGCTGGTGCAGGAGGTGTTCAATCAGTGGCATGTCGAAAGCGGCCGGCCACTTTGTCAGCTCTCGGTGATGCTGGCGCACACCGTCAACCATTGAGCCAGTCGTTACACGGTCCCTGTAGGAGCGGCCTTGCCGGGGCGCCGGACCGGTCGCGAAAGGGCTGCGTAGCGGCCCCGGGATTTGTGCAGCACCGCAAAATCGCCGGGCGCGCTGCGCACGCCTTTCGCGACCGGTCCGGCGCCCCGGCAAGGCCGCTCCTACAAAAAACGGATCAGCATTCGCCGACAAGGCGCCGTTCGTGCTGAAACTTCCAGCGCACGTATAGCAGTGCGCTGACGAACAGGCCCAGGCTCACCAGGGTCTCCATCCAACCAAATAGCGCCCGCGCTGGGTCGAACGCCGCTAGCACGCCTTTGATGAAGTAGATATTGACCACGAAGCAGGTCCACGCATGGGCCCGTGCGCTGCCCATCAGCATGCCTGGCAGCACCAGCAGCAGCGGGATCACTTCGACCGCAAGGATCACCTCGACCCGCGCCCCATGCAGGTTGGCAAACCACAGGTTATTGACCAGAAGCAGGGCGATCAGGCCGACCAGGCAAGCCAGGCTGAGCGCGCGGGTAAGGCGCAGCCGCGGTGCCAGCCAGGCCAGCGCTGGCAGTGGCTTGGCACGCTTAGCCACGCGCGCCACCCAAAGCCTTGGCCGTGCTCGCCAGGCGTTGCCCGAGTGCTCGGCACAGGGCTATTTCGTGGCTGTCCAGCTCGCGCTTGCCGTCGGCGCCGGCATGATGACTGGCGCCGTACGGGGTACCACCACCGCGGGTTTCCAGCAGCGCCGACTCACTGTAGGGCAGGCCGGTGATGAGCATGCCGTGGTGCAGCAGCGGCAGCATCATCGACAGCAGGGTAGTTTCCTGACCGCCGTGCAGGCTGGCGGTGGAAGTGAACACTCCAGCCGGCTTGCCGACCAGTTCACCACCCAGCCACAGGCTGCTGGTGCCGTCGAGGAAGTACTTCAGCGGCGCCGCCATGTTGCCGAAGCGGGTCGGGCTGCCGAGGGCAATTCCGGCGCAGTGGCGCAGGTCATCCAGGCTGGCGTACAGCGCACCGCTGGCAGGGATATCGGGGGCGACTGCTTCGCACTCGGTGGAAATCGCCGGCACGGTCCGCAGGCGCGCTTCCAGGCCAGCCATCTCGACGCCGCGGGCAATGTGCCGGGCCATCTCGCTGGTGGAGCCGTGCCGGCTGTAATACAGCACCAGGATATAGGGCTCGCTCACGGCAGGATCTCCAGCACTTTTTCCGGTGGGCGGCCAATCACAGCCTTGTCACCGGCCACAAGAATCGGCCGTTCGATCAGTTTGGGATGGGCAACCATTGCCGCGATCAGCTGTGCTTCGGTCAATGCCGGATTGGCCAGCTCAAGGGCTTTGTATTCGTCTTCACCGCTGCGCAGCAGTTGCCGCGCGCTGATGCCGAGCTTGCCCAGCAGCGCCGTCAGGGTAGCGGCATCCGGTGGCGTCTCCAGGTAGCGCACGATGTGTGGAGCAAGGCCGCGTGCTTCGAGCAGCTCGAGGGCGCCGCGGGATTTCGAGCAGCGCGGGTTATGATAGAGAGTCAGATCAGTCATGACGGGTCGCATCCAGCTGGGTGTGGCGGCTATTCTAACCGCTGCGGCTGAATTACAGGTTTGAAATACTTCGAGAAGGATTGACCCATGGCAAAGCGTTTGGCGGCGGCACTGGCCATCACTGCAAGCCTGTTGCTCGGCGGTTGCGGTGCCGATTATGGCGTGGACCAGCACGGCAATACGGTAAAGGCCGAGCAGATCGAGGGGCAGTGGCTGGTGCTCAATTACTGGGCAGAGTGGTGTGGCCCATGCCGTACCGAAATCCCCGAACTGAATGCCGCCGCCAAGCAGTGGCAGGCTGATGGCATCAAAGTGATCGGGGTCAATTACGACGGGTTGCAGGGCGACGATCTCAAGCAAGCCTCGCAAACCCTGGGCATCGACTTCACCGTGCTCGCCCAGGACCCGGCCGAGCGCTACGAGCTGCCGCGCAGCGAAGCCTTGCCGGTGACCTACATCATCGACGACAAGGGCAAGGTGCGTGAACAGCTGCTCGGCGAGCAGACCCTGGATGGGCTGCAGGCCAAGATCAAGGCACTCAAAGGCGGCGCCTGACGATCAGGCGGGACCGCCAGCGCGGTCCCGCCCAAGCCAGCACACTCAGCTTTCTTCAGGCCAGAAGCGCAGCGGCTTGCCTTCAGCCGGCCAGAAACGGATCTGCTCGATTGCCGACACATCCCAGCGCTGCACCGTCTCCAGCGCCTGCAGGAAGCGCTGCTCCTGTTCCATCAGCGCGGGCGCGCAGAGCTTGCGGGTCTTGCCGACCTTGCCGAAGCTGAGCTCGTCACCCTTGAGGGTGTACGGCGCAAACCAGTGGTTGCAGCCGGCATTGCCATAGGCGCGGCCGTCTTCACCCAAGGTCAGGGTCAGGTTGCTGTAATCCATCAGCGGGCGCTCACCGATCCACTCCAGCACATAGCCTTGGTCCTGGCGCAGCGCTGACGGCTGCGAGGCGCAGCCCAGCAAGCTGCCGGCGATCAACAGCGCGCTCAGCAGGTTTTTCACTGGCCGCTCTCCTGGCAGCGTGGGCACACATGCTTGTCGCCCTTGCTGGCCCAGCCCAATGCCGCTACGCGCTCGCTGGCGGCTGGCTTGTGGCCTTTGCTGCCGAGCTTGGCGTCCACGGCGAATTCGAAGTCGAGCACGGCTTCACAGCTGTCGCACTTGATCTGCCAGTTGAGAATCGCCAGCTCCTTGAACGCCGGGCCGCTGGCCACGGCAACCCACTGGCCGCTCGGGTTGATCAGGTGGCGCACGCTTTCGACGGTCAGGCGCATGCTCAGGTCTTTGCTGCCCTTGAGCGTCACCAGCAGGACATCGTCCTTCTGGATCGAACCACCGTTACCGGTCACCTGGTAGCGCCCCGGCACCAGCGCGCGGCATTCGATCAGGGTGTGTTGCGGGTTGAATAGGGTGTAGCGGAAATCGTGCTCGACCATGGGTCCTCCAGAAATGCCGCGTATCCTAGCATCAACTTGCGAGCAGATTCTGCGGCTTGCCTGCCGCCCAGCAGATGATGTTGTCCAGGGTGGTGCTAGCGATCGCCTGCAGCGCCTCATGGGTGAGGAAAGCCTGGTGGGCGGTGATGATCACATTGGGGAAGGTCAGCAGCCGCGCCAGTACGTCATCCTGCAGCGGCTGGTCGGAGCGGTCCTCGAAAAACAGCTGGGCTTCTTCTTCGTAGACGTCCAGGCCCAGATAACCCAGCTGGCCACTCTTGAGCGCATCGATCAGGGCCGGAGTGTCGACCAGCGCGCCGCGGCCGGTATTGATCAGCATGGCGCCTGGGTGCAGCGCCGCCAGGCTCTGGGCATTGATCAGGTGCCGGGTGTGCTCGGTCAGCGGGCAGTGCAGGCTGACGATGCGCGCCTGGGCCAGCAGCTCGGGCAACTCCAGATAACGCGCGCCAAGGGCGAGCATGTCCGGGTTGGGGTAGGGGTCATACGCCAGCAACTGGCAGCCGAAGCCGGCCATGATCCGGGCGAAGGCCAGGCCGATCTGGCCGGTGCCGATCACCCCGACGGTCTTGCCGTGCAGGTCGAAGCCGGTCAGGCCATGCAGGGTGAAGTCGCCTTCGCGGGTGCGGTTGTAGGCCCGGTGCAGGCGCCGGTTGAGGGCCATGATCAGCGCTACGGCGTGCTCGGCCACCGCGTGCGGTGAGTAAGCCGGGACCCGCACCACAGCCAGGCCCAGGCGCGCGGCTGCGGCCAGGTCGACATGGTTGTAGCCGGCCGAACGCAGCGCGATCAGGCGCGTGCCGCCGGCTGCCAGGCGCTCCAGCACGTCGCTGTGCAGCTCGTCGTTGATGAACGCGCAGACCACCTCGTAGCCATCGGCCAGCGGCGCGGTGTCGACGGTCAGCCGGGCAGACTGATAGTGCAGGTCCAGGTCCAGGTCCAGGTCGCTGTCGCGGCATACCTGGCTGAAGCTTTCCTGGTCGTAGTGCTGGCTGCTGAACAAGAGAATGCGCATGGCAGAGGTCCTTTGCGGCTGAGCAGGGCAGTGTAGCCAGCCTGGCGTGGGGCGTATTGACCCAGGCCAGCGTAGCTGGCGCGGGTCACACGCTCAGCTGAGCCTGCTCGGCTAACCGTTCGATAGCCTGGTCGAGTTCATCCAGCGCCTGCATGGCCTGCGGGCTGTCCTGCTTGAGCAGGGTTTCACTGCGCTGGCAGGCCGCACGCAACTGCGGCACGCCGCAGTAGCGCGAGGCGCCATTGAGGCGGTGCACCCGCTCGATCATCGCCTCGCGATCACCCGCCACCCGCGCCACCTGAATGGCTACGCGATCTGCCTCCAGCGAATCGAGCAACATGCGCAGCATGTCTGCTGCCAGATCAGCCTTGCCGGCTGCCAGGCGCAAGCCTTCTTCGGGGTCGAGCACCTTCAGCTCGCTGCTTTCCGGCAACCGCTCCAGCGGCTGCTCCTGCTGCGGTGGGGCCAGGTTGAGGCCGGTCCATTTCATCACCACCTGGGCCAGCTGGCGCTCGCTGATCGGCTTGGTCAGGTAGTCATCCATGCCGCTGTGCAGCAGGGCACGTTTTTCGTTGGCCATGGCATGCGCGGTAAGGGCGACGATGGGCAGCGGGTTGCAGGTCTGGCCGCTTTCCCACTGGCGGATCTGCTCGGTGCAAGCGCGGCCGTCCATGCCCGGCATCTGCACGTCCATCAGCACCAGATCGAACGCTTCATCCTGCACCGCCTCGACCGCCGCATAGCCGTTGTCGACCGCCAGCACTTCTGCGCCGAGGCCCTCGAGCAGGGTCTGTACCAGCAGCAGGTTGGCTGGGTTGTCGTCGACGCAGAGGATCTTCGGCATGCGCTGGCTGCCCGGCATACGCACTTCGCTCAGTTGCCGGCGCGGCTGGATCAGCTCAAGCAGCAGCCGGCGCAGCTTGCGCGTGCAGGTGGGCTTGGACAGCAACTGGCCGTGCGGGTTGGGCAAGCTGGGATGATACAAGCCCTGCTCGGTGGTCGGGCAGAGCACCACGCACAGGCACTGCAGGCGTTCCAGCTGCTGGTTGTACTGGCCGAGCAGATCGGGTGAGAGGTTGTTCAGGTTGGCGCCGAATACAGCAAATTCGAACAGTTGCCCGGCCTGATGGGCGGCTTGCACGCCTTGCACCAGTTGCTCGAACGAGGCGAACACGCTGACGCTCAAGCCGCAGTCCTGCAGCTGGTGCTCCAGCGCCTGGCGGGCCAGCTCATGGCCGTCGACGATGGCCGCACGGCGACCCAGCAGCGCTTGTAGCGGCAGTTCCGAGCCATCGTCGTGGGCCCTGGGCAGATTTAGACTGATCCAGAACTGCGAGCCCTCGCCGGGCGCGCTGTCGACGCCGATTTCGCCGCCCATCTGCTCGATCAGGCGCTTGGAGATGACTAGCCCAAGGCCGGTACCGCCGGGCTGGCGCGACAAGGAGTTGTCGGCCTGGCTGAAAGCCTGGAACAGCGTGCGCACGTCCTGCGGGGTAAGGCCGATACCGCTGTCCTGCACGCTGATGCGCAGCTGCACATGGTCACCCTGTTCGTCTTCGAGCATCGCCCGCACGACGATCGTGCCTTCGCGGGTGAACTTGATCGCGTTGCTGACCAGGTTGGTGAGGATCTGCTTCAAGCGCAGCGGGTCACCGACCAGCGACAGCGGCGTATCCCGGTAGACCAGGCTGAGCAGCTCGAGCTGTTTGGCGTGGGCGGCTGGGGCGAGAATGGTCAAGGTGTCCTGGATCAGGTCGCGCAGGTTGAACGGGATGCTGTCGAGCACCAGCTTGCCGGCCTCGATCTTGGAGAAATCGAGGATCTCGTTGATGATCCCCAGCAGGTTGTCGGCAGACTGTTCGATGGTGCCGAGATAATCCAGCTGACGCGGCGCCAGTTCGCTCTTCTGCAGCAGATGGGTAAAGCCGAGTATGCCGTTGAGCGGGGTGCGGATCTCGTGGCTCATGTTGGCGAGGAACTCGGACTTGATCCGGCTGGCCTCGAGGGCTTCCTTGCGTGCCATGTCCAGCTCGATGTTCTGGATTTCGATGGTTTCCAGATTCTGGCGCACGTCTTCGGTGGCCTGGTCGATGCTGTGCTGCAGTTCTTCATGGGCGCTGTGCAGGGTCTCGGCCATGCGGTTGATGCCGGCCGCCAGCTCGTCCAGCTCATGGCTGCCCATGGCCGGCAGGCGCGCTTCGAGGTTGCCGTCCTTGAGCTGAGTGACCGCCTCCTTGATCCGCCTGATCGGGTCGTTGATCGTGCGGCTCATGCGCAGGGCGACCAGTGCGGTCACGCTCAGGCAGGCGAGAATCAGCAGCACGCTGGTGAACAGGTTGCGGTAACCGCGCAGCAGGGTGCCATCATGCGACAGCTCGATTTCCACCCAGCCGAGCAGGCGCTCGGCTTCGGCCGGCACTGCGTCAGCGGCCAGGTCGCGGTGATGGCCGAACACCGGCATCAGGTAGCGGGTGGCGTCATTGCCAGTGCGTTGCAGCAATTGCGTGCCGCTGCCGCCGCTGGGCGGCTGGTTGAGCATGCTCGGCCCGGCATGGGCCAGCTGGGTGCGCTGTGGGGTCAGGAACACCACCGCGCGCACGTCGCTTTGCTCCAGCGCCTGGCCGGCAATCCTTTCCAGCTGGTCAGTGGCATGGCGGGCGAGGGCGGGCGCCGCCAGCGGCGCCAGTTGTTCGGCAATCATCTTGCCGCGCTGGAGCAACTGGGTACGCAGCTCGTTTTGTTGCAGCCAGGTGAAATAGATGCCCAGCACCAGTGCCATCAAGGTAGCCGGCAGCAGCGCCAGCAGCATGACCCGGCTTCTGATTCCCAAACGATCGAGCACACTCGCCTCCTGTGATGTGCCTGATGGCCGTCGCCGAGCGGGACGGAATAGTTGCCGAACGTTACTCCGGCTGCGGGCGTAAAGCGATCATTTCAGCGCCCCAGGCGGGCTGGCAGGCTGCGCTTGCAGCCGGAGGCGCTAATGGTTTGGTCGTAATCCAGTTGCCTAGCCTTGAGTTACTGGCCAATAATCGCGCAATTGAGAATCAATGCCAGAAGCCAATGAATCCCGTAGCCATTCACCACTCGAACATTCTCGCCATCGAAGACGACCCGGTCCTCGGCGCTTACCTGCACGAAGAATTGCAGCGCGGTGGGTTTCAGGTGACCTGGTGCCGCAACGGCCTTGACGGTCTGGAAACAGCAGGCCGGCAGGTGTTCGATGTGGTCCTGATGGATATCCTCCTGCCGGGGCTGAACGGCCTCGATGCACTCGCGCAGCTGCGGCGCAAAAGCGCCACGCCAGTGATCCTGATGTCGGCCCTGGGCGCTGAAGCGGACCGTATCACCGGCTTTCAGCGCGGCGCCGATGACTATCTGCCCAAGCCCTTCAGCATGGCCGAGTTGCAGGTGCGCATCGAGGCGATCCTGCGCCGGGTTGAGCTGGAGCGCCGGCGCCAGGCACCGCAACCTGTCGAGCCAGGCGAGCTGCGCTTTGATGACGCTATCAGCGATGTTTGCCTCGGCTCCAACTGGGCCGGCCTGACCCCCAGCGAATATCGCCTGCTGGACACCCTCTACCGCAGTCCGGACGAGGTGCTGAGCAAGCCCCTGCTGTATCAGCAAGTGTTGCAGCGGGGTTACTCCCGCCACGATCGCAGCCTGGACATGCACGTCAGCCAGATCCGCCGCAAGCTCAAGGCGGTCGGTTACCACGAGCGGCAGATCGTCACCGTTTGGGGCAAAGGTTATGTGCTCAGCGCCGGCGAGGGCTGAACCATGCTCGATCGACACTCGTTGTTCTGGCGCCTGGCGATTTTGCTGGTGGGCTTTTGCCTGTTGATGATCGGCCTGAGCTACAGCTGGGGTCGCTACATGGAAACCCAGAATGCATTTCTCTCCAAGCCCGCCCGGCAACTGCTGCAGGCCTACGCGGTCGAGGCTGAGCAGGCCTGGCACGAGGGCGGCCAGGCCGGCATCGATCAATGGTTGCAAGGCATGCGGGCGCGTGAGCAGGGCTTTGTCGGCGTCATCAACAGCCACCTGCACAGCTTGAGCAGTACCCCGCTGACGGCCGAGCAGACCCAACGCCTGACCCGCCTGCGCCAGGTCGACTGGCCGATGAGCCGACGCAGTGTCGATCAACCGTGGCTGCGCTTGCCGTTCGCCGACCCCGCCGCGCAGGCCATGCTGGTCATCGAATTGCCCACGCGGCTCAATCCGGGCCAGTACCTGTGGCTGTGGCGGATCCTGATCAACGGGGTGATTCCCGGCCTGTTCACCTTGCTGCTGTGCGTGGGTCTGTACCGCATGCTGATTGTGCCGTTGAACCAGCTGCGCGAGCAGGCCAATGCCTGGCGCGCCGATCAGCTCTCGGCGCGGCTGGACGCGACCACCATGGGCCGGCATGACGAACTGGGTGAGCTGGCGCGTGCCTTCGACCAGATGGCCGAGCGCCTTCAAGGCACCGTGGCCTTGCAGCAACAACTGCTGCGCGACCTGTCCCACGAAATGCGCACGCCGCTGAGCCGCCTGCGGGTGGCCGGCGATGGCGAGGCTGACCTTGGGCGCCTGCGCGAGCGCGTCACGCGGGAGGTCGATTGCATGCAGCAATTGGTCGAAGACACCCTGCAACTGGCCTGGCAGGACGCCGAACGGGCGCCGATGAACCTCGAACCGATCCAGCTGCAGGCGCTGTGGGACATGCTCGCCGAGGACGCCTGCTACGAAAGCGCCTGGCAGCCTGCACGTCTGCGCTGTGAATTGCCGGCCACCTGCTGGGTGCAGGGCAACCTCAACCATTTGGCCCAGGCCGTGGAAAACCTGTTGCGTAATGCCATTCGTCATTCGCCTGGCGACGGCGTGATCACCCTCGGCGGTCGGCGTGAGGGTAGTTACTGGCGGATCTGGCTGGAAGACCAGGGCGGCGGTGTGGCTGAGGACGATCTGGAGCGTATCTTCGCGCCGTTTTCGCGGCTGGACGGTTCGCGCCCCGGCGACGGCGGCTTTGGCCTCGGCCTGAGCATCGCCCGCGGCGCCATTCAACGCCAGGGCGGGACGCTTTGGGCCGAGAACGGCAAACGCGGCCTGCGCCTGTGCATGCGCCTGCCAGCGCACGTCGAAGCGAGCGAATCGGCGCCGGCACAGCTGCTATATAGCTGACAGCTATATCGACCACAGATTGCGTGATATGGCCGGCAAGGGAATGCCGGTATGATAGGCGCCCCTGTCGTTTTGATTGCGAAAGACACCATGACCCTGCAGTACCCAACCATCGCCGATTGCGTCGGCAATACGCCTCTGGTTCGCCTGCAGCGCCTCGCAGGTGCGACCAGCAATACCTTGTTGCTCAAGCTCGAAGGCAACAACCCGGCCGGCTCGGTCAAGGACCGCCCGGCACTGTCGATGATCACCCGCGCCGAACTGCGCAACCAGATCAAGCCCGGCGACACCCTGATCGAAGCGACCTCCGGTAACACCGGCATCGCCCTGGCCATGGCTGCGGCGATCAAGGGCTACAAGATGATCCTGATCATGCCCGACAACTCCACTGCCGAACGCAAGGCAGCGATGACCGCCTATGGCGCCGAGTTGATCCTGGTGAGCAAGGAAGAGGGCATGGAGGGTGCCCGCGATCTGGCCGAAAAGCTTCAGGCCGAAGGCCGCGGGTTGATCCTCGATCAGTTCGCCAACGGCGACAACCCGTTGGCCCACTACACCAGCACCGGCCCGGAGATCTGGCAGCAGACCCAGGGCAGCGTCACCCATTTCATCAGTTCGATGGGCACTACCGGCACCATCATGGGCTGCTCGCAGTACCTCAAGGAGCAGAACCCGGCGGTGCAGATCGTTGGTCTGCAGCCCATGGACGGCTCGTCGATTCCCGGCATCCGGCGCTGGCCTGAGGAATATCTGCCAAAGATATTCGACGCCACTCGAGTTGATCAGGTGATCGACATGTCCCAGGCTGAAGCTGAACACGTCACCCGCCGCCTTGCCCGGGAAGAGGGCATTTTCTGCGGTGTGTCCTCTGGTGGTGCGGTGGCCGGCATGTTGCGCCTGTCGCAGCAGGTGGAAAACGCCGTGATGGTTGCGATCGTCTGCGACCGCGGTGATCGCTATCTTTCCACTGGCCTGTTCGACGCGACCTGATGACCAAGAAAAGTAAAGGCGGCCTGCGTTTCCAGCCGGCCGGCGGCGATCGTGCTGCGCAAGTTCCCGTAGGCAAGAAGCAGCGCCTGGACATCGAGCGCCTGGCCGGTGATGGCCGCGGCATCAGTTTTCATGAAGGGCGAACCTGGTTCGTCAGCGGCGCCCTGGCCGGCGAAGCGGTGGAAGCGCGGGTGCTTGGTGCCCGTGGCAAGATCGTCGATGCGCGCCTTGAGCGGGTCCTGCAGGCCAGCCCCGAGCGGCGCCCGGCGCCGTGCCGGCACTATGATCGGTGTGGCGGTTGCAACCTGCAGCACCTGCCGCACGCCGAGCAGCTGGCGCTCAAGCAGCGCATGCTCGCCGAGCAATTGCAGCGGGTGGCCGGGATCCAGCCAGAGCAATGGGCAGCGCCGTTGTCCGGGCCTGAATTCGGCTACCGCCGACGCGCGCGGATTGCCGTGCGCTGGGACGTCAAGAACCGTCAGCTGGAAGTCGGTTTCCGTGCCGAGGCCAGCCAGGCGATCATCGCCATCGACGAATGCCCGGTGCTGGTACAGCCCTTGCAAACGATCCTGCGGCATTTGCCGACGGTGTTGCGCAGCCTGAACAAACCGCAGGCGCTGGGCCATGTTGAGTTGTTCAGCGGCAGCGCCGAGGCCGTCCTGCTGCGCCACGTGGCGCCGTTGCCAGAGGACGACCTGGCACGGCTGCAGGCCTTCTGCAAAGAGGCGGGCGCCCAGCTATGGTTGCAAGGGGAGGGCGAGCCTGCGCCGGTCGAGGCCGGGCAGACCCTCGGTTTCACTTTGCAGCCGTGGCAGATGCAGCTAGCGTGGCGCCCGGGCGATTTTGTTCAGGTCAACGCCCAGGTCAATACGGCCATGATTGAGCAGGCCCTGGCCTGGCTCGCACCGCAGCCTGACGAGCGTGTGCTGGACCTGTTCTGCGGCCTGGGCAACTTTGCCCTGCCGTTGGCCAGGCAGGCCCGCGAAGTGGTGGCAGTGGAAGGCGTGCAGGTGATGGTCGAGCGGGCGGCAGCCAATGCCCGTGATAACAATGTGCATAACGCGGCGTTTTTTCAGGCCGATTTATCTCAACCTCTGGCAGGTGCCGAATGGGCCGCCGAGGGTTTTTCTGCGGTACTCTTGGACCCACCGCGCGACGGTGCTTACGAGGTGGTGCAAGGCATCGCCCGCCTCAAGGCCAAGCGGCTGGTGTATGTCTCGTGTAACCCGGCGACGCTGGCGCGTGACGCGCAGGTGCTGGTCGCCCAAGGGTACCGGTTATCAAGGGCCGGGATTCTCGACATGTTTCCTCAGACGGCGCATGTCGAAGCCATGGCGTTATTCGAAGTGGGCTAGCCAACGCTGGCCCTCTTGGTGCGGCTTCCAGGGAATGGTAGGCGCACGGTGATTGTCAGTGCGGCCGCGGGCTGCGCTGTATGGAAAGGTAAAGCAAAGATGGTACAGGTGAGAGTGCACCAGCCGGTCAACAGCGACGGCAGTATCAATCTCGAAGCGTGGCTGGATCATGTGGTGAGCGTCGATTCGGCGCTGGATCGGGTGAACCTGAAAGAAGCCTGCGAGTTCGCCCAGGAAGTCGAGAAGAAGGGCAACCCGGCCAAGCATTCTTGGGCGGACGGGACGTCCAGTTTCCAGGCCGGCCTGGAGATCGCCGAGATCCTTGCCGATCTCAAACTCGACCAGGATTCGCTGGTCGCGGCGGTGATCTACCGCGCAGTACGTGAAGGTAAGGTCACCTTGGCCGAGGTCGGTCAACGCTTTGGCCCGGTAGTGTCGAAGCTGATCGACGGCGTGCTGCGCATGGCCGCCATCAGTGCCAGCCTGAGCCCGCGCCAGTCGCTGGTGCTCGGCTCGCAGGCGCAGGTCGAAAACCTTCGCAAGATGCTCGTGGCCATGGTCGACGACGTGCGCGTCGCCCTGATCAAACTGGCCGAGCGCACCTGCGCGATTCGTGCGGTGAAAGCCGCCGATGAAGAAAAACGCCTGCGCGTGGCCCGCGAGGTGTTCGACATCTATGCGCCACTGGCGCACCGGCTGGGTATCGGGCATATCAAGTGGGAGCTGGAGGACCTGTCCTTCCGCTATCTTGAGCCTGACCAGTACAAACAGATCGCCAAGCTCCTGCACGAACGCCGGCTGGACCGCGAGCGCTTCATCAACGATGTGATGAACCAGCTGCAGAACGAGTTGCTGGCCACCGGCGTCAACGCCGATATCAGTGGCCGGGCGAAACATATCTATTCGATCTGGCGCAAGATGCAGCGCAAAGGCCTGGAGTTCAGCCAGATCTACGACGTGCGCGCCGTGCGCGTGCTGGTCCCGGAGATCCGCGACTGCTACACCGCCCTGGGCATCGTCCACACCCTCTGGCGGCACATTCCCAAGGAATTCGACGACTACATCGCCAACCCCAAGGAAAACGGCTACCGCTCCCTGCACACCGCAGTGATCGGCCCGGAGGGCAAGGTGCTCGAGGTGCAGATCCGCACCCACGGCATGCACGAAGAAGCCGAGCTCGGCGTCTGCGCGCATTGGCGTTACAAGGGCACCGACGTCAAGGCCAGTTCCAACCACTACGAAGAAAAGATCTCTTGGCTGCGCCAGGTGCTGGAGTGGCACGAAGAGCTGGGCGACATCGGCGGCCTGGCCGAGCAGCTGCGTGTCGATATCGAGCCTGACCGGGTGTATATCTTTACCCCCGACGGCCACGCTATCGACCTGCCCAAGGGCTCGACACCGCTTGACTTCGCCTACCGCGTGCACACCGAGATCGGCCACAACTGCCGTGGCGCCAAGATCAACGGCCGCATCGTGCCGCTCAACTACAGCCTGCAGACCGGTGAGCAGGTCGAGATCATCACCAGCAAGCACGGCAGCCCAAGCCGCGACTGGCTGAACTCGAACCTTGGCTACGTCACCACCTCGCGTGCACGGGCGAAGATTGTCCATTGGTTCAAGCTGCAGGCGCGCGATCAGAACGTCGCCGCCGGCAAGACCCTGATCGAGCGCGAACTGAGCAGGCTTGGCCTGCCTCAGGTCGATTTCGATCGGTTGGCCGAAAAAGCCAACGTGAAAACCGCCGAAGACCTGTTTGCTGCCCTGGGTGCCGGCGACTTGCGCCTGGCGCATCTGGTCAACGCAGCCCAGCAGTTGCTTGAGCCGGAACGGATCGAGCAGATCGAGCTGACCCCGCGCAAGCCGTCTGGCGTGCGTAACGGCAAGCGTGCCGATATCCAGATCCAGGGTGTCGGCAACCTGTTGACGCAGATGGCCGGCTGCTGCCAGCCGCTGCCCGGCGAGGCGATCGTGGGCTATATCACCCAGGGCCGCGGCGTGACCATTCACCGCCAGGACTGCGCCTCGGTGCTGCAACTGAGCGGGCGTGAGCCGGAGCGGATCATCCAGGTCAGTTGGGGCCCGGTGCCGGTGCTGACCTACCCGGTCGACATCATCATCCGCGCCTACGACCGCCCAGGCCTGCTGCGTGATGTGTCGCAGGTGCTGCTCAACGAGAAGATCAACGTGCTGGCGGTCAACACCCGCTCGAACAAGGAAGACAACACCGCCTTGATGTCGCTGACCATCGAAATCCCCGGTCTGGATGCCCTCGGGCGTCTGCTCGGGCGGATTTCGCAGTTGCCCAACATCATCGAGACGCGGCGTAACCGTACTCCTTAGAACCGC
>NZ_JACDIU010000020.1:0-4109 GCF_014525325.1 Pseudomonas sp. EZ-C24 | reverse complement strand
AGCATGGCTGCCCATGGGACTTGAAGCAGGACTACGCAAGCATCGTCCAACACACCATCGAAGAAGCCTACGAGGTGGCCGACACCATCGAGCGGGGCGATTTCGCCCACCTGCAAGGTGAACTCGGCGACCTGCTGTTCCAGGTGGTTTACTACAGCCAGCTGGCCCGCGAAGAAGGCCGTTTCGAGTTTGCCGGCGTGGTCGACGGCATCACCCGCAAGCTGATCCGCCGCCACCCGCATGTGTTCCCCACCGGCGAGCTGTACGCGCCGCTGGACACGCCGAGCCTGAGCGAAGCCCAGGTCAAGTCGCGCTGGGAAGAGATCAAGGCCCAGGAGCGCGCCGAACACAGCGTGCCCGAGCAGTTGTCACTGCTTGACGACGTTCCCGCGGCCTTGCCGGCCTTGTCGCGTGCCGCCAAGCTGCAAAAGCGCACGGCCACGGTCGGCTTCGACTGGCCCGACCCGCTGCCTGTGCTGGACAAGGTCCGTGAAGAGCTGGATGAAGTGCTGCAGGCCATGGCGGATAATGATGCCGATGCATTGGAAGACGAGATCGGTGACCTGCTGTTTGCCACGGTCAACCTCGCCCGCCATCTCAAGCAAGACCCGGAAAACGCCCTGCGTCGCGCCAATCGCAAGTTCGAGCGGCGTTTTCGCTTCATCGAACAGGCCTTGCGCGACAGCGGCAAGCCTATCGAATCCTGTAACCTTGATGAATTGGACGCCCTTTGGGGTGAAGCCAAACGCCAAGAAAAGAACCTGCCCAGCTGCGGCTGAGCTGTTGCATAAGTGAGTGAACATCCATGAGCCTTTCCCTTCGCGACCAATTGCTCAAGGCCGGTCTGGTTAACCAGAAGCAGGTCCAGCAGACCAACAAAGCAGAAAAGAAACAGAAGCGCCTGGAACAAAAAGGCCAGGTCGAGGTGGACGACACCCAGCAGCGTCTGGCCAAAGAGGCCATGGCGGAAAAAGCCAAGCGTGATCAGGAGCTGAATCGCCAGCAGCAGGAGAAGGCTGAGCAAAAGGCCCGGGCGGCGCAGGTCAAGCAGTTGATCGAGGCGACCCGCCTGCCCAAGTTGACCACCGAGGATTACTACAACTTCGTTGACGACAAGAAGGTCAAGCGGATTGCGGTGAACGCGCTGATGCGCAGCAAACTGAGCAATGGCTCGTTGGCTGTAGTGGCGTTGGGTGGGGGTTACGAGGTGATCCCGCGGGAGGCGGCGGTGAAGATTCAGGAGCGTGATCCTGGGCGGATTCTGTTGCTCAACACGCATGTCGAGGAGGCCGATGAGGATGATCCGTATGCGGCTTACAAGATTCCTGATGATTTGATGTGGTAACGCCCGTCACGGGTGGTGTATTTAGTTACAAAGGACTGCTTGGCAGCCCTTTTTCATGCGGCGCCTGGTGGGGAAACTGCCAGGCGCGTTGATCGATACAGGGGTTATTGCTGGCGCTGGTTCTCGAGGGTTTCGAGTTCGGCGCGGTATTGCTGGGCTTCGTGTTCCTGGTGGAACATGCCCACCAGTTCGCCTTGCTGGTGGACGTCCCAGATCCGCACACCGGCGGCCAGGCCTTCATGGGACATTTTCGATTCGTCGCGTTCGGTTACTTGGACTGTCATCGTTGAAAACTCCACTTTGAGTTGGCTGCGGCAGAGTGTCGCAGGACTTAGTTATAGGGTTTATTAGCAGGCTAAGTAAATAAACTCGGCATGAAGGATTTTTCATCGACCTAGGATCGTGCGCTTTCTGAGCAGCCTTGCCGGGCGCAGGGCCGGACGGAAGCGGCTACGCAGCGCCCTTGGCTATCTCTGAACTGCTCACTGTTGCTGTGGGCAGCGCTGGCTTTGGTTCTTGTGCGGCGGGATCAGGCGTCCGGCTGGGCAGCCCTTTGCCTTAGGTAGCGAACTTTCCTACACCCTTATCAGAAACCGTCCAGGTCCCTGAAAAGCGTCAGCTCGGTATGGTTGGCAGGCAACAAAAGCCGTGAAAAAACGCGGCCCGCCCCCCGCCCCGTCGGCAACTCATCGACCCTATCGGCGACGCTTGCAGACGCTGAAAAGGACGCCACCATGATCAGCATGGACAAGCTCTTCGCTATTAATCGGGCTGCCTGCGAGGCCCTCAGCGTACCGTTAGCCGCAGGCCCTGCAGTCAGCTGCACCCGCAGTTTCACCATTCTGCCACTGCGCTACGCCGCCGTCGGCGGCAACTCCGGCTTGCGCGAGCGCCTGCCGCAATTGCCAGACAACCTGCATCACGCGCATCAGGCTGGCGCCCTGACTCAGGCTGCCTACGCGATACGGCCACTGCGTGAAGGATTCCTTTACGTCATGGAAGCTCGCCGAATCGGCAACAGGTTGTTATTTCTTGACCCGTTCCGCATTTCGGCAGATGGCTCACTGGCCATCACCAGCTTCGATGACCCCTGGCAAGCCCCGCCGGCCTCGCTGACGGCGCAGGACGTGACGCGCAACCTGGCATGGGCCCTGACTATCCACGATGTCGATGACCTGATCGGGCTGCGGCTGTTCTACAGCCCTGACCCACTGAGCAGAGCTACGCTGATGCGGCTGTTCCACCAGGCTTCCAGCTTGCCGGCTGTGAACGTGGCCAAGTATGCCGCACCCTCCTGCTCGGTCCCTGAATCCCATGTACTGACTTATGGGCAACTCGACCTGGTGGCCGATTTCGCCGCAGAGAACGATCCAGACCTGCGCAAGATGCTTGACGCACAGCTGTCTTCGACGCCGAAGATCATGTCGCTGGTGGCCTCTCGGCAGATGCTCAAGCCAAAGCCAAACAGCGATACCCCGCGAGGTATCGCCATCGTGGTCGAGGACGCGATCGGCATTACCCAGGATCTCAATGCCTGGCGCAACGCGGGCCTGGAACACCTCAAAGGCTGGCTGGAAACCACCACGCCCGGCGCTGAACCGGACAAGCCGGGGATCAGCAACGAGCGCAAGGTGCTGGTGGCACAAGCGTTCACTCAACTGCACGCCGAGTTCAGTGAGCGCAAGGTCGGCGCGCTGCTGAGCCGCCACACGCAGAGCCTGCGGGAGTACCTGACAGATGGCGCACAAAGCCTGCCGCCCGGTCCAACCCGCGAATGGTGGGCGCAGACACGCGAAGGCATTCTTGAAGTTGATGCGCAGTTCAAGCGCAAGGATCTCGAAGCGCGTGCTGCCACTGGCGAGTTTGCCAAGGCTTTCGAAGAGCGCTACTTGCCAAGGGTCGATCTGCCCGCCATGCACGTTCAGCTGGGCTGGTTCGAGACCGTTAGCCGCGAAGCGCAACGCCAGGCTGATGCCCGGGCAGGCGACCACCTGATGTGGCTGCAGCATCCGCGACTGCTTGCAGCGCTGGATCTCTACGATCAGGAAGACCTCAGCAGCGGTCTGTGCTTTGCACACCAGACCGGCCTCTGCGTGCTGGGTATGGAAGGCACCGTCAAAGGCGCGCAGTTGCTCAGCCGTTGGTGGCAGAGCGGCGAAGTTGAAGCGAGCAACTTGGCCATGCGCGCTTATGTGTTCAATCAGAAATCGGTTGCCGAGGTACTGGCAAAGACCCAAAGCGATATGCGCATTCTCCACGGGCCAGCGGACGACTGGCAAAAACTGGAAACCGCACTGCAACAAGCCAAGGCACTGGCGGCCCAGTTCAGCGCAATCGACGGCCATTTGGAGCAGTTAGCCCAACATGGCCACATCAATACTGCCGGCGCACTGGCCTGGATTGGTCATCTAGGGCGTGAAGCCCTGAGCGCCGGCGCACCCAACACTGTCGACCGAGCACTGCATCGGCGTCTGGTAACTCTCCTTACTGCTTCGCTGGGTGAGCAAGCACTCAACCTGCGCATGGCCGAACACGCCCAAGCCGGCCATACCCCCTCACCGGGGCGCGTTGCCGCACCGATCGTGCGTCGGCTTGATCAGGCCTATGCCGACAGCCTGAACGGTGCGCACAGCAACAGCTTCTACCGCCTGCGGGTCAGCAGCGCGCTGCTGTTGCTGGAAGCGAGTCTGTTGCTGCTGCAAGGCAGGCGAGAAGATAAGGATCGACGGTTCTGGAGCGAGGTGGCTGCGGGGGCGTTGACGAG
>NZ_JACDIU010000025.1:0-54885 GCF_014525325.1 Pseudomonas sp. EZ-C24 | reverse complement strand
GCGGCCCCGGCTATTCCGAAGGCAATACCAATCGCTGCCCAGCCATCAACAGCGCCAACCGCGTCAACCCCGTCCAAGGCGAACCAGGCGCCTGGCCCTTGATCTGCGCATCGATACGCTGAGCATCCTGCAGCAACTGCGCCCAGCGCTGCGCCGACAGCCGTTGCAGGGCCTTGCTGACCAGTGGCCGGCGCTTGTCCCATACCGGCGGACGCGCCTGGCTGAAGGCTTTGTCGAGCGGGATGCCCTGGCTGAACTGCAAGGCGATACCCGCCAGCAGGCGCAGCTCGCGGGCCAGGGCCCAGAGAATCACCGGGGGCTCGACGCCCTCGCCGCGCAGGCCTTCAAGCATGCGCAGGGCATGGGTCGCATCGCCTTTGAGAATGGCATCGACCAGGCCAAACACATCGAAGCGAGCACTGTCGGCCACCGCGCTCTGCACGGTTTCGACGGTGATCTGGTTGCCTTCGGCGAGCAGCTTGAGCTTTTCGATCTCTTGGGCGGCTGCGAGCAGGTTGCCCTCGACCCGCGCCGCAATCAGGTCGACCGCATCCCGCTGGGCCGACAGCCCGGCCTGGGCCAAACGCTGATTGATCCACTGCGGCAACTGCTGCGCATCGATCGGCCAGATCTGGATGAACTGGCACTGACTGCCCTCGACCAGCGCCTTGCCCCATTTGGTTTTCTGCGCGCTGCCGTCGAGCTTGGGCAGGCTGATCAACAGCAAAGTGTCTTCAGCGGGCCGCGAGCAGTACTCGATCAGCGCCGCCGCGCCCTTGTCACCAGGCTTGCCCGAGGGCAGGCGCAGCTCGAGCAGGCGCCGCTGGGCGAACAGCGACAGGCTGGCACCGGCTTGCAGCAGCGTACCCCAGTCGAAGTTGGCATCGGCACTGAACACCTGGCGCTCGTCAAAACCCTGCTGGCGGGCGGCGGCGCGAATCGCGTCGGCGGCCTCCTGGCACAGCAGCGGGTCATCGCCGCTAACGATATAGACAGGCGCAAGAGTACCTTGCAGATGCTTGTTGAGTTGGGCGGGGGCGAGCTTCATGAGCAGAGGTCGGGGCACCTGGCGGTGCCCCGCACGGGCTTAGGTGCCCGGGATTTCCAGTGGCGACTGCTGCGGGGTTTCGTCACGATAGCGCTGCGCGGCTGCGGCGGCTTCGGCTTCAGCCTTGGCACGTTGATCCGCTTGCTGCTGCAGTTCGTCGAGGTGAGCTGGGGTCAGCATCTGCAGGCGTACGACCATGGCCTGGACCAGATCACGGCGCATCTCGTCGCGGGTCTGGGTGCCTTCCTGGTCGGAACCGGTGATGTTGTCGCCGTCACGCACGTAGATCTTGCGCACTTCGAGCTTGTCGCTTAGCAGCGGCACGTTGTTCAGGCCGTTGATGCTGTAGTTGAGCACGGTGGTGAGTTCGTACTCGGCCGAGCGACTGCCGCTGCTGTAGGTGACTGCGCGCTGGGTCTGCTGCTCGTTGTCGAGCGACAGGCGATACGGCGCACCGCTGCGCAGGCTGACGCCGCTGCGCTCAAGTACCTGGCGCAGTTGGGTAACGGTCTGGCCGTAGGCGTCACGCGCGCTGACATCAAGTTCCTTGATGGTCAGCTCGGTAGTGCCGGTGCCGCGCAGCTGGAAACCGCAGGCGCTGAGCATGACGGCCAGGCCCATTACCAGCAGATTGCGTTTGATCATGTTGAAGCTCCCTTGTGGGCCGATTCCGCTCGCCCGCAGTGCCTGCGGGCGAGCGTTGCCATCAGTTGGCGACGATGTTGACCAGTTTGCCTGGAACCACGATGACCTTGCGAATGGTCAGGCCGTCGGTGAAGCGCACCACGTTTTCGTTGGCGCGCGCCGCAGCTTCGACTTCTTCGCGGCTGGCAGTGGCGGGCATTTCGACTTGACCACGCAGCTTGCCGTTGACCTGTACCACCAGTGTCACGCTGTCTTGCACCAGGGCGCTTTCATCCACGCTCGGCCAGGTGGCGTCGATCACCGCCTCGCTGTGGCCCAGGTGCTGCCACAGCGAATGGCTGATGTGCGGGGTGATCGGTGCCAGCAGCAGGGTGACTGCTTCCAGGCCTTCCTGCAGCAGGGCACGGTCCTGGGCGGTAGCGGTCGGGGCTTTTTCCAGTACGTTCATCACTGTCATCACCTGGGCGATGGCAGTGTTGAATTTATGGTGCAGGCCAACATCGCTGCTGGCTTGCTTGATCGCCACGTGAATCGCGCGGCGGATCGCCTTTTGCCCGTCATCCAGTGCCGCAGTGTCCAGCTTGCCCGGCAAGCCGAGGCTCACATGGGCCTGGGCCAGGCGCCAGACGCGACGCAGGAAGCGGCTTGCGCCTTCAACGCCGGAATCGGACCATTCCAGGCTCATGTCCGGCGGCGAGGCGAACATCATGAACAGGCGGCAGGTGTCGGCGCCGTAGACGTCGATCATCGACTGTGGGTCGACGCCGTTGTTCTTCGACTTGGACATCTTCTCGGTGCCGCCGATTTCCACCGGCAGGCCGTCGGTCTTGAGGCGAGCACTGATGACCTTGGCCTTGCTGTCGCGCTCCAGCTCGACATCAGCCGGGTTGAACCAGTCCTTGCCGCCATTGCTGGCTACACGGTAGTAGGTTTCGGCAACAACCATGCCCTGGGTCAGCAGGTTCTTGAACGGCTCGTTCGATGTGACCAGGCCTTCATCGCGCATCAGCTTGTGGAAGAAGCGCGCATACAGCAGGTGCAGGATGGCGTGCTCGATGCCACCGATGTACTGATCGACTGGCAGCCAGTGGTTGGCCGCTTTCGGGTCGACCATGCCACCTTCGTAGTTCGGCGAGGCGTAACGGGCGAAGTACCAGGACGACTCGACAAAGGTGTCCATGGTGTCGGTTTCGCGCTTGGCCGCAGCGCCGCACTTGGGGCAGCTGCATTCATAGAACTCAGGCAGGCGTGCCAGTGGCGAGCCGGCGCCATCGGGTACGACGTTCTCTGGCAGGGTGACTGGCAGTTGGTCTTCCGGCACCGGCACGTCGCCGCACGATGGGCAGTGGATGATCGGGATCGGGCAGCCCCAGTAGCGCTGGCGGCTGATGCCCCAGTCGCGCAGACGGAACTGCGTGCGCGATTTGCCCAGCTCCTTGCTGATCAGCGCGGCTTCGATGGCGTCGAACGCGCCAGCGAAGTCGAGGCCGTCAAAGGCGCCGGAGTTGATCAGGGTGCCGTGCTCGCCGTAGGCGGCTTCCCAGGTGCTGCCGACTTCGTCGCCAGCGCTGGTGCGCACCACGGCCTTGATCGGCAGCGAGTACTTCTGGGCGAACTCGAAGTCACGCTCGTCGTGGGCCGGCACCGCCATGACAGCGCCGTCGCCGTAGTGCATCAGCACATAGTTGGCGACCCAGACCGGCAGTTTCTCACCGGTCAGTGGGTGCTCGACGAACAGTGACGTGGCGAGGCCTTTCTTTTCCTGGGTGGCCATGTCGGCCTCGGCAACGCTGCCGCCTTTGCATTCGTCGATGAACGCCTGCAGCGCCGGGTTGCCTTGGGCAGCCTGGGTAGCCAGCGGGTGCTCGGCGGCGACGGCGACGTAGGTCGCGCCCATCAGCGTGTCGGGGCGGGTGGTGAAGACTTTAAGTGCGCCGGGATGACCAATGCTTGCCTGGTCATAGGGGAACTGCACTTCCATCCCGCGCGACTTGCCGATCCAGTTGCGCTGCATGGTCTTGACCTGTTCAGGCCAGCCCGGCAACTCGTCGAGGCTTTCCAGCAGCTCGTCTGCGTATGCGGTGATGCGGAAGTAGTACATCGGGATTTCGCGCTTTTCGATCAGCGCGCCCGAACGCCAGCCACGGCCGTCGATAACCTGTTCGTTGGCCAGTACCGTCTGATCGACAGGGTCCCAGTTGACCGTACCGTTCTTGCGGTAGATGACGCCTTTTTCGAACAGACGAGTGAACAGCCACTGTTCCCAGCGGTAGTAGTCCGGCTTGCAGGTGGTGACTTCACGCGACCAGTCGATGGCCAGACCCAGGCTCTTGAGCTGGGTCTTCATGTAGTCGATGTTTTCGTAGGTCCACTTGGCCGGGGCGACGTTGTTCTTCATCGCGGCGTTTTCCGCCGGCATGCCGAAGGCGTCCCAGCCCATCGGCTGCAGCACGTTCTTGCCGAGCATGCGCTGGTAGCGCGCGATCACGTCACCAATGGTGTAGTTGCGCACGTGGCCCATGTGTAGCTTGCCGCTCGGGTACGGGAACATCGATAGGCAATAGAAAGTGTCTTTGCCTGGCTGTTCGGTAACAGCGAACGATTGTTGCTCGTCCCAGGATTTCTGGGCGGCGGCTTCTATGTCACGGGGCGTGTATTGTTCGTGCATGGCTACTTTTGGCTGAGAGAGAGAAGACCTTGTTCCCGGCAGCGGAACCTCGCTGCATCCGGCACTCCGGTGTCGGTGAGAGTGAACGCCGTAGCATACATGAGCGCTGTGTATCGTGGGAAACCCAATTGGCCCGCAGCGGCGCCGGGGGCCGTTGGTCGCAGCGCTCTGCTGCTTTGCACAACGCCGCTAAGCTCAGGTGTGGGGGGAGATATCGTTATCTTCAATGAGGTGAACGGATGGGAGAGTCGCAGTTACCCGCAAGCAAACCGGAGCTGTATGAACGCTTGATCGACCGCCTTGGGCTGGCCTTGGAAGCTGCCCGCACGGCGGTGCGATTGCGCGACGAGATGCCAGCGGAACTTGAGTTGCGTGGCCTGAGCCCCGCAGAGTTCGAAGTGATCAAGGCCTATCTGGAGATCTTTCCAGAGAGCCGCATTGCCAGCGCCGCTGCGGTCAAACCAGCGGAGCCGAGCTCAGCCAAGATCATCTGGCTCAAGGACAGGAAGCGCTCCGTCGCCCCGGTCAGATCCAGGACGCTGCCGCATCGGTAGCCGTGCTGGCCTGCTGGCGCGCAAAACGCCGCGCGCCGGTTCAATCATCTACATAGCATGATCGGCGCCGGGCGCTACTTGTCGCTCGGTGTCGATCCTCTTAGTCTGCACGCCTTCACAGGAGGTGCAGGCAATGCCTATTCGATTCTTTATCAAGCAGTGGCTGATGCCGCCTGGCTTGCTGTTCATCTTGCTGCTGGCCGCGTGGTGGTTGCGCAAGCGCCGGCCGCGGCTGGCATTTGCCTGCTTTACGTTGGGGCTGGGCGGTTTATGGCTGATGAGTCTGCCGCTGGTGGTGGAGCAGGTCGCGCGCCAGCTGGAAACCGAGACGCCGCTGAGCCTGGCGCAGTGGTCGGGGCTGGCCCAGCGGGCAGATGCGATCGTGGTACTCGGCGCCGGCCGCGAGCGCGGCGATCCTGCCTGGGGTGGTCAGGATCAACCTACCGGGCACGCGCTGGAGCGCATGCGCTATGCCGCGCAATTGGCCAAGGCCTCTGGTTTGCCGGTATTGACCAGCGGTGGCTTACACTACGGTACCCCGCCCAGCGAGGCGCAGTTGATGGCCGATCGGCTGCGCGATGACTTTGGCGTTACGGTGAAGTGGCAGGAGCAGGCCAGCCGAACCACCTGGGAAAACGCCCAGATGAGTGCGCAACTGTTGCAGCCGTTGGGCATTCGCCGGGTGGTGGTAGTGACCCAGGCCTGGCACATGCAGCGCTCGCGCTGGAGCTTCGAGCAGGCGGGCTTCGAGGTAGTGCCGGCGCCGGTGGGCTTCCTCGGCCAGGATCATGCGCGGCCGTTTGCCGGGCTGCTGCCTGAAAGCAGAGCAGTCTGGCAGAGCGGGCAATTGCTCAATGAGGTGGCGGGTATGATCGGTTATCGGCTGTTCTACTGAGGCAATGCGCCTTCCGCTCATTACACCGCCCCTTGTAGGAGCGGCCTTGTGTCGCGAAGGGGCTGCGTAGCGGCCCCAGATTTCAGCTTCGCCGCCGAGATCCCCGGGCCCGCTTTGCGGGCCTTTCGCGACACAAGGCCGCTCCTACAGGGGACCGCGCCGGCAGGTGTTGCGCGGTTGGCTCACACGGTTTTGGCTATGCGCCTGGCGGCCAACGCCCAGCCCATCAGCAGCAGGCAAACAATCGCCAGCGGCCACGAGCGCCATTGCAGGTAGGGCGTCAGTTGCTGCATCGGCACCACTTCGCCATACAGGATCGCCTGCTGGAACTGCGGGATCTGCGTGGTGATGCGGCCAAACGGGTCGATCAGCGCGGTAACGCCATTGTTGGTCGCACGGATCATCCAGCGCCCCGCTTCAAGCGCACGCATCTGCGCCATCTGCAGGTGCTGCAGCGGGCCGATCGAGGTGCCGAACCAGGTGTCGTTGCTGATGGTCAGGAGCAGATCGCTGCGCGCCGCCAGGCTGGCGGCAAACTCGGGGTAGACCACTTCGTAGCAGATGTACGGGGCGATCTGATAACCCTTGGCCTGCAGCAGCGGCTGGTCATCCGGGCCGCGGGCGAAGTCCGACATCGGCAGGTTGAAGAATTCGATCGCCCCGCGCAGCATGTCCTGCAGCGGCACGTACTCGCCAAACGGCACCAGCTTCTGCTTGAGGTAGGTGCCATCGCCTTCACCGGTCACGGTGATGCCGTTGAAGTAGCGCCGTTGCTGATGCACCACTTCGCGCACCGGTACCCCGGTAATCAAGGCCGAGTTGCGCTCGGCGGCAAAGCGTCCCATCACGTCGATGTAGCCCTGGGCCTGATCCTTGAGGACCGGCACGGCCGTCTCGGGCCAGACCAGCAGATCCACTCGCTTGGAGGTAAAGCTCATGTCGCGGTACAGCGCCAGTTGCGCGTCGATGTGCGCCGGGTCCCACTTCAGGTCCTGCTCGACATTGCCTTGCACGGCGGCGACGCTCAGCGGCTCGCCGGCAGGGCGCGTCCAGGCGTGGTCCTTGAGGGCCATGCCGAGTCCCCATGGCGCCACCAGCAACAGTGCGCCAACTGCCATGAATGCCGGGCGTGCGCGCAGTCGGTGCAGGTTGCACAGCAATGCAGCGCTGAGGGCCAGGGCGAACGAGATCAGCCACACCCCGCCGAGCGGCGCGAGGCCGGCTAGCGGGCCATGCAGCTGGCTGTAACCGGAGTACAGCCACGGGAAGCCGGTCAGGAACCAGCCGCGGAAGGCCTCTTGCAGCAGCCACAGCGCGGCAAAGCACAAGGCGTCGGCTAGCGGCGCTTCGTTCCGGCGCAGCCAGCGCGCCCAGAGCCAGGCGGGCAGGGCAAAGAACCAGGCAATGGCGGCAAAGAATGCCACCAGCAGCAGTACCGCCAACAACGGCGAGGCGCCGCCGTAGGTGGTCATGCTGATGTAGATCCAGCTGGTGCCGGCGCCGTACAGACCGAAGCCGAAGCACCAGCCGCGACCCAGGGCCTGGCGTGGGCTCAGCTCGCGCAGGCCAGCGTAGAACAGGCCGACGGCAAGCAGGGCCAGCGGCCACAGGTCGAACGGCGACAGGGCCAGCAGGGTAGACGCGCCGGCCGCCATGGCCAGCAGGTTACCGGGCCAGCCGGGGCGGGTGATCCAACGCATGGTGTTCCTTAACGGCTAATCGGGGTCAGGCGCAGCAAGTGCACGCGGCGGCTGTCGGCGTTGAGCACGCGGAAGCGATACGCGCCGATTTCGGTGGTTTCGTTGCGCTTGGGCAGGTGACCGAAGGCACTCATCACCAGGCCGCCGACGGTGTCGAACTCGTCATCGGAGAACTCGCTGTCGAAGAACTCGTTGAAGTTCTCGATCGGCGTCAGCGCCTTGACCAGGAAGTCGCCACTTGGCAGCGGCTTGATGTAGCTGTCTTCCTCGACATCGTGTTCGTCTTCGATGTCGCCGACGATCTGCTCAAGCACGTCTTCGATGGTGACCAGGCCGGCGACGCCGCCGTATTCGTCGATCACCACGGCCATGTGGTTGTGGTTGGCGCGAAACTCGCGCAGCAGCACATTCAGGCGCTTGGACTCCGGCACGAAGGTGGCCGGGCGCAGCAGGTCCTTGATGTTGAAGCTGTCGCCGTTCTCCTGAAGGATCAGCGGCAGCAGATCCTTGGCCAGGAGGATCCCGAGCACATCGTCATGGCTTTCGCCGACCACCGGATAACGCGAGTGCGCGGCATCGATCACCGACGGCAGAAACTCGCGCGGGGTCTGGCTGGCCTTGATGCTGATCATCTGCGAGCGCGGCACCATGATGTCGCGTACCTGCAGGTCGGCGACCTGAATTGCACCTTCGACGATGGTCAGCGCTTCGCTGTCGAGCAGCTTGTTCTGATGGGCTTCGCGCAGCAGCTCGAGGAGCTCCTGGCGGTTTTTCGGCTCATGGGCAAAAGCCTGGGTCAGTTTGCCCAGCCAGGACTTTTGCCCGTTGCTCGATCGGTCTTCGCTCATGGCGGTTACTCGTGTTCCTTGCTGATGTCGGTAGTAGGGAGGTGGTCGTCGGCATACGGGTCAGGGTGACCCAGTTCTGCCAGCAATGTTCGTTCCAGTGCTTCCATCTCTTCGGCTTCGTCATCATCGATGTGATCGTAGCCAAGCAGATGCAGGCAACCATGGATAACCAGGTGTGCCCAATGTGCTTCAAGTGCCTTGCCCTGTTCGGCCGCTTCGCGCTCGACCACGGCCACGCAGATCACCAGATCGCCCAGCAGGGGAATATCGAGCAGTTCGTCGGGGACGTCGGCAGGAAATGACAACACATTGGTTGCGTAATCTTTATGACGGTAGGTGTGATTGAGCTCACGGCCTTCGCTTTCATCGACCAGGCGAATGGTCATTTCCGAATCGGCAGTGCGCTGGCGCAAGGCCAGCTCACACCAGCGGCGGAAGTCGGCGTCATCAGGGCTGGCCGCATCGGTAGCCCGTTGCAGGTCGAGTTCAAGCATCGCGTGCGGGTGCCTCGGCCTGGCGGCTCTCGAAACGGTCGTAGGCCTCGACGATGCGCTGCACCAATGGATGACGCACGACGTCCTTGGACTGGAAGTGGGTAAAGCTGATGCCCTGCACGTCCTTGAGCACATCGATGACATGGGTCAGGCCCGACTTGGTGCCGCGTGGCAGGTCGACCTGGGTGATGTCACCGGTGATCACCGCGGTCGAGCCGAAGCCGATCCGGGTGAGGAACATCTTCATCTGCTCGAGCGTGGTGTTCTGGCTTTCGTCGAGGATAATGAAGCTGTTGTTCAAGGTACGACCGCGCATGTACGCCAGCGGCGCGATCTCGATGACCTGACGCTCGATCAGCTTGGCCACATGCTCGAAACCGAGCATTTCGTAGAGAGCGTCGTACAGCGGACGCAGGTACGGGTCGATCTTCTGCGACAGGTCGCCGGGCAGGAAACCGAGCTTTTCGCCCGCTTCGACCGCCGGACGCACCAGCAGGATGCGCCGCACCTGTTCGCGCTCCAGCGCATCGACTGCGCAGGCTACGGCCAGGTAGGTCTTGCCGGTACCGGCCGGGCCAACACCGAAGTTGATGTCGTTGGCGAGGATCTCTTTGACGTAGCGTTGCTGGTTGGCACCGCGCGGGGTGATCTTGCCCTTGCGCGTGCGCAGCGAAACGCTGACCTCGTTGACCGCCGGGTTGGCGATGTGTTCGACCGCCGACTCCTGCAGATACAGGTGGACCGTTTCCGGCGACAGCTCGGTGGCCTTGGTCTCACGATAGAGACGGCGCAGCAGCTGTTCGGCAGCGGAGGTGGTCTTGGGTTCGCCGACCAGTTCGAACTGGTTGCCGCGGTTGCGGATCTGGATGGACAGACGCTGCTCGATGAGCCGCAGGTGCTCGTCGAACTGGCCACACAGGTTGGCGAAACGATGGGCCTCGAAGGGTTCGAGGATGAAACGATGGGGTTCTATGGGTGCGTTCAAGGTCGTTTTAGGCCGCTCGCCGGCTATAGAGGTGAACTCAAGAATAACCCTTGTCTGACAGTGGCGAAAGCACTGAAACGATCAAGGGTCGGTGCGGGCGCTTTTGCCGACCAATTGACCCGCCGTCGGCGCCATGTGAGGCCTCGCAGTGGGCCGGGCTCTGCTATGATGCGGGCCATTTTCAGACCAGTGTGCCTATACGCCGATCATGAGCAAAAGCGAACCCGCGATCTACAAAGTGATCTTCCTCAATCAGGGGCAGGTCTTTGAAATGTATGCCAAGCAGATCTTCCAGAGCGACCTCTGGGGTTTTCTCGAAATCGAAGAGTTCGTCTTCGGCGAGCGCACCCAGGTGGTGGTCGATCCGAGCGAAGAAAAGCTCAAGGCCCAGTTTGAGGGAGTGATCCGCAGCTTCGTGCCGATGCACTCGATCGTGCGCATCGATGAAGTCGAGCGGTTGGGTACGGCGAAGATCAGCGAAGCCAAGATCACCGGCAACGTGATGCCGTTCCCGATGCCAATACCTACCAAATAATCCTTACGGCAGCGGGGCGAAAGGGCTGCGGCCCTCGGCGTTCTGCAGTTCGAGCAGGTATTTGCGGAAGATCTGGCCGAGCACCTGGGTGGCATGCTCGAGTTCGTCGCGGGGCATCTGCTCGGTGACTTCGTCAGCCAGGTCGAGGGCATCCTCGGCACCGTTGACCGCGGCCATCTTCAGCAGAATGTACGCCTGGACATTGTTGGCCTTGACCCCTTCACCATGGAAGAACATCGAGCCAAGCCGATACTGGGCCTGAGCATGGCCTTGCAACGAGGCTTGCTGGAACCAGTTGAGGGCTTTGTTGAGGTCGCGTGCGGCTTGCTCGCCGTTACCGCTGTAGTAGAACTCGCCCAGCTCGTACTGCGCCTGGGCATCCCCAGACTCGGCAGTGTGCTCGCACGCCTTGAGGGCGTTCTGCAGGTCCTCTGGCTGAACGTTGAGAGTGCAGCGGCCCGTCGCTGGAATCAGCAACGAGTTACCGCCCTCTGCCAAGGCCAGCAGGGGCTGAAGGAGCAACAGGCAGCCCAGGGTCAGGGCGCGGCCGGTGCGGTTCATGGGGATCGACTTACCTCTGCAAGCTGTCCGATGTCTCTGGTGGCACATTATGGGATAAGCAGCGCCAACCTTACAAAGTTTTACTCGATTTTCTGTTGAAGGTGGGTCTGCGGGGGCCTATTCGCGGCGGACCGCCGCGAATAGGCCCTCAGCCGCGCTGATTTACTTCAGCTTGGCAAACGCCCGCTCGGCCGCATCCAAAGTGATTTTCAGCTCGGTATCGCCATGCACGATCGAGGTGAAACCAGCCTCATAAGCGCTTGGCGCCAGGTACACACCGCCTTCTAGCATCAGGTGGAAGAAGCGCTTGAAGCGCTCGGTGTCGCTGGCCATGACGTCGTCGAAGGTGACGATATCGTCCGCGCCGGTGAAGTACAGGCCAAACATACCACCCGCTTGAGTGGTGACAAACGGCACGCCCGCAGCATCGGCGCGCTGTTGCAGGCCGTCGAGCAGGTTGCTGGTGAAGCGGCTCAGCTCATCGTGGAAGCCCGGACGGCTGATCAGCTTGAGGGTAGTCAGGCCGGCGGCCATGGCCAGTGGGTTACCCGACAGGGTACCGGCCTGGTAGACCGGGCCGAGCGGGGCGATGCATTCCATGATCGCGCGCTTGCCGCCGAAGCAGCCGACCGGCATGCCGCCACCGACGATCTTGCCGAAGGTAGACAGGTCCGGGGTGATGCCGTAATGACCCTGGGCGCCGCCCAGCGATACCCGGAAGCCAGTCATCACTTCGTCGAAGATCAACACCACGCCATGCTTGTCGCACTGCTCGCGCAGGCCTTCAAGAAAGCCCGGCGCCGGCGGCACGCAGTTCATGTTGCCGGCAACCGGCTCGACGATGATACAGGCGACACTCTGGCCGACTTCGGCGAGGGTCTTTTCGACTTCGGCGAGGTCGTTGAACGGCAGGGTCAGGGTGTGCTTGGCAAAGTCTGCCGGGACCCCGGCCGAACTCGGCACGCCCTGGGTCAGCAGGCCGGAGCCGGCCTTGACCAGCAGGCTGTCGGAGTGGCCGTGGTAGCAGCCTTCGAACTTGATGATAGCGTCGCGGCCGGTGTAGCCACGAGCCAGGCGAATGGCGCTCATGGTCGCTTCGGTGCCGGAGCTGACCATACGCACCATCTCCATCGACGGCACCAGCGAGCAGACCAGGTCGGCCATCTCGGTTTCCATCGCGGTCGGCGCGCCGTACGACAAGCCGTGTTCGAGCTGCTTGCGCACCGAGTCGAGCACGTCCGGGTGGCTGTGGCCGAGAATCATCGGCCCCCACGAGCCGACATAGTCGACGTAGCGCTTGTCGTCTTCATCGATGACGTAGGCGCCCTGGGCGTGCTTGAAGAACAGCGGCGTGCCACCGACGCTCTTGAAGGCACGCACCGGCGAGTTGACGCCACCGGGGATGTGCTTCTGGGCCTGGGCAAAAAGGAGTTCGGAACGGGACATGGTTTTCTCTCGAATTCAGGAAGCGAACAGCGCGTTGAACGCGCGGGCCCGGCGGGTGACTTCGTGGGCGTCGTCAGCCGCAAACAGGCCATGAATGACGGCCAGCAGGTCGGCGCCGTGGTCGATCAATGCCGAGGCGTTGTCGAGGGTGACGCCGCCGATCACGGCGATCGGCAGTTTCACCGTGGCGCGGGCCTGGGCCAGCAACTCCAGGCTGGCAGCCGGCGCGCCGGGTTTGGTCACGGAGTTGAAAAAGCGCCCGAAAGCGACATAGTTGGCGCCTTCACGGGCGGCCTGCTCGGCCAGCTCGAGTTGAGCGTGACAGGTCGAGCCGATGATTGCATTGCGCCCGAGCAAGGCTCTGGCAGGTGTCAGCGGGCCGTCGGTCTGGCCCAGGTGCACGCCGACGCCCAGGCGCGCGGCCAGCTCGGCGTCGTCGTTGATGATCAGTTGGGTGCCGTAACGCTCGCAGAGCACCTTCAAGGCTTCCGCTTCGCGCAGGCGCTTGGCCGCATCGTCGCTCTTGTCGCGGTACTGCAGCAGGCGCACACCGCCGGCCAGCGCCGCTTCTACATGGGATTCAAAGCGGCCAGCGAGCAGCTGGCTGTCGGTGATCGCGTACAGACCGCGTAGCTTCATGTCAGGCCTCGTGTGCGTAGCTCAGGAGCAGAAATCCAGCGGCAGGCGGCGCGGCACGAATTGGCCACGGCCCAGTTGTTCGGCGTCGCGCAGAGTCCGCCAGGTGTAGTCGAGGGCGCTGCGTACGGCGCTTTGCAGTTCTTCGCCAAGGGCCAGGCGACCGGCCAGAGCGCTGGCCAAGGTGCAACCGGAACCGTGATAGCTGCCCGGCAAGCGCTGGCAGAGCCAGGTCTGGCTGCTGCCATCGCGGCTGTACAGGCGGTTATGAATGGCGTCTTCGTCACCGTGGCCGCCGGTAATCAACAGGTTTTTGCAGAACGGCAGCAGCTTGGCTGCGCACTCGTCGGCAGTGCCTTCGGGCAGCTCGGCGAGAATGCGTGCCTCGGGCAGGTTGGGCGTGGCGATGGTCGCCAGCGGCAACAGCCGTTCGCGCACGGCATAGCCGACCTCATCCTTGCCCAGCCGACCACCGCCGCCAGCGCGCAGTACCGGGTCACAGACCAGCGGCAGGTGCGGGTGCGCGGCCAGCAGCTCGGCTACGGTGTCGACCATTTCGATCGAGCCGAGCATGCCCAGCTTCACCGCCGCCACCTGCGAGTCGTTGAGTACGGCGTTGGCCTGGGCCAGCACCCACTCGCGGTCGAGCACGCGGAAGTCGGAGACGTTGACGGTATCCTGCACGGTCAGAGCGGTCACGGCGGGCGCGGCGTGACAGCCTTGGGCGATCAGGGCTTCGATATCTGCCTGCAGGCCGGCGCCGCCACTGGGGTCGTGGCCGGAGAGACAGAGGACAACGGGGCGGGAGCTGTAGATATTCATGGTCGGCGAGCTTACCACCAAACCTATTTCGGCGAAGCGCCCCGCGTGTCGATAGTGCAGGGCGTTGCTCGGGATGGGACGGTTATTTCGCCTGTAAATGGCGTGCTAGAGCTGTTCAGTCAAAATCATGCGGACTTGATCGCCATCACTGATGGCTATGCTAGAGTGCACAAATAATTCGATAACGGGCTCTACCGGATTACGTCGCCTCAAAGGGAAAGGGGGCCAACGCGACGCAACCGAAAGGGCCATGCTGGGGCTGTAATGCGCTATTTGCTGATCATCTTGCTGGGCTGCTTGCCCGTGCTCGCCGCAGCTGTGGATTTTGACGACGCGACCCGGCGTCTGCCGCTAGGCAAAATCATGCAGGTGTATGAGGACCGCACGGCCAGTGCGACCATTGCCGAGGTCAGCTCGGCGGAATTTGCCGAGCGTTTTGTCACCCATAAAGAAGACGTGCTCAACGCCGGTTATTCCAACTCGGTGTTCTGGCTGCGCCTTGATCTGCGCTACGTCGCGCCGGCCACCCAGGCCGCCCGCCAATGGCTGCTGGAACTCGCCTACCCGCCGCTCGATCACCTCGAGCTGTACCTGGCCGACGCCCATGGCCATTTCAAGCTGGCGCAGCGCACCGGTGATGCCTTGCCGTATGCCAGCCGGCAGATCCAGCAGAACAACTACCTGTTCGAACTACCGCTGCAGCCCGGCCAGCCGACCACGGTGTATCTGCGCCTGCAGAGCGAAGGCTCGGTTCAGGCGCCGCTGACGCTATGGTCGGTGAATGCCTACATGGAAGATCAGCCTACCCGCCTGTATGTGCTGGGGATGATCTACGGCGTGTTGCTGGTGATGCTGGTGTACAACCTGTTCATCTACATCAGTGTGCGCGACGTCAGCTACCTCTATTACATCCTCTATATAGCCTCGTTCGGCTTGTACCAGGTGTCGGTCAACGGCGCCGGAGTGGCGTATTTCTGGCCGGACAGCCCGTGGTGGGCAAACGCGGCGACACCGCTGTTCATCGGTGCCGCCGGCTTGTTCGGCTGCCAGTTTGCCCGCCACTTCCTGCAGATGGGCCTGCTCAGCCGCGGCTTCGACCGGCTGCTGCAAGTGCTGATGCTCGGCGGCGCGCTGGTCATGGTGCTGGCGGTGACCCTGCGCTACGGCGTGGCTCTGCGCATGGCCACGGTGCTGGCGCTGCTGTTCACCGTGAGTATCTTCAGCGCCGGGCTGTATGCCTGGTGGCGCGGGCTGCGGGTGGCGCGCTGGTTCATCATCGCCTGGTCGGCGTTTTTGCTCGGCGGGCTGGTCAATACCTTGATGGTGCTGGGCTATCTGCCCAACGTGTTCATCACCATGTACGCCAGCCAGCTCGGCTCCGCGCTGGAAGTCGCCTTGCTGTCGCTGGCTCTGGCCGATCGCATCAACAGCTTGCGCGAGCAGCAGGCGCAGACCCTGCGCGACACCGGCCAGGCCTTGGAGCAGCTCAACCAGCAACTGGCCCGCAGCAACCGTTTGAAGGACGAGTTCCTGTCGACCGTGACCCACGAGCTGCGCACCCCGATGAATGGCGTGATCGGCTCGCTGCAGCTGATGCAGACCCTGCCGATGGACAGCGAACTCAGCCAGTACCAACACACCGCCACACGCTCCGCCCAAGACATGATGGTGATGGTCGACGACATCCTCATCCTGAGCGAACTGCAGGCGGGCAGGCTGCGTGCGCATCCGTTGTCGTTCAACCTGCGCCGCGAGTTGCAGGAACTGCGCGCCAGCTTTGCCGGGCTGGCGTTGAGCAAAGGCCTGTACCTGAGTTTGGATATCCCGGCCGACCTGCCCGACGAGCTGGTCGGTGATGCGCCAAAGCTGATGCGCTGCCTGCGTTGCCTGGTCGACAACGGCTTGAAGTTCACCGAGCAGGGTGGGGTGATGATCAAGGTCCGTGGCCGCCGGGTTGGCCCGCACAGCCTGGCGCTGTCGTTTATCGTCAGTGACAGCGGCATTGGTTTTGATGACCTTGATCAGGCCACGCTTTATCAGCGCTTCTTCCAGGTCGATGGCTCGATGACCCGGCGCTATGGCGGGCTGGGCATCGGCCTGTCGATCTGCCGGCAGTTGGGCGATTTGCTTGAAGCGAGCCTGTCGCATGAGTCGACCCGCGGGCTGGGCAGCCGTTTCGAACTGACCCTGAACCTGAGCGCGGCCCAGGTTCAGGCGCCGCCGGGCCGCGTTGCCAGGTTCTGAGTGCACGGCGTTGTCGTAAAGCGCCGCCGCGATAGGCCGATTCGTCACTTTGACTGACCGCGCAACGGTGCTTCACTGGCAGTCCAAGGCCAGCACGGCACCAGGAGCGCGCCCATGAACCTGCACCAGTACGCAGAGACTCACCAGGTCAGCAATCAGCCGCCTTCATTGGATGGCGCCAACCTGTACCGGCTCGATCTGCCGTTGCAGCAATGGTCACAGCGCTTTGGCGCCGGCTGGGCGCAGGCGCAGCTGGACAGCTATGGCGCGCTGGCCGGTGGGCCGCTGATGGCGGCGGGGTTTCTGGCCAACGCGCACAAGCCCGAGTTCCACAGCCACGACCGCTATGGCCATCGCATCGACCTGGTCGAATTTCATCCGGCCTATCACCAGTTGATGCGCACTGCTGTCGAGCATGGCTTGCCATCCTTGCCCTGGGCTGCGCCGCAGCCTGGTGCGCATGTTGCCCGCGCCGGGCTGACCTATCTGCACTCGCAAGCTGAAGCCGGCACCGGCTGCCCACTGACCATGACCTTTGCCGCGGTGCCTGCGCTGCGCGTACAGCCGGAGCTTGCCGAGTACTGGCTGCCCAAGCTGCTGGCCCGCGACTACGACCCGCGCAATGTCGGCGACCGGCACAAGGCCGGTGTCACCCTCGGCATGGCCATGACCGAAAAGCAGGGCGGCACCGACGTGCGCGCCAACACCACGCGGGCCTATCCGGTCGGCGCCGGTGGCCCCGGCCAGGCGTACGAGCTGGTCGGGCACAAGTGGTTCTGCTCGGCGCCGATGTGCGATGCGTTTCTGACCCTGGCGCAGACCGACAAAGGCTTGAGCTGCTTTTTGCTGCCGCGCCATCGCCCCGATGACAGCCGCAACCAGTTCTATATCCAGCGCCTGAAAAACAAACTGGGCAACTGCTCCAATGCTTCCAGCGAAATCGAATTGCGCGGCGCCCTGGCGTGGATGATCGGCGAAGAGGGCCGCGGCGTGCCGACCATCATCGAAATGGTGGCGATGACCCGCTTCGACTGCATGGTCGGCTCCAGCGCGCTGATGCGCCAGGCGCTGACCCAGGCCGCGCACCACTGCGCCCATCGCCAGGTCGGTGGGCGCCTGCTCGCTGAGCAACCCTTGATGCAGAACGTGCTCGCTGACCTCGCCCTGGAAAGCGAGGCCGCGCTGGCGCTGAGCCTGCGCATGGGCCAGGCATTGGACCAGCTCGAAGATCCGCAGCAGGCGCATTTCGCCCGGCTGATGACTGCGGTAGGCAAATACTGGATCTGCAAGCGCGCCCCGGCGATGATCAACGAAGCGGCGGAATGCATGGGCGGCGCGGGCTACGTCGAAGACAGTATCCTGCCGCGGTTGTACCGCGAGGCGCCGGTCAACTCGACCTGGGAGGGCTCGGGCAATGTGCAGTGTCTGGATGTGCTGCGTGCACTGAGCAAGGAGCCCGGTATTCAGGACGCGTTGTTCGCCGAGCTGGGCGATGGCCACGGCGAACCGCGGCTGGCGGCGCATATTGCCAGGCTCAAGAGCGCCTTGGCCGACACCAGTGACATCCAGTACCGCGCCCGCCAGCTGAGCGAAGACATTGCCCTGGCGGTGCAGGCCAAACTACTCCTCGAAGCGGGCAATGCGCAGGTCAGCGATGGCTTCATCGCCAGCCGCCTGGGCGGCTCGGGCAGGGTCTACGGCGCCTTGCCGCGCGGTGTCGACGTGCAGGCGCTGGTCGCGCGGGCGACGCCGCCGTGGCCGTGCTGAGGCTAATGCATCCGCAGGGGTGTATTTGCTACCGAAGCAAGGCAAGATGGCTGCACGCATGACAGAAAACAGGAAGCCCAGCGTGAGCCAAGCGTTTGTAGTCGTTGATACCCCCGAACAGGCCGTCGACCGTCTGGCGGCCCTGCATGAACAGGCCACCGGTGCCCTCAGTCAGGCCCTCAAGCGTTACCTCAAGGACCGCACCGAACCGGACGCCGAAGAGCGCGCCCTGTACCGCTACCCAGCCTTGCGCCTGACCTACTACAGCAACGGCGAAGTCGCGGCCACCACCCGTGCCTATGGCAAGGTCCAGGTCGCTGGCACCTACAGCGTCACCGTGACCCAGCCTGAAGCCTTCCGCAGTTACCTGCTCGACCAGTTGCGGCCCCTGATGCACGACTACACGGTGACCGTGGAAGTCGGCGTCAGCGAGCAGAACATCCCCTACCCGTACGTGGTCGAGCAGGGCGATGAACTGGCCGGCACCGGCATCACCGCCGCCGCCCTGGCGCGGGTGTTCCCCAGCACCGACCTGTCGGCTGCCACCGACGATATCGCCGACGGCCTGTGGGACTGGAGCAATGCCGACAATCTGCCGCTGGCGCTGTTCGACGCCGCCCGCGTGGACTTCTCGCTGCGCCGCCTGGTGCACTACACCGGCAGCGACTGGCGCCATGTGCAGCCATGGATCCTGCTGACCAACTACCACCGCTACGTTGACCAGTTCATCGCCCATGGCCTTGAGCAGCTGCGTGACGACCCGCGCTTTGTGCGCATGGTCTTGCCCGGCAACGTGGTCATCGATAAAGGCCTGAACGAAGGCGAGACCCAGGCGCTGGTGGCCAGCGTGGTCTGGCACCGCTTCCAGATGCCGGCCTATCACCTGATCGCCGCCGATGGCGACGGTGTGACCCTGGTCAACATCGGCGTCGGCCCGTCCAACGCCAAGAACATCACCGACCACCTGGCCGTGCTGCGCCCGCATTGCTGGCTGATGATCGGCCACTGTGGCGGCCTGCGTCAGTCGCAGACCATCGGCGATTACGTGCTGGCCCACGCCTACATGCGCCGCGACGGCATTCTTGATCGAGTGGTGCCGCCGAACATTCCTATCCCGGCCCTGGCCGAGGTGCAGATGGCGTTGCAGGAAGCAGCGGCGCAAGTCACCGGCGAGCGCGGCGACGAGCTGAAAAAACGCCTGCGCACCGGCACCGTGCTGACCTACGACGACCGCAACTGGGAGCTGCGCTGGGCCCAGGAACGGCCGCTGATCAACCTCTCGCGGGCGGTGGCGGTCGACATGGAAAGCGGCACCATCGCCGCCCAGGGTTATCGCCTGCGGGTGCCTTACGGGACCTTGCTCTGCGTGTCGGACAAACCCCTGCACAGCGAGATCAAGCTGCCAGGTTCGGCCAATGCGTTCTACAACCGCGCGGTCAGCCAGCACTTGAAAATCGGCATCGCGGCGCTGGATCTGCTGCGTACCGAGCTCAATTCGTTGCACTCGCGTAAACTGCGCAGCTTCGATGAGCCGCCGTTCCGCTGAGGATCCATGCCCCTGCCACCCCGTTCCAAGCCGCGCCGCACCCCAGCGCCGCGGCCTGCCGGCCCCCGCCGGCCGGCCAAGGCGCCACCGGCCGAGCCGCGCCTGGTGCTGTTCAACAAGCCGTTCGACGTACTGACCCAGTTCAGTGACGGCGACGGCCGCGCCACCCTCAAGGATTTCATCGATATCCCCGGGATCTATCCCGCCGGGCGCCTGGACCGCGACAGCGAAGGCTTGCTGTTGCTGACCAACGACGGTCGCCTGCAAGCACGGATTGCCGACCCCAAGCACAAGCTGGCCAAGACCTATTGGGTCCAGGTTGAAGGTGAGCCCAGCGAGGAGCAGTTGCAGCGCTTGCGCCAGGGCGTCGAGCTCAATGACGGCATGACCTTGCCAGCCGAGGCGCGGCTGTTGGCCGAGCCGCAGTTGTGGCCACGCGAGCCGCCGGTGCGCTTTCGCAAGAGCGTGCCGACGGCCTGGCTGGAGCTGGTGATTCGTGAAGGGCGCAACCGTCAGGTGCGGCGCATGACCGCTGCGGTCGGCTTGCCGACTTTGCGTCTGGTGCGGGTGAAGATCGGCGACTGGACGTTGGACGGGTTGGATCAGGGCTGCTGGCGCGACGCACCGCCCAAGCTGTAGATGAGCAGGGCGTGTGCGTCAGACGCCCTCGATCATTCCCACCACCACGCTCTTGATGATGAACGCGAGCACGCCCAGGCCGAGCACGAAGAACAGGATCAGCGTGCCGAAGCGGCCTGCCTTGGATTTTTTCGCCAGGTCCCAGACGATGAATCCCATGAAACCGATGAGAATGGTCACCAGGATGATCATCATCCATTCTTCGAATTTTTCAGGATCCATCTGTGCGCTCCAGGCAGGCTCAAGCGGCGGAGTATACGCCCGGGCCTCGAAGCTGTTAACGCAGATGGGTCAATGGCAGCTCGGTGCTGGCCAGCACCTGGTTGAGCACGAAGCTGGAACGCACGCTGGTAACGCCTTCGATGCGGGTCAGACTGCCCAGTAGCAGTTTCTGGTAATGGTCCATGTCCGGCACCACCACCTTGAGTTGATAGTCGGCATCCATGCCGGTCACCAGGCTGCACTCGAGCACCTGCGGCAGGCTGCGCACGGCGGCTTCAAACGTCTCGAAACGCTCAGGGGTATGCCGGTCCATGCCGATCAAAACATAGGCGGTCAGGCTCAAGCCGAGCTTCTTGCGGTCCAGCAGTGCAACCTGGCGCGAGATGTAGCCGTCGTCTTCCAGTTGCTTGACCCGACGCGAGCACGGCGAGGGCGACAGGCCGATGCGTTCGGCCAGTTCCTGGTTGGAGATGCGCGCATCGCGCTGCAATTCGGCAAGGATGCTCAGGTCGTAGCGGTCGAGCTTGCTCATGAAAGGGGCCTTTTCTGTTCGGATTGCGGCGAATTATCAATCCAGGGTTAAAAATTGCGCAAGTGCTATTTATCTGAGCAATCTTCGCAATCCTGTGCCGGGCTCTGGCCGGTATCTTTATCAACAGAATCACTGCCCGGACATCAGTCCACGGCGACCGGCCCAGAAGGCCGCTCGCGGCCCGCGATCAACACGATTAGCCGGCCCCCGGGCTACGCACTGTCTACCAGACGGGGTGAGGTGAGCCGGCGCCACAAGTGCCGAGCACGGACGACAATTGCAAAGGGAGGCCACTTGGCCTCCCTTTTTTATGGCTGGATTTTCATCTGCCCACGCATGCTGCGCGGTAAACTGGCGGCAGTTGCGGTTTTACTTGTCGAGAGGAATACCATGAGGTCGCGCGGCTGGCAGTTGGCAGGGGTAGGTGTGCTGGCAATGGCTATCAGCGCCGCAGTGCAGGCGCAAGGGCCTGGCGATGGCCGTGGGCCACAAGACCCGAATGGCGGCGGTAGTTCCGGCTCGTCATTGAATTCTCGGGATGAAGTACGCCAGACCGAGCAACCCCGTCAGGGTTATTACCAGGACATCCCGCGCCGTGGCCCCGACAATCGCCATTGGCAGGCGGGCGGCCCCGGTCAGCGCCCCGGTGAAAACTGGTCAGGTCGCCCCGATGGTCACGGCAATGGTTGGGGGCCAGGCCCGCAGTACCACCCCGGGCAGGCGATCGACCGCTTCCCCGAACAGCACTGGAAGGTGCCCTATCACGGCCGCGATTATTTCTACTCCGGTGGCTACTGGTATCAGCCGCAGGGACCGCGCTACGTAGTGGTGCGCCCACCTTACGGCGTGCGCGTCGGTTACCTGCCGCCGTATGCGCGAGAAGTCTGGCGCGGCGGTGCGCTGTTCTTTCTGGTCGCTGACACCTACTACCAATACCTGGCCGACAGTCGTGAGTACGTGGTGGTGAATCCACCGATCAGCCAACCGGTGCCGCCGTTGCAGGCCAGCAGTGGTTATGACGTGGTCGCTTACCCAAGCTACGGGCAAAACCAACAGCAGCAGGATCAGGACCGCTATCAGTGCCATCGCTGGGCTGTCGAGCAGTCCGGCTTCGATCCGGCCCAGGCCAGCTATGCGCCGGCGGCAAATGTCGCCGACCTGTATCGGCGCTCGCTTGGGGCGTGTCTTAGTGGGCGTGGGTACAGCATCAACTGATAGCGCTCGTTTCTGATTTTTTTGTCTGATTCGAGTATGTCGGGGGCTGCTTTGCAGCCCTTTCGCGACACAAGGCCGCTCCTACAGTTGACCGCGCAAGCCAGGCGCTACGCGGTCCCTGTAGGAGCGGCCTTGTGTCGCGAAAGGGGCGCAGAGCGCCCCCCGGCTTCCTGACTGCCATCACAGCGGGTCGGCATGCACCATCACATCCGCCTGCGGATAGCGCTCGCGGATCACTGCCGAGGCTTGCACGCACAGCTCGTGGGCATCATGCAGTGACAGCGTGCCGGGCAGCTCAAGGTGCAGTTGCACAAACCAGTAGCTGCCGGACACGCGCGTACGCAGATCATGCGCGCCGAGCACCCCGGGGATAGCCGTGACCAGCGCCAGCATCTGCTCGGCCACATCGCCGGGCAGCTCCTTGTCCATCAGGATCGCCGTACTTTCCCGAGCAATCTGCACTGCACTCCAGAGGATATACAAGGCAATGCCCAGGCCGAACAGCGCGTCCAGCTGCGGCCAGCCATAACCGGCCAGCAGCAACGCCAGCAGGATGCTGCCGTTGAGCAACAGGTCGGAGCGGTAATGCAGGGAATCGGCACGCACTGCGGTCGAGCCGGTGGCCTTGATCACTTTGCGCTGCAGCGCCAGCAGGGCCACGGTCAGCACCAGCGATAACACCATCACACCGATACCGGCCGCCGTATCACCCAGCGGCTGCGGTGACTGCAGACGACTCACCGCCTGCACCCCGATCAGCACCGCGCTGGCGCCGATGAACAACGCCTGGGCCATGCCGGCCAGCGCTTCCGCCTTGCCATGGCCAAAGCGGTGATCGTCGTCGGCCGGGCGCAGGGCGTAGTGCACTGCCAGCAAGTTGAGCAGCGAGGCCACCGCATCCAGCGCCGAGTCGGTCAGCCCGGCCAGCAGGCTGACCGAGTCGCTCAGCCACCAGGCAATCGCCTTGCTCACCACCAGAATGCAGGCCACCGCCAGCGAAGCGCGAGTGGCCAGGCGGAGCAAGCGTTGCTGTTCGGCAGTGGGCGTCATGCGTTGAGCATCCTGCGAAGTGTCAGGCGGCCGGGATCAGGCCGTAGCTGGCCAACTGCTCGACGCTGCCGCGGTGCTGGATCAGGCGCGGGTCGTTGAGCGGCAGGCGCTGGCCCAGTTCGCTTTCGAGAATAGCCTGCAGCTTGCTGTTGTCGATGCTGCCATCGGCATTCACCGCCGGCTTGAGCTTGGCCGGGTCGACCTGGGCGGTGGTGCCGCCGGGGTAGTAGATCGCGCCAGTGGCAAAGTCGACACCAAAGGCGATCAGGCCCGGGATCACGTAGAACAGAATGCCGATGGCATCGAGGGCGACGATCACCGGGTCGACCTTGCCTTCGATCTGGCCACGGCGATCTGGATAGAACAACGTGCCGCAGGCCGTCAGCTGAGTCAGCAGGGTGGCAACCAGGGCGCCACCGATGACGCGGGAATGAATGCGCATGTAAATCTCCGATGGAAAATCGCAACGAAACAGGCCAGCGGCCTGCTGCCGATAGTATGACCTATCGGGCCTCGCCCGGTTCGCCGTTATACTCGGCGCCTCGTTCGAGGACCACCATGATTTCATTACCAATCGATGCCGTACTGCCCGCCCTGCGCCAGGCGCTCAGCGCGCGCCACGAAGCCGTGCTGGAAGCGCCGCCTGGCGCCGGCAAGACCACCCGCGTGCCGCTGGCCCTGCTCGACGAGCCGTGGCTGGCCGGCCAGCGCATCATCATGCTCGAGCCACGCCGCCTGGCCGCCCGGGCCGCAGCCGAGCGGCTCGCCAGCGAGCTGGGCGAGCAGGTCGGGGAAACGGTCGGCTATCGGATTCGGCTGGACAGCAAGGTCGGGCCGAACACCCGCATCGAAGTGGTCACCGAAGGCATCCTGACCCGCCGGCTGCAGTCGGACCCGGCGCTGGAAGGTGTAGGCCTGCTGATTTTCGACGAGTTTCACGAGCGCTCACTGGACGCCGATCTGGCGCTGGCGCTGACCCTCAACGGGCGGGCGCTGCTGCGCGACGAGCCAGCGCTGAAAATCCTCTTGATGTCGGCAACCCTCGAAGGCGAGCGCTTGGCGCGCCTGCTCGACGACGCCCCGGTGGTCAGCAGCCAGGGCCGCATGCACCCGGTAACGATCCAGTGGGGCCGGCCGATGCAGCCGGGTGAGTTCGTCGAGCCGCGGGTGGTCGACTGCGTGCTGCAGGCGCTGGCCGATCAAAGCGGCAGCCTGCTGGTGTTTCTGCCCGGCCAGGCCGAGATCCGCCGAGTCCATCAAAGCTTGCAGGAAGCCGTCGGCGAGCGCTCCGACATCATCCTCTGCCCGCTGCACGGCGAGCTTGACCTGAACGCCCAGCGTGCTGCCATCGAGCCGCCTGCCAGCGGCCAGCGCAAGGTGGTGCTGGCGACCAACATTGCCGAAACCAGCCTGACCATCGATGGCGTGCGGGTGGTGATCGACGCCGGCCTGGCGCGGGTGCCGCGGTTTGACCCGGGCAGCGGCATGACCCGCCTCGACACTCAACGCATCTCCCGCGCCAGCGCCACCCAGCGCGCCGGGCGGGCAGGGCGGCTGGAGCCGGGCGTGTGCTACCGGCTGTGGTCCGAAGCGCAGCATGAACAATTGGCCGCCCACGGCACCGCAGAAATTCTCCAGGCCGACCTGGCCGGGCTGGCGCTGCAACTGGCGCGCTGGGGCGTGAGCCCGGACCAGTTGAGCTGGCTCGACCAGCCGCCTGCCGCTGCCTACGCCCAGTCACAAGACCTGCTGGCCCGGCTTGGCGCCTTCAAACCGGCCAGCCGCAGCAACCTGAGTAGTCATGGCCAGGCCATGGCCGAACTGCCCGCGCATCCACGGATCGCCCATCTGTTGCTGCGCGGGCAGCAACTGGGTCTGAGCGAAATGGCCTGTGACGTCGCCGCGCTGCTGGGCGAGCGTGACATCCAGCGCGGTGGCGGCGCTGATCTGCACAGCCGGCTGGCACTGCTCAGCGGCCAGAGCAAAGCAGTGCGCGGTGCGCAAGGCGGCGTGCAGCGTGCCCGCCAGTTGGCGCGCCAATACCGCGGTCTGCTGCGTGGCAGCGCGCAGACGCCGGTCGCCGACCCGCAGCATCCACGCTGGCTCGGGGCACTGCTGGCGCTGGCCTATCCAGACCGCGTCGCCCAACAGCGCCGTGAAGGCAGTGCCGAGTACCGTCTGGCCAATGGTCGCGCAGCGTTGTTTGCCGAGGTCGATGGGCTGATGAAGTGCCCGTGGCTGGTGATTGCTGACCTCGGCAGCCGTCAGGGCCAGCGCGAAGAGCGGATCTATCTGGCTGCCGAGTTCGACCCTGGGTTGTTCGACGGGGTGCTCGCCGAGCAGGTGCAAACCCTCGACCTGCTCGACTGGGATGAGCGTGAGCAGGTCCTGCGTGCCGAGCGCCAGCGCAAGGTCGGTGAGCTGGTGCTGAGCCGTGAAGCCCTGCCGGGGCTCAACGATGAAGCCCGCGCGCAGGCGCTGCTCGGTCTGGTCCGACGCAAGAGCCTGGCCTTGTTGCCGTGGACCCCGGAGCTGCGCCAGTGGCAAGCGCGGGTGGCTCTGCTGCGCCAGCTTGATAGGGCGCAGAACGGCGCCAGCGACTGGCCCGATCTGTCTGACCAGGCCCTGCTCGACAGCCTCGAAGCTTGGTTACAGCCGTATCTGGGCAAAGTCTCGCGGCTAAGCCATTTCGCCCAGCTGGATCTGTCGTCGATCCTGCGCAATCTGCTGCCCTGGCCGCTGCCGCAGCGGCTGGAAGAGTGGGCGCCGCAGCATCTGGATGTGCCCTCCGGCTCGAGCATCCGCCTGGACTACAGCGAGACGCCGCCGATTCTGGCGGTGCGCCTGCAAGAGCTGTTCGGTCTGGCCGACACCCCACGCATCGCCCAGGGCCGCCAGCAGGTCAAGCTGCACCTGCTGTCGCCGGCACGCCGGCCAGTGCAGGTGACCCAGGATCTGGCCAACTTTTGGCGCATGACTTATGCCGAGGTGAAGAAAGACCTTAAAGGCCGTTATCCCAAGCACTACTGGCCTGATGATCCGCTGATCGCGCAGGCCACCGCGCGGGTCAAACCGCGAGGGACCTGAGCAGTGAGGGCTAGCTGGTTTTTTGCAGGAGGAAGGTGGCGATCTCACTTTCGCTGATATTCAGGTAGTTGAACCGGCCAGGTTGGTGATGGGGAGTGTCTTCCAAGGTACCGACTCTGTGTCCGAGGTGGTCGCGCAGATGACACAGCAGGCCTTCTTCGGTCTCTTGCAGGGGTTCAATTTTCCAGTAATCGGTCACCTCTGCGATCCAGTAGAAGCCCAGATAGCCGTTCGTGCTGACTCCCAGTCTGCGCGGTACCTGCGGGGCGGAGCCTTGCTTGCTCCGGCCAGGGATGTGCAAGTGATAGTGCAAGCGGTTGTCTTCCATCGAGTGGTAGTCGAAGGAGATGATCAATGAAGGTTCATTGCCCCCCGTTTGCAGCCAGTCGTTTTCTGGGCTCACGCCCCAAGAGAACTTATCGTTCGGCTGGCTCAGCCGCAGTGGCGTATTTCGACCCTCTTCATGCAGATACAGCCTGGCGCGAAATGAATTGGCGTATGTATCGATGATGCTTGGGTTCATGGAGTGTGCCTCGCAGTGCCTAGGGAATGAGCCGCACGGTCCCGGGCGGCGTTACACCTTAGGTTGCGAGCTCAGCTCAACGGAGCCTGAAGCCTTTCCTGGCTGTGCTCATTCACCCCGAGGCGGGCGCTGCGGCCCAGGCATGGCGAGGTCGGCGCGTACGGGCAGGTGATCGGAAATCTGCTCGGTGCCGTTGCCCAGCACATAGGCCTGCAAGCGCAGCAGGCGCGGGCTATGGAAGATGAAGTCGACACTGCGATCGGGCCCGCTGAGGGCCGGGTCGTTGGGGAAGTGGGTCAGCCACAATGCCCGCTCGGCGCCGCTGGCTTCAGGATTGCTGGGGATCATCGGGTACTTGTCCCAGAGCAGGTGCAGGTCGCTGTCCGGGGCGTAGCTGCCACGCTGGGCAGGCGGCAGGCGGCGATACTGGCCTAGCGGCAACTGCTTGAAGTCGCCGCCTAGCAGCCACAGCGTACCCTGGCTTTCGAGGCGGTCGACGACCTTGCTGACGTGGTTCATCTGCCGCCTTTGCAGGTCGCTGCCGGCGCGGTAGGGCGACAGCTGGGTGTTGAGCACCGCCAGCCGGCTGCCGTCGCTCAACGGCAGATAGCTGACCTGCAACGCCGGTTGCTGCTCGAGCAGCCGGCTCAGCGGGCCGCTCACGTCATTGGGCAGTTGCAGGCGCTCGGCCTTGGCGATCGAGTAGCGACTGAGGGTAGCCAGGGTGCGGCCCACGCTGCCGAAGATATGCCGGTCGGGGACAAAGCCAGCCTGCCACTGATAGCTCTGCACGCTGCACGGGTAGAGGTCGGCCAGACGCTCGTGGAGCAGGCCGAGCTGGTCCTGGTAATCGCTGGCCTTGGCGTCTTTGTCCAGCTCCTGCAGCAGTACCACATCAGGCTGCTCGGCACGGATCACCCGCGCAACCTCATCGAGGGTGAACGCCAGGTCTTCCGCGGTGGCGCGGGTATCGCTGCCCTGGCCCTGGTCGTTCCAGAACACATAGCGCTTGCCGGCCAGGTGCTGCACGTTCCAGCTCATCACTTTCAGCGGCTGGCCGGCTTGCAAGAGTGGCGCCGGGTTCTGACAGGCGACTGGCAGCGCCTCACGCGGGGCAGGTTGCCAGCCCAGATGGTTGGCCAGCAACCAAAGCAAGGCCAGCGCCAGGAAAATCAACAACAGGACGTTGCGCAGTAGTCGGATCATCGGCTCGGCTTGTCGGTGCGAATGGCGCCAGCATACCCAAGGTGGTGGCGCCGTGTCAGCGTGGCTCAGGCGCCAGCATTGGCCTCAAGCAGCATGAAGATGCGGAACAGCACCACGCTGCTGAACAACTGCAGCAGCCCACTGAGGCTGTCCATGGCCAATTGCACGCCACCGGCGGGGTCGGGGAAGGCCATCAGCAACAGGCCGTCGAGCAACCATGCCGGTGCCAGCGAAACGAACACGCAGACCAGAATGCGCATGAAATGGCCAGTGGTCATCCGCGCGCTTTCGCGCATGGCCTGCATCAACGGCATGCCGCGCAGCACCAGCAGGTACTCGGCAAACACCAGGTTGATCATGATCCAGATGCCGGGGAACACGAACAGTGCCAGGCCGGCCATGATCAACAAGGTGCTGATCATGATCAGCAAGGCCAGCGGCGGCCACAGCTGCACGGCGCGGGCAAACAGATCGCGCTTGGCGATGTGCTGGTCTTGGCTGCGGGTGTCCAGGTAGAGGATCAGCGCCGCACTGTACAGCGGGTACAGCAGCAGGCTGACAAGCATGCCGTAGACCGGCGAGGCGCTGTCGCCGAGCTGGCGATAGAGCAGTTGGGTGGCCAGTGCCTCGAGCACGATCAACGGCAGGCAGAGCTGGACGATGCTCGCCAGGTGGCGGCGGAAAAAGTACAGGGAGTCGCGCAGAACGCTCAGCGGATTCATCAGTCAACATCGCATGGCAGTAATAGCAGGGGCGTAACTTTAGCCCACTCCGGCTCTTGCTGAAAAAAGTTTCACCCGTGCGCCGATTGAATCCCGCGCCGCCACCCCCCATCTTTGACGCATCCGATGTCCCGCCCAGCGCGTGAGGTAAGCATGAATACCGAAGAACAATCGCTGATCGATGGCCTGTTTGGCCGCATCAAGCAAGCCGAAGACCCCAACCAGCCGCGCGATGCCCAGGCCCAGGCCTGCATCGAAGCGCACCTGCGCACGCAACCGGCGGCGCCGTACTACATGGCCCAGGCGATCCTGGTGCAGGAGGCTGCGCTCAAGCAGCTGGATGAAAAGAACAAGCAGCTGGAGGCCGAGCTGAAGCAGGCCCGCGCCCAGGTCGATGCGACCCGCAGCAGCAACACCAACAGCGGTGGCTTCCTGTCGAGCATCTTTGGTGCCGGTAGCCGCAGCCCTGATCCGCAGCCGCAGCGCCCGGCAGCTCCAGCAACGTCTGGCGGCGGCTGGCGTGACCCTGCGCCTGCTGCGTACAACGCGCCAGCACCAGCCCAGCAACCGCAGCAGCAATCGGCGTTCAATGCCGCGCCGGCCCGCTCGGGTGCATCGAGTTTTCTCGGTGGGGCCATGCAGACGGCAGCCGGAGTTGCCGGTGGCGTGCTGCTGGCGCAGGGCATCAGCAGCATGTTCCACCACAACTCGCAGCCAGACGAAGTGGTCGAGGTGATCAAGGAAGAACCAGCGCCGGCCAGTGACAGCGGCGGCTGGCAAGACCAGGGCGCGCAGCAGCAGGTTGCCGACAACGGTGGCTACGGCGCTGACCAGGGCGGCTACGCCGACACTGACTATGGCAATGACGATGGCGGCTTCTTCAGCGACGACGACAGCTTCGTCTGACAGCTGGCATACTGCTCAGCTTTGCGGGCGCCTGCCCGCTCAGCCGAGGCCTGGATGAAAAAAATCGCGCTGTTCGCCGACGTGCAGAACCTCTACTACACCGTCCGCCAGGCCCACGGCTGCCACTTCAACTATGCAGCGCTGTGGGCCGAAGTGAGCCGCGAAGGCACCATTGTCGAAGCGGTGGCCTATGCAATTGATCGCGGCGACAGCAAGCAACAGCAGTTTCAGCAGATTCTGCGCAACCTCGGTTTCGAGGTGCGCCTCAAGCCGTATATCCAGCGCAGCGATGGCTCGGCCAAGGGCGATTGGGATGTCGGCATTACCCTGGATGTGATCGAAGCGGCCAGCCGGGTCGACCAGGTCGTGCTGGCGTCTGGCGATGGTGACTTTGATCTGCTGCTGGAGCGGGCGATTCAGCGTCACGGGGTAGAAGCAGTGGTGTATGGCACGCCGGGGTTGACGGCGTTGTCGTTGATACGCGCGGCCAGCCGCTATGTGCCGATCGAGGGGCATCTGTTGTTGCGCCACTGATCGTACGCGGTCCCTCTGTAGGAGCGGCCTTGTGTCGCGAAGGGGTCGCGTAGCGGCCCCAGGATTTATGCCGCATCACAAATAGTCGGGGCCGCTGCGCAGCCCTTTCGCGACACAAGGCCGCTCCTACGGGGATCGTGTTCGATCTGTCAGGCAGCGGTGTTCGCAGGTTAAACTGCCGCCTTCGCTGAACCCCCCTGACGGTATTGAAATGAATTTCGCCCAACTCGGCCTGATCGAACCGCTGCTGCGCACCTTGCAGCAGCGCGACTACTCCACCCCGACGCCCGTGCAGGCCCAGGCCATCCCCGCCGTGCTGGCTGGCCGCGACCTGATGGCCGCCGCCCAGACCGGCACCGGCAAGACCGCAGGCTTTGCCCTGCCGGTGTTGCAGCGGCTGGCGCTGGAAGGTGAGAAGGTCGCCAGCAATTCGATCCGCGCGCTGATCCTGGTGCCGACCCGCGAGCTGGCCGAGCAGGTCCATGCCAACGTCCAGCAATACGCCGAAAACCTGCCGGTCTCGACCTACGCCGTGTACGGCGGGGTCAGCATCAACCCGCAGATGATGCGCCTGCGCCGTGGTGTCGATCTGCTGGTGGCGACCCCAGGCCGGCTGCTCGACCTGTTCCGGCAAAAAGCGGTCAAGTTCAGCCAGGTGCAGATGCTGGTGCTCGACGAAGCCGACCGCATGCTCGACCTGGGCTTTGCCGAAGAACTGCAAGCGGTGTACGCCGCACTGCCGCGCAAGCGCCAGACCCTGCTGTTTTCGGCGACCTTCTCCGAGCAGATCCGCATGCTCGCAGGCCTCGCCCTGAACGACCCACTGAGCATCGAAGTCAGCCCGCGCAACGCCGCTGCCAATACCGTCAAACAGTGGCTGGTGCCGGTCGACAAGAAGCGCAAGGCCGACCTGTTCTGCTACCTGCTGCGCAAGCAGCGCTGGAAGCAGGTGTTGGTGTTTGCCAAGACCCGTAACGGTGTCGATCAACTGGTCGAGCGCCTGCTCGCCGAAGGCGTAGTGGCCGACGGCATCCACGGCGATCGCCCGCAAGCGACTCGCCAGCGCGCGCTGGATACCTTCAAGGCCCGCGAGATTCAGGTGCTGGTTGCTACCGACGTGGCCGCCCGTGGCCTGGACATCGACGACCTGCCGCTGGTGGTCAACCTCGACATGCCAATCGTCGCCGAAGACTACGTGCACCGGATTGGCCGTACCGGCCGGGCCGGCAACAAAGGCGAGGCGATTTCGCTGGTATGCGCCGATGAAGTGCAGATGCTCTCGGCGATTGAAACGCTGATCCGCCAGACCCTGCCGCGCCACGAAGAACCGGACTTTATCCCCGAGCACCGGGTGCCGCTGACCGACGCCAGCGGGCAAGTGATCAAGAAACCGAAAAAGCCCAAGAAGCCCAAGGAAAACAGCGCCAAGCGTGGTCTGGGCAAATGGATGGACAGCACTGATTCGGCCGACGCCAAGCCAGCGGTGAAAGCCGTGCGCAAGGTGCCGAGCTTCAACGGTGGCCCGCGCAAGCGCAAGCCGTAGGCTGATCAGAGCCGAGCGCAGACCCTGCGTTCGGCTCGACTCGCCATCAGCGTGCGTTGAGCCACTCGGCCGCAGCCTTGCCCGCACGCAAGCCACTGGCAAAGCACGCCGTGAGCAGATAGCCGCCGGTCGGTGCCTCCCAGTCGAGCATCTCGCCAGCGCAGAACACCCCCGGTAGCTGACGCAGCATCAAGCCCTCATCCAGCCCAGTAAAACGCACCCCACCGGCACTGCTGATGGCCTCGTCCAGCGGCCGCGTGCGTACCAGCTCGATCGGCAGCGCCTTGATCGCCGCCGCCAGTGCCTGCGGGTCAGCAAACGTGGCCTGATCGGTCAGCTCACGCAACAACCCCGCCTTCACGCCATCGATGCCCAACTGACTGTGCAGATGCTTGGCCATCGAGCGCGAGCCACGTGGCTTGGCCAGGGCCAGGGCGATTTTGTCCACAGGCTTGTCTGGCAGCAGATCGAGCAGCAGGGTAGCGCGGCCCTCGCGGTTGATCGCCTCCCGTACCGGCGCCGACCAGGCATACACCAGGCTGCCTTCGACGCCTTGGGCGGTGAGGATGAATTCGCCCTTGCGCGGCGGGCTGCCGGGCATGGCCAGAGCGATGTTCTTCAGTGGTGCCCCGGCAAACTTGTTCACCAGCAGTTCGCTCCAGCTTGCCACTTCAAAACCACAGTTGCTCGGCTGCAATGGCGAGATATCCACAGCCCGCTCTGCCAGCAATGGCAGCCATGCGCCGTCCGAACCAAGCCGTGCCCAACTGCCGCCACCCAGCGCCAGCACCACGGCATCAGCCTGTACGCTCAGTTCGCCCTGTGGATAAGCTATCCGCAGCGCGCCCTCGGCATTCCAGCCCAACCAACGATGGCGGGTGTGGATAACTACGCCGCTGTCGCGCAGGCGCTTGAGCCAGGCGCGCAGCAACGGCGCGGCTTTCATATCGGTGGGGAACACCCGCCCTGAGGTGCCGACAAAGGTCTCGATGCCGAGATCATGTATCCACTGGCGCAGCGCGTCGGCATCAAAGTCGCGTAACAGCGCGTCGATCTCGCGGCTGCGCTCGGCGTAGCGGCCGACAAACGCGGGGTAGGGCTCGGAATGGGTGATGTTCATCCCGCCAACACCCGCCAGGAGAAACTTGCGCCCAACCGACGGCATGGCGTCGAACACCTGCACCGCTGCGCCCGACGCCGCCAGGGCTTCGGCGGCCATCAGCCCGGCGGGACCGGCACCGATAACGGCAACCAGAGGAGGGCGAGCAGGGTGAAGATCAGACATGGTCGGCGGCAACGGGCTGTGGAAAAGAGCCGGCATTCTACCCCAAGCACGCTTTCGCAAGCACTGGTCAAAAAATGATCAGTGCTTTGCAGGCCATACAGCTAGAGGCCTGCAGCGGGTTGCCAGCAGGTTATCCACAGGCGGTTCCACAGTCATTGTGAACAACTGATGACACGCGCTGCAGTGTGATGAAGGATGCCATGGCGCTTGGCCAAGGCCAGGCGGTCCTTGCTGTAGCCGCCACCAATCACCCCGACCACCGGGATATCCCGCCCCAGGCAATGCCGCAGGACCTTTTCATCGCGCGCCGCCAGGCCTTCGTCGGTCAGTTGCAGGTAACCCAGCGCGTCATCCTTGTGCACATCGACTCCGGCGTCGTACAGCACCAGGTCGGGCTGGTACAGCGGCAGCAAATAGTTGAGCGCGTCATCCACCACCTGTAAGTACTCGGCGTCGCCCATGCCCCGCGGCAGCGGGATGTCCCAATCGCTCTGCGCCTTGCGCGCGGGGAAGTTCTGCTCGCAGTGCAGCGACACGGTGATCGCCTCCGGCGTGTCTTGCAGCATGCGTGCGGTGCCGTCGCCTTGATGCACGTCGCAGTCGAAGATCAGCACCCGGTGCACGCGCCCGGCCTCCAGCAGATAACGGCTGATCACCGCCAGGTCATTGAAGATGCAAAAGCCTGCCGGGTGGTCGTAGTGGGCATGATGAGTACCGCCGGCGAGGTGGCAGGCGACGCCGTCGCGCAGGGCCATCTCGGCGCTCAACAGCGAGCCACCGACCGCCCGCACGGTGCGCCGGGCGAGCGCTTCGCTCCAGGGTAGGCCAAGCCGGCGCTGGTCCTCGCGGGACAACTCGCCGCTCATGTAGCGCTCGATATAGCTACGGTCGTGGGCCAGCGCGAGGATGTCGTTGGGGCAGATCTCGGGGCGCAGCAAATCTTCGTCGCGGGTCAGGCCGCTGTCGATCAGGTGGTCGCGCAGCAGGCGAAACTTGTCCATCGGGAAGCGGTGCTCGGCGGGAAACTCCGGGCTGTAGTCGTCGTGGTAGATCAGCGGCAACGGCATGATGGGATCGCACTAGAGATGTGTGTGGATAGTGCCAGCTCCGGTGGCCGTTGGGCTATTGCCGGGCGCCGCCGCGTTGCTGGGCCTACCCTGTAAGATGCGATACGATCTTTTCGGAGCTGGCTGATGACGCTGATCCCCAAACTTGAGAGCGCCCGCCTGATCTTGCGCCAGTGGCACGACGAAGACCTCGCCGAGTTTGCCGCGATGTCTGCTGACCCCCAGGTAATGCGTTACTTCCCGGCGCCGTTGAGCCGGGTCGAGGCGGCTGCGTTGATCGGCCGGGTGCGCGGTCACTTCAATGAATACGGCTACGGCCTGTGGGCGCTGGAGCGCAAGGACACCGGCGCGTTCATCGGCATGACCGGCCTGCTCAACGTCAACTTCGACGCGCCGTTCGCCCCGGCGGTGGAAATCGGCTGGCGCCTGGCCCGCCGGCACTGGGGCCTGGGTTTTGCCAGCGAAGCGGCCTGGACCTGCCTGCGCTGCGCCTTCGCCCAGCTGCGTCTGGAGCAGGTGGTGTCGTTCACCAGCGAGAGCAACCTGGCGTCGCAGAAGGTCATGCAGGCCATCGGCATGCAGCAGGACCTCGACGGCAGCTTCGACCACCCCAAGCTTGCCGCCGATGACCCGCTGCGCCGGCATGTGCTGTACCGCATCGACCGCGCCCACTGGCAGGACACCCTGCACGGCTGAATGGCGCTGCATGCATAGCGCTGATGACAAATTCTGTATCATCTTGTCTTTCAAAAATGCTGTAGCGCCGTGCTGCCTAGCTAGGAGAACACCCCCATGAGCCACGTGTTGGACGACCTGGTCGACCTGTTGAGCCTTGAAGCGATCGAGGAAAACCTGTTCCGTGGCCGCAGCCAGGACCTGGGCTTTCGCCAGTTGTACGGCGGCCAGGTGCTCGGCCAGGCGCTGTCGGCTGCCAGCCAGACAGTCGAAGACGCCCGCCATGTGCATTCGCTGCATGGCTATTTCTTGCGCCCGGGCGATGCCAGCCTGCCGGTGGTGTATTCGGTTGATCGCGTGCGTGACGGTGGCAGCTTCAGCACCCGTCGGGTGACTGCGATCCAGAAAGGCCACACCATCTTTACCTGCAGCGCCTCGTTCCAGTACGACGAAGAAAGCTTCGAGCACCAGGCGCAGATGCCCGATGTGGTCGGCCCGGAAAACCTCCCCAGCGAAGTCGAACTGGCCAGCGCCATGGCCGAGCAACTGCCCGAGCGCATCCGCGACAAGGTGCTGTGTGATCGGCCGATCGAAGTGCGCCCGGTAACCGAGCGCGACCCGTTCAACCCCAAGCCCGGCGACCCGGTCAAATACGCCTGGTTCCGTACCAGCGGCAGCCTGCCGGACGTGCCCGCGCTGCACAAATACCTGCTCGCCTACGCCTCCGACTTTGGCCTGCTGACCACCGCGCTGCTGCCCCATGCCAAGTCGGTGTGGCAGAAGGACATGCAGATCGCCAGCCTCGATCACTCGCTGTGGTTCCACCGTGACCTGCGCGCCGATGACTGGCTGCTGTATGCCACCGACAGCCCGTGGGCCGGCAACGCCCGTGGCTTCTGCCGCGGCAGCATCTACAACCGCGCCGGGCAACTGGTTGCCTCATCGGCCCAGGAAGGCCTGATTCGCCATCGCAAGGACTGGTCATGAGCCTCTCGACAGTACGCAACTGGGTGTTCGACATGGACGGCACGCTGACCGTGGCGGTGCATGATTTTGCCGCCATCCGGGTAGCGCTGGGCATTCCGCCCGAGGACGATATTCTTACCCATCTGGCCGCCTTGCCTGCTGCCGAGGCCGAAGCCAAGCACGCCTGGTTGCTCGAACACGAGCGTGACCTGGCCGTGGCGTCGACTGCCGCAACGGGCGCGGTCGAGCTGGTGCGCGAACTGGCCGGGCGTGGTTGCCAGTTGGCGATCCTCACCCGTAATGCCCGCGAGCTGGCCCACGTCACCCTTGAGGCCATCGGCCTGGCCGATTGTTTCGACAAGGAGCTGGTGCTCGGCCGCGACGAAGCCGCGCCCAAGCCAAGCCCCGATGGTCTGCTGAAAATCGCCCAGGCCTGGGACGTCGATCCCAGCGAGCTGGTGATGGTCGGCGATTACCGCATCGACCTGGAATGCGGCCGCACCGCGGGCGCACGCACGGTACTGGTCAACCTGCCGGACAACCCCTGGCCAGAGCTGACCGACTGGCACGCCGCCGACTGCCGCCAGCTGCAGGCGCTGCTCGGCTAAGCTGCACAGCCCCCCAACCACTCACAGAGGAACAGCTGTCATGACCAGCAAGGCCATCTACGTTCAGCCCGGCGGCGGTTACGCCAACGTCCAGATCGGCACCTGCGAGGCTGCCGCGCCGCAGGCCGGCGAGATCAGCGTGCGCCTGCACGCCAGCTCGCTCAACTACCATGACTTTGCCGTGGTCAGCGGCATGTGGGGGCCGAGCGAGCGGCGCATTCCGATGGCCGATGGCGCTGGGCAAGTGACGGCGGTGGGCGCGGGCGTCACCGAGTTCAAGGTCGGCGATGCGGTGGTCAGCACGTTCTTCCCCGACTGGCTCGACGGCCAGCCGCTGGTCGAGGGTTTTGCCAGCGTGCCTGGCGATGGTATCGATGGCTATGCGCGCCAGCAGGTTACTGCGCGCGCGACCTCGTTCACCCGTGCGCCGAGCGGCTATAGCCATGCCGAGGCCGCAACCCTGACCACGGCAGGGCTGACTGCCTGGCGTGCACTGATGGCCGATGATCAGCTGAAACCCGGCGATAGCGTGCTGGTGCAGGGCACAGGTGGTGTGTCTATCTTTGCTCTGCAGTTCGCCAAGCTGGCCGGCGCTACGGTGATCGCCACCTCATCCAGCGATGCCAAGCTGGAGCGGCTCAAGGCGCTGGGCGCCGATCATGTGATCAACTACCGCAGCACCCCGGCCTGGGGCGAGCAGGTGCGCAAGCTGACCGACAATCGCGGCGTCGATCATGTGATTGAAGTCGGCGGCCCGGCCACCCTTGAGCAGTCGATGATCGCGGCGCGGATTGGCGGGCATATCTCGCTGATCGGGATTCTTACCGGCGTCGCCGGGGAGTTGCCATTGGTGCAGGCACTGGTGCGGCAGATTCGTCTGCAAGGCGTGCTGGTCGGCAGCCGCGCGCAGCAGCAGGCCATGGTTCGCGCTATCGACGCCAATGGCTTGCGGCCGGTGGTCGATAAGCACTTCGAGCTGGAACAGATCGTCGAGGCGTTCCAGCATCAGGAAAGCAATCGCCACTTCGGCAAGATCTGCCTGACGTTTTGAGGACGTTGGGGGCTCAAGGCCGCTCCTACAGACTACCGCGTACCAACGACTTACGCGGTCACCTGTAGGAGCGGCCTTGTGTCGCGAAAGGGGCGCGAAGCGCCCCCGGCGTCCCCGACTCTTCACTCGGGCAGCAAGCGGTCGCGGCTGTTGGACAGGTGCAGGCAGATCGCTGCCCGCGCCGCATCCGGGTCCTGCCGGCGGATGGCATTGAGGATCGCCTCATGTTCCAGGTTGGCCAGGTAGGCATGCCGGGCCAGCTTGGCGCCTGAGCGCTCATCGGCCGCCATGCGGTTGCGCGGGATCAAGCCGCTGCCCAGTTGCGCCATGGTCTCGCTGAAATACAGGTTGCCGGTGGCCTCGGCAATCAGCAGGTGAAAGCGCCGGTCGGGTTCGATGCAACTGTCGCCGGCGGCGGCGAGGTCCTGATGGTCATCCAGCGCCTGGCGCATACGCTGCAACTGGCTGTCAGTCCGGCGCAGCGCGGCCAATGCCGCAGCCTGGCCCTCCAGACCAATCCGTAATTCCAGCAGATCACGCACGCTGGCTGCGCTTTCGGCGCCGACGCGCAGGCCGCTTTGTGCCTGGCGTTCGATAACGAAGGTGCCGATGCCATGGCGCGGCTCGACCAGCCCGGAAGCCTGCAACTTGGATAACGCCTCGCGCACCACGGTGCGGCTGACGGCGTGCTCGCGTACCAGGGTGTTTTCCGAGGGCAGCTTGTCGCCGGGCTTGAAGGTGCCGAGCAGAATCTGCTGGGTCAGGCTCGAGACCAGATCATGGGCGCGGCTGTGGCCACGTTTACGCGGGGGATCGATGGCTTCGGGGGCGGTCATGGGCGGCTCCGCAACGGTTCAGACAAGTGCCAGAGGCTCGCGGCGAGATTAGCATCAGAGCTTGTCTGACAAGTTGAAATTTCAAATTATTTTCATCGGCACAAATCAGACAGGTGCTGTCGTTGTTTAAACCCTATTCATTATTTTTGCCGATTTTATTCACTTTATAAGCTTGTATTTCGCTTTTTGCTGACCGTTCAGCATCTTGTCGTACAACTGCGTGAGGCCTATTCTGGCCTCCACTGGCATGTCAGACAACCAAGCGCGCTGCCCGCCGCTGTGACCGCCATCGACCCGCACAAAAACAATTAGTGGGAGATTCTGCAGTGAACGACACCCTCGCTCCGTCCGCACGGCGTGACGACGTGTTGACCAGCGCCGTGGCCAAGGTCAAACGCCACGTCCTGCCGCTGTTCGTCATCATGTTCATCGTCAATTACCTGGACCGCGTCAATATCGGCTTCGTCCGCCCGCACCTGGAGAGCGACCTCGGCATCAGCGCCGCCGCCTACGGCTTTGGCGCCGGGCTGTTCTTTATCGGCTACGCCTTGTTCGAGGTGCCGTCGAACATGCTCCTGCAGCGCGTCGGCGCCCGTGTGTGGCTGACCCGCATCATGTTCACCTGGGGCCTGGTGGCAACCGCCATGGCCTTCGTCCAGACCGAAACCCAGTTCTATGTGCTGCGCTTTTTGCTTGGCGTGGCCGAGGCGGGGTTCTTCCCGGGGGTGATCTATTACTTCACCCGCTGGTTGCCTGCGGCTGAGCGTGGCAAGGCGATTGCGATATTCCTCAGTGGTTCGGCAGTCGCCTCGCTGATCTCCGGGCCGTTGGCCGGCATGCTCATGCAGATTCAGGGCTTCGGCATGCATGGCTGGCAATGGATGCTGTTCATCGAAGGCATGGCCTCGGTGTGCCTGACCTTTGTGGTGTGGTTCTGGCTCGACTCCAAACCCCACGACGCCAAGTGGCTGAGCCGTGCCGAGCAGGACGCGCTGGTCGAGACCATCGACCGCGAGCAGCGTGAGCGCGAGGCGAGCGGGGTGGTAAAGACCTCGGCCTGGCGCCTGCTCAAGGACCGGCAGATTCTGCTGTTTTGCGGCATCTACTTCTGCATCCAGCTGACCATTTACGCCGCGACCTTCTGGCTGCCGAGCATCATCAAGCGCATGGGTGATCTGTCCGACATCCAGGTCGGCTTCTTCAACTCGATCCCGTGGCTGATCTCGATCATCGCCATGTATGCCTTCGCCGCCGGTTCTGCCCGCTGGAAGTTCCAGCAAGCGTGGGTCGCCGCGGCGCTGATCATCGCCGCCATCGGCATGTTCATGTCCACCACCGGTGGCCCGGTGTTCGCCTTTGTCGCGGTGTGCTTTGCCGCCATCGGCTTCAAGTCGGCTTCGGCGCTGTTCTGGCCGATCCCGCAGGGCTACCTGGATGCGCGCATCGCCGCGGCGGTGATCGCCTTGATCAACTCGGTCGGCAACCTCGGCGGCTTTGTCGCGCCAACCACCTTCGGCTTGCTCGAGCAGCACACCGGCTCGATCCAGGGCGGCCTGTATGGCCTGGCGGTGACCTCGGTACTGGCGGCGATCGTGGTGTTCTTCGTGCGCACCGGCCCCAAGGCCAACACGCCCAATGACCTCAAACCGCAGTCGGCCCTGAGCCAGACCCACTGACCCGGCAGGACAACAATAATGACTATGCATAACCCAGCAGACACCTTGAACGCCACCCAGGCTCACAATGGCACCCCCGTGGTCACCGATTTGCGCGTGGTGCCGGTAGCCGGCCACGACAGCATGCTGCTCAACCTCAGCGGCGCCCATGGCCCGTACTTCACGCGCAATATCGTCGTGCTGCGCGACAGCGCCGGCAACACCGGCGTGGGCGAAGTACCTGGTGGCGAGACCATCCGCCAGACCCTCGAAGACGCCCGCAGCCTGGTAGTCGGCCAGCCCATCGGCCATTACCAGCGCGTGCTCAACGCCATGCGCCAGACCTTTGCCGGGCGCGACGTCGGCGGCCGCGGCCTGCAAACCTTCGACCTGCGTATCACCGTACACGCGGTGACCGCCATCGAGTCAGCGCTGCTCGACCTGCTCGGCCAGCACCTCGGCGTGCCCATCGCCGCCTTGCTCGGTGAAGGCCAGCAGCGCGATGCGGTGAAGATGCTCGGCTACCTGTTCTACATCGGCGACCGCCAGCAGACCGATCTGGCCTACCGTAACGAACACGATGCCGATGACGACTGGCTGCGCCTGCGGCACGAAAAAGCCATGACCCCAGAAGCGATCGTGCGCCTGGCCGAGGCCGCCAAGGCCCGTTACGGCTTCAGCCACTTCAAGCTCAAGGGCGGCGTGCTGCGGGGTGAGGACGAGATCGAAGCTGTTACCGCCCTGGCCGAACGCTTCCCGCAAGCGCGCATCACCCTCGACCCCAACGGCGCCTGGTCACTCAAGGAAGCGATTGCCCTGTGCCGTGACCAGCACCATGTGCTGGCCTACGCCGAAGACCCTTGCGGTGCCGAAAACGGTTACTCCGGGCGTGAGGTGATGGCCGAGTTCCGCCGCGCCACCGGGCTGCCGACCGCGACCAACATGATCGCCACCGACTGGCGGCAGATGGGCCATGCGATCCAGCTGCAGTCGGTGGATATCCCGCTGGCCGATCCGCACTTCTGGACCATGCAAGGCTCGGTGCGCGTCGCGCAGATGTGCCATGACTGGGGCCTGACCTGGGGTTCGCATTCGAACAACCACTTTGATATTTCCCTGGCAATGTTCACTCAGGTGGCGGCCGCGGCGCCGGGGGAGATCACGGCGATCGACACACATTGGATATGGCAGGACGGCCAGCGTTTGACCCGTGAGCCGCTGCGGATTATCGATGGCCATGTGCGCGTGCCGGCGCTACCGGGGTTGGGGGTGGAGCTGGATGAAGATCAGTTGGCCAAGGCGCATGAGTGCTATCGCAACATGGGTTTGGGTGCGCGGGATGATGGGGTGGCGATGCAGTACCTGATTCCGGGCTGGAAATTCGATAACAAGCGGCCTTGCCTGGTGCGCTAGAAGACCGTGTAGCATTCCAGCGACGCGGTCTTTGTAGGAGCGCCCCGGCAAGGCCGCTCCTGCATAGACCGCGCATCATCGGCAATCCACGGCTGTACCCGACAGAAAACCCTGTCCGTTGCTACCCCTCCAGCGCGCCATGGCGCAATCAGATATGCCATTCACGACATTTGCCGCGATTCGATATCCGCTGTCGTGATCGCGCACCTGCAAGGCGGTCTCGCATAATTTCCAGCCGCTCTGGCCCGGTTAAATGGATGTGCATTCGAGCTGGCGCGCTGCTCTGTAAAGCGTGTAAAACGTCCCGCCAAGAGCACAAGAAATGTGCCTACCCCCTTGTATTCGAAGGAGATTATTTTCGCCTACGCCTGCCCGTCCTTCCTTGTGTCAGCAAAAAGAGAACAAGATCAATGAACACCGTGGGATCTGCTGGAAGTAACCTCGCGCAAGGGTTCAAACCCCGTCACGTCACGATGCTGTCCATCGCCGGCATTATCGGAGCGGGGCTCTTCGTCGGCTCCGGGCATGCCATTGCGGCAGCCGGCCCAGCCACCATCATTTCTTATTTCGTTGCCGGTACCCTGGTGGTGCTGGTGATGCGCATGCTCGGCGAAATGGCCGTCGCGCACCCCGACACCGGTTCGTTTTCAACCTACGCCGACCAGGCCATCGGCCGCTGGGCCGGCTACACCATCGGCTGGCTGTACTGGTGGTTCTGGGTCCTGGTGATCCCCATCGAGGCCCTTGCCGCCGGGCATGTGCTCAACGCCTGGTTCCCACAGGTGGACAGTTGGATCTTTGCCCTGGCCTCGATCATTCTGCTGGCCGGCACCAACCTGTTCAGCGTGGCCAAGTACGGCGAGTTCGAGTTCTGGTTTGCCATTCTCAAGGTCGTGGCCATCCTCGGTTTTATCGGGCTGGGCTTTGCTGCGTTGCTGGGCTGGTTGCCCAACCGCGAAGTCAGCGGCCTCAGCACGTTGGTAGACGAGTACGGCGGCTTCGCACCAAAAGGCTGGTCGGCCGTGATCGGCGCGTTCATCACCGTGATGTTCAGCTTTATCGGCACCGAGGCCGTAACCATCGCCGCCTCCGAGTCCAGCGACCCGTCGCGCAACATCGCCAAGGCCACCCGCTCGGTGATCTGGCGGATCAGCACCTTCTATATTCTGTCGATCTTCGTGATCATCTCGATCGTGCCGTGGAATGACCCGCAACTGGCGGTGGTAGGCTCGTACCAGCGCGCCCTGGAAATCATGAACATCCCCAACGCTGCGTTCATGGTCGACTTCGTGGTGCTGGTCGCCGTGGCCAGCTGCATGAACTCGTCGATCTACATCGCCTCACGGATGATGTATTCGCTGGCCAAACGCGGTGACGCCCCGGCTCTGCTGAAAAACACCTCGAAGGTCGGCGTGCCGCGTGCCGCTGTGTTCGGCAGCACCTTGATCGGCGCGGCGATTGCGATCCTCAACTATTTCGCTCCGGCCGGTGTGTTCGAGTTTCTGCTGGCCAGCTCTGGGGCGATTGCGCTGTTGGTGTACATGGTGATCGCCATCTCGCAGCTGCGCATGCGCCGCCGCCTGGAGCGGGAGAACACCGAGCTCAAGTTCCGCATGTGGCTGTTCCCGTACCTGACCTGGCTGGTGATCATCTTCATCGCCGCGGCCTTGAGCGTGATGATGTACACCCCCGAGCACCGCGCTGAAGTGTCGGCAACCCTGGGCCTGGCAATTGCCATCTCGTTCCTTGGCATCATCACTACCCGCGGCCACGCCCGCACCGCCGCAGCCAAGGCGCTGCCCCTGTAGGGGCGTCCTTGCCGGAGCGCCGGACCGGTCGGAAAGGCCAGCGCAGCTGGCCCGGCGATGTTGGCGGCGAAGCGGAAAATTTGGGGCCGCTACGCGACCCTTTCGCGACACGAGGCCGCTCCTACAGGGATCCGTGCATGGCATTGCTGTGCGCGGTCTGGAGCGGCTTTGTCAGTGCCCTCAGCTTGCCCAAGAACGCATGCGGCGATTGCCCCCGGACCTGACCTGGCTGGTGATCATCTTCATCGCAGTTGCCCTGATAACAGGCGTAAAGAGTGGATGGCCGTGATGTATCCGTGCCATCACTTTTTTCGTACACTCCGCGCACTGAGTTCGCAATGGAGTGCGCAACATGCGTCGTGCTGCTGGATTGGCCGTGGTTATGGGTATGTTGTATCTGGTGCCGGCGCTGGCCAGCGAACCTGCAAAAGATCCGCTGCTGGACGCGCCCCAGGCCACTGCGCAAGCGGCACCGGCCAGCGCCCGCGGCGTGCTCAGGGCGCGCGACCAGGCGGTGCTGTCGAGCGAACTGGCCGGGCGCATCGTCGAGATGCCTTACGGCGACGGTGAAGCGTTCCAGAAGGGCAGTGTGCTGGCGCGCTTCGATTGCAGCGCCTATCAAGCCCAGCTCAATGCCGCTCAGGCCGCCGTGCGCGCCGCCCGCGAAGAACTCAATCACAACAAGCAACTGGCCGCGCTGAAGTCGGTCGGCCAGTTTGCCGTGTCGTTGGCCGAAGCCAAGCAAGCGCAGGCGCAGGCCGAGGCGCAGGTCTACCAGGTGCAGGTCAAACGCTGCGTGATCACCGCACCGTTCGATGGCCGCGTGGTGCAGCGCCGCGCCCAGCCGCACGAAAGCGTCGCCAGCGGCACGCCGCTACTGGAAGTGGTCGACAACCGCTCGCTGGAAATTCAGTTGCTGGTGCCGTCGCGCTGGCTCGGCCGGCTCAAGCCTGGGCAAGCCTTTGAGTTCGTCCCCGATGAAACCGGCCAGCCGCTGCAGGCCCAGGTCAAGCGGGTTGGCGCGCGCATCGATGAAGGCAGCCAGACCTTGCTGCTGATCGGCACATTGCCGCAACAGGCCCCCGGGTTGCTGGCGGGCATGAGCGGTTCGGCGCACTTCGCGGAGCTGCAATGACCGCGGCGGCGGGCGGCGCTGTCGAGCGCGCGTTCGCTGTATTTCTCGGCTTGCAGCGCCAGGCCCGGCAGGCGGCCACGGCCGAGCAGCTGGGCTTCACCATGGTCAACGATGGCCAGGCCTTGTTTGGTTTTCGCCATGCCGCGCTGTTGATCGCGGGCAAGGTGCAGGCGCTGACCGGCATCAGCGTGGTCGAGGCCAACGCGCCGTTCGTGGCGTTCGTCGAGCGCGCCGCCGCCAGCTTGCACAGCCGTGGCGCCGAGGCCGGGCCGGTTGATCCGGCTGAGCTGGACGAGCAGACGGCCGGTGAGTGGCAGGCGCTGTCAGCCGCCCACGCCTGCTGGTTACCGCTGAACGATCGCCAGGGGGAAACCTTCGGTGGCCTCTGGCTGGCCCGCGAGCAGCCGTTCAGCGAGGCCGAGCTGACCTTGCTCGGGCAACTGGCCGAGACATACGCGCATGCCTGGTTGGCGTTGCGCCCGGGCAAGCCGTGGCGGCTGCGCTGGCCACGGCGGCGCATTGCCATGGTGCTTGGCGCAGCTTTGCTGGTGCTACTGGTACCGGTGCGCCAGGCCGTGCTGGCCCCCGCTGAAGTGGTGCCGTTGGGCGGCCGTGTGGTGGCCGCGCCGCTGGATGGGGTGGTGGCCGAGATCCTGGTCAAACCCAACCAGCGGGTGGAGGCGGGCGAGCTGTTGGCGCGGCTCGACGCTACCACCCTCAAGGCCCAGGCCGATGTCGCCGAGCGCTCGCTGGACGTGGCCGAGGCTGAACTCAAGGCCAGCACCCAGCGTGCGTTCTCCGATGCGCAGTCCAATGCCCGCCTCGATCTGCTCGCCGCGCGGGTAGAGCAGAAACGCGCCGAGCTCGACTATGCCCGGCAACTGCTGGCGCGCAGCGAGATTCGCGCCGAACGCGCCGGCATCGCGGTATTTGCCGATGCCGAGCGCTGGACTGGCAAGCCGGTGCAGACCGGTGAACGGCTGATGCAGATTGCCGACCCCAATCAGGCGCAGCTTCGTATGGAGCTGCCGGTGGGCGATGCCATCGCGTTGCAGCCCGGCGCTGAAGTGGCGCTGTTTCTCGACAGTGACCCGTTGCAGCGTCACGTCGCCAGCCTGGAACGTGCGGCCTATGAAGCGCAGTTGACCGCCGCCGGGCAACTGGCCTATCGGCTGGATGCCAGTTTTGCCGACAGCCCGCCGCGCATTGGCCTGCGCGGCACAGCCAAGCTTTATGGCGCGCGGGCGCCGCTGGTGTATTACCTGCTGCGTAAACCGCTGGCCGCGCTGCGCCAAGGGCTGGGTGTTTGATGCTGCCGGCGCTGCGTGCAGACCTGCAGCTGTCAGCGGCCGCCCCGGCGTTCGATGGCGCGCCGCAATGGACCCTGGCCGACCCGCTGCGCGGGCGTTATTTCAAGTTGGGCAGCCCGGCGGTGCGGTTGCTGCGGCACTGGGCGCTGGGTGATCCGCAGCGGGTGTTGGCAGCTGCCAATGCCGAGCCAGGGATCCCCCTGCAGGAAGGCTTGTTGGAAGAGCTGCTGACATTTCTTGGCCAGCACGACCTGATCGCTGCACTCGACCCGCGCCAGCGCGCCAGCTATGGCCTCAAGGCCGCCGGTAGCCGGCAGAGCCTGGGTACCCGGGTGCTGCACCAGTACCTGTTTTTCCGCATCCCGCTGTGGCGTCCGGATGCTTTCCTCAATCGTGCCTGGCCAGTGCTTGAGCGTAATGGTGGCTGGATCCTGCGCTATTGCCTGCCGCTGCTGTTCATCTTCGGCCTGTTTCTGGTGATGCGTGACTGGTCGCGATTTATCGCGACCTTTCCGCACCTGTTCAGCTTCGGCGGGGTGTTGGCGTTTGGCGTGGCGTTGACGTTCGCCAAGCTGCTGCATGAATTTGGCCATGCGTTCATGGCCAAGCGCGCGGGCTGTCGAGTGCAGAGCATGGGGCTGGCGTTCATGGTGTTGCTGCCGATGTTCTACACCGATGTCAGCGATGCCTGGCGGGTCAGTGACCGTCGCTCGCGCTTGCTGATCGATGCCGGTGGCGTGTTTGCCGAACTGGTGCTGGCAGTGTTGGCCCTGCTGGCCTGGTCGTTGCTGCCGGACGGACCGGCGCGCACGGCGGCATTCATGCTGGCCACTGCAACCTGGGTGACCACTTTGCTGATCAACCTGAACCCATTCATGCGCTTTGATGGATATTTTCTGGTCAGCGACCTGTGGGGCGTGGAGAACCTGCAGAACCGCTCGTTTGCGTTGTGCCGCTGGCAGCTGCGCGAGACGCTGTTCGGCTACGGCGACCCTGCGCCGGAGCCGTGGCCGACGTTGATGCGCCGACGTTTGCTGGTGTGGGGCTACTGCTCGTGGGTCTGGCGCGCAGTGCTGTTTTTTGGTATCGCCCTGGCGGTCTATCACCTGTTCTTCAAGGTGCTGGGGATATTTCTGATGGCGGTGGAGCTGGTCTGGTTCATCGGCCTGCCGGTGTACAAAGAGCTGCGCCACTGGTGGCAGCGGCGCGCTCAGGCGACCCCGCACAAGTTGTTCTGGTTAGGCGCCGGTTTGCTGGCCGTGCTGGCGGTGTTGTTGCTGCCGTGGCGCACCGCAGTCGAAGTGCCGGCAGTGCTGGAAGCCTCACGAACTTCGGCATTGCACGCGCCGGTCGCCGCCCGCCTGACCGCGCTGCATGTGCAGGATGGCCAGGTAGTCAGCCAAGGCCAGTTGCTGCTGGAACTGGAGTCGCCCGATCTGGATTCACGGCAGGTGATCGTACGCCGGGAAATCGAGATTCTGCAGTTGCTGTCACGGCGTCAGGCCAGCCGCAGCGAAACCGCAGGTGATGCGGGCATTCTGGAGCAGCAACTGGCCGAGGCGGTCGCCGAGTACCGCGGCCTGGCGGCTCAGCGCGAGCGCCTGCAGATCCGCGCGCCGCAAGCGGGGGTAATGCGCGACCTGCCGCCTGAGTTGACGCCCGGGCTGGGGCTCAGCCCGAGCCAGACCCTCGGCCGAATCGTCGAGCCTGGCGTGCGCTTGCGGGGTTATCTGGCCGAAGCCTCGCTGTGGCGGGTCGCGCCTGGCAGTATCGGGCGCTTCATTGCCGATGATCCGGCGCGGGCGGCTATCGAGGTGCGTCTGGACACAATCGACGCCACCGGCGTTAGCTATGTCGAGCTTGAAGCGCTCACCTCCGATCATCACGGCCCGATTGCCGTACGCCGCGACACTCAGCACCGCGCCGAGCCGGTCCAGGCCCAATATGGCGTGCGCCTGAGCCCGCTGAGTGACATAGCGGAAGTCGACCAGCCACGGCGCGGCGTGGTGGTGCTGGAGGGTGCTGGCGAGTCGTTGCTCGGTGGTCTGTGGCGACGCCTGGCGGCGCTGGGTGTGCGCGAAAGCGGTTTCTAGAGTTGTGCTCAACGGTAAGGAGTGACCATGCCTGAAGTCCCGCTGCCCCTGTGTTCGCGGTTGCCGCTGGCGGTAGATCTGGCCGCGCTGTTGCAGGCCTTGGCGCAAGTCGACAGTGGCCTCTGGCGAGGCCACTTCAACACCGCTTATCACCAGGGTGACTGGAGTGGCATCGACCTGATCGCCGCCGCCGATGCGCACCTGCCGCTGGCGCCCGGTGCCGGTGCGCCGGTGCAGCAGCAGACCTGGCAGCACGAGCCCGCCTGGCATAGCCTGCGCGAAAGCCTGGGCAGTGATTTGCGCGCGGCGCGGTTGCTGCGCCTGGGGCCGGGCGCGCGGATTCATGAGCACCGCGACCCTGACCTTGGCCGCCCCGACGGCTGCCTGCGCCTGCATGTACCGTTACTCAGCCCGGCCGGGGTGGAGTTTTTGCTCGATGACCAGCAGGTGCCGATGCAGCCTGGTGAATGCTGGTTCCTCGACCTGTCGCGGCCGCATCGGGTCGACAACTGCAGCGAGGCCGAGCGGATCAATCTGGTCCTCGACTGCGAGCCAACGCCAGCCTTGCTCAGCCTGATCGAGCAAGGCCTTGAGCAAACTCCGCAGTTGCAGGCGAGTCGCGCCGGGCAAGCCTTTGCCCAGTTCAGGCTGCTGCTGACGGCGCGGCCTGAGCTGGCCGCGAGCCTGCAGGCGCTGACCGAGCCGCAGGCATTCATCGAGCACACCCGGCAGCTGGGCGCCGCAGCGGGCCTGTATTTCGCCGAGGCAGACGTGCGCAGCGCGATGCGCCAAGGCAAACAAGCATGGAACGACCAATGGCGAGTGTGAACCCCGAACTGGATTTTACCGGCTGGCTGCCGATCCGCAGTTGGCAGCGCGCCGGCGAGTGGCGGGTTGACTGGTGCTGGTTTGGCCAGCAGCGCCTGACCAGACCGTTTTTGCGTGACGACGTCGATGCCGCGCTGCGCCTGCCGTTCAACCAGGCGTTTCGCCGCGAAACCGGCCTCCAGGCGTTGCTCGACTGGCAGCAGCGCAGCCCGGGCATCAGTCCCAGCGCGCTGGTGTTTCATGCCTCGCGGTGTGGCTCGACGCTGATCGCACAACTGCTGGCGGGGCTTGAGCGCAACATCGTGCTGTCAGAGCCACCACCGCTGGACAACCTGCTGCGCGCGCATCTTGTGGATGCCGACGCCAGCGCCTGGCAGCCGCGCGCGCTGTCGGCGTTGTTGTCTGCCTATGGCCAGCGCCGCCGCGGTGACGAGCAGCAGTTGCTGATCAAACTGGATGCCTGGAACGTGTTCGAGGGCGCGCAACTGTGCACGTTGTACCCAGACACACCACGGATTTTTCTCTACCGCGACCCCTTGGAAATCGTCGTTTCGCAGATGCGTCAGGCCGGCATGCAGCGGGTGCCAGGCCTGCTTGGCGTGACCGCGCTGGATCAACTGCTGCCGGACGCAGCAGGCATGGACCCGCTGCAGTACACCTGCCGGATGATCGCCGAAGTGCTGCGCGCGGGCCTTGAGCTGTGCCAGCGCCACGGTGCGGTCGCGGTCAACTACAACGAGCTGCCGCACGCCTGTTGGGGGCGACTCGCGCCGCTGTTCGCGGTCACTGCCGAGGACCACGCGCAGTTGCAGCAGACTGCCGCATTCGATGCCAAGCAGCCGTACATGGCCTTCGCGGCGGACAGCCAGCGCAAGCGGGATGACGCCAGCCCCGAGGTACGTCAGGCGGTCACTCGCTGGGCGGCTGATGCGTATATTTCCTTGGAATCCATTCGCTTGCAGCGCAGCTGAAGCAAGGTGTCAAAAAGGCCTCATACAGGCGTTTGATAAAATAGTGGCATTTGGCTTCTTCTGCGCTAGCAGGCGGGCTGGCAGTTCGGCTACGCTGCCGCCCATATTGTCTGACAGTCCATCATGGAAGCGCGCCCCGGCTTGGGGAAACATTGCACGGAAGCAATCCCGCCATGTCATCGCCCGAGGTTTCTCTTCGTCCGTGTGTGGACGCCGACCTGGCGTTCCTGAGTGCTCTGTACGCGCACACCCGCTCGGCGGAAATGGCCCAGCTGGGCTGGCCAGCGGCTGCGGTCGAGGCCTTTGTTGCCCAGCAATTCGCGGCTCAGCTGCAGCACTACCAAAGCCACTATGGCGACGCCCAGCAGATGATCATCGAGGCGGCTGGTGAACCTGTCGGCCGCGCTTATCTGCACTGGAGCGCAGCCCAGCTGCACATCATCGACATCAGTTTGCTGCCGGCCTGGCAAGGGCAGGGCATCGGTACCCGGCTGCTCGGCCAATGGCTGGCCCGCGCCGATGCCAGCGGCTTGCTCGTCAGCCTGCAAGTGCTGGCCGGCAATCCGGCACAGCGGCTGTACCTGCGTCACGGTTTTCAAGCGAGCGCGGATGACGGCTTGTATCTGCACATGCAGCGCCAACCTTTGCTCAGCGCAGCGTAAGTAATCATTGTTTGCGGGCCATCTGGCTCGGGTTTTCAGTGCAGTCAAAGGAGCGCAGTAGATGAGTGATCCGTTTCTTGGTGAAATCAGAATGTTCGCCGGCACGTACGCGCCGCGCGGCTGGGCACTCTGCCAGGGGCAGTTGCTGCCCATCGTGCAGAATCAGGCGCTGTTCTCATTGTTAGGCACCTATTACGGTGGCAACGGCACGACAAACTTCGCCCTGCCTGACTTGCGCGGTCGCGCGGCGATCGGCACCGGCCAAGGCCCCGCCTTGTCTCAAATCGATCTGGGCGAATCATCGGGCAGCGAAGCGGTCACTCTGACCGCGAACAATATCCCGCAGGTGCCGGTCAACCTGGCTGCGGTGAAAGCCACAGTTGCTGTGCCGGCATTCAGCGGTGACGCCGACAGCAACTTGCCTGCGAGCAACCGTGTGCTGGCCAAGTCGGTGGATGCCGACGGTAGTGGTGTGAACGTCAGTATCTTCAGCGAAAGCGCCGCCGATACCGCGCTCACAGCGTTCCAGGCGCCATTGACCGGATCGGCTACGGCTGGCGGCAGTTCGCTACCGATCAGCGTGCGCAATCCCTCTCTGGGCGTGAACATGATCATTGCGGTTGAAGGTATTTACCCGTCGCGCAACTAAGCCTGACAGGTACGGCGCCTGCCGCAGCTACCGCGCTGCGGCAGGCGCCGGCAATTCCCAAGGACATTGCCGGTTTCCGTCAGGAGGCCGGCTGGAAACACCAGCACAAGGCTGAGCGAGGACATCATGGCATTCTGGAAACGCGGCACGCGCACCACCCCACCTACCGTTTCCGTGAGTTCGCCGAGCCTGATTCAGGCCCTCGAACCGCGCATGATGTTCGACGCCTCGGTGCCGGTGGTTGCCGACCAGGCGGCGCTGGCCGTCGAAGCCGCAGCCGCTGCCGCGGGGCACGACCCGGCCAGCAGCCAGGATGCCGCCAGCGAGCATGACCCCGCACCTGCCACAGCAGCGCCGGCCACCGCATCGGCGGATGTCGCCGGCGGCCATGAAGTGGTGTTCATCGACTCGGCGGTCAGCGATTACCAGAAGCTGATCGCCGGCCTGCCCGAAGGCGTCGAAGTGGTAGTGCTGGACAACAGCAAGGACGGCCTCAAGCAGATCGCCGACTACCTCGACGGGCGCAAGGACATTGCCTCGATCGATATCATCAGCCATGGCGACGCGGGCTATATCTACCTGGCCGGCGATGCGATCTGGACCAATCAGCTAGACGCCCATGCGGCCGACCTGGCGCGCATCGGTGCCAGCCTGGCCGAAGGCGGTGATGTGCGCTTCTTCGCCTGCAATACCGGCGCAGGCGCCGAGGGCCAGCAGTTCGTCAACGAAGTGTCGCGCCTGACCGGCGCTGATGTCGGCGCCTCGAATGACGCCACCGGCAACCGTGCCGGTGAGGATTGGCAGCTGGAAACCGTTGCTGGCGCAGTCGCCAGCGGAGTCGGTGTGCAGCGCGGCGACATGTCGGCGTTCACCACCTCGCTGGCAACCATCACCGTCACCGACACCGATGCTTCGTCGACCGTGGTCAACGGCAAGGTCTCGCTCGCCGAGGCCATCCAGGCCGCCAACAGCGATGTCTCGGTGGATGGCTCAGCGGCCGGCAGCGGCAGTGACATCATCGTCTTCCACCAGGACCTCAAGGGCCAGACCATTCGCTGGTCATCTGCGACCGCCTTGGCCGTGACCAGCACGATCACCATCAACGGTGATGTCGACGGCGACGGCGTCGGCGACATCATCCTCAGTGGTGACGTCAACAACAACGGCTCGCGTGACGCGCTGGAGTCCTCCGGCCTCGCCATTAATTCCGGCGCACTGACGGTGCGCAATCTGGATTTTCGCGGGTTTTCCGGAAACATCAACGGCGGCGTCCTGCGTGCCAACGGCGGCGCGCTGACGGTTGAAGACTCGAACTTCCAGAACAACTCGGGCACCGTGATCAACTCCACCACGGCGGTGGGCACCGCCATCACGCTGCGCAACAGCACCTTGCACGACAACAGCAGCACGATCGTTGGGGCAACCGCCATGAGCTCGTTGGTGCGGCTGGCCGGCACCGGTAGTTATGTGCTCGAGAACGTTGCGATCTACAACAACAGTGGTACCCATGCCGGCGGCGGCACAGTAGCTTCAGGGGGGATCCTGATCCTGAACTCGGCCACGGTGCAGATCGTCAACAGCACCATTGCCAACAACGTCTTTACCTATACCGGCGCGGGCGGCATCAGCAGCGCCGGCCTCGGCTGGACGGGAACTGCGACGGGCCTGATCGCCGTGCAGAACACCATCATCAGCGGCAATACGGTCAACAGCGTTGATGCCAATCTGCAAGCTGGCACCGCCTACACCAACACCACCAACCTGATTGGCACCACCGTCAACTTCGTCGACGCCGCCAATGGCGACCTGCGCCTGGCGGCCAGCGCCAGCAATGCGATCAACCAGGGCACCAGTGCGGGCGCCCCCACCACCGACCTGCGTGGCTTCGAGCGCCCGCGCGGCGGCGCGGTGGATATCGGTGCCTACGAGGTGCTGTACGACAGCGCACCGCTGGTCGACCTCGACAGCACTACAGGCGGTAACGACAGCAGCGTCGATTTCAACGGCAGCGCGGTGACGCTGCTGCCGAACATCGTCATCACCCAGAGCGACGGCGACACCCAGGTCAGCGGGGCCAGCCTTAGCTTGAGCGGCAGCCTCGATGGCAACAGCGAAGTGCTGCTGCTCAGCGCCGGCCAGCTCGCTACCGCTGCCAGCTACGGCATCAGCGTGACCGGCTCGGGCACCTCGACACTGGCCCTCAGCGGTGTCGCCACGCTGGCCCAGTACCGCGCCGTGCTGGCCGCAGTGCAGTACAGCAACAGCACGCCGGCCTATACCGCAGGCACTCGCAGCGTGACAGTGCGGGTCAACGATGACATGGGCAGCACCGCGCGCACCGCGCTGGTGGTGGTGCAGCCGCTGAATGCGGCGCCGGTGATCGGCAACCTCAACGGCGACAGTGCCGCCTTCACTCAAGGTGGCGGCGCGGTGCTGATTGACGCCGGCGGTAACGCTACGGTGAGCGACAGCGACTCGACCGATTTTGCCGGTGGTGCGTTGACCGTGTCGGTCTCGGGCAATGCCGCGCCGGGCGAGGACCGCCTGGCGATTCGCAACCAAGGCAACGGTGCCGGCCAGATCGGCGTCAGTGGCAGCAGCGTCAGCTACGGCGGCACCGTGATCGGCACGCTCAGCGGCGGCAGCGGCGGTAGCAATCTGGTCGTCAGCCTCAACGCCAATGCCAACGCCGCTGCGGTCGAGGCGCTGGTGCGCAACCTGACCTACGACAACAGCAATGCCAGCAACGCGATTGGCCAGGCGAGCCGCACGCTCAGCGTGACCGTCAGCGATGGTGACGGCGCGACCTCAAGCGTCGCCAACGTCGTGGTTGCCGTGCGCGAGACCGTGCCGCCAACCGCAACCATCGTTGTCAGCGACAGCACCTTGCTGGCCGGTGAAACCACCCTGGTCAGCATCACCTTCAGTGAGGCGGTCAGCGGCCTGACCGTTGGCGACTTCACGGTGGCCAACGGCGTATTGAGCAACCTCAGCAGCGGCGACGGTGGCATCACCTGGACCGCCACGCTCACGCCCAGCAGCGCCACCACCGACAGCAGCAACCTGATTTCCCTGAATAACGCAGGGGTCACCGACGCCGCCGGCAATGCCGGCGTCGGTACTACCGAGTCGAATAATTACGCCATCGATACCGAGCCTCCGACGGCAGTCGTGAGCCTGTCCAGCAGCAGTTTGCTCGCGGGCCAGACCGCCGTGGTGACTATCACCTTCAGCGAGGCCGTGAGCGGCTTCACCCTGGCCGACCTGAGCGTCTCCAACGGCGCCTTGAGTGGTCTGAGCAGCAGCGACGGCGGCATCACCTGGACCGCGCTGTTGACCCCGACCGCAGACTCGACCAGCGTCGCCAATGTGGTCAGCGTCAACTTGGCGGGGGTTGCTGATCTGAGCGGCAACGCCGGCGCCGGCTCGGCTCCGTCACCGGCCTACAGCGTCGACACGGCACGGCCCACCGCCAGCATTGTGGTTGCTGATACGGCGCTGCGGGCCGGTGAAACCAGCTTGGTCACCATTACCTTCAGCGAAGCCGTCACTGGTTTCAGCAACGTTGACCTGAGCGTCGCCAACGGTTCGCTCAGCAGCGTCAGCAGCAGCGACGGCGGCGTTACCTGGACGGCGACCTTCACCCCCGACGCAGATATCACCAGCACCGGTAACCTGATCAGCCTGGACAACAGCGGAGTCAGCGACCAGGCGGGCAACACCGGTATCGGCATCACCGACTCGAACAGCTTCGCCATCGATACCCAACGCCCGACCGCGACTGTCGTGGTCGCTGACAACCTCTTGGGCATCGGCGAAACCTCGATTGTTACGGTCACCTTCAGTGAGGCGGTGATCGACTTCACCGAGGCTGACCTGTCTGTCACGGGTGGCGTGCTGAGTAGCTTCACCAGCAGCGATGGCGGGGTCACCTGGACCGGCACTCTGACCCCAGCCAGCAACGTATCCAGCGCTGTCAATTTCATTTACCTGAGCAACTCTGCCGTCGTCGACCAGGCCGGCAACAGCGGCATCGGCATTACCGCGTCGAACAGCTTTGCCGTCGACACCCAGCGCCCGACTGCCGTGATCAGCATGGCCGACACCGCGCTGAGCGCTGGCGAAAGCACGCTGGTGACCTTCACCTTCAGCGAGGCTGTGAACGGCTTCGACAACTTTGACGTGAGCGTGGCCAACGGCACCCTCGGCAATGTAACCAGCATCGACGGCGGCATCACCTGGACGGCGTTGTTCACGCCGACGCTGCAGGTGCAGGACGGCACCAACCTGATCACCCTGA
>NZ_JACDIU010000007.1:149409-156960 GCF_014525325.1 Pseudomonas sp. EZ-C24 | reverse complement strand
TTTCTTGGGCAACTACTTCAAGCCTGCTCTACCTCATCATCACGCCGATGCACCCAGTGATACAGCGCCGGCAACACCAGCAGCGTCAACGCCGTAGACGACAGAATCCCGCCAATCACCACGGTCGCCAGCGGCCGTTGCACCTCAGCGCCGGTGCCGGTGGCCAAGGCCATCGGGATGAAGCCGAGCGACGCCACCAACGCCGTCATCAACACCGGTCGCAACCGGGTCAGCGCACCTTCATCCACGGCCAGCCTGACACTGCGACCCTCCTCGCGCAGGCCACGGATAAACGCGATCATTACCAGCCCGTTGAGCACCGCGACCCCGGACAAGGCAATAAAGCCGACCCCAGCCGAAATCGACAGCGGGATATCACGCAGCCACAGCGCCACCACCCCGCCGGTCAGGGCAAAGGGAATCCCGGTGAACACCAGCAAGCCGTCCTTGAGGTTGTTGAACATCAGGAACAGCAAGGTCATGACCAACAGCAAGGCCACCGGCACCACGATCTGCAAGCGCTTGGCCGCCGACTGCAACTGCTCGAACTGGCCGCCCCAGCTGGTCCAGTAACCTGCCGGGATGGCGACCGTGCTGGCCAGGGTCTCGCTGGCCTGCGCGACGAACGAGCCAAGGTCACGCCCGCGCACGTTGGCGCTGACCACCACCAGGCGCTTGCCGTTCTCGCGGCTGATCTGGTTGGGCCCCAACTGCAGGTCCAGGCTGGCCACCTGCGACAAGGCGATGAAGCCAATCTGCTGGGCCCCGCTGGCGGCGCTTGCCGGCACCGGGATCAACAGGCTGGACAGCCCGGCAACGTCGGTGCGCAAGGTCTCCGAGAGACGCACTACCATGTCGAAACGGCGGTCGCCTTCATACAAGGTGCCAGCCTCACGGCCACCTACCGCGATGGCGATGGCGTCCTGCACAGCGCCCATGCTCAGGCCATAACGTGCGGCCTTGTCGCGGTCGATATTAATGGTCAGTACCGGCAAGCCGGTGGTCTGTTCGACCTTGACCTCGGACGCACCTGGCACGCCCTGCAACGCCGTGGCGATCTTGGCCGCAGTGCGGTTGAGCACATCCATGTCATCGCCGAAAACCTTGACCGCAACATCACTGCGCACACCGGAGATCAGCTCGTTGAAACGCAACTGAATCGGCTGCGACAGCTCGTAGTTGCTGCCCGGCACGCTGGCGGCTGCCTTCTGCACCTGGGCGATCAATGCCTCCCGCGACAGGCTCGGGTCGGGCCACTGGCTCTGCGGCTTGAGCATGATGTAGGCATCGGAGATGTTCGGCGGCATCGGGTCGGAGGCGATCTCGGCGGTGCCGGTACGGGCAAATATCCGTTCCACCTCTGGAACCTGCTCGATGATGGCTTTTTCCAGACGCTGCTGCATGTCGACCGACTGGGTCAGGCTGGTGCCGGGCACGCGCAACGCCTGCAAGGCCAGATCGCCCTCGCTCAGGCTGGGGATGAACTCGCTGCCCATGCGCGTCGCCAGCACGCCGCTGAGCAGTACCACGATGAACGCCCCGGCGAAGGCAAACCGGCGATGCTCCAGCACCCAGCGCAGCACCGGCTGGTAACCCTGGCGCGCGGTGCGCATGACCACGCCTTCCTCTTCCTTGACCTTGCCGGTGACGAACATGGCAATTGCGGCAGGCACGAACGTCACCGACAGGATCATCGCGCCGAGCAGCGCCAGCACCACGGTGAACGCCATCGGGTGGAACATCTTGCCCTCGACCCCGGTGAGGGCAAAGATCGGCAGGTACACCACCATGATGATCAGCTGGCCGAAGATCAACGGCCGGCGCGCCTCACGGGCCGCCGCGAACACCTCATGGAAACGCTCGGTCTTGCTCAGCATGCGCCCGTGCTTGTGCTGGGCATGGGCCAGACGTCGGATGGCGTTTTCCACGATCACCACCGCGCCGTCGACAATGATGCCGAAGTCCAGCGCGCCCAGGCTCATCAGGTTGGCGCTGACCTTGTTGTTGAACATGCCGGTGAAGGTGAACAGCATCGACAGCGGGATCACCATCGCCGTGATCAACGCCGCGCGGATATTGCCGAGGAACAGGAACAGAATCACGATGACCAGGATCGCCCCTTCGATCAGGTTCTTCTTGACCGTGGCAATGGCTTTTTCGACCAGATTGGTGCGGTCATAGACGGTGACCGCCACCACGCCATCGGGCAGCGTGCGGTTGATCTCGGCGAGCTTGCTGGCAACCGCTTGCGACACGCTGCGGCTGTTCTCGTTGATCAGCATGAACACGGTGCCGAGCACCACCTCACGGCCGTTCTCGGTGGCAGCGCCGGAGCGCAGTTCCTTGCCGATGCTGACTTCGGCGACATTGCTGACGCGGATCGGCGCGCCGCCCACGCTGCTGATGACGATGTTGGCGATGTCATCGACAGTGCCCACCTGGCCAGGTGCGCGGATCAGCAATTGCTCGCCACTGCGCTCGATGTACCCGGCCCCAACGTTGCCGTTGTTGCTTTCCAGGGCAGTCAGCAAATCATTCAAGGTCAGCTTGTAGGCAGCCAGGCGCTTGGGATCGGGCGCAATCTGGTACTGCTTGGCGTAGCCGCCAATGGTGTTGATTTCGGCAACCCCGGGCACGTTGCGCAACTGCGGCTTGATGATCCAGTCCTGGATCACCCGCAGGTCGGTCGGGGTGTAGGGCGTACCGTCTTCCTTCAACGCGCCAGGCTCGGTCTCGACGGTCCACAGGAAAATCTCGCCGAGCCCGGTCGATACCGGCCCCATGATCGCTTCGACGCCTTGCGGCAATTGCGCCTTGGCCACCTGCAGACGCTCGTTGACCAGCTGCCGGGCGAAGAAGATGTCGGTGCCGTCCTTGAAAATCACCGTGACCTGCGACAGGCCCGAGCGCGACAGCGAGCGGGTCTGCAGCAACCCCGGCAGGCCGGCCATGGCCGTTTCCACGGCAAAGGTGATGCGCTGCTCGGTCTCCAGCGGTGAATAGCCTGGTGCGGCGGTGTTGATCTGAACCTGGACGTTGGTGATGTCCGGGACCGCATCGATGGGCAGCTTCTGGTAGCTGTAAACCCCGACCGCAGCCATGATCAGCACTGCGATCATGACCACGATGCGCTGCTCGATGGCGAATCTGATAAGACGTTCAAACATGGGCAATCTTCCTTTCGCGGCGCATCAGTGGCTGTGCTCGGCAGTGGCCTTGCCCAGCTCCGACTTGAGCGTGAAACTGCCACTGGCAGCGACCTCGACACCGGCCTGCAGGCCCGTGGTGATTTCCACATAACCGCCGTCACGCCGACCAAGGCTGACTGGGTGCGCCTCGAAGCCGTCGACGCTGCGCACGAATACCGCAGGCTGTGCTTCGAGGGTTTGTACAGCCGACTCGGGCACGGCCACGGCGACCTGGGCCGACTCCGCCGTGACCGCGATATTCACGAACAGGCCCGGGCGCCAGGCACCCTCGGGATTGGTCAGGGTGACACGCACGGTTGCCGCGCGGTTCTGCTCACCGAGCAGGCTGCCGACATAGCCGACCTTGCCGTCGACTTCGGCATTCATGTCTGGCGAGGACACTTTGACCGCGCGGCCGGTGGTGACCTTGTTCAAGTCACTGGGCGGCACCGCAAACGTCGCCCAGACCTGGCTGAGGTCAGACAGAATGAACGCGTTGGTGGCCTCGCTGACCACTTCGCCGACGCTCAGGTGCTTCTCCACCACCACTGCATCGAACGGTGCTCGCAGTTCATAGCGGTTGCCGCCGGCGGCCCCGATGGCAGAGCCGATTGCGGCGATTTTCTGGCGGGCATTGGCCTGGGCAATCTCAGCCTCTTGCAGGGCCTGGCGGGCCTGCAGGTAGTCCTGCTCGGCAGAAATCTTGTCCTGCCACAACTGTTGTTCGCGGGTGAAGGTCAGCCGGGCAAGCTCCAGTCGGCGCTGGGCGGCCTGCTGTTCGCTGCGCAGGTCGGAGATCTGCTGACTGGCGATCACCGCCAGCACCTGGCCCTTGCGCACCGCCTGGCCGAGGTTGGCCTGCACGCTTTCGACCACGCCAGGCACCCGCGGCACCACGTGCGCGGTGCGGTCTTCGTCGAAGCGGATTTCACCCGGGAAGCTCACCACGGTGCCGAGCTGGCGTGGCCCTGCAGGGGCGAGGACGATGCCCGCAGCCTTGATCTGCTCGGCACTGAGGGTCAGCTTGCCCTCCTCTTCTCCATGGCCTGCTTCGGTGTGCTCGTCTTCAGCGCCTTCCTGGTGGTCGTGATCATCCTCACCTGAGTTTTTGGCTGGCGTCGCCTGCGTCTCGGCATGGCCATGATCGTCATCCTTGCCATGGGCATCGGCGTGCTGCTCGGTATTCGAGCTCCAGAGCAGGCTGCCCAGGCCGAGGGCGGCCACGGCGGCAACCGCGAGGGCGATCTTGCGTGTGTTGTTCATTGCTACTCCTGCTGATCGTGGGCAGTGGCGAGCTCAGCCGCCAGGTACCGAATAAAGCGTCTGGCCGCTCAACGCGCGGCAACGGCACCATCAAGGTCGCCGTAGATCCGTTCCACTTGCGCCCGGGCAGCACTGGCGGCGCCCAGCGAGTCGAGGTACTGGCCGCGTGCGGTGATCAAGGTGCGCTGGGCATCGAGCACTTCGATAAAGCCGAACTTGCCCATTTCGAAACCGCGCGTGGCGCTGTCGAGCGCCTGCTGGGCTGCCGGTAGGATGGCCTGCTCGTAGGTCTCGACCTCGTGCATTGCGCGGGTCCATTGCAGCAGCGCGTTCTGGGTTTCACTGCGCAGCCGCTGCTCGACCGCGTTGCGTTGGTCGCGCGCTTGATCGGCGCGGCGCGCCGCCGAGAGCACGTTGCCCTGGTTGCGATCGAACAGCGGCAACGGCATCGACAGGCCGACCACGTTGACCCGCTCGCGCACGGTGCGGTCGTATTGGCTGCCGACACTGACGGTGAGGTTGGGCACGCGCAGGGCCTTTTCCGAGCCAAGCGCGGCATCGCTCTGGTCGATCACGGCAAGCGCGTGGCGCATCTCGGCGGTCTGCTCGAGCCGGGCCAGCAGGTCGACGGAGGATGGCGGCAAGCCAGGCGACAGGCTCGGCGCATCCAGCCGCTGAACATCGGCAGTGGCGCTGCCGCTGATCAGGGCCAGGTTCTGGTAAGCCATGGCCTGTTCGGTTTCAGCACGGCGCAACTGCAGGCGCGCTTCGGCCAGCTCGACCTGGGCGCGGGTCGCCTCGACCGGCGACGACTTGCCCGCCCGCACCCGGCCATCGACAACCTTGAGGCCGCGTTCGCCGAGCTGCTGCGACTGGCGCGCCAGATCGACCCCGACCTGCGCGCGCAGCGCGGCATGAAAGGCCTGCACAACATCGGCACGCAGACTGTTGACCTGACGCGCCAGCTCCAGCTGAGCGACGCTCTGACCGTAGCTGGCAGCTTCGATGCGCGCACCACGCTTGCCACCCAGCTCCAGCGCCTGGCTGAGCGTGACCGTGGTCGTGCTGCTGTTGCGGTCAGTGTCTTCAACCTCGTAAGACAGCTCAGGGTTGGGCATGACCCCAGCCTGGTCACGCGCACCTTGAGCGATGCCGATTTCCTGGCGGGCAGCTGCCAACTGCGGGTTGGCCGCCATGGCCTGGGCCAGGGCCTGGGTCAAACTCAGGCCCTGGGCCAGTGCCGGCGCGGGCAGGCCGGCGCCGATCAGCGCGCAGACAGCCAGCAGCCGGCACGCCCAGGCTGGCTTGCTGATCAAGGTGGAACGGTTGAACCGGGGCACGGTAAGGGTCCTCTGCACACATTTCACTGAAACCTGGCAAGCACCCTGCGGCCGCCGCCAAGCCCTGTTGAATCAAGTGCAGGCACGCTAATGAACGGCAGCTATCAGCGCGGTGGCGGCAACATTACAATTTTGCAAGGAAGTGAATGCGGCGTAACTTTCCAGCGCGTCCCGTTGACGTGGTCGGGCAACAGGAAAATGACCAAATTGTAATGATCGGATTACCCTGCCGTTATCTTCTGACTGCAACGATATATCCAGCGCATATATCCCTGCGCCGCCGAGGCAGATTTCATAAAAACAACCTTTGGCACACTAATAAAAACTGCCGTATCAGGGGAGCTCTGGATGAATGTCAAACTAGCGCTGTGTGTAGCGGCAAGTTCCGCATTATCGGCAACTTATGCAGTTTCGGCTAACGCTGCTGACCAAGCCGAAGGTTTTATCGAAGGCAGTAGCCTGACCGTCCTCAACCGCAACTTCTATTTCAATCGGGATGATCGCAGCGCGGCAGCGCCCACTTACAACAGCGGCAAGGGCAATACCAACGGCTACTCCGAGGCCTGGGCCCACGCGATCATCAGCCGTTTCAGTTCCGGCTTCACCCAAGGTACAGTCGGCTTCGGTATCGACGCCTTTGCCATGCTCGGGCTGAAGCTCGACACCGGCGACGGGCGCAACGGCGGCCGCAGCTCCTTCGACATCCTGCCTGTCGCCAGCAATGGCGAGGCCCGCGATGAGTACAGCAAACTCGGCGCTGCGGCCAAGGTGCGCCTGTTCGACACCACGGTCAGAGTCGGTGATGTGTTCCCGTCGACGCCAGTGGTGGCTGCCGGCGATTCGCGGCTGCTGCCAGAGAGTTTTCGTGGCGTCACCGTCGAGAACACCAGCATCGATGGCCTGACCGTGCAAGGTGGCCGCCTGCATGCAATGAGCCAGCCGGTCTCCAGCGACCTCAATGACAGCTTCGTCACGTTCTACGGCGGCGCAGTGGACTCACCGTGGATCGGCTACGGCGGCGGTGATTACCAGGTCAACGACACCATCAGTGTCAGCGCCTATGCCAGTCAGTTGAAAGACGTGTGGAATCAGTACTACACCGGCATCAGCCTGAATTATCCGTTGAGCGATCAATTGGCGTTGATCGGCGGTGCCAATTACTACAAGGCTGTCGATCAAGGCAAACAGCGCCTGGGCGAATTCGACAACAACATCTGGAGCGCCAAAGTAGGCGTTCAATTTGGCGCGCACACGTTGGCCCTGTCACACCAGCGCAACAACGGCGACGACGATTTCGATTACCTGCGCCAGTCGGATTCGATCTTTGTCGACAACTCGATCCAGTACAGCGATTTCAACTCGCCGAAAGAGCGCTCATGGATGCTGCGCTACGACCTGGACATGGCCAGCTATGGGATCCCCGGGCTGTCGTTCATGACCCGTTATGCCCGTGGCAGCGGCGCGGACTACAGCAACGCCAACCGCTTCTACCTGCGTACTGACAGCAACGGCGACCCGCTCACCGAGCAGAAACGCTGGGAGCGCAACATCGAGGTCAAGTACGTGGTGCAGGCGGGCCCGGCCAAGGACTTGTCAGTGCGCATGCGCCAGGCCAACACCCGCGCTACCGCCTTTGAATCGGACCTGGATGAAGTTCGCCTGATCATCGAATACCCGTTGTCGATCCTGTAATACCGCAAGTTGTACCCATTCACCTTGAGTAGCCAAGCGCTCCTTTGGTAAAGGTGGATCTTTTGGCG
>NZ_JACDIU010000007.1:0-149230 GCF_014525325.1 Pseudomonas sp. EZ-C24 | reverse complement strand
GGGCCGCAAAGCGGCCCCTTTCCAAACGCCACCGTATCGATTTCAACACACCGTATCGAATACGTTCCGCCATGCCGAAGCACCACATATGCAAGGGTTTGATACCTCTAAGCATTTCTACCCCACCCCGCCCGTATCGAAATCATTCCAATATCTGCCAACAATTAGCCCGAAATAAAGACAAGTCATTGAATTTATTCAATATTCTTCAATTGGCAACGTTATTGCTAACCAATCCTCAACCCAAGAGCGCGGAAGACCGCGCCAACGCCCTGTTTCCTTGAGGAATCCCCATGAGCGAATTGCGTTTCACTGAAGATCACGAATGGCTGCGCAGCGAAGCCGACGGCACCGTCACCGTAGGCATCACCGCCTTTGCCCAGAACGCCTTGGGTGACGTGGTGTACGTGCAACTGCCTGAGCTGCAGCACTACGAGCAAGGCGCAGAAGCCTCCACCGTGGAATCAGTGAAAGCCGCCAGTGGCGTGTACATGCCACTGACCGGTGAAGTGCTCGAGGTCAATCAGCAACTGGCTGACAACCCTGAACTGGTCAACGAAGACCCGTTGGGCGCAGGCTGGTTTTTCCGCTTCCAGCCGGCCGATGCCGACGCCGTGGCTAAACTGCTTGACCAGGATGCCTACGACCGCCTGATCAAAGCCAACGCTGACGCTTGAGGACCGACCATGACCAGTAACCTCGGCACTGCCAACGAATTCATCGCCCGCCATATCGGCCCGCGCACCGCTGACGAGCAGAGCATGCTCGCCAAGTTGGGTTTTGACAGCCTCGACGCCATGAGCGCCGCGGTGATCCCCGACAGCATCAAGGGCACCAGTGTGCTCGGCAGCAGCGACGGCCAGAGTGAAGCCGAGGCGCTTGCCGCGCTGAAAGCCATCGCTGGCAAGAACCAGCTGTTCAAAAGCCTGATCGGCCAGGGCTACTACAACACCCACACGCCTGCCCCGATCCTGCGCAACCTGCTGGAAAACCCGGCCTGGTACACCGCCTACACGCCTTACCAGCCAGAGATCTCCCAAGGCCGCCTGGAAGCCCTGCTGAACTTCCAGACCATGATCAGTGACCTGACCGGACTGCCGATCGCCAACGCCTCGCTGCTCGACGAAGCCACCGCCGCCGCCGAAGCCATGACCTTCTGCAAGCGTCTGTCGAAAAACAAGGCCAGCCACAGCTTCTTCGCTTCGCAGCATTGCCACCCGCAGACCCTCGACGTGCTGCGCACCCGTGCCGAGCCGTTGGGCATCGAAGTGGTGATCGGTGACGAGCGCACACTGGATGACACCAGCCGCTTCTTCGGCGCGCTGCTGCAATACCCGGCCAGCAATGGCGATGTGTTCGACTACCGCGAACTGGTCCAGCGCCTGCACGCCGGCAACGCCCTGGTCGCGGTGGCCGCTGACCTGCTGGCGCTGACCTTGCTGACCCCACCCGGTGAATTCGAAGCCGACGTGGCCATCGGCAGCGCGCAGCGCTTCGGCGTGCCCCTGGGCTTCGGCGGCCCGCATGCGGCCTACTTCGCCACCCGCGATGCATTCAAACGCGATATGCCAGGCCGCCTGGTCGGCGTGTCGATCGACCGCTTCGGCAAGACCGCCCTGCGCCTGGCCATGCAGACCCGCGAGCAACATATCCGCCGCGAGAAGGCCACCAGCAACATCTGCACCGCGCAGGTCCTGCTGGCCAACATCGCCGGCATGTATGCCGTTTACCACGGCCCGGCCGGCCTCAAGCGCATCGCCGAGCGTACTCACGCGCTCACCGCAATTCTCGCCGCTGGCCTGCAGCAACTGGGCGTCACCCTGCAGACCCAGGCGTATTTCGACACGCTGACCCTGGCCACCGGCGCAACCACCGCCGCCCTGCACCAAAAGGCCCGCGAGCAGCGCATCAACCTGCGCCAGATCGACGCCGAGCAACTGGGCCTGTCGCTTGATGAAACCAGCACCCAGGCTGACGTCGAAGCGCTCTGGCAGCTATTTGCCGGCGAGCAGTCGCTGCCTGACTTCGCCGCCCTGGCTGCGGCCGATGAGTCTCGCCTGCCAGCAGCGCTGCGTCGGCAGTCGGCGATCCTCGAACACCCGGTGTTCAACCGCTACCACAGCGAAACCGAGCTGATGCGCTACCTGCGCAAGCTGGCCGACAAGGACCTGGCGCTGGACCGCAGCATGATCCCGCTGGGCTCCTGCACCATGAAGCTCAACGCCGCCAGCGAAATGATCCCGGTAACCTGGGCCGAATTCGGCAACCTGCACCCGTTCGCCCCCGCCGAGCAAAGTCAGGGCTACCTGCAGATGACCAACGAGCTGGAGGCGATGCTCTGTGCTGCCACCGGCTATGACGCGGTGTCGCTGCAACCCAACGCCGGCTCCCAGGGCGAGTACGCCGGCTTGCTGGCGATCCGTGCCTACCACCGCAGCCGTGGTGACGCGCACCGCAATATCTGCCTGATCCCGTCGTCGGCACACGGCACCAACCCGGCTACCGCGCACATGGCGGGTATGCGGGTGGTAGTGACCGCCTGCGATGCACGCGGCAACGTCGACATCGCCGACCTGCGCGCCAAGGCCGTCGAGCACCGCGAGCAGCTGGCAGCGATCATGATCACCTACCCGTCCACCCATGGCGTGTTCGAGGAAGCCATCGGCGAAATCTGCGCGATCATCCATGACAACGGCGGCCAGGTGTACATCGACGGCGCCAACATGAACGCCATGGTCGGCCTGTGCGCGCCGGGCAAATTCGGTGGCGACGTCTCGCACCTGAACCTGCACAAGACCTTCTGCATCCCCCACGGCGGTGGCGGCCCGGGCGTCGGCCCGATTGGCGTCAAGTCACACCTGGCGCCATTCCTGCCCGGCCACGCCGCGCTGGAAAACACCGCCGGCGCGGTCTGCGCCGCGCCGTTCGGCAGCGCCAGCATCCTGCCGATCACCTGGATGTACATCCGCATGATGGGTGGCGCTGGCCTGACCCGCGCCTCGCAAATGGCCATCCTCAACGCCAACTACATCGCCCGCCGCCTGGAAGAGCACTATCCTGTGTTGTACACCGGCAGCAATGGTCTGGTGGCGCACGAGTGCATTCTTGACCTGCGCCCGCTCAAGGACAGCAGCGGCATCAGCGTCGATGACGTGGCCAAGCGCCTGATCGACTACGGCTTCCACGCCCCGACCATGTCGTTCCCGGTGGCCGGCACGTTGATGATCGAGCCGACCGAAAGTGAATCGCGGGAAGAACTGGACCGCTTCTGCGATGCCATGATCAAGATTCGCGAAGAGATCCGCGCCGTCGAAAACGGCTACCTGGACAAGGATGACAACCCGCTGAAGAACGCCCCTCACACCGCCGCCGAGCTGGTCGGTGAATGGGCCCACGGCTACAGCCGCGAGCAGGCGGTGTACCCGCTGCCAAGCCTGGTAGAAGCCAAGTACTGGCCACCAGTGGGTCGGGTCGACAACGTGTTTGGTGATCGCAACCTGATCTGCGCCTGCCCGTCGATCGAGAGCTATCAGGACGTCTGATAGCCGCCTCGCCCGCCTCCACTGGAGGCGGGCGCACCCGACAGCCAGGCCTGTTCCGAGGAGCAATCCATGTCCCTGAGCGTGTTCGACCTGTTCAAAATTGGCATCGGCCCCTCCAGCTCACACACGGTTGGGCCGATGCGCGCGGCCGCGCGCTTCGCCGAAGGCCTGCGCCGCGACGGCCTGCTGAGCCAGACGGCCAGCGTCAAGGCCGAGCTGTATGGCTCGCTCGGTGCCACCGGCAAGGGCCACGGCAGCGACAAGGCGGTGCTGCTCGGCCTTGAAGGCGCCCAGCCCGACAGCGTCGATACCGACAGCATCGCCCCGCGTCTGCAGGCTATTCGCAGCAGTGGCCGGCTGTGCCTGCTCGGTGAGCACGAAATCGCCTTCAACGAAAAGCAGCACCTGGCGATGATCCGCAAGCCGCTCGACTATCACCCCAACGGCATGATCTTTCGCGCCTTCGACGAGGCCGGTTTGCAGTTGCGCAGCCGCGAGTATTACTCGGTTGGCGGCGGCTTCGTGGTCGATGAAGAAGCGGCCGGGCACGACCGCATCGTCGAAGACCGCACCGTCCTGGCCTACCCGTTCACCACCGGCAAACAGTTGCTCGCCCATTGCAGCGCGCAGCAGCTTTCGTTCAGCCAGGTGATGCTGGCCAACGAAGCGGCCTGGCGACCGGAACAGGAAACCCGGGACGGCCTGCTGCGGATCTGGCAGGTCATGCAGGACTGCGTCACTGCCGGCTGCCAGCACGAAGGCATCCTGCCTGGAGGACTCAAGGTCAAACGCCGTGCGGCGGCGCTATACCGTCAGCTCAGCCAGCACCCGGAAGCCAGCCTGCGCGATGCCTTGTCAGTGCTCGACTGGGTCAACCTGTATGCACTGGCGGTCAACGAAGAAAACGCCAACGGCGGGCGCGTGGTCACAGCGCCCACCAACGGTGCCGCCGGGATCATCCCGGCCGTGCTGCACTACTACATGCGCTTTGTGCCCGGTGCCAACGAGGACGGCGTGGTGCGGTTCCTGCTGACCGCCGCAGCGATCGGCATTCTGTACAAGGAAAACGCGTCGATCTCCGGCGCCGAAGTCGGCTGTCAGGGCGAGGTCGGCGTAGCCTGTTCGATGGCTGCCGGGGCGCTGTGCGAGGTCATGGGCGGCACTGCCCAGCAAGTCGAGAACGCCGCCGAAGTCGGCATGGAGCACAACCTCGGGCTGACCTGCGACCCGATTGGCGGGCTGGTCCAGGTGCCGTGCATCGAGCGCAACGCGATGGGCTCGGTCAAGGCGATCAATGCTGTGCGCATGGCCTTGCGCGGCGATGGCCAGCACTTCGTCTCGCTCGACAAGGTGATCCGCACCATGCGCCAGACCGGCGCCGACATGAAAAGCAAATACAAGGAGACCGCCCGCGGCGGTCTGGCCGTCAACATCATCGAATGTTGATCTGAACCACTCTCAAGGAGTCACCGATGTCCGAAGTACAGCTGCACAAGACCCCGCTGCACGCGCTGCACCTGGAACTGGGCGCGCGCATGGTGCCGTTCGCCGGTTATGACATGCCGGTGCAGTACCCGCTCGGCGTGCTCAAGGAACACCAGCACACCCGCGCCCAGGCCGGTTTGTTCGACGTCTCGCACATGGGCCAGATCCGCCTCAGCGGCAGCGCTGCGGCGCAGGCGCTGGAAACCCTGGTACCGGTCGACATCATCGACCTACCAGTCGGCATGCAGCGTTATGCGATGTTCACCAACGACGCTGGCGGCATTCTGGATGACTTGATGGTGGCCAACCTGGGCAACGATGAGTTGCTGCTGGTGGTCAATGCTGCCTGCAAAGAGCAGGACCTGGCGCACCTGCGCCAACACCTCGAAGGCCAGTGCGAGATCCAGCCGCTGTTTACCGAGCGTGCGCTACTAGCCCTGCAAGGCCCGGCCGCAGCAACGGTGCTGGCGCGCCTGGCGCCAGAGGTGGCGAGCATGACCTTCATGCAGTTCCGTGCAGTCAAGTTGCTCGGTCTGGACTGCTACGTCAGCCGCTCGGGTTACACCGGCGAAGATGGTTACGAGATTTCGGTACCGGCCGAAGGTGCAGAGCTGCTGGCCCGGCGCCTGCTGCAAGAGCCTGAAGTGCAGGCCATCGGCCTTGGCGCGCGGGACTCGCTGCGCCTGGAAGCCGGCCTGTGCCTGTATGGGCATGACATGGACAGCGCGACCACACCGATCGAGGCCAGCCTGCTCTGGGCCATATCCAAGGTACGCCGCGCGGACGGCGAACGTGCCGGTGGCTTCCCTGGTGCCGAGCAGATCTTCGCCCAGCAGCACCAGGGCGTGGCGCGTAAACGGGTCGGTTTGCTGCCGCAGGAACGGACGCCGGTGCGTGAGGGCGCCGAGATTGTCGATGCCTCAGGCAACGTAGTCGGCAAGGTCTGCAGCGGCGGCTTCGGTCCGACCCTGGGAGCACCGCTTGCGATGGGCTACGTGGATCTCGCCCACACCGCAATGGACACACCCCTGAGTGCGGTAGTACGGGGTAAGAACGTGCCGTTGAAAGTCAGCAAGATGCCTTTCGTTGCGCCACGTTACTACCGCGGCTAAGCCGGCCTGCTTATTCGATTTCGAACCTGTTCGATAACCTTTTGAAAATGGCGCCAGCCCAGGCGCCATGGTATCTGGAGCACTATTGAACAGTGCGCCCGAGATCCTCTTGGTGGGTGCTATGCGAGGGCTTGTCATGGTCGCAAAAGTTGGCGTACATTCAGCCCACTGTGTTTGCATGGGTCGCAATTGATCGTGACTTGGGCCAGTAGCCGCGGTCCGCTACAACCCGTTCGACGACGCTTGGTTTCCTGCACTACAGCGTAATTTTGCCGACTGCCTGCAACAGCAGTGCGCGGTTATCACCCTCTAGAAGATTCATGGGAAACAAGACAATGGCTCAGCGTCAGAACGGTACCGTCAAATGGTTCAACGATGAAAAAGGCTACGGCTTCATCACCCCGGAAAGCGGCGCGGACTTGTTCGTGCACTTTCGCGCAATCCAGGGCGACGGCTTCAAGACCTTGAAAGAAGGCCAGAAGGTCAGCTTCGTGGCAACTCAGGGGCAAAAAGGCCTGCAAGCTGATGAAGTGCAAGTAATCGCCTGACAACTGATATAAAAAAGCCCCCGCATTGACCTGCGGGGGCTTTTTTACGCCTGCAATTTCATAGAATGCGCTTTTGGCCTGACGAGTTGCCTGCATGCCCAAGCACACCCTGCACCCCCAAGGCGAGTTCCCACCCGCCGGCCTCGGGCGCCGACTGGCGGCGATGTTCTACGACTTCCTGCTGTGCACGGCACTGCTGATCGTCACCGCCGGGGCGTACAAGCTGATCCAGATGTCGATCATTGGCCAGGACCGCATGCGCACCCTCACCGACGCCGGCGCGCTGGATGGCGACCCGCTGCTGTCGACGGTGCTGCTGTTCGCGCTGTTCGGTTTCTTCGCCAAATTCTGGACCCACGGCGGCCAGACCCTGGGCATGCAAGTATGGGGCGTACGCGTACAGAACCCCGACGGCAGCGCCATCAGCCTGTGGCAGGCGCTGTTGCGTTTTGTCGTGTCGATTGCGTCGTGGCTGTGCCTGGGTCTGGGCTTTGTCTGGGCATTGTTCGACAAACGCAAACGCGGCTGGCATGACATCTATTCGCAGACGGAACTTGTGAGGGTGCCAAAGCAAAAGAAGTGATTCTGGGCCGTTGAAAACATAGCAGCCACGCCACTCACGCTCTGCGCCAGCGTAGCGAGGCGTGCCCTTGATCTTGATCTGCTTTTGATCTTGATCCACCGGCGACTCAGGAGGCCGAGCGCAGGTCTTGCGGAGGGAGGTGCCGGCCATGGATGGCCGGCAAGCGCTGCGGCCCAGGATGGGCCGTACAGCGCGGTCCTCCCGGGAGCAAGACCGGAGCGAGGGAACCCCGCAGCGCAGCGAAGGGGCCGGATGTGGAGCCAAGCCCTTTTTTGGTTACGTTTTTGGGGCGTTTGCCAAAAAAGTAACTCGCCGTAAAGGCGAAAGGGGCCCGATCAGCCACCAAAAAAAACCGGATAAGCTCACATTCCCACATCCCAGCCAGATCACCCAGCCCGACGCAGTAACCAAACCCCAGCCAACGCACAAATACCAGCCGGCAACAGCACCGCCAACAACGGCGGGAAGCCAAACACCTGACTAGAAGGCCCCAGCAAATCCTGAGCAATCTTGAAGGTAAACCCAACCAGCACACCGGTAAACACCCGTTGCCCCAAGGTCACCGACCGCAACGGCCCAAAGATAAACGAGATCGCCATCAACACCAGCGCCGCCGTCACCACCGGTTGCAACACCTTGCCCCAGAACGCCAACCAGTAACGCGCATTGTTCAGCCCCTGATCAGCCAGGTAATGGATGTAATCCCACAACCCGGTGATCGACAGCGACTCAGGCGCCAACACCACGGTATTGAGCAGCTCAGGCGTAACCGACACATCCCAACGCTCTTCCGGCGCCTTGATCACCTCAGTGTGATCCCCGCGGAAGTGCGTAGTAGTGACGTCATTCAGCTGCCAATGATCAGTGCTGTAGGTAGCACGACGAGCAAAGCTCGAGGTGATGATCTTGCGCTCGGCATCAAAGCGATAACGGGTCACACCCAACAACAAGCCATTGGGCTGCACCGAGTTGATGTGCACATACTCATCACCCTGCCGGTGCCACATACCGCGCTTGGAGCTCTGCGCCTCACCGCCACCCTGAGCAAGCGACCGCTCGGCCTGCCCCTTGTTCTCCGTCACCGGCGCGATGTATTCGCCGATCAACAGACCAACCAGCATCAGTACCAGCATCGGTTTCATCACTGCCCAGACTATGCGGCCGATGGACACGCCCGCCGCACGCATGATGGTCAGCTCGCTGCTGCTGGCGAGGCTGCCAAGACCGATCAGGCAGCCGATCAAGGCGGCCATCGGCAGCATCTCGTATAGCCGCCGCGGCGCGGTCAGTAACACGAAGTAACTGGCGTCGAGCACGCTGTAGGTGTCGCTCAGGTCACCCATCTCATCGATGAAGGCAAACAGCGAAGCCAGCCCGAGAATGATGCCGAGGACCGCCAGAATGGCCACCAGCACGCTCATGCCGATATAACGATCAAGCTTGGCCACGGGTCACCTCCGCGCGCCGTGCAGCCTGTTTCAGACGCATCGGCTCCCAGTACATCAGGCCCAGGCCGATGAGCAGGAACAACCCGTGCACCCACCACATGCCCAGGGCCATTGGCAGCTTGCCCTTCTCGAGGGCGCCGCGTACGGAAATCAGCATTGTCAGGTAAGCCATGTAGAGAAGAATCGCCGGCAACAGTTTGAGGAAGCGCCCTTGGCGTGGGTTGACCCGCGACAGCGGCACCGCCATCAGGGTCACGATGAATACCAGCAGCGGCAGCGACAAGCGCCATTGCAGCTCGGCGCGCTCACGCAGGCCCGTCTGGCCGAACAGCTCGGAAGTCGGGATGGCTTCACGCTCGGTGACTTCTTCGCTGACCTCAGGCTTGGGCAGCAATACGCCATAGGTGTCGTACTTGATCGCGCGGTAATCGGCCTGGCCGGGGTTACCGTCGTAGCGATAGCCGTTTTCCAGCACCAGGTAGCGGTTGCCGTCGGCCTGTACTTCCTGGTGGCCCTTTTCAGCCACCAGCACCGAAGGCGCGCGGTCCTTGGTCTTGTCCTGATTGAAGCGCTTCTCGGAGATGAACACGCCACTGAGGTTGACGCGGTCGTCCGACAGTTGCTCGGTGTAGGTCACCCGCGAGCCGTCACGCAAGGTCTGGAAACGCCCAGGCACCAAGGTATCGAACTCGGTCAGCGCATCCTGCTGAGAGATGATCTGCTGCACCTGCGCGACGCCCTGCGGGGCCAGGCTCAGGCTCAGCCAGGCCACCAGCAGTGCCACCAGCGCAGCAGGTGCCAAGGTCATGGCGAGCAGACGCTGCTGGCTCATGCCGGTGGCAGACAGCACGGTCATTTCGCTTTCCAGGTACAGCCGGCCATAAGCCAGCAAGATACCCAGGAACAGCCCCAATGGCAGGATCAACTGCAGGAAACCCGGCAGCCGGAAGCCCATGATCAGGAACAGCACGCTCGGGTCAAGAACCCCCTGTGCGGCCTGCGCCAGGTATTTGATGAAACGCCCGCTCATGATGATCACCAGCAGCACAGCGCTGACGGCGCTCAAGGTCAGCAGGACCTCGCGGGACAAATAACGAAAGACGATCAAACCAGACACTCCTGGGTTGTCAGGGGCGGACGCCAAACAATGGCTTCAGACAGCCAAGACCAATGCCGGTTCGCCAGGGGCGAACCTCCATGTAAAGTGCGCGCATTATCCTGTGATTGCCCTCGCCTGTCACTTGGCTACGCATCAGCGCAGACATCGGGGTTGTCAGCACGCTTGCGCGAGGCTCAAACTGGCAGCTTTCCTGCTGGCACGCGAGTACGCGGCCAGGCTCGCATCGAGCGTATCCAGGGCTGACAAAAGCCCATGCGCTATCTGACTGACCATTCGGGGACCCGTACATGGAACTGGTTGTAAAGAGCGTAGCTGCTGCATCGGTGAAAACCGCCACTTTGGTACTGGCCGTTGGCGAAGGGCGCAAGCTCGGTGAAATCGCCAAGGCTGTCGACGAAGCCAGCAACGGCGCCATCAGCGCCGTGCTCAAGCGCGGCGACCTGGCCGGGAAGCCAGGCCAGACCCTGCTTCTGCACGGTCTGGCCGGCTTGAAGGCCGAGCGCGTGCTGCTGGTCGGCAGCGGCAAGGATGACCTTGGCGACCGCAGCTGGCGCAAGCTGGCCAGCGCTGTCGCCGGCGTGCTGAAAAACCTCGGTGGCAGCGATGCCGTACTGGCGCTGGACGATATCGCCATCACTGGCCGCGAAGGTCATTACGGCAAATACCGTCTGCTGGCTGAAAGCCTGCTCGATGGCGAGTACGTGTTCGACCGCTTCAAGAGCCAGAAAGCCGAGCCGCGCGCCCTGAAGAAAATTACCCTGCTGGCCGACAAGGCTGGCTTGGCCGAAGTCGAACGCGCCGTGCAGCACGCTACCGCGATTGCCAGCGGCATGGCCTTCACGCGCGACCTCGGCAACCTGCCGCCTAACCTGTGCCACCCGGTGTTCCTGGCTGAACAGGCCAAGGAGCTGGGCAAGACGCACAAGGGCCTCAAGGTCGAAGTGTTCGACGAGAAAAAAATCAAAGAACTGGGCATGGGTGCCTTCTATGCGGTCGGCCAGGGCAGCGAGCAGCCGCCACGCTTGATCGTCATGCAGTACCAGGGCGGCAAAAAAAGCGAAAAACCCTACGTTCTGGTCGGTAAAGGCATCACCTTTGACACCGGCGGCATCAGCCTCAAGCCTGGCGCTGGCATGGATGAAATGAAGTACGACATGTGCGGCGCCGCCAGCGTGTTCGGCACCCTGCGCGCCGTGCTTGAACTGAAGCTGCCGATCAACCTGGTGTGCATCCTCGCCTGTGCCGAGAACATGCCGAGCGGCAATGCCACTCGCCCGGGCGACATCGTCACCACCATGAGCGGGCAAACCGTCGAAATCCTCAACACCGATGCCGAAGGCCGTCTGGTGCTGTGTGACGCCCTGACCTACGCCGAGCGCTTCAAGCCGCAGGCGGTGATCGACATCGCCACCCTCACCGGCGCCTGCATTGTCGCTCTAGGCAGCCACACCACCGGCATGCTCGGCAACAACGACGAACTGCTCGGGCAACTGTTGGACGCCGGCAAGCGCGCCGACGACCGCGCCTGGCAGCTGCCATTGTTCGATGAGTATCAGGAGCAGCTCGACAGCCCGTTCGCCGACATCGCCAACATCGGCGGGCCAAAGGCCGGCACCATCACCGCTGCCTGCTTCCTGTCGCGCTTTGCCAAAGCCTACAACTGGGCCCACCTGGACATCGCCGGCACCGCCTGGATCAGCGGCGGCAAGGACAAGGGCGCCACTGGCCGCCCGGTGCCGATGCTGACCCAGTATCTGCTCGACCGCGCCAACGCCTGACCGGGCACGGCGGCAGCCCGCAGGGGCTGCCGCCAACGGACTGAATCATGAGCCAAGTAGACTTCTATGTGCTACCTACCGACGCCCTCGACGCGCGGTTGGATTTTGCCTGCAAGCTGTGCGAGAAAGCCTGGCGGCTGGGCCATCGGGTGTACCTGCATTGCGAGGATGCCGACCAGCGCGCTCAGCTCGACCAACGCCTGTGGCAGTTCAAGGGCGAAGCCTTCGTGCCGCACGATCTGGCCGAGGTCGATGCCAACGCCGTGGTGGTGCTGGGCCTGGGCAACGATGCCGGCAGCCATGCCGACCTGCTGATCAACCTTGGCGGCGAAGTGCCAGGCTTTGTCGGCAACTTCCAGCGTGTAGCGGAAATCGTCGTCGAGGCGCCAGCGATTCGCGAGGCGGCCCGAGAACGGTTCCGTTTCTACCGGGAACAGGGCTATGCTCTGCACAATCACCGCCTACAGCGACTTTAACGACGATGGACAAGCCTTCTTCTCTGCCTACCTCCGCCCACCTGCTGGATGATCTCGAGTCGATTCGGGTGCTGCTGGGCGACGACAACCTGCAACCGCCGCTGCTGACCGATACCGTCGAGCAAATCCCGCTGGTGCTCGACGAGCCGCAAGGCAACCATGCGCCGACGCCCGTGGCCGAAATCGAAGCCGAGGACGACGACGCTGCCCAGGCGCGCCGCCAGGACACCTTGCTGCGGCTGGACGCCGAGCTGCGCGCTGCCGCGCAGTTGATCATGCAGGACGTCATCAACGACTACACCCCGCACATCGAGACCGAAATCAAGCGCCGCCTCGATGCCCGCATGGAGCGCCTGCTCAAGCGCCCCGAGTAACCGCACAGCCCGCAGTGCCGCGTAGCGGCGGCTGGCGAAGTCTGCACGCAGCACTCGCTGCGATCGACTCAGGCGCCTGTCGCGTGCAACCAGCCGCTCCGTTATACTGCTCGGCTTTCCCGAATTAATGCCTAAGGGTCCCGCCGCGCATGGATAAGACCTACCAGCCGCACGCCATTGAAACTTCCTGGTACAACACCTGGGAGTCCGAGAACTACTTCGCCCCACAAGGTGCAGGCGAGTCCTACACCATCATGATCCCGCCGCCAAACGTGACCGGCAGCCTGCACATGGGCCATGGTTTCAACAACGCGATCATGGATGCCCTGATCCGCTTCCGCCGCATGCAGGGTCGCGACACCCTGTGGCAGCCGGGCACCGACCACGCCGGTATCGCCACGCAGATGCTGGTAGAGCGTCAGCTCGAGGCCAAAGGCCAGAGCCGCCACGATCTGGGCCGCGAACAGTTCCTCGACAAGGTCTGGGAATGGAAGGAACAGTCCGGCGGCAACATCAGCCGGCAGATCCGCCGTCTGGGCTCGTCGGTCGACTGGAGCCGCGAGCGCTTCACCATGGATGACGGCTTGTCCGATGCGGTCAAGGAAGCCTTCGTGCGTCTGCATGAAGACGGCCTGATCTACCGCGGCAAGCGCCTGGTCAACTGGGACACCAAGCTGCACACGGCGATCTCCGACCTTGAAGTGGAAAACCACGACGAGAAGGGCCACCTGTGGAACCTGCGCTACCCGCTGGCCGATGGCGCCACCACAGCTGATGGCAAGGACTACCTGGTAGTCGCCACCACTCGCCCGGAAACCCTGCTGGGTGACGCGGCGGTGGCGGTCAACCCGAACGACGAGCGCTATCAGGCGCTGATCGGCAAGTTCGTCAAACTGCCGCTGGTCGGGCGTCTTATCCCGATCATCGCCGACGACTACTGCGATCCCGAGTTCGGCACCGGCTGCGTGAAGATCACCCCGGCCCACGACTTCAACGACTATGAAGTCGGCAAGCGTCACAACCTGCCGCTGCTGAACATCTTCGACAAGAATGCGCTGGTGCTAGCCAACGCCCAGGCGTTCAACCTCGACGGCAGCCTCAACGAGCAGCTCGACACCAGCCTGCCTGCGCAGTACGCCGGCCTCGACCGCTTTGTCGCGCGCAAGCAGATGGTTGCCGACCTGGATGCCCAGGGCTTGCTGGTCAGCGTCGATGACCACGCCCTGAAGGTGCCCAAGGGCGACCGTTCCGGAACCATCATCGAGCCGTGGCTGACCGACCAGTGGTACGTGTCGACCAAGCCGCTGGCCGAGCCTGCGATTGCTGCCGTTGAAGACGGCCGTATCCAGTTCGTGCCCAAGCAGTACGAAAACATGTACTTCTCGTGGATGCGCGACATCCAGGACTGGTGCATCAGCCGTCAGCTGTGGTGGGGCCACCGCATCCCGGCCTGGTACGACGAAGCCGGCCAGGTCTACGTTGGCCGCAACGAAGCCGAAGTCCGCGCCAAGCACCAGCTGGGCAGCGACGTGGTACTGCGTCAGGACGACGACGTGCTGGATACCTGGTTCAGCTCGGGGCTGTGGACCTTCTCCACTCTCGGCTGGCCAGAGCAAACCGAGTTCCTGAAGAAATTCCACTCCACCGACGTGCTGGTCACCGGTTTCGACATCATCTTCTTCTGGGTTGCCCGGATGATCATGCTGACCATGCACCTGGTGAAGAACGAGGACGGCACCCCGCAGGTACCGTTCAAGACCGTCTATGTGCACGGCCTGGTGCGTGATGGCCAAGGCCAGAAGATGTCCAAGTCCAAGGGCAACGTGCTTGACCCGCTGGACATCGTCGACGGTATCACTCTCGATGCCCTGCTGGAAAAACGCACCAGCGGCATGATGCAGCCAAAACTTGCCGAGAAGATCGCCAAGCAGACCAAGGCCGAGTTCCCGGAAGGCATCGCCAGCTACGGCACCGATGCCTTGCGCTTCACCTTCTGCTCGCTGGCGTCGACCGGTCGCGACATCAAGTTCGACATGGGCCGCGTCGAAGGCTATCGCAACTTCTGCAACAAGATCTGGAACGCCGCGCGCTACGTGCTGGACAAGGGCGAAGACTGCGGCCAGAACGGCGAAGCCTACGAGCTGTCGCTGGCTGATCGCTGGATCATCTCGCAGCTGCAGCGCACCGAAGCCGAAGTGACCCGTCAGCTGGAGCAGTTCCGCTTCGACCTGGCCAGCCAGGCGCTCTACGAGTTCATCTGGAACCAGTATTGCGACTGGTACCTGGAGCTGTCCAAGCCGGTCCTGTGGGACGAAAACGCCCCGATCGAGCGCGCCCGTGGCACGCGTCGCACGCTGGTGCGGGTACTTGAAGTGGCACTGCGCCTGGCGCATCCGTTCATGCCCTTCATCACCGAAGAGATCTGGCAGCGCATCGCGCCGCTGGCCGGCGTCAGCGGCAAGACGATCATGCTGCAACCGTGGCCGGTGGCCAACGAGAGCCGTATCGATACCGTTGCCGAAGGCGATATCGAATGGCTGCAACAGCTGATGAACGGCCTGCGCAACATCCGCGCCGAGATGAACATCGGCCCGGGCAAACCGCTGCCGCTGTTCCTCAAGAACGCCGGCGCCGAAGACCAGCGCCGCCTGCAGGAAAACGAACCATTGCTGAAGAAGCTGGCAAAGGTCGAGTCGTTCACCGTGCTCGGTGAAGCCGACGAAGCGCCGCTGTCGGCGACTGCACTGGTGGGTGATCTGCAGGTGCTGGTGCCAATGGCTGGGCTGATCGACAAGGATGCCGAGCTGGCGCGCCTGAACAAGGAAATCCAGCGTCTGCAGGGCGAAGTCCAGCGCGTTGGCGGCAAGCTGTCGAATGCTGCCTTTGTCGACAAGGCACCGCCTGCGGTGATCGACAAGGAACGCGCCAAGCTGGCCGAAGCCGAACAGGCACTGGCCAACTTTACCGAGCAGCATGCGCGGATTGCAGCGCTGTAACTCGACATTGCTGACCTGAGCGGCGAGGGCTTTGCCCTCGTTTCGCGACACAAGGCCGCTCCTACACCGACCGCGTTCACCTAGACTGACGCGGTTACTGTAGGAGCGGCCTTGTGTCGCGAAAGGGCTGCAGAGCAGCCCCAAGGCTTGCAACACCGGATCCGACCATGACCGAAAAACCCACCCTGCACCCGAGAAACCGCCACCAGGGCCGCTACGACTTTCCCGCCCTGATCAAGGCCCACCCCGATCTGGCCCGTTTCACTATCACCAACCCCTACGGCAACCCCAGCATCGACTTTGCCAACCCCGAAGCCGTGCGCGTGTTCAACCGTGCCCTGCTCAAGGCTCAGTACGGTATCCAGCACTGGGATATTCCGGCCGACTACCTGTGCCCGCCGATCCCTGGCCGCGCCGATTACCTGCACGTCCTCGCCGATCTGCTGGCTGCCGATAACGGCGGTGAAATCCCCCGCGGCCCTCAGGTGCGCGCGCTGGACATCGGCGTTGGCGCCAATTGCATCTATCCCCTGCTCGGCCACAGCGACTACCGCTGGAGCTTCCTCGGCTCCGATATCGACCCTGTGGCGCTTGCTTCGGCCAAGGCCATCGTGCAGGCCAATGGCCTCAACAAGGCCGTTGCCCTGCGCCAGCAAAGCAACAGCAAGCACATCTTCAGCGGCCTGCTACAGCCCGACGAGCGCTTCGATGTGACGTTGAGCAACCCGCCCTTCCACAGCTCGCGCGACGAGGCTACCCGTGGCAGCCAGCGCAAATGGAAAAACCTCGGCAAGCAAGACCCCAAGCGCAAGCTGCCGGTGTTGAACTTCGGCGGGCAAAACAATGAGCTGTGGTGTGAAGGCGGCGAGATCCGCTTCGTCAGCCAGCTGATCAGCGAGAGCGTCGCTTGCGCGCCTCAGGTGCTGTGGTTCACCAGCCTGGTGTCCAAGGCGAGTAACCTGCCGGTGATCGAAGCAGCACTGAAAAAGGCTGGCGCCCTAGCAGTACAGACGTTGGCAATGGGCCAAGGGCAGAAACAGAGCCGCGTAGTTGCCTGGAGCTTCCACGACGCAGCTGCGCGCAAAGCCTGGCATGCGCAGCGCCAGGACAAATCGCAGGCGTAAAAAAACCGCGCCCGGCGAGCCGGGCGCGGTTTATCCAAGCGTCGACAATTACTTGTTGACGGCGTCGGTCAGCACTTTGGCAGGTACGAACTTGACGACTTTCTTGGCAGCGATTTCGATGGCAGCGCCAGTCGAAGGGTTGCGGCCGGTACGGGCAGGACGCTCCGAGACTTTCAGCTTGCCGATGCCTGGCAGAGTGATTTCGGCGCCGTTTTCCAGTTGGTCGGCAACGATCTGGCCAAGTTGCTCCAGGGCGTTACGAGCGGTGGTTTTTGGCGCGTCGATTGCTTCGGCGATGTCGGCAATCAGTTGGTCTTTGGTCAATGCCATGGTGGTGTTCCTTCCCTAAAAAATTCAGAGGTTATGCAGCATGCTACGTCGGTATCGGGCCAGCCCGGTAATTCCGGCGGGCCGCGCCAATTGCGTATGTAGATACACAAATCGGCGTTTGGTTCGACATAACGCAAGTGATCTGCCAGCGATGCGCCATTGATGCAGCGCAAGACCGCGAAAAGTACCACAGGACTGGATAAATATCCGCTGTCGAGGCCGATTTAATGCAGCTAATTCGGGGCTTTTCACATAAATCGGCAAAAATTGAGCAAAAAACCAGCAACCGCTATTTGCGCCAACTTCTGGCCACTGCATCACTGGTGGTCTGGGTTAAACTTAGCCACTTTGCCCAGCGCCCCGCGAGTACTCGCAAACCGCGCTCCAGCTACTGCCGAGATTTTCCATGCCTATCCGTCATTGCATCGTCCACCTGATCGACAAGAAGCCCGATGGCAGCCCCGCCGTGCTCCACGCACGGGATAACGAGCTGGCTGCATCGGATGCCATCGAAAACCTCCTGGCCGACCTCAACGACAACTACAACGCCAAGCAGGGCAAGGCCTGGGGTTTCTTCCATGGTGAGTCCGGTGCCTACCCGTTCAGTGGCTGGCTCAAGCAGTACCTGAACGACGAGCAAGGCTTTACCGCCTTCAGTCGCACCGCCGTCGAGCACCTGCAAAAGCTGATGGAAGAGTCCAACCTCTCCACCGGCGGCCACGTACTGTTCGCCCATTACCAGCAAGGCATGACCGAGTACCTGGCGATTGCCCTGCTGCACCACAGTGACGGCGTGGCCGTGAACGCCCAGCTCGACGTAACGCCCTCGCGCCACCTGGACCTGGGGCAGTTGCACCTGGCCGCACGGATCAACCTGTCGGAGTGGAAGAACAACCTCAATTCCAAACAGTACATCTCGTTCATCAAGGGCAAGAACGGCAAGAAGGTCTCGGAGTATTTCCGCGACTTCATCGGCTGCCAGGAAGGCGTCGACGGTCCCGGCGAAACGCGCACGCTGCTCAAGGCCTTCAGTGATTTCGTCGAGAGCGAAGACCTGCCGGAAGAGTCCGCGCGCGAGAAGACCCAGACCCTTGTCGACTACGCCACCAGCCAGACCAAGATGGGCGAGCCGGTCGGCCTTGAAGAGCTCTCCAGCTTGATCGACGAAGAGCGGCCCAAGGCGTTCTACGATCACATCCGCAACAAGGACTACGGCCTGTCGCCAGAGATCCCGGCGGATAAACGCACACTGAACCAGTTCCGCCGTTTCACCGGCCGTGCCGAAGGCTTGTCGATCAGCTTCGAGGCGCACTTGCTCGGGTCAAAAGTGGAGTATGACGAAGAAGCCGGCACTTTGATCATCAAGGGCCTGCCAACCCAGCTGATCGATCAGCTCAAGCGTCGGGCTGAGTAAAACCAGACCAGGACGCGACCAAGGCTTCCTTGGCCGACTTGCGCAGCTTCTTCACCAGCCGCTCCTGACGCAAAGCCTCGGAGCGGTCTGGCCAGGCTTCGACATAGACCAGCGCCTGCGCCGGGCTGGTCTTGAAATAGCGCGCACCACGCCCCTGCTGGTGCACCTTGAAGCGGCGCTGCGGATCATCACTGATACCGCAGTACAGCGAGCCATTCAGCGCGCGCACCAGGTATACGTACCAGGGTTTTTCCGCCGGAGGCGGAACTTGTTCACTCACGACTTTGCTCCTGCCCGGCATTAGCTTGATGAGCCCCACATCAACAGGGCTTCATCATGTCCAAGAAAATCTTCGCCGCAACGCTGTCGTTTCCGTGGAACGAGGTGATCGTCGCAGCGTGGGATAAGGCCGAGTCCCCCGGAGGAACAGGCGGTTGGTGCAGACTAGACCAGCTCAACGGGCTCGGGTAAACGCCTGCAAGCCCTTGCGCGCTTGCTGACGCACCTTGTTCTGCAGCAGCGGCGTCCAACCCAGCAGCACGCCAGGCATGCCCAATGCCTGGCGCGACCAGCGCCACAAGTCGAAGTTGTCATGGTGCTCGGTGATCAGACCGTCCTCGATCACGAACCGTGCGCGGATATCGTTGATCACGGTACGCCCGGTCTGGCTGAACAGATAGGTTGCCACCCAATGCGCGCTGGCGCCGCCTGGCTCGGCACGCACTTGATCGAAGGTCAGGCTGAAGTCTTGCGCGCGCGAGGTGAGCATGCGCCACATGGCGCCCGCCTCCTGACCGCGCAAAGTACCGAAGACCGGGTCAGTGAAGACGATGTCCGCGCTGTAACAGGCGATCATGGCCTCGGCATCCAGGCGCTGGAACGCCTGGTAGAAGCGGGTAATCAGGGCGTGTGAGGTGTCGCTCATGCGTGGCATCCATGGTCCGGGTCAACAGCGGCACGATAAAGCCAGACGCCAAGGATTGCCACGCTCATTTGCCAGGTGAATGCCAGGCCCTGCTCAGCCTTGGATACGCTCACAGGTCACCTGTACATGCAGCGCCCGGCCGGCCTTGAGGCCAAACAGGATGGCACCGCCACCGATCACGGCAAAGATCCACCCCAAGGCAGCCCAGCCGCCCGTCAGATCATGCACCACACCAACGGCAAAGGGTCCCATCGACGCCAGGGTGTAACCGACGCCTTGAGCCATGCTCGACAGATTGGCGGCCACGTGGGCATCTTTGGAGCGCAGCACGATCAGGGTCAGCGCCAGGGCGAAAGTGCCGCCCTGCCCCAGCCCAAGCAACACCGCCCAGCCCCAGAGCCCGCCCAACGGCGCGTACAAGCAGCCAAACAAACCCACCAGTGTTACCAGCATGACCAGCACAATCGCCAGCCGCTGATCCTTGCCGCGGGTCGCCAGCCACGGCGCACTCAGCGCGCTGATCAGCTGCACGATGACCGAACCGGACAACACCAGCCCTGCTTCGGTGGGGCTCAGGCCACGGCCGATCAGAATCGACGGCAGCCAGCCAAACACGATATACGCCAGCGACGACTGCAAGCCCATGTACAGCGTCACTTGCCACGCCAGCGGGTCACGCCACAGGCCACGCACGCGATAAGCGACCTTGTGCCCGGCATGCCGCTGCTTCGCCTGCGGCAACCACACCAGCATCGCCAGCAGCGCCGGCAGCATCCAGAAGCCCAGGCCGAGCGACCAGCTGTCGCCCAGGGCGTGGCTCAGCGGAACGGTGGCGCCAGCGGCCAGCGCTGCACCCAGGCACAAGGCCATGGTGTAGACACCGGTCAAAGTCCCGGCATGCTTGGGAAAGTCGCGCTTGACGATACCGGGCAAGAGCACGCCAATGACGCCGATACTCGCCCCCGCCAGCAGGCTGCCGAGAAATACTCCGGTCGCGCCGAACGTACTGCGCAGGACAATCCCCAGGGCCAACGTGAAGAGAATGCCCAATACCACCCGCTCACTGCCGAAGCGGCGTGCCAGCAACGGCGCCAGTGGCGCAAACAAACCCAGGCACAGCACCGGCAAGGTTGTCAGCAGGCCCGATTGCGCAGCACTCAAGCCCAGGCTCTCGGCAACCTGGCCGAGCACTGGCGCCATGCTCGACAGGGCCGGCCGCAGGTTCAGCGCAACCAGCACCAGCCCCAACAGCAACAGCCAGGGCCGGTGAATGGCTGGCGGCTGCTGTTGCACCTGTTCGTCATCGGCCTCGGCATCGATCAGCAGTTCATCCAGTTCGGTCTCACGCACAGGCGCAGAGCGGGTCAGTTGGTCAGCCATGATGGTCTCGCAGTCAGGATTCGATAAGGGCCCGGCACAGACGCTTGGCCCGTTCCGGATCGCGTTGTTCAACCGCATCGAGAATCTCTCCGTGCAGATCGAACACCGCCTGGCAGCGCGGCAGCGCGCTCATGTTGCGTTCCAGGGCAGCGGCCACCACACCGGAGAAGTATCGGTACAGCTCGCTCAAGGCAGGATTGTGCGCGGCATCGACCAGGCGCTGGTGGAACAGCAGATCGCAGTGCACATAGGTATCGAGGTCGGCGTGATAGTGCTCGGCGCTGCCGGCAAGGGCTGCGCGCAGCTCCAGCAGGTCCTGCTCGGTGCGCCGCAGGGCTGCCAGACCAATCGCTTCAGCCTCGAGAATGTGGCGGGTCTCGCGCGCCTGTTCGGGCGTGCAGCGGGCCATGGCCTGTATCGCGTGGAGCGGATCCTGCGCGGTACGCAGGTAGCTGCCATCACCCTGGCGGACTTCGACCAGGCCGCTGAAAGCAAGCACGCGCATGGCCTCGCGTACGGTATTGCGGCTGATGCCGAGCTCGGCGGCCAGCTCTGGCTCGGTCGGCAGGCGCTCACCTACTTTCCAACTGCCCTCGACGATCCGCCGGCGCAATTGCTCGACCGCCAGCTCCACCAGCGAACGCTTGATCAGTTCATTTCCCATGTCGCTGCCAACTCAACCAATCATCCTACGAATTATCGGATTGTAACTGAAAGCTGGCCTGCCGCCACTTGGCATTTTTGTCCAGTTGCGGCTGCGTTGCGACTTTGGGAGGCTGTAGCGCTTTTTTACAGGGCTGAACGTGAATGCGTAACCACATAGCCATGGGTATCGTCATCGGGCTGGTGGTAGTGCCGCTGTTGCTGTTGGCGATCGTCATCAAGTCCGATGAGCAAAGCCGGCCCTCGCAAGTGAGGGCCGGGCCGCCTGGCTTACTCAGCCCAGGGCATCGACCAGCGCCTGGTTCATCTGCGGCGTACCGATGGTGATGCGCAGGAACTGGGCAACTCGCGCTTGTTTGAAGTGACGCACGATCACCCCTTGCTCGCGCAGGCGCGCCGCAAGCTCGGCAGCGTCGTGCTGCGGGTGGCGGGCAAAGATGAAGTTGGCCGCTGACGGCAGCACCTCGAAACCCTTGGCCTGCAGCTGCGCGACCAAGGCCTCGCGGCTGTCGATGACCTGGCGACAGGTCTCGTTGAAGTACTCGCGGTCCTCGAACGCTACCGCGGCGCCGACAATCGCCATGCGGTCGAGCGGATAGGAGTTGAAGCTGTTCTTGATCCGCTCCAGCGCATCGATCAGGTCCGGGTGGCCCACCGCCAAGCCTACCCGCAGGCCGGCCAGCGAGCGCGACTTGGACAAGGTCTGGGTGACCAGCAGGTTGTCGTAACGGTCGACCAGGCTGATCGCCGTCTGGCCGCCGAAGTCGATGTAGGCTTCGTCTACCACCACCACCGAGTCAGGGTTGGCCTGCAGCAACTGCTCGATCGCCTCCAGCGCCAACAGGCAGCCCGTAGGCGCGTTCGGGTTGGGGAAGATGATGCCGCCGTTGGGCTTGGCATAATCTTCGACGCGGATCTGGAACTGCTCGTCCAGGGCGATCTGCTCGAACGCAATGCCGTACAGACCGCAGTACACCGGATAGAAGCTGTAGCTCACATCAGGGAACAGCAGCGGCGCGCCGTGCTGGAACAGGCCATGGAAAATGTGCGCAAGCACCTCGTCCGAGCCATTGCCGACAAACACCTGGCCGCTGCTCACACCGTAATACTCGGCCACGGCCTGCTTGAGCCGGTCACTGTTAGGGTCCGGGTACAGCCGCAGGTTGTCGTTCAGCTCCCCACGCATGGCCTCCAGCGCCTTGGGCGACGGGCCATAGGGGTTTTCATTGGTGTTGAGCTTGATCAGGCGGGTCAGCTTGGGCTGCTCGCCGGGTACGTAAGGCACCAGGTCCTTGACGAATGGGCTCCAGAATCGACTCATGTTCAGTTGCCCTCGGCAGTGGTGCGGATACGGTATTCGGCGCTGCGGGCGTGGGCCGTCAGCGATTCGCCACGGGCCAGCACCGATGCGGTGTGGCCGAGCTCGGAAGCGCCCTGCTCGGAACAGAAGATGATCGACGAGCGCTTCTGGAAGTCATACACGCCCAACGGCGACGAGAAGCGCGCGGTGCCGGAGGTTGGCAGGACGTGGTTGGGGCCTGCGCAGTAATCGCCCAGCGCCTCGCTGGTGTGGCGGCCCATGAAGATCGCACCGGCGTGGCGGATCTGCGGCAGCCAGGCCTGCGGGTCGGCAACCGACAGTTCAAGGTGCTCCGGAGCAATCCGGTTGGCCACTTCGATGGCCTGCTGCATGTCGCGCACGTGGATCAGTGCACCACGGCCATTGATCGACTTTTCGATGATCTCGGCGCGCTCCAGGGTCGGCATCAGTTTGTCGATACTGGCCGCCACCCGATCCAGAAACTCCGCATCCGGGCTGACCAGAATGGCTTGGGCATCTTCATCGTGCTCGGCCTGGGAGAACAGGTCCATGGCGATCCAGTCCGGATCAGTCTGGCCGTCGCAGACCACCAGGATTTCCGACGGGCCGGCGATCATGTCGATGCCGACCTGACCGAACACATGGCGCTTGGCGGTGGCCACATAGATATTGCCCGGGCCGACGATCTTGTCGACCTGCGGCACGCTCTCTGTACCGTAGGCAAGCGCAGCCACGGCCTGAGCGCCGCCGACCGTGAACACCCGGTCAACCCCAGCGATGCAGGCCGCCGCGAGCACCAGCTCGTTGAGCTCGCCACGCGGCGTCGGCACCACCATGACTACTTCGCCAACACCGGCAACCTTGGCCGGAATCGCGTTCATCAACACCGACGACGGATAGGACGCTTTGCCGCCGGGAACGTACAAGCCAGCGCGGTCCAGTGGCGTGACCTTCTGGCCAAGCACGGTGCCGTCGGCTTCGGTGTACTGCCAGGAATCCTGCTTCTGCCGCTGGTGGTAGCTGCGCACGCGCTCGGCGGCTTTTTCCAGGGCTTCACGCTGGCTCGCGGTAATCCGCGTAAGCGCAAGCTCCAGCCGGGCACGGTCAAGAATCAGATCGTTGATGGAGGTCGCCTGCACGCCATCGAAACGCTGGGTGAACTCGACCAAGGCGGCATCACCGCGCTCACGGACGGCTTTGATGATGTCGAGCACGCGCTGGTTGACCGCGTCATCGGACACACTCTCCCAGCTCAGCAGATGATCCAGATGTCGGGCGAAATCCGGATCAGCGGCGTTGAGACGGGCAATTGCAGTGGACACGGTCATGGCGAGGGCCTCGAATAGTAGCGAATGCTCAGGCGCCCTAGGCTACCAGTCGATCCGCGCGGGCACCTGAGAAAATTGGCTATGGCGCGGATAGACGGGCACGACAGCGAAGGTCGTGCGCAGGAGTCAACCGCGGTGTCGCGACTCGACCGCTTGGCGCAGGGTGTCGATCAGGCTCTGGATGCGCGCATGCTGCATCTTCATCGAAGCCTTGTTCACTACCAGACGCGAGCTGACCATGGCGATCAGCTCTTGCGGCTCGAGGCCGTTGGCACGCAGGGTATTGCCGGTGTCGACCACGTCGATGATCTTGTCGGCGAGGTTGATCAGCGGCGCCAGCTCCATCGAGCCGTACAGCTTGATGATGTCGACCTGACGGCCCTGTTCGGCATAGTAACGCTTGGCAACATTGACGAACTTGGTGGCCACACGCAGACGGCCCTTAGGCTCGGGTGCGCCGACAACACCGGCGGTCATCAGCTTGCAGCAGGCGATCTGCAGGTCCAGCGGCTCATACAGGCCCTGGCCGCCGTACTCCATGAGCACGTCCTTGCCAGCCACACCGAGGTCGGCCGCCCCATGCTCGACATAGGTCGGCACGTCGGTGGCGCGCACGATCAGCAGGCGCACGTCATCCTGAGTCGTGGGGATGATCAGCTTGCGGCTCTTATCCGGGTTCTCGGTGGGCACGATACCGGCTTCGGCCAGCAACGGCAGGGTATCGTCGAGAATGCGGCCTTTGGATAGCGCGATGGTCAACATGGCAAACGTCGGTCCTTAAGCGGCTACAGCAGCCGGGAGCAAAGCCCGGCTGCATTGAATTCGTTGGCGCGTCCATGCGCCTGGGCAGGTTAGCCCGGTACGCGGCGGATCTTCGCGCCGAGCATTTGCAGCTTCTCTTCGATGCACTCGTAACCACGGTCGATGTGGTAGATGCGATCGATCAGGGTGTCGCCCTCGGCAACCAGAGCCGACAACACCAGGCTCGCCGAGGCACGCAGGTCGGTGGCCATCACTGGCGCGCCCTTGAGGGTCTTGACCCCGGTAACGATGGCAGTGTTGCCTTCGACCTGGATGTGCGCGCCCATGCGGTGCATTTCGTAAACATGCATGAAGCGGTTTTCGAAGATCGTCTCGATCACTGCACCAGTGCCTTCGGCAATGGCGTTGAGCGAGATGAACTGCGCCTGCATGTCGGTCGGGAACGCCGGATACGGAGCGGTGCGCAGGTTGACGGCTTTGGGCCGCTTGCCGTGCATGTTCAGCTCGATCCAGTCTTCGCCGGTGGTGATATCGGCGCCGGCTTCCTTGAGCTTCTCGAGGACTGCTTCAAGGATGGTCGGATCGGTGTCCTTGACCTTGACCCGACCGCCAGTGACAGCAGCTGCCACCAGGTAGGTGCCGGTTTCGATACGGTCAGGCATGACCCGGTAGTGCGCCGAGTGCAGACGCTCGACGCCATCGATGGTGATGGTGTCGGTGCCCGCGCCTTGGACGTTGGCGCCCATGGCGATCAGGAAGTTGGCCAGGTCGACCACTTCCGGTTCGCGTGCGGCGTTCTGCAGAACGCTGCGGCCGCGGGCCAGAGCAGCAGCCATCATGATGTTTTCGGTGCCGGTCACGCTCACCGTGTCGAAGAAGAAGTGCGCACCGCGCAGGCCGCCTTCAGGCGCCTTGGCCTTGATGTAGCCGCCTTCGACTTCAATTTTTGCACCCATGGCCTCCAGGCCGCGGATGTGCAGGTCAACCGGACGCGAACCGATCGCGCAACCGCCAGGCAGGGCAACTTCAGCCTCGCCGAAGCGGGCAACCATCGGCCCCAGTACCAGAATCGAGGCGCGCATGGTCTTGACCAGCTCGTACGGCGCAACCAGTGTCTTGATTGCACGCGGATCGATTTCGACTGCCAGCTTCTCGTCGATCACAGGCTCGATGCCCATGCGCCCGAACAGCTCGATCATGGTGGTGATGTCGTGCAGGTGCGGCAGGTTGCCGACGGTCACTGGACCATCGCACAGCAGCGTTGCTGCAAGGATCGGCAGGGCAGCGTTCTTTGCCCCGGAAATGCGGATCTCGCCATCGAGACGAGGGCCGCCAGTAATAATCAGTTTGTCCATTAGGATCTCGCCGCCAAGTTGGCTCAGGTGCGCTCAGCCCAGGCTGCGCTGCTGAAAAATTTCATGGTTACCGCGTGGATACTGCCATCGGCAATCCACGGATTCAGGTGAGCATAGATCGCCTGTTGACGCTTTACCGGGCTCTGCCCCGCCAGCTCGTCGCTGATCACGTTCAACTGGAAGTTGCAGCCTTCGCCTTCAACTTCGACCCGGGTTCCGGGCAATTTCGCTTCAAGGAAGCTCTTAACTTCTACGGCCTGCATGCTCAACCTCAATCGGCGCCCTGTGCGCGCGGGTCGGCCATCATACAAAAAAGCCCCTCGCCTGCGAAGCCCATCAATGGGCACGCTGACCGAGGGGCCTTTTCACCTTGCCGGGCAATCAGCCCGCCAACACTTCGTCGAGGTCATAGACCTCGGCGATTTCACGCATGTCATCAGGCATGCCACGCAGTGCCCAGGACTTGCCTGCGGCCTGCGCATCACGCATGAATGCCAGCAGTAACGACAAGCCGACACTGCTCGACTTGACTACCGCCGAGCAGTCCAGCATTACCTGCTGCTCACCACAGGCGGCAATCAGTGCCTTGCCCTGCTTGCGTAGGGCGGGGCCCGTGCGAAAGTCCAGCACGCCAGCCAGACGCAGCACGCCCGGCTCGGCCATGCTTACGCTGGTTTCACTCATTTGACTGCCTTCTCCGGCGAACTGTCGGCGGTTTGCTTGGCCTTGGCCACTTCACCTGCCCAGCCGTCGATGGTCTTGTCCAGGTCATTGCCATTGCGCGACATGGCGTCGGCGAACTGGTCACGGAACAGCTTGCCGATGTTGATGCCGTTGACGATGACGTTACGCACCTTCCACTCGCCATCCAGTTTGACCATGGTGTATTGCACCGGGTAAATCGAACCATTGGTACCGGTGACCTTCATGCCCACGCTGGTGCGATCACCTTCATCGCCCTTGGCAGGGTCGAGGGTGATGCCCTGGTTGTTGTACTCGAGCAAGGCATTGCCATAGAACTGCATCAAGCTGCGCTTGAAGTTCTCCTGGAAGCGCTGCATCTGCGCAGGCGTAGCCTTGCGCGAATACTTGACGGTCATGATGCTCTTGGAGATGCCATCAGCGTCGACCACCGGGCCGAGGTTGCTGTTGAGAGCATCGTAGAACGCCTGCGGGTCAGCCTTGTATTGCTGCTTGTTGGCCTTGAGGTCGCTGAGCAACTGATCGGTGGTGGTCTGAATCACTTCTCGGGCGGTTTGCCCAGGTGCAGCGGTGGTCAGCAGGGGGAAAGCCGCCAGCAGGACCAGCAAACCGCGTCGCAGGATCGAGATCATGGAAACTCCTTAATTAGCTGGGTTGGCTTCTTTCGGTTCTTTGCCAACGGTATTGAGCAGGAACTTGCCAATCAGATCTTCCAGTACCAGGGCAGACTGGGTGTCATGGATGGTGCTGTCATCTTTGAGCACCTGATCCTCACCACCCACGCTGATACCGATGTACTTCTCGCCGAGCAACCCGGCGGTCAGGATCGATGCAGTGGAGTCGACCGGCAGATTATCGACGTTCTTGTCCAGCTGCAGCGTGACCCGACCGGTGTAGGAATCGCGATCCAGATCGATGGCCGTGACCTTGCCGATGGTCACACCGGCCATGGTCACTTTAGCTCTGACCGTCAAACCGGCGATATTGTCGAAGTACGCGTAAACTTTATAGGTATCGCTGGTCGGGCTGGCCGACAGCCCGCTGACACGCAGGGCCAGCAGCAGCAACGCCAGGATCCCGGCCAGGAGGAACAGGCCGACACCGATTTCCAGGGTGCGGTTTTGCATCAGAAATCTCCAAACATCAAGGCGGTCAGAATAAAGTCCAGACCCAGCACTGCCAACGAGGCATAGACCACGGTCTTGGTGGTGGCACGGCTGATCCCCTCTGAAGTGGGCTCACAGTCATACCCCTGGAAAACGGCAATCCAGGTCACGACGAAGGCAAACACCAGGCTTTTGACCAGGCCGTTGAGCACGTCATCGGTGAATGAAACACTGTTCTGCATGTTGGCCCAGAACGAGCCTTCGTAGACACCCAGCCAGTCGACTGCCACCCACGAGCCACCCCAGATCCCCACCACGCTGAACATCAGCGCCAGCAGCGGCAGCGAAATGAAGCCGGCCCACAGCCGCGGTGCAACGATGTACTTGAGTGGGTCGACGCCGATCATTTCCAGGCTCGACAACTGCTCGGTCGACTTCATGTTGCCGATTTCGGCAGTCAGCGCAGAGCCGGCGCGACCGGCAAACAGCAGCGCAGTGACGACCGGGCCGAGTTCGCGCAACAGCGTCAGAGCAACCATCTGCCCGACCGCTTGCTCGGAGCCGTATTTGGTGAGGATGCTGTAGCCCTGCAGGGCCAGCACCATGCCGATGAACATGCCGGAGACGACAATGATCGCCAGCGACAGCACGCCGACTGAATAAAGCTGCTTGACCAGCAGCTGGAAGCCACCGCCAAGCCCGCCCCGGCCGACCAGGGCATGGCCCAGGAACAGGCACGAACGACCCAGTACTGCCACTACATCGATGGCCGAGCGACCGAGCAGGCGTACGCGTTCAAGTAAGGATCTTCGGCGCATCAACGCGTCCCCAGCAGATCGGCGCGGTAGTCAGGCGCAGGAAAATGGAAAGGTACCGGTCCGTCCGGATCGCCCTTCATGAATTGGCGGATGCGCGGATTGTCCGAGCCCATCAGCTCGTCCGGAGTGCCCTGACCCAGCACCTGGCCATCACCCACTACGTAGATGTAGTCGGCGATGCTCGCGGTTTCCGCCAGGTCGTGCGACACGACGATACTGGTAATGCCAAGGGCATCGTTGAGCAGACGGATCAAACGCACCAGAACACCCATCGCGATAGGATCCTGGCCGACGAATGGCTCGTCGTACATGAGAATCTGCGGGTCGAGGGCAATTGCCCGCGCCAACGCCACCCGCCGCTTCATGCCGCCGGAGAGTTCGTCGGGCATCAGGTCGATGGCGCCGCGCAGGCCAACGGCCTGCAGTTTCATCAGGACGATGTCGCGGATCATCTCTTCCGACAGCTCGGTGTGCACCCGCAGCGGGAAGGCAACGTTCTCGAACACGTCGAGGTCGGTGAACAATGCACCGCTCTGAAACAGCACGCCCATCTGCTTGCGTGCATCGAACAGATCACTGCGCGACAGCGTCGGCAAATTCTGCCCGGCCACCCACACTTCGCCGCTGGCGGGGCGCAGCTGGGCGCCCATCAGGCGCAACAGGGTGGTCTTGCCGCACCCCGATGGCCCCATGATGCCAGTGACCTTTCCGCGTGGAATGCGGATGTCGACATTACTGAAAATGCTGCGCGAACCGCGCTTGAAGGTAACCCCCTTCAACTCGACCGCGTAGGCGCTATCCACACTCATCTAGACTCCTTGCAATACAGCCTCGTCCAATGGACGCCTGCCCTCATCGTGAAGGCACACACGCCCCACCCGGGCCGAATCAGCGGCGAACTATAGCACCGCAGGCGAGCCCGCCCCAAGGCTATCGCAGCGTCATTCAGGCGAATGACAGGCGGCCGCGGCAGGCTTATGACAATCCAGTGATGAGCCTTTCGCACATTGCGGCTATAATCGGCGCCTTTTCATCAGGCATTGCTTTTCGACATGAGCCAATCCAGCGAGCTGATCCAATCTGCCCAGCGCACTTTGCGCCTGGAACTCGAGGCTGTTGAGGGCCTGTTGCCGCGTATCGACGACAATTTCGTCAAGGCCTGCGAACTGATTCTGGCCAGCAAAGGCCGTGTGGTCGTGGTTGGCATGGGCAAGTCCGGGCATATCGGCAACAAGATCGCGGCGACCCTGGCCAGTACCGGTACGCCGTCATTTTTCGTCCATCCGGCCGAAGCCAGCCACGGTGACATGGGCATGATCACCCGTGATGACGTGATCCTGGCGCTGTCCAACTCCGGCAGCACTGCCGAGATCGTTACCCTGCTGCCATTGATCAAGCGCCTTGGCATTCAGCTGATCAGCCTCACCGGCAACCCCGATTCACAGCTGGCGCAAGCGGCCGAGGCCAACCTCGATGCGCGCGTGGCGCAGGAAGCCTGCCCGCTGAACCTGGCACCAACTTCCTCGACCACCGCAGCGCTGGTGCTCGGCGACGCCCTCGCGATCGCCCTGCTTGAGGCCCGCGGCTTCTCGGCCGAGGATTTCGCCTTCTCGCACCCCGGCGGCGCCCTTGGCCGACGTTTGCTGCTCAAGGTCGAAAACGTCATGCACTCGGGCGACGAGCTGCCGCAGGTGCGACGTGGCACCCTGCTCAAGGAAGCGCTGCTGGAAATGTCCCGTAAAGGTTTGGGCATGACCGTCGTGCTGGAAAACGACGGTACCCTGGCTGGCGTGTTCACTGACGGCGACCTGCGCCGCAGCCTGGACCGCAATATCGATGTACACACCACCCTGATCGATGAGGTGATGACCGTGCACGGCAAGACTGCCCGCGCCGAGATGCTCGCCGCTGAAGCCTTGAAGATCATGGAAGACCACAAGATCGGCGCCCTCGTCGTGGTCGATCAGCACGATCGCCCGACCGGCGCGCTGAACATGCACGACCTGCTCCGCGCCGGAGTCATGTGATGAACGGAGATGCCATGAGCGAAGACATCCTGCAACGCGGCAAAGCCATCAAGCTGGCCGTTTTCGACGTCGACGGTGTGCTCACCGACGGCCGCCTGTACTTCCTTGAAGACGGCAGCGAATTCAAGACCTTCAACACCCTCGACGGCCAGGGCATCAAGATGCTCATGGCCTCGGGTGTGACCACGGCAATCATCAGCGGGCGCAAGACCCCGGTGGTCGAGCGTCGGGCGAAGAACCTCGGCATCCCGCACCTGTTTCAGGGCCGCGAGGATAAACTGGTGGTTCTGGACGGCCTGCTCGCTGAACTGGGCCTAAGCTATGAGCAGGTCGCCTACCTGGGCGACGACCTGCCCGACCTGCCAGTGATTCGCCGGGTCGGCCTGGGCATGGCCGTAGCCAACGCTGCCGTGTTCGTCCGCCAGAACGCCCACGGGGTAACCCAGGCCCGCGGCGGCGAAGGTGCTGCCCGAGAGTTCTGTGAACTGATCATGCAGGCCCAGGGTACCCTGGACGCTGCCAACGCCAACTACCTGTAAGGCCGCACATGTTCAGCAAAAAAGCTAAAAACATCGCGCTGCTGGGGCTGATCGCTGCCCTGCTGGTAGCGGTCGGCTACTGGAACGTCAGCCCCGAGAGTTTCCTCGACAAGCCACAGACCCAGGTCGACGAAAGCGCCATCGACTACTATGCGATCAATGCCCACAGCGTGCAGTTCTTGCCTGACGGCAAGATGCAATATGAAATGACCGCCGACAAGGTCGAGCACCTCAAGGCCAGCGAAGTCACACTGCTGACCACGCCAGACCTGCACATGTATCGCGGCACCGCGTATCCCTGGCATGTCCAGAGCGTGCGTGCCGAGGTCAACCCGGATGGCACCGAGGTCGAGCTGATCGACAAGGTACGGGTTGCTCGCACCGACGAAAAACAACGCGAAACCATCATTACCAGCACGCGCATGACGGTGTTCCCGCAGAAGCAATATGCGCAGACCGAGCAAGCCGTTAGAATCGACGGCGCCGGCGGCACCACCACCGGCGTTGGCATGAAAGCGTATTTGAAAGACGGCAGGATGGACCTGCTGTCCAACGTAAGAGGACAGTATGAGGCTCGTTAAAACCCTCCCTTTTTTGCTCAGCCTGAGCGCAGCACTGGGAAGCGCGAGCGCCTTGGCCCTGCCGAACGATCGTGACCAGCCAATTCGTATCCAGGCCGACGACGCTCACCTGGATGACAAACAAGGCGTAGCTACCTACCGCGGCGACGTGATCATCACCCAAGGCTCGATGATGATCAAAGGCAACACCGTGACCATGACCCGTGCCGCCAATGGCGACATCGACGTGGTGACTTCGGTGGGCAACCTGGCCTACTTCGAGCAACAGCAGGATGCCGCCAAGCCCGACAAGATGAAAGGCTGGGCCGTGACCATTCAATACCAGGCGCAAAAAGACACGGTGATTCTGACCGACCGCGCCAAGGTCGAGAATGAAAGCAACACCACCGAAGGCGAGAAGATCGTCTACAACACCAAGTCGCAGGTCGCAACCGCAGGCAATGCCGGTGGCGCTGCCACGACCAAGCGTCCGCGCATCGACATGGTGATCCAGCCGAAGAAGAAGGCCGAGTAAATGGCGACTCTCAAAGCCCAGCATCTGGCCAAGAGCTACAAGGGCCGCCAGGTGGTTCGCGACGTCAGCCTGTCGATCGACAGCGGCCAGATCGTCGGCTTGCTCGGCCCCAACGGTGCCGGCAAGACCACCTGCTTCTACATGATCGTCGGCCTGGTTCAGGCCGATCAGGGCCGCGTGCTGATCGACAACAATGACGTCAGCCACCAACCCATGCACGGCCGCGCCCGTGCCGGGATTGGCTACCTGCCGCAGGAAGCGTCGATTTTCCGCAAGCTGTCGGTTGCCGACAACATCATGGCGATCCTCGAAACGCGCAAGGAACTCGACCGTGACGGCCGTCGCAAGGAGCTGGAAAGCCTGCTGCAGGAATTCCATATCAGCCACATCCGCGACAACCTCGGCATGAGCCTTTCCGGTGGCGAACGCCGCCGTGTCGAGATTGCCCGCGCCCTGGCCACCGCACCCAAGTTCATTCTGCTGGATGAACCGTTCGCTGGCGTCGACCCGATCTCGGTAGGTGACATCAAGCAGATCATTCATCACCTCAAGGCCAAGGGTATCGGTGTGCTGATCACCGACCACAACGTCCGCGAGACGCTGGATATCTGTGAGACAGCCTACATCGTCAACGATGGTCAACTGATCGCCGAAGGCGATGCCGAGACCATTCTGGCCAACGATCTGGTCAAGGAAGTCTACCTGGGCCACGAGTTCCGGCTCTGAGGCCCTTGCCTGGGCACTGGCAGCAGCAAGCTAAAACAGCTTAAGTGTTACAGTGCTCTAGGCAAACGCTACAAATTAAGGCATATAACTTGCTTGAAATTGGCGCCGCGGCGCCCTTCGTGTAGTGGATGGCGCAGATGCGCCGGCGGACAAGGTATTAAGCCCAAGCTATGAAACCATCGCTCGTCCTAAAAATGGGCCAGCAACTGACGATGACCCCGCAGTTGCAACAGGCCATTCGTCTGCTTCAGCTCTCGACCCTGGACCTCCAACAGGAAATTCAGGAAGCGCTGGAATCCAACCCGATGCTCGAACGCCAGGAAGACGGCGAAGACTTCGACAACAGCGACCCGCTGGCCGACAGTGCCGAAAGCAAGCCAAGCGCCGAAAACCTGGAGAACAGCTTCCAGGACAGCGGTTTTCAGGATGGCAGCCTGCAGGAAGGCAGCGCCGCCAGTCAGAACCTTGAAGAAGGCGACTGGAACGAGCGCATTCCCAACGAACTACCGGTCGACACCGCCTGGGAAGATGTCTACCAGACCAGCGCCAGCAGCCTGCCCAGCAACGACGATGACGAGTGGGACTTCACCACCCGCACCTCTGCTGGCGAGAGCCTGCAAAGCCACTTGCTGTGGCAACTGAACCTGGCGCCGATGTCCGATACCGATCGCCTGATTGCAGTAACGCTGATCGACAGCATCAACCAGCAAGGCTATCTGGAAGACACCCTCGAAGAAATCTGCGCAGGCTTTGACCCGGAGCTCGACATCGAGCTCGATGAAGTCGAGGCCGTGCTGCACCGTATTCAACAGTTCGAACCCGCCGGCGTTGCCGCACGCAACCTGGGCGAGTGCCTGCTGCTGCAGCTGCGTCAGTTGCCGGCCAATACGCCTTGGTTGACCGAGGCCAAGCGCCTGGTCAGCGACTTCATCGATATGCTCGGCAGCCGCGACTACAGCCAGCTGATGCGCCGTATGAAGCTCAAGGAAGACGAGCTGCGGCAGGTCATCGAGCTGGTGCAGAGCCTCAATCCGCGGCCTGGTTCGCAGATCGAGTCGAGCGAGCCGGAGTACGTGGTGCCTGACGTGATCGTGCGCAAGGACACCGACCGCTGGCTGGTCGAGCTGAACCAGGAAGCCATGCCGCGCCTGCGGGTCAACCCGCAATATGCAGGCTTTGTCCGCCGCGCCGATACCAGCGCCGACAACACCTTCATGCGCAACCAGTTGCAGGAAGCGCGCTGGTTCATCAAGAGCCTGCAGAGCCGCAACGAGACCTTGATGAAGGTCGCCACGCAGATCGTCGAGCACCAGCGCGATTTTCTCGAGTACGGCGACGAGGCGATGAAACCGTTGGTGCTGCATGACATCGCCGAAGCAGTGGGCATGCATGAGTCGACCATCTCCCGCGTCACCACCCAGAAGTACATGCACACTCCGCGTGGCATCTTTGAGTTGAAATACTTTTTCTCGAGCCACGTCAGCACCTCCGAAGGCGGTGAATGCTCGTCCACGGCGATCCGCGCGATCATCAAGAAACTGGTTGCAGCGGAAAATCAGAAAAAGCCATTGAGTGACAGCAAGATCGCTGGTTTACTGGAGGCACAAGGCATCCAGGTAGCCCGTCGCACCGTCGCCAAGTACCGCGAGTCGCTCGGCATAGCACCGTCGAGTGAACGCAAGCGACTGATGTAGCCCCGGGATGTGCCACAGCGTTTTTGTGGCAGGTGCAAGACCTGCCTCTTTATGCACGGGCAACAAAGGAGAAGCTGTATGCAAGTCAACATCAGTGGACACCATGTAGAAGTAACCCCACCACTGCGCGACTACGTCGAGCAGAAGCTGAAGAGACTCGCAGGGCACTTTGACAAGATCACCAACGTTACGGTGATCATGAAAGTCGAGAAACTGCAGCAGAAGATCGAAGCGACTCTGCAGATTCCGGGCGGCGAAGTGGTTGCCAATGCCGAAGATCTAGACATGTATGCAGCCATCGACAATTTGGCTGACAAGCTCGACCGCCAACTGAAAAAACACAAGGAAAAACAGCAAAGTCTCCTGCAAGGTGCAGCTGCTCGCTGATCCCCCTCATCCATGATCCGACTTGAAACCATCCTGACCCCCGGCCGTTCCCTGGTGAACGTGCCGGGCGTCAGCAGTAAGAAACGCGCCCTCGAAGAAATCGCCAAGGTCGTAGCCAGCGAAGTCAGCGAGCTCGACCAGCAAGAAGTCTTCGAGAAGCTGATCGCCCGCGAAAAACTGGGCTCGACCGGGTTCGGCAATGGCATCGCCATTCCGCACTGCCGCCTCAAGGGCTGCGCCAATCCGGTCAGCGCCCTGCTCCACCTGGATCATCCAATCGATTTCGACGCCATCGATGGCGCCCCCGTGGACCTGCTGTTCGTCCTGCTGGTGCCCGAAGCTGCCACCGATGCTCACCTTGAGCTGTTGCGCCAGATTGCCAGCATGCTCGATCGCGAAGATGTGCGTAAGCGTCTGCGCGCTGCGAGAGACAACAAGGCCTTGTACCAGGTCGTCCTGGACGTGCAAAACGGGAGCTGAGCATGCGCCTGATCATCGTCAGCGGCCGCTCTGGCTCCGGCAAGAGCACTGCACTTGCCGTGCTGGAAGACAATGGCTTCTACTGCATCGACAACCTGCCCGCCGGGTTGCTGCCGCAGCTGGCTGAAAACGCGTTGATCAATACCGAGCTGATGCAGCCCAAGGTTGCTGTCTCGATTGATGCGCGCAACCTGCCAGGCCATCTGTCACGCTTCCCCGAGCTGCTCGAGGATGCCCGCGCACGGCACATCCAGTGCGATGTGCTGTACCTGGACGCTGACGAAGACACCCTGCTCAAGCGCTTCTCCGAAACGCGCCGCCGTCACCCACTGACCAACGCCAATCGCTCGCTGGCCGAAGCCATTCGGGTCGAGAGCGATATGCTCGGGCCGATTGCCGACCTTGCCGACCTGAAGATCGATACCACCAACCTCAACCTTTACCAGCTACGCGATTCGATCAAGCTGCGCCTGCTCAACCAACCCGAGCCGGGTACGGCGTTTTTAGTTGAGTCGTTTGGCTTCAAGCGGGGCATGCCGGTAGACGCCGACCTGGTGTTCGACGTGCGCTGCCTGCCCAATCCGTACTGGAAGCCGGAAATCCGCGAGCACTCAGGCCTGGATCAGCCAGTCATCGATTACCTGGCTGCGCAGCCGGATGTCGAAGAGATGTTCCAGGACATCTCCAGCTATCTGCTCAAATGGCTGCCGCGCTTCGCCGCCAGCAACCGTGCCTATGTCACCATCGCCATCGGCTGCACCGGCGGCCACCATCGCTCGGTGTACCTGACCGAGCGCCTCGGCCAGGTTCTGCAGCAATCCTTGAAAAACGTCCAGGTCCGCCACCGCGACCTCTAGCCCACAGGATTTACCCGAACATGCCCGCCCGCGAAATCACCATCATCAACAAGCTGGGCCTGCACGCCCGAGCGGCCGCCAAGTTCGTCGGCGTGGCCGGGCGCTTTCCTTGCCAGGTGAGGGTCGGCCGGGCGCCAGACAAGCTGGTCGATGGCAAAAGCATCATGGCGGTGATGATGCTCGCAGCGGGCAAGGGCACTCAGGTGCACCTGTTCACCGAGGGCGAGCAGGAAGACGAGGCACTCCAGGCCGTGGTGGATTTGATCAACAACTACTTCGACGAAGGCGAATAACGCCCCGCCGCTGCCAGGCCCAGCGCTGCCGCAGCGCTGGACCAGCAAACGGTCACGACATGGCCGTGTCCATCACCATCATCAGGCAGAAGCCCACGCACAGCCCCAGGCTTGCCAGGCGATAGTTGCCGTTGCTGCGTGATTCCGGAATGATCTCCTGCGTCACCACCAGCAACATCGCTCCCGCCGCGCAGGCCAGGCCCAACGGTAACAGCAGTTCGGCAACATTCACTAGCCACGCGCAGATCACTGCTGCCAGCGGCTCGACCAGGCCCGAGGCCGCGCCGATCAAGAAAGCCTTGAGGCGCGACATCCCCGCCCCGGCCAGCACCAAAGCGATCACCAGACCTTCCGGCACATCCTGCAGGGCGATGCCCATGGCCAGGCTGTCGGCGTCCGGCATGCCGCCACCGGCCGATACGCCAATGGCCATCCCTTCAGGAATGTTATGGGCAATGATGGCAATCACGAACAACCAGATCCGCGCCGCGATAACCGGCTGATTGCCGTTACCGACCAAGGCTTCGGGTGAAGCACCCGAGACCTTGAGGTCGACCAGAAACAGGCAAAGCGCGCCGAACAGCAGGCCAAAACTGATCAGCCCACCGGCGCCCCATGGGCTGAAACCGATCGCCTCTGCAGCGGCCAGGCCCGGCATGATCAGCGAGAACGCAGTCGCTGCCAGCATCACTCCAGCGCCGAAGCCGAGCAAGGTGTCAGCCACCGCCACCGGCATATTGCGGATCACCAACACCGGCACCGCGCCCAGCGCAGTACCCAGAGCGCACAGTGCACCGCCCTCCAGAGCCCGCAGCATGCGCGGCTCCAGGCCCAGCCAATCGATCCCGCGTGCCACCAGCAGCGCAGTCCCGACCAGCAACAGCACAGTCCCAAGCGCCAGACGAAACAGGCGCACACTGCTGACAGACATCACCTGCGAGCGCATACCGGTTAGGCTCACTTCAAGGCTTGCTGATAGCGGCGTTCCACTTCGGCCCAATCGACCACGTTGTAGAACGCGCCAATGTATTCAGGCCGGCGGTTCTGGTACTTCAGGTAGTAGGCGTGCTCCCACACGTCCAGACCGAGGATCGGCGTGTTGCCGTGCATCAGCGGGCTGTCCTGGTTGCCGCTGCTCTCGACCACCAGTTGCTTGGTCGGGGTCACGCTGAGCCAGGCCCAGCCACTGCCGAAGCGGCTCAGCGCAGCCTTGGTGAAAGCCTCCTTGAAAGCATCAAAGCCACCTAATTGCTGCTCGATGGCCTTGGCCACCTCGCCTTGCGGCACGCCGCCGCCATTGGGCGCCATAACAGTCCAGAACAAGCTGTGGTTGGCGTGGCCACCGCCCTGGTTGATCACCGCTGCCTGCAACTTTTCAGGCAATTGCTTGACCGCGCCAACCAGTTTTTCCACCGGCCACTCAGCCCACTCGGTGCCCTCGATGGCCGCGTTGAGGTTGTTGATGTAGGTCTGGTGATGCTTGCTGTGGTGGATTTCCATGGTCTGGGCGTCGATGTGCGGTTCCAGCGCATCGTAGGCGTACGGCAGTGCAGGCAAGGTATGCGGCATGTCAGTGGATTCCGTAATTATGTGAGTGAGGTGCAACTTCCGGCGCAGCAATCAGCTCGCTCGCCGCGCCAGCCTGGCGGTTGAGCAAGCGCGCGGTGCGCGGGTACTGGCCGTACTCGGCAATGAAATTGAGCAGCTCGGTGTAGGTACGTGCGCTGTGGCGCAGTGCCGCCTCGCGTAGCGGCTGCGGCAGTCGTGGCTCGTGGCTGGCCTGCAGCAGGCGCTGATGGGCAGCGCAGAGGTAATCCGCGCTTTCGTGGGGTTGGTTCAGGCGCAGGTGCAGATCGGCCAGGTTGTGATGGGCGATGACCAGTGCGGCAACCGCCTCGTCAACGTCATGCCAGCGCTCGAGCAGCACCTGGGCCAGGGCCAGCGCTTGCAGGTAATACTCCCGAGCGTCGACCCAGTCGCCTTGGGCAAACAGCCGGTTGGCGTGATCGGTGGTGCGTTTCCAGTGCTGCATGACGTGCCTCCTGGACGGTCAGATACCGCCAGCGGTGAGTTTTTCCGGGTCAAGCAAGGCTTCGAGCTGGTCACGCGAGAGGTCGGTGTGCTCCAACGCCACGTCGATGATCGGCCGGCCTTGCTTGTAGGCGGTCTTGGCGATCTCGGCGGCCTTCAGGTAGCCGATGATCGGGTTCAGCGCGGTGACCAGAATCGGGTTGCGCGCCAGGGCTTCCTTGAGCTTGCTTTCATTGACCTTGAAGGTCGCGATGGCCTTGTCGGCCAGCAAGCGGCTGGCGTTGGCCATCAGCTCGATGCTCTCCAGCAGGTTGCGAGCGATTACCGGCAGCATCACGTTGAGTTCGAAGTTGCCCGACTGTCCGGCCACGGCGATGGTGGCGTCGTTGCCGATGACTTGTGCAGCCACCATGGCGGTCGCCTCGGGAATCACCGGGTTGACCTTGCCCGGCATGATCGAAGAGCCAGGCTGCAGGGCCTGCAGTTCGATCTCGCCCAGGCCCGCCAGCGGGCCGGAGTTCATCCAGCGCAGGTCGTTGGCGATCTTGGTCAGGGCAACGGCGGTGGTTTTCAGCTGGCCAGACAGCGCCACGGCATTGTCCTGCGAACCGATCAGGGCAAACAGATTGTCACCGGGGGTGAATTCGATCGCGGTCAGGCCGCTCAGCTGGCGGGCGAAACCGGCGGCGAACTGCGGGTGAGCGTTGATCCCGGTACCTACCGCAGTGCCGCCTTGGGCCAGCGCCTGCAGGCTCGGCAGGGTCGCTTCAAGATGGCTCAAGGCAGCGCGGATCTGTGCCGCCCAGCCAGCCAATACCTGGCTCATGCGCACCGGCATGGCATCCATCAGGTGAGTGCGGCCGGTCTTGACGTACTGATGCACCTCGACGGCCTTGGCATCGATCATCTGCACCAGGTGGCGCAGCGCCGGCAGCAACTGCTCGTGCATGGCCAGCGCAGCGCTGACATGGATGGTAGTGGGGATGATGTCGTTGCTGCTCTGGCCACAGTTGACGTGGTCATTAGCGTTGACTGGCTCGCCCTGGACGCGGCTGGCCAAGGTGGCAATCACCTCGTTGGCGTTCATGTTCGAGCTGGTACCAGAACCCGTCTGATAAACGTCGACCGGGAAGTGCTGAATGAAATCCTCGGCCAGCAACTGCTCGACCGCCTGGACGATGGCCTGGCCTTGCGCCGGCGAGATCTGCTCGAGTTCGACGTTGGCCTTGGCCGCTGCCGCCTTGGCCAGCAACAGTGCACGGATGAACTGCACTGGCATGCGCTGGCCGCTGATCGGGAAGTTATCGACCGCGCGCTGGGTCTGAGCGCCATACAGGGCCTGGGCCGGCACCTGCAGCTCACCCATGCTGTCACGCTCGATACGGGTATTACTCATGGTCAATTCCTTGCAACAGTTCGTCGGGGGAAATCGAAGGCAGCAGCACGCAATTGGCGAGCTGTATGGCATAGGGCTGCCAGCGCTGGTTCTGCTCGAGGCGATCGAGGCTGCGCAGGTCCAGCAGCGGCCGCCAGGCCTGGTCCAGGCACTGCGCGCGCCAGTGCCAGGGCAGCATGCGGTCGCTGGCGGTATCCAGCAGCAGGCGCAGGGAAGTCAGGGCGACGGTCCATGGCGAGGTCGCGGTGCAGCACACCAGGTAGCGACCTTCGGCCAGGTAATGCTCGATCAAGCGCGGCTCGTCGGGGTCGAGCGCGCAGCGAATGCGCCGGCTCAGCCAACGCCAGTTTTCCAGGTAGGGCAACTCATGGAGTACGGTATTCATGAATATCATCACTGCTGGACTGTGTAATGATATTCATTATTAAGTGATAAATAGAATCACTTCAACCCCGAAGGCAAAAACAAAAGACCCGGCGCGATGGCCGGGTCCGGGATGTGCAACTGGCACAACGGAGGGTTTTAGCTGCCCGCGACCGTCATGCGCTCGATCAGTACAGAGCCGCTGTGGATATTGCTGCGGGTTTCAAGATCGCTGCCAATCGCCACAATCTGCTGAAACATGTCCTTCATATTGCCGGCAATGGTCACTTCCTGCACAGCGAACTGAATCTCGCCGTTTTCGACCCAGTAGCCCGCTGCGCCACGAGAGTAATCACCCGTGACCATGTTCAGACCATGTCCCATCAGCTCGGTTACCAACAGGCCACGGCCCATGCGCCGAATCAATGCAGCTTGATCTTCGACGCCATGGGTGACGAACAGGTTGTGCACGCCCCCCGAGTTGGCAGTGCTTGGCAAGCCCAGCTTGCGCCCCGAATAGGTACCGAGCAGGTACGCCACCAGTTCGCCGTTTTCGACGAACGGCTTGGCGTAGGTGGCCAGGCCATCGCCGTCGAACCCCGCGCTGCCCAGTGCCCGCGGCAAGTGCGGGCGTTCATCCAGGGTCAGCCAGCTAGGGAACAGGCGCTGCCCCAGCGAGCCTTCGAGGAACGACGACTTGCGGTACAGGTTGCCGCCCGAGATCGCCCCAAGAAAGCTGCCGAACAGGCCACCGGCAAGCTCGGCAGAGAACAGCACCGGCACTTCGCAGGTCGGCACCGGGCGCGCACCCAGGCGGCTTGCGGCACGTTGCGCTGCACGCAGGCCAATGCTGCGCGGGTCGGCCAGCAGTTCGCCCTGGCGGTTGACGTCATACCAGTAGTCGCGCTGCATCTGCCCGTCGGCTTCGGCAATCATCACGCAACTGAGGCTGTGCCGGGTCGAAGCATACCCGCCGATAAAGCCATGGCTGTTGCCGTAAACACGGCAGCCCTGATGGGTGTTGAGGGTGGTGCCGTCGGCATTCTTGATCCGCGGATCGGCATCAAAAGCAGCGGCCTCACAGGCCAGTGCCTGCTCGATGGCCTGCTCGGGGCTGATGTCCCAATCGTGATACAGGTCAAGCTCAGGGATATCGCGGGCCATCAGGGCGGCATCGGCCAGCCCGGCGCATTCGTCTTCCGAGGTGTGCTTGGCAATCGCCAGGGCTGCAGCAACGGTTTCGCGAATGGCCTCCGGGCCGCTGGCCGAGGTACTCGCCGAGCCCTTGCGCTGGCCGACATAGAGGGTGATGCCAAAGCCCTGGTCACGGTTGAACTCGACCGTCTCAACCTCGCGCTGACGCACCGTGGTCGACAAACCCTGCTCCAGCGACACCGCCACCTCGCAGGCGCTGGCACCCTGGCGGCGCGCTTCGGCAACGATCGCCTCGACTTGCTCCTGCAAGGCCGGCAGGTCCTTCGGGCCTATGCTCTGGACTGCACTCATGGTCTTCTCCACTCAAATTCTGCTTACGGCTAGGGTCATTCTACGACCGGGCCGGACAATTGGCCCCCGACTGGTTATCATGGCGGCGATTTCTAGCGGACGGCCACCATGGTTGATTCATACGACGACGCCTTCGATGGCGAAAAAAGCAAAACCCAGATCAAGCGCGAGCTACATGCACTGGTTGAACTCGGCGAGCGCCTGACGACGCTCAAGCCTGACACCCTGGCGCGCCTGCCCTTGACCGACCCGCTGCGCAAGGCCTTGGCCGATGCCAGCAAGCACACCGCGCACATCGCCCGCAAACGCCATATGTCGTTCGTCGGCAAGCTGATGCGCGACCAGGACACCGACGCAATTCTTGCGGTGATCGAGCAGCTCGACAGCTCTACCCGCCAGTACAACGAACGCTTTCACGGCCTTGAGCGCTGGCGCGATCGGCTGGTCGACGGCAACGACGAGGACCTTGAGCGGTTTGTTCAGGAATACCCTGAAACCGACCGTCAGCAACTGCGCTCGTTGATCCGCCATGCCCAGCACGAAAAAGCCAGGGACAAGCCGCCGGCTGCTGCACGCAAGGTGTTCAAGTACATCCGCGAACTTGACGAAGCTCAGCGCGGCCTGCGCTAGGTAATGCCTCGTGCGCAGCAAGCCCGCCCCCACCGCGGTGGAGGCGCGCTTGCTGCGCACTACGCTCACCCGCCGGTACCGCCGACGGTGATCGCATCCAGCTTCAGGGTCGGCTGGCCAACGCCCACCGGCACCGACTGACCATCCTTGCCACAGGTACCGACGCCGCTGTCCAGCGCCAGGTCGTTACCGACCATCGATACCCGGCTCATCGCCTCCGGCCCATTGCCAATCAACGTCGCCCCCTTGACCGGCGCGGTGATCTTGCCGTCTTCGATCAGGTACGCCTCACTGGTGGAGAAGACGAACTTGCCGCTGGTGATATCGACCTGGCCACCGCCCAGGTTGGCACAGTAGATGCCCTTCTTGACCGAAGCGATGATCTCTTCGGGATCGCTCTCGCCTGCGCGCATGTAGGTGTTGGTCATACGCGGCATCGGCAAGTGCGCGTAGGATTCGCGGCGGCCGTTACCGGTCACTGCCATGCCCATCAGGCGCGCGTTGAGCTTGTCCTGCATGTAGCCTTTGAGGATGCCGTTCTCGATCAGCGTGGTGCACTCGGTTGGCGTACCTTCGTCGTCGACGCTGAGCGAGCCGCGACGATCCTGCAGAGTGCCGTCATCGACGATGGTGCACAGGCTGGAGGCAACCTTCTGGCCGATCTGCCCGCTGTAGGCGGAACTGCCCTTGCGGTTGAAATCGCCTTCCAGGCCATGGCCGACCGCCTCGTGCAGAAGCACGCCGGACCAGCCCGGGCCAAGCACCACTGGCAAGGTGCCGGCCGGCGCCGGCTTGGCTTCGAGGTTGACCAGCGCCTGGCGCAGGGCTTCACGGGCATAGCCCATGACCCGCTCCTCGGTGAAGAAGCGGTAGTCGGTCCGCCCACCACCGCCCTGCCCGCCACGTTCACGGCGGCCGTCCTTCTCGACGATCACACTGACATTGAAGCGCACCAGCGGACGCACGTCGGCAGCCAGGCCGCCATCGGCAGCGGCCACCAGAATCCGCTCCCAGACCCCGGCCATGCTCACGCTGACCTGCTGGATGCGCGGGTCAAGGGCCCGCGTGGCGACGTCGACGCGCTTGAGCAGTTCGACCTTGTCGGCACGGCTGAGCACATCCAGCGGGTTGTTCGGGGTGTACAGCTGGGTCACATCCTGGCTGCGAAACGCCTGCACCGTGCCGTTCTGGCCGGCACGCGAGATCGACCGGGCGGCGCGTGCGGCCGAGGTCAGGGCTTCGAGGTTGATCGCATTGCTGTAGGCGAAGCCGGTTTTCTCACCAGACAGGGCGCGCACGCCAACGCCTTGGTCGAGGTTGAAGCTGCCTTCTTTGACGATGCCGTCTTCCAGCGCCCAGGTTTCAGAAATCTGGCCCTGGAAGTACAGATCGGCAGCATCGATGCCGGGCCCGGCCAACTCGCCCAGTACAGCCTGCAGGCTGTCCAGGGTCAGTCCGCCCGGGGCAAGCAGCTGGTCGCTGACGGTGGTTAACATCTGGCTCATAGTCACTCCGAGGTGTGCGCAGGCCGCAAGGCGTCCTGCGAGAAAAAGCGCCGGTGCGTAATCACCGGCATCCGCGCCCGGATGGACGCTTGTTGATCTATGTCGCGCTCGGCCAGCAGCACCGCTTCACCGCGAGCCTGCTGGGCGATGATGCGCCCCCAGGGGTCGACGATCGCCGCCTGACCGTGGGTTTCGCGGGGGCCGGGGTGGATTCCACCCTGGGCCGCCGCCAACAGATAGCATTGGGTTTCGATGGCGCGGGCGCGAATCAGTACCTCCCAATGCGCCGCACCGGTCACCGCAGTAAATGCTGCGGGGGCCGTGATCAACTCCGCGCCGGCCGCCCTCAGTGCACTGTACAGTTCAGGGAAGCGCAGGTCATAACAGACCGACAGGCCTACCTTGCCCAGCGGCGTGTCGGCCACCACCACCTGGCTGCCGTGGGCATAGTCATCCGATTCACGGTAACGACCGCGGTTGTCGGCCACATCGACATCGAACAGGTGCAGCTTGTCGTAGCGTGCGACCACCTCACCGCGCTCGTCGATCAGCAGCGAACAGGCATGCGCCTTGGCTTCCGGCTGGCCGAGCGGGGGCAACGGCAAGGTGCCGGCAACTATCCATAACTTGAGGGCGCGAGCGGTGCGTTTCAACCATGGCAGGATCGGCCCTTCGCCACGCGCCTCGGCCAGGCCGATCGCAGCGGCATCGCGCCGGCCCATGGCAGCGAAGTTCTCCGGCAGCACGGCGAGCCGCGCGCCGGCGGCAGCGGCTTGCTCGAGCAATACACCGGCCCGCTGCAGGTTGGCCATCACATCGTCCTGGCTGACCATCTGAATCACCGCTGCTTTCATCGGCACTCCTAGCGAGACTTTTCGAAAGGTTTCACAAAGGTGATCTTAGGCTCTTTCCACGAGCCATCGACGCGATAGTGCACGCTGGCAAAGCGCGAAATTCGATCACCAATCAATTGATCGACCAGAAACAGCGCACCACCAATGGCCGGCGCGCCGACGATCAACGCCGCCAACGGCAGGTTGTTGGTGACCGGCAGGGTGACCTGGAGGTTTGCAGCGATGCGATCACGCACCATATCCATGGAGCCATCGAGCTCGAAGTTGCTGGACGGCCCGGTGACGGTAATCGGCTCACGGGTCACGTAAACGCCTTCACTAGCCACCAGCAGGCCCTTGACCCGGTCATAGCCAAGACCCTTCTCGAACAGGTCGGAGAAGTCCAGGCGCAGGCGCCGACCGATCGAGTTGAAGTTGAGTAGACCGAACACGCGCAACGCCTGGGCGCCGCCCTCGACCTCGACGAACTGACCACTGCGCAACGACGCATCGAGGCTGCCGGAGAAGCGCTTGGTGTCGATCCAGGCCGGCGAGCCAGGCCAGCGGCCATCGACATCCAGATGGAAGTCGCGGCTGGTTACCGTTGGCGCAAAGCCAAAGCCCTGCAGCACATCGGCCAGGTTCTTGCCATCCAGGCGGCCCTTGTACCAGCTCGCAGTGCTGCCCGGCAGACCTTCCCAGGCGCCATTACCATCGATGTGCAGGCCCTTGATCAGCAGGTCGACGCCATTGAAAGACACGCCGCGCGGGGTCGGTCGCAATTTCAGCGCTACCGAACCGAACAGGTCATCACCGCGATACAGCTTGTCGATGCTCAGGTCCAGCGCAGGGACCTTGCGCGGGTCGAAACTGGCCAGCGGGTCGGGGGCATTGTCGTCCTGCGCTTGCGCTGGATCGGCCGGTGGCAGGCGCAGGCTCTGCAGTTTGACCACCATGGGCTGCGCCTTGGCATCCGGAATGCGTGCGTTGCCGATCACCTCGCGGCTGTCCAGGCGTAGGTCCCAGGCACTGGCGACACGGGCCAGGCGGACCACGGCCTGGTTCAATTGGGTGCCGAAAGCTTGTATCTGGCCGATGCTCAGATCGACGCTTTGCAGGGTCTGCCGGGCACTGCCACCGGGGTCATCGCCGGCCAGGCGCTGTGCCTGCTGCTGCCACGCTTCAAGATCGAGCGTGTCGAGCCGGCCACGCACGCGCAGGCCCTTGCCACCAGGCAGCTGTGGCTCGCCCGCGCCCAGCAGCAGCTCGCCGCGGCCTTGGTCAAGCTTGCCGCCGGGCGCTGCGTAGGCGAAGCGTGTGCTGTCCCCATAACGGGCATCGAAGCGTCGCTCGTTACCTTGCAGGGTCATGCTGAAGCGGCTGTCACGGGTATCCTGGGCAGCCTTGGCAAAGGGCGCCGGCAAGTCGATGCTGAGGCCTTTGAGCGAAGAATCGACGGTCAGGCGATTGTCCCGGCTGCCCAGGCTCAGCTGCAGCTGATAGGGAATCTCGCCGCTGGCAGGCAAGGCCTGCTTGACCTGCAGCCAGTCGGTCAAGGTCTTCAACGCGACCTGGCCAGAGGCATTGATGCGGGTCTGCATCTGACCGGGCTGGCCCTCGGCGACGATTTGCGCGGTGACCGGTTTGCCAAAGGCCTGCAGGCTGATGTTGTTGCCGCTCAGGCCCTTGTCCAGGTCGAAGGTGAAATCGCCCTTGAGCTTGCTCAGTTGCAGCTCCGGCGGCGCGACCTTGAGGCGCGCATCAGCGGTGCTGAAGTCGACCTTGACCTTGGGTAGCTTGCCATGTGCCATTGGGATATCGAGGCTGAGCTTGCCGTTGAGCGGGCCTTCACCTTCCCAGCCAGCGAAAATATCAGCAGTGCCGATCGGCGCCTCCTGGAGGATCTTCAGGCCATCGCCGAGCGGGCCGGCGAAGTTGCCGGTCAGGTACAGATGGCTGTCCTGGCCAGCGTCAACGTGGGGGATGTTCACCGTGACATCGCTGACCTTGGTGTCGAGCAACAGGCCTTGCCGGGCCTTGATGCGCACGCCGCTGTCTTCGATCAGCACATCGCCGGCCACCTGCTGCACCTGAGGCCAGCCGGGCTGGAAGTCCAGCGCCGCGTCACGCACCTTGAAGAACAGGCTGATACTGCGCGCTTCGGGGGTGGCATCGTGGTTCAGCGAACCCTGATACTGGAAGTAGCCCTCATCCACAGTGCCCTTGACGATGGCACTGCGCAGCCATTCATCGAGAGCCGGGCTAAGGACTTCGGGCAGATATTTGGCGGTGTAGCGACCATCGCCTTCGGTCAGGCCGACGCGAAGGTCCATGTAGTCTTCGCGGCCTTCCTCGAACAGCAGGCGGATCAGGAAGTCGCCGGCGATCTTGCCTTCTTCGCCAAGTACCTTGAGGTACGGTGCGATCAGGGTGAAGCCCTCCTGATCCAGGCGCCAGGTGAGCAAAGCATTGGCTTTCTGGTAATGCCAGGGTTTGGCGAAGATCGGATACAGATGCAGCATGAACGCATCGGTATCCAGGCGCAATTCGCCATGACCGAGGTCGCCGCTGATGCTGCCGCTGACGTTCCCCGCCGCCGGCGCACCGTGGTAGGCGTTGAAGCCGATGCGGTCCAGGTTGGCGGCAAACTGCAGGCGCTGATCACCTTCGGCCTTGGGCCGGATATCCAGCTTCACGTTATGCAGCGCGCCGGTCACCTTGAGCCCGTCGACCACCGCCATGAGGTTGTCCGGCAACGGCGCCAAAGCATTGATCAAGGGGGTCAGAGGGGTCAGGTCGAGGGTGTCGGCCTGGACCTGCCAGGATTCTTCGAGAGGTGTCGAAGCGCTGTGCTGTCGGGCTTGCAGGTGGGTTTCCCAACGCTGCTTGCCGATGCTGGCCGCCAGCGAGTCGAGCACTATCTGGTAACCGTCCTCACCACGCTGCAGCCAGGCGGACAAGGCAAGGTCATCCAGGCTGACGGGCTTGCGGCTGTTGTAGGCACCGCGCAGGTGCGGCGCGTTGAGGCGCACGCTTGCGTGTTGCAACTGGCCCTTGCGCACACCTACCCAGAATTCGCCGCCCGCGCGCAGCGCTTCGGCGCGCCACTGGCCAAGCAGCTTGGGTGGCAGCCAGTGCGACCAGTCGCTTTGCGGCAGGCTCAGGTAGCCGTCCAGGGAGCCATCGCGCCAGTTATCAGCCGTGGCACGGCTACGCAGATTGAGCGCCAGTGGCTGCCCATCGGGCAGGGTCGCCCGTGCATCCAGCGCCTGGCGCGAGGCGCCTGCCTGCAAGCCAACGCTGACGTAAGTCAGGGTCAGGGGATCGCGCTGCCAGGGGTGCAGTGTGACCTGGCTATCGAATACGTCGATCCGCCCCAGCTGCTGCAAGCGCTGCAGCAACTGCGCCGGGTCGAGCGGGGTGTCGTCCTGCTTGGGCAGGCCTTCCAGCGCCCAGGAGCCCTGCTCGTCCTCGCGCAGAATCAACTGCAGGCCGCCCAGCTGGATGCGCGCCAGGCGCACTTCGCGGGCCTTGAGGCTGGCCCACAGATCAGGCACGGCCTTGACGTCATCCAGGCGCAGCGCATCGGCGCCCTCGCCCAGCTGCAGATCACGCACACGCAGCACCGGTGCCAGGCCACTCCAGCGGCCTTCCAGTGCGCCGATATGTACCGGCATGCCGAGGGCCTGCTCAGCCTTGCTCTCAACGTCGGCGCGATACTCTGCCACCAGCGGCACCAGTTGCCGGCCGATGCTCACATACAGCGCCACCAGCACCGCCAGCAAGGCACACAAGCCCAGCCCCCAACGGGTCAAGGCGCTCAGAACGCGGGTCAGACGCTCCATGGCCATGGCCCTCCAAAACGTGCTTTAACTATGGCTGCAAGCGCGACTTTCGCCAACCGGCGATGGTTTTTAGGACGCGTCAGAGGAGCACCACATCGTATTGTTCCTGGGAGTACATGGTCTCGACCTGGAAGCGGATGGTGCGGCCGATGAACGCTTCCAGCTCAGCAACGTTGCCGGACTCTTCATCGAGCAGACGATCGACCACCTTCTGGTTGGCCAGCACACGGTAGCCCTCGGCCTGATAAGCCCGCGCTTCACGGAGGATCTCGCGGAAGATTTCGTAGCAGATGGTTTCGGCGGTTTTCAGCTTGCCGCGGCCCTGGCAGCCGGCGCACGGCTCGCACAAGACTTGCTCAAGGCTCTCGCGGGTGCGCTTGCGGGTCATCTGCACCAGACCCAGCTCGGTGATGCCGATGATGTTGGTCTTGGCGTGATCACGTTCGAGCTGTTTTTCCAGGGTGCGCAGCACCTGGCGTTGGTGCTCCTGATCTTCCATGTCGATGAAGTCGATGATGATGATCCCGCCGATGTTGCGCAGACGCAGCTGGCGGGCGATCGCCGTGGCCGCCTCGAGGTTGGTCTTGAAGATGGTTTCTTCGAGGTTGCGATGGCCGACGAAGGCGCCAGTATTGACGTCGATGGTGGTCATCGCCTCGGCCGGATCGACCACCAGGTAGCCACCAGACTTGAGCGGCACCTTGCGCTCGAGCGCACGCTGGATTTCGTCTTCGACACCATACAGGTCGAAGATCGGCCGCTCGCCCGGATAGTGTTCGAGGCGGTCGGCAATCTCCGGCATCAGTTCACCGACGAACTGCGTGGTTTTCTGGAAGGTTTCCCGCGAGTCGATGCGGATTTTCTCGATCTTGTGGTTGACCAGGTCACGCAAGGTCCGCAGCGCCAGGCCGAGGTCTTCGTAAATGACCGTCGGTGCACCGCAGGTCTGGATCTGGCTGGCGATCTGCTCCCACAGCCGGCGCAGGTAGCGGATGTCCTGGAGGATGTCGTCCTGGCGAGCGCCTTCGGCAGCGGTGCGCAGGATGAAGCCGCCGGCGTCCTTGACGTTTTCCTGCTCGATGCAGCTGTTGACCACCTGCTTGAGGCGCTCGCGTTCGGCTTCGTCCTCGATCTTCAGCGAAATACCGACGTGACTGCTACGCGGCATGTACACCAGATAGCGCGACGGAATCGACAGCTGAGTAGTCAGCCGCGCGCCCTTGGTGCCGATCGGATCCTTGGTGACCTGCACCACCAGTGACTGGCCTTCATGCACCAGCGCAGTGATGGTCTCGACCGCCGAGCCTTCGCGCTGGGAAATCTCCGAGGCATGAATGAACGCCGCGCGGTCCAGGCCGATATCGACGAAGGCTGCCTGCATGCCCGGCAGAACCCGCACCACCTTGCCTTTGTAGATATTGCCAACGATACCGCGGCGCAGGGTGCGCTCGACATGCACCTCCTGCAGAACACCGTTTTCAACCACTGCCACGCGCGATTCCATCGGCGTGATGTTGATCAGGATCTCTTCACTCATGGCAGGTTCTCATCAAAGGTCTGGGGTTATGATGGATCGCTGACCGATCCCTGGCTAGCGCTGCGTTCAACCCTCTGCCTGAGCTGCTGGCAGTTGCCAGCAGGGGATGCCGAACTGGCCGAGCAAATCGGCGGTTTCGCTGAGCGGCAGGCCGACCACGGCCGAATAGCTGCCGCTCAGTGCGGTGACAAAAATCGCGGCCAAACCCTGGATGGCATAGCCGCCGGCTTTGTCCAGCGGCTCTCCGCTGGCCCAATAGCGGCTGGCCTCGTCAGGGCCGATCGAGCGAAAACGTACGGTGCTGGCGACGCACAGGCTGCGGACCTGCTGGCCATCATCCAGAGCAACTGCGGTAAGTACCTGATGCTCGCGCCCAGCCAGTTCAGCGAGCATAGCCAGGCCGTGTTCGCGGCTTTCAGGCTTGCCGAGAATGCGCCCATCAAGCACCACCGCAGTATCGGCACCGAGTACCACACCAGCACCCGTGATATGGGCCAGTCCGGCAGCTGCCTTGGCGCGAGCCAGGCGCTCGACATAAGCCTCGGCGTTTTCCTCGGCAAGCGGGGTTTCATCGATGGGTGCGCTGACGGTGGTGAACGGCACGCCAATCTGGGTCAACAGTTCACGACGACGCGGCGAGCCAGAGGCGAGATAGAGTGGCTTCATGTGGACATATCCCTGTCAGGCGCGGCGATGCCGGTCAGTTGATGTGCAGGCGGCGGCGCAGGTCGCGCAAGGCAAAGCTGATCCACGGCCAGAGCAGCGCACTGATGACTGCCGACCACACCAGCGCCAGGGTCGGCAGGCGATTGCCGGTCAGGGCACTGAGCCACAACTGGATCAACTGGGCGATGCCGAAGATCACCAGGATCACCAGGCTCTGCTGCCACAGCGGGAACATGCGCAGGCGCTGCTGCAACGACAGCACCAGGAAGGCGATCAGGGTCAGGATCAGCGCGTTCTGCCCCAGCAGGGTGCCGTACAGCACATCCTCTGCCAGGCCCAGCACGAAGGCGGTGGTCATGCCGACCTTGTTCGGTACGTTGAGTACCCAGAATGACACCAGCAGGGCCAGCCACATCGGCCGGAACACTTCCATGAACTGCGGCATCGGCGAGACGCTGAGCAACAGGCCGATGGCGAAGCTGAGCCAGATGACCCAACCGTTTCTACTGCGCGAACTGGCCATCATTGCCTCCGCGGTTGGCTGGGCGACGCAGCAGGCGTCGAAGCCGGATTGACGGGTGCCGCTGGCGTTGCCGCAGGAGCAGCCGGGGTGGCGGGCGCAGTGCTTGCTGGCGCGCTGGCAGCAGGCGTGGCTTGCTCGGTAGCAGCTGCGGCTGGCGGCTGCGCCGTACCCTGCCGATCAGCTTCTTCCTGGGCCATGGCTGCCTCGGTCGCACGCTGCTCCGGGGTGCGGCGGTCGCTGAACACAAGCAGCATATAGCGGCTGCGGTTGAGCGCCGCAGTAGGGATGGCGCGCACGATCGCGAACGGCTGACCGGAATCGTGGATCACTTCGTTGACCGTGGCCACCGGGTAACCGGCCGGGAAGCGCTGACCCATGCCCGAGCTCACCAGCAAGTCGCCCTCTTTGACATCGGCAGTGTCGGCAACATGGCGCAGCTCAAGCCGCTCCGGGTTACCGGTACCACTGGCGATGGCGCGCAAGCCGTTGCGGTTGACCTGCACCGGAATGCTGTGGGTGGAGTCGGTGAGCAGCAGTACCCGCGAGGTGTAAGGCATCAGCTCGACCACCTGGCCCATCAGGCCGCGGGCATCGAGCACCGGCTGGCCGAGGAAGACGCCGTCGCGCTCGCCCTTGTTGATCAGGATACGGTGGGTGAACGGATTGGGGTCGACGCCGATCAGCTCGGCCACTTCAACCTTCTCGTTGACCAGCGCCGACGAGTTGAGCAACTCGCGCAGGCGCACGTTCTGCTCGGTCAGGGCCGCCAGCTTTTGCAAGCGCCCCTGCAACAGCAGGGCTTCGGTCTTGAGTTTTTCGTTCTCGGCGGCAAGCTCGGTGCGGCTGCCGAACTGGCTGGCGACACCCTGAAATACGCGCTGCGGGAGGTCTGTGAGCCAATACGACTCCATCAGCACCAGGCCCATCTGGCTACGCACTGGTTTGAGCAGGGCGAAGCGCGAGTCGACCACCATCAAGGCAACCGAGAGCACCACCAGTACCAGCAGACGAACGCCCAGCGAAGGGCCCTTGGAGAAAAGCGGTTTAATGGGCCGTTCCTCGTGGACGACGATTCAGGAGGTGACTGGACATGAAGCGGAGCACCGGCCTGCTGCGAATTGACGGAAACAGCGCCCCACGGACGCCAACCCAGCGCATACAGGTAGCACTGCGAGTGCTACCTGTAAACCAGGCGATCATTACCGGACGTTGAACAGCGCCGTGAATCACTCGCTCGAGAGCAGATCCATTGCGTGTTTGTCCATCATTTCCAACGCACGACCACCGCCACGAGCCACACAGGTCAGCGGGTCTTCGGCGACGATCACCGGCAGGCCGGTTTCCTGCGCCAGCAGCTTGTCGAGGTCGCGCAGCAGCGCGCCACCACCGGTCAGCACCAGACCGCGCTCAGCGATGTCCGAGGCCAGTTCCGGCGGCGACTGCTCAAGGGCGCTCTTGACCGCCTGGACGATGGTCGCCAGGGATTCCTGCAGCGCTTCGAGCACTTCGTTGGAGTTCAGGGTAAAGGCACGCGGCACGCCCTCGGCCAGGTTACGGCCACGTACGTCGACTTCACGTACTTCACCACCTGGGTAGGCGGTGCCGATTTCCTGTTTGATGCGCTCGGCAGTGGATTCACCGATCAGGCTGCCGTAGTTGCGGCGCACGTAGGTAACGATAGCCTCGTCGAAGCGATCGCCGCCAACCCGTACCGATTCGGCGTAGACCACACCGTTGAGCGAGATCAGCGCGATTTCAGTGGTACCACCACCGATATCGACGACCATCGAGCCACGCGCTTCTTCGACCGGCAGGCCGGCACCGATGGCCGCAGCCATTGGCTCCTCGATCAGGAACACTTCACGTGCACCGGCGCCCAGCGCCGATTCACGGATGGCGCGGCGCTCGACCTGGGTCGATTTGCACGGCACGCAGATCAGCACACGTGGGCTGGGCTGCAGGAAGCTGTTTTCGTGAACCTTGTTGATGAAGTACTGCAACATTTTTTCACAAACGCTGAAGTCGGCGATGACGCCGTCTTTCATCGGACGAATGGCTGCAATGTTGCCGGGCGTACGGCCCAGCATACGTTTGGCTTCAGTCCCGACGGCGACGACGCTTTTCTGGTTGCCGTGGGTACGGATGGCAACAACCGAGGGCTCATTCAGGACGATACCGCGCTCACGCACGTAAATAAGGGTGTTGGCAGTACCCAGGTCGATAGACAGATCGCTGGAAAACATGCCACGCAGTTTCTTGAACATGGGAAAGTGACCCTGGGGAAAGCGTGGGTAAAAAAGTGCGGCAAACTCTAACAATGGCAGGGATTTTGGGCAAGGAGCCAATATGTTAAATTGGCAGTTTTTCCGAGCAAGCCTGCAGATGATCGCGGCTGTATGACCGCCAAAATGCCGGCATGTTCCTCATCGCGGAACTAATTCCGTTTGGTTTTTCTGGAGATTCCCCATGGCGCTGCAACGCTCCGACGTGGAAAAGATCGCCCATCTGGCCCGACTGGGGCTGAATGAAGGCGAACTGCCGCGCATCACCGATGCCTTGAACAGCATCCTCGGGTTGGTCGACCAGATGCAAGCTGTCGACACCAGCGGTATCGAACCGCTCGCCCACCCCCTGGAGGCCAGCCAACGTCTGCGCCCCGACCAGGTTACCGAAAGCAACCAGCGCGACGCGTATCAAGCCATCGCCCCGTCGACCGAGAACGGTCTGTACCTGGTTCCAAAAGTCATCGAGTAAGGGAAAGCACCTGCCATGCATCAATTGACCCTGGCCGAGATCGCCCGCGGACTCGCCGACAAGTCGTTTTCATCCGAAGAGCTGACCCAGAGCCTGCTGGGCCGGATCAAGCAACTCGATCCGCAACTGAACAGCTTCATCAGCGTCACCGAAGAACGCGCGCTGGATCAGGCGCGCGCTGCCGACGCCCGTCGCGCCGCTGGCGAAACCGGCCCTCTGCTGGGCGCGCCGATCGCCCACAAGGACCTGTTCTGCACCCAGGGCGTACGCACCAGCTGCGGCTCGAAGATGCTCGACAACTTCACCGCGCCGTATGACGCCACCGTGGTCAGCAAGCTGGCCGAGGCCGGCATGGTCACTCTGGGCAAGACCAACATGGACGAATTCGCCATGGGTTCGGCCAACGAATCCAGCCACTACGGCCCGGTGAAGAACCCGTGGAACCTCGAGCACGTGCCGGGTGGTTCGTCCGGTGGTTCGGCGGCAGCCGTGGCGGCACGCCTGCTACCGGTGGCAACCGGCACCGATACCGGCGGCTCGATCCGCCAGCCGGCGGCGCTGACCAACCTGACCGGCCTGAAACCGACCTACGGTCGCGTTTCGCGCTGGGGCATGATCGCCTATGCATCGAGCCTCGATCAGGGCGGCCCGATGGCCCGTACTGCCGAAGACTGCGCCCTGCTCCTGCAAGGTATGGCCGGCTTCGACGCCAAGGACTCGACCTGCATCGACGAGCCAGTGCCTGATTACAGCGCCAACCTCAACGCGCCGCTGCAAGGCCTGCGCATCGGCCTGCCGAAGGAGTACTTCGGTGCCGGCCTCGACTCGCGCATCGCCGACCTGGTGCATGCCAGCGTCAAGGAACTGGAGCAGCTCGGCGCGGTGGTCAAGCAGATCAGCCTGCCGAACATGCAACACGCCATCCCGGCGTACTACGTGATCGCACCAGCCGAAGCCTCGTCCAACCTGTCGCGCTTTGATGGCGTGCGCTTTGGCTATCGCTGCGAAGATCCGAAGGATCTCACCGACCTCTACAAGCGCTCGCGCGGTGAAGGTTTCGGCGTTGAAGTGCAGCGCCGGATCATGGTTGGTGCCTACGCGCTGTCGGCCGGTTACTACGACGCCTACTACCTGCAGGCGCAGAAGATCCGCCGCCTGATCAAGAACGACTTCATGGCAGCGTTCGAAGACGTCGACCTGATTCTCGGCCCAACCACGCCCAACCCGGCCTGGAAACTTGGCGCCAAGAGCAACGACCCGGTCTCCGCCTACCTCGAAGACGTCTACACGATCACCGCCAACCTGGCCGGCCTGCCCGGCTTATCGATGCCAGCCGGTTTCGTCGACGGCCTGCCCGTCGGCGTGCAACTGCTGGCGCCGTACTTCGAGGAAGGCCGCCTGCTCAACGTCGCGCACCGCTACCAGCAAGTCACCGACTGGCACACCCGCGCCCCTACCGGCTTCTGAGGAATTCACACATGCAATGGGAAGTTGTGATCGGGCTGGAGATTCATACCCAGCTCGCCACCCAGTCGAAGATTTTCTCCGGCAGCGCTACCACCTTCGGCTCCGAGCCGAACACCCAGGCCAGCCTGATCGACCTGGGCATGCCTGGCGTACTGCCGGTGCTCAACCAGGAAGCCGTGCGCATGGCGTGCATGTTCGGCCTGGCCATCGAAGCCGAGATCGGCCCGCGCAACGTGTTCGCGCGCAAGAACTACTTCTACCCTGACCTGCCCAAGGGCTATCAGATCAGCCAGATGGACCTGCCGATCGTCGGCAAGGGGCACCTCGACATCGCCCTTGAAGACGGCACCATCAAGCGCGTCGGCATCACCCGTGCGCACCTTGAAGAAGACGCCGGCAAAAGCCTGCACGAAGACTTCAACGGCGCCAGCGGCATCGACCTCAACCGGGCCGGCACGCCGCTGCTGGAGATCGTCTCCGAGCCGGACATGCGCAGCGCCAAGGAAGCCGTGGCCTACGTCAAGGCGATCCACGCGCTGGTGCGTTACCTGGGCATCTGCGACGGCAACATGGCCGAAGGTTCGCTGCGTTGCGACTGCAACGTGTCGATCCGGCCGAAGGGTCAGGTCGAGTTCGGCACTCGCTGCGAGATCAAGAACGTCAACTCGTTCCGCTTCATCGAGCGCGCCATCAACAGCGAAATCCAGCGCCAGATCGAGCTGATCGAAGACGGCGGCCGGGTCATCCAGGAAACCCGCCTGTACGACCCGAACAAGGATGAGACCCGCTCCATGCGCAGCAAGGAGGAAGCCAACGACTACCGTTACTTCCCCGACCCTGACCTGCTGCCGGTGGTGATCGAGAGCAGCCTGCTCGAGAGCATCCGCGCCAGCCTGCCAGAGCTGCCACCGCAAAAGGTCGAACGCTTCCAGAGCCAGTACGGCCTGTCGGCCTACGACGCCAACGTGCTGGCCGCCAGCCGCGAGCAGGCCGACTACTTCGAGGCCGTGGTGCGCATTGGTGGCGACGCCAAGCTCGCCGCCAACTGGGTCATGGTCGAGCTGGGCAGCCTGCTCAACAAGCTCGGTGTCGAGATCGACCAGGCGCCGGTCAGTGCCGAGCAACTGGGCGGCATGCTCCTGCGTATTCGCGACAACACCATCAGCGGCAAGATTGCCAAGACCGTGTTCGAAGCGATGGCCGCAGGCGAAGGCGACGCCGACAGCATCATCGACAGCAAGGGCCTCAAGCAGGTCACCGACAGTGGTGCAATCGAGACCATGCTCGACGAAATGCTGGCAGCCAATGCCGAGCAGGTCGAACAGTACCGCGCTGCCGATGAAGCCAAGCGCGGCAAGATGTTCGGCTTCTTCGTCGGCCAGGCGATGAAAGCCTCCAAAGGCAAGGCCAACCCGGGGCAGGTGAACCAACTGCTCAAGGCCAAGCTCGAAGGCTAAGCCCTGCGCGGTGCACGGCCAGCCATGGCCGTGCACCGCGCAACTCATTCTTTGCGGAGCGTACGCGAGCATGCGGCATACCCTTGGCGCACTTGCGCTTTTCTCCCTGCTGGCCGGCTGCGCCAGTCACGATATCGACCCTAGCGGTTACGACAAGACCGGCACCGCCTCCTATTACGGTTCGCGCCACCATGGCAAACGGACCGCCAGTGGCGAGCCCTTCAACCAACACGGCCTTACCGCCGCCCACCGCAGCCTCGCTTTTGGCAGCCGGGTGCTGGTCACCAACCTGGCCAACCAGCGCAGCGTCGTGGTGCGCATCAATGACCGCGGACCACACAGCCGTGGCCGTTTGATCGATCTGTCCCGCGCGGCCGCAGAAAAAATCGGCATGATCCGTAGCGGAACCGCGCGAGTGCGGGTACAAGGTCTGAGCGACTGAGCCAACGGGAGCCTGACCATTTTCGACCTCGCCACCCTACCCACCTTCAGCCTCCTGCAATTGGCTGTGGGCCTTGTCCTGCTGGTGCTCGGCGCCGAACTGCTGGTGCGCGCCGCCCTGCGCCTGGCAACGCGCCTGCATGTGCGGCCGCTGATCATCGGTTTGAGCCTGGTTGCCTTCGGCAGTACCGCGCCGCAATTGACTGTCAGCCTGCAAGCGGCCTATCAAGGTGCGCCTGACGTCGCTGTCGGCAGCGTGATCGGCAGCAACATCTTCAATGTGCTGGTGATTCTCGGCTTTACCGCGCTGATCATCCCGCTGCGCGTGTCGCGCCAACTGGTGCGTCTGGACATCCCGTTGATGGTGGCCGCCAGCGCCTTGGTCTACCTGCTCGCGGCCAACGGCCAGCTGGGCCGCTTCGAAGGCGCGCTGCTACTGCTCGGGCTGCTCGGTTATCTGTTGATCCTCTGGCACCAATCGCGCCACTACGCGCGTACTTATCCGGCACCGAATGCCCTCGAGGTCAGCCGCCTGCGCTTCTGGAGCGGTGCTGTGGGGCAGACCGCGTTGGGCCTGGTATTGCTCAGCATTGGCGGCCATCTGCTGCTGGAAGCCGCAGTGGAAGTGGCCACTGACCTTGGCCTGTCGGAACGGATCATTGGGCTGACCGTAGTCGCCGTCTGCACCTCGTTGCCGGAGCTTGCCGCTGCGCTGGTTGCGGCGCTGCGCGGTGAGCGCGAAGTGGCGGTAGGTACGGTGATCGGCAGCAACCTGTTCAATTTGCTGGCAGTGCTGGGTGCGACCGCGCTGGTCACCCCTGCCCCGCTGTCGATCTCACCGAATGCGCTGGCCTTTGACTTGCCGGTAATGCTCGGCGTCGCCTGCCTGAGCCTGCCGGTGTTCTACTCCGGCTACCGCGTCACCCGCGCCGAGGGGCTGGTATTTCTCTGCCTGTACCTGGCCTACGGCCTGCATGTGGTGACCTTCACCACCGGCATGCCGTTGGCGGGCAAGCTGGAGAAACTGATGCTGTTCTACGTGCTGCCGCTGCTCGCCCTGACGCTGCTCTACACCACCGTGCGCGCCTGGCGGCGCCAACACTGAGGCCTGCGCAGGTTTAGCCGCGCAGGCCTTGCAGCAAACACCTCAGCGCTTGGCCTGGCGCTGCTTCTTGAGCTTGAACGCAATGCCCAGTGCGGCAATCCACAGCGGGATCAGCATCACCGAGATGCGGATCGGCGGAGTCAGGTACATCACCACCAGGATCAGCACGATGAACGCCAGGCACAGGTAATTGGTAATCGGGTGGCCCCAGCTGCGGTAGAACGGCGTTTCGCCGGCAGCGATCTTGGCCTTGCGGAATTTCAGGTGGGTGATGCTGATGCTTGCCCAGTTGATCACCAGCGCTGATACCGCCAGCGCCATCAACAGGCCGAAGGCTTCGCCCGGCATCAGGTAGTTGATCACCACGCACAAACCGGTGGCCGCTGCCGACACACCCAGCGCGGTCAGCGGCACGCCGCGACGGCTGACCTTGAGCAATTGACGCGGTGCATCGCCCTGGCTGGCCAGGCCGAACAGCATGCGGCTGTTGGCGTACACGCAGCTGTTGTAGACCGACAGCGCGGCGGTCAGTACCACTACGTTGAGGATGGTCGCGACCAGGTTGCTGTCCAGCTCATGGAAGATCATCACGAACGGGCTGCCGCCCTGCACCACCTTCTGCCACGGGTACAGCGACAGCAAGATCGCCAGCGCACCGATGTAGAAGATCAGGATGCGGTACACCACCTGGTTGGTCGCCTTGGGAATGCTCACCCGCGGGTTTTCCGCCTCGGCGGCGGTGATACCGACCAGCTCCAGGCCGCCGAACGAGAACATGATCACCGCCAGAGCCATGATCAAACCGCCGACGCCATTGGGGAAGAAGCCACCGTATTGCCACAGGTTGGCGACGCTGGCATCCGGGCCACCCTGGCCGCTGGTGAGCAACCAGGCGCCAAAGCCGATCATGCTGACAATCGCCACTATTTTGACCAGAGCGAACCAGAACTCCATCTCGCCGTAGACTTTGACCTGAGTGAGGTTGATCAGGTTGATCACCACAAAGAAGATCGCTGCCGTGGCCCAGGTCGGGAAGTCCGGCCACCAGTACTGCACATAAATGCCGACTGCGGTCAGCTCGGCCATGCCTACCAGCACATAGACCACCCAGTAGTTCCAGCCCGAGACAAAGCCGGCAAACTCGCTCCAGTATTTATGGGCGAAGTGGCTGAAGCTGCCGGCAACCGGCTCTTCCACCACCATTTCGCCAAGCTGACGCATGATCAGGAAGGCCATCAGGCCGGCAATGGCATAACCGAGCAACACCGATGGGCCGGCCATCTGGATGGTCTGGGCAATGCCCAGGAACAGCCCGGTGCCGATGGCCCCGCCCAGCGCGATCAGCTGGATATGGCGATTTTTCAGGCCGCGCTGTAACCGCTCGGGCGAGTTCTGGTCTTGCATGGAGTGTCCTTAGGTCAGGTGGCAGCGTTGTTGCTGTTGTTGTTCTGTTCAGGCAGCAAGGATCTAGATCCAGCCGCCCCACTGCAAGATGAAGATGCCGATATTGGTGGTAATCGCCGCCATCAGGGTCGTGATGACGATGATCGCCGCCGCTAACTGATGATTGGCATTGGCCGCGCGGGCCATGACATAGCTGGCGGCAGCGGTCGGGCTGCCGATGTACAGGAACAGGATGCCCAGCTCGGCACCGCGGAAACCACACAGCCAGGCGCCGAGGGTGCCGATCAGCGGCAACCAGACCATCTTCACCAGGCTGACATCCACCGCCAACTTGCCGCTGTCGCGCAGCGCCGCCAGCGACAAGGTGCCGCCAATGCAGATCAGCGCCAGTGGCAGGGTCATCTGCGCCAGATAGTCGCCCGAGGTCAGCAGCCAGTTCGGCAGCGGCACCTGGGCGTAGGCCATGGGTGTGGCGAGCAGCACGCTGATGATCAGCGGGTTGCTGAAAACACTTTTGCAGATGCTCCACGGATCGGACTTGAGGTCCGGGCTGTACACCGCCAGCACCACCGCCGACAGCGAGTTGTACAGGAGGATCACCAGGCCGGCGAGCACCGCGCCCAGCGAAATGCCGTAATCACCGTACAGGCTGGCCGCCAGGGCCAGGCCAATAACGCCGTTGTTGCCGCGAAAAGCCCCCTGGGTGTAGATGCCGCGCTCGGACAGCGGCGCGCGCCAGATCGCCAGGCCCCAGGACAAGGCGAAGCCGATCAGGGTAATTGCGGTGAAGTAGACCAGCACACCGGGGTTGATCGCTGCATCCAGATCGGCATGGTAGATGCCAAGGAACAGCAGCGCCGGCATGCACACGTTGAACACCAGCGTCGAGGCAACCTTGGTGAAGTTGTCGTCGATCAGGTGCAAACGTTTGAGCAATACGCCCATGAACAGCATGGCGAACACCGGTGCAGTGATGTTCAGCGTCTGGATAAGAAGGGCGAGCATGCGCGAGCGGTCCTGGTTTTGGGGTTGCCGTTAGGGGGCTAATGATACGCCAGGCGCTGGGTTTTGCGGACAATAGCCACTGCTAAAAGGATATTTCCTACATAACTGCCGCTTTTTGCTGTCAGCCTCGCCCCCTGCACAGCGGCCGATTCAAGAAATCCGAGTGCCCAGCACTTTCAGAAACGCTGCCAGCCAGGCGGGATGCGCCGGCCATGCCGGTGCGGTAATCAAGTTGCCCTCGACGTGGGCCTGATCCACCGCGATATCGATGAAAGTACCTCCGGCCAGACGCACTTCCGGCGCGCAGGCAGGGTACGCGCTGCACTCGCGGCCACGCAGCACGCCTGCCGCTGCCAGCAGCTGGGCGCCATGGCACACCGCGGCAATCGGCTTGCGCGCCTCGTCGAAAGCCCGCACCAGCGCCAGCACCTGCTCGTTCAGGCGCAGGTACTCAGGTGCGCGGCCGCCCGGGATCAGCAAGGCGTCGTAGCTTTCGGCGCGGGCCTGGACGAAGTCGAAGTTGAGGGCAAAGTTGTGCCCGGGTTTTTCGCTGTAGGTCTGCTCGCCTTCGAAGTCGTGGATAGCGGTACGCACCGTCTGCCCCGCGATTTTCTCCGGGCACACCGCATGCACGGTGTGGCCGACCATGCTCAGCGCCTGGAACGGCACCATCGCTTCGTAGTCTTCGACATAGTCGCCCACCAGCATTAGAATCTTCTTGCCTGTCATCGCCACCGCTCCTTGCCTAGCCTGGAATCAATCAGAGCACGATAGACCGCTTCGGCGCTTACCGATATGCGCCGTTCATCTCAATTGCGCCGATCCAGCAGGTTGGCCACCAGCCGGTCCATCCAGCCCCAGATCCGTTGCTTGACTCGCCGCCACAACGGCCGCGCGTTCCAGTGGGCCAGATCGACCTCTTCGCTGAGGGCAAAGTCGCGCTCGAAACTGGCGCTGACTGCTGCGGTCAGGCTGGGGTCGAGCGCTTCGATGTTGGCCTCCAGGTTGAAGCGCAGGTTCCAGTGGTCGAAGTTGCACGAACCGACGCTGACCCAGTCATCGACCACGACCATCTTCAGGTGCAGGAAGCACGGCTGGTATTCAAAGATGCGCACGCCAGCGCGCAGCAAGCGTGGGTAATAGCGGTGCCCGGCGTAGCGCACCGAGGGGTGGTCGGTGCGCGGCCCGGTCAGCAGCAGGCGCACGTCGATGCCGCGCGAAGCAGCCCGACGCAGAGAACGGCGCACACTCCAGGTAGGCAAAAAATACGGCGTCGCCAGCCAGATGCGCTGCTGCCCGCTGTTCAGGGCACGCACCAGCGAATGCAGGATGTCGCGGTGTTGCCGGGCATCGGCGTAAGCCACCCGGCCCATGCCCTGCCCTTGCACCGGCACTTTGGGCAGGCGTGGCAGACCGAAACCAGCTGGCGGTCGCCAGGCGGTGCGACGGTCATTGGCATGCCATTGGCGATCGAACAACAGCTGCCAGTCGCTGACCACCGGTCCCTGGATCTGCACCATCACTTCATGCCATTCGCTGCGCTCGGCCTGCGGCTGCCAGAACTCATCGGTGACGCCCGTGCCGCCGACTACCGCCCAGCGGCTGTCGACCAGGAGAATCTTGCGGTGATCGCGGTACAGATTGCGCACGCCGCGGCGCCAGTGCAGGCGGTTGTACCAGCTCAACTGCACACCGGCGCCAAGCAAGCGCTGGCGCAGCGCCGTGGTGAAGGCCAGCGAGCCGTAGTCATCAAACAGGCAGCGCACCTGCACGCCGCGCCGGGCGGCCTGCTCCAGCACAGTGACCACTGCCTCGGCGCACGTGCCGGCCTCGACCAGATACAGCTCCAGATCGACCTGGCGCTCGGCCTCGGCAATCAGGTGCAACATCCGCGGGAAGAAATCGGGGCCGTCGATCAGCAGCTCGAAATGATTACCGTCGCGCCAAGGAAAGACCGGCCCTGGCATATCAGCGGGCGTTGAAGATCAGCACCGCATTGACCGGTACCGAGGGGTTGATGGACTTCAGCTTGGCGAACTTGCGCAGGCTCTCGAGCCCAGGCAGCAGGCCATAGTCAGCGGCGCGCAGGATCAACGGTTCAAGGGTCACCACCTGAAAGCGCCGCTCGTCCAGGCGCGTGGCCATCAGCAATGCGTTGTAGCTGTGCGAGTGGCCGTGCAGGGTGACGGTCAGCGGCAGGCGCAATTCGATCTGCGCGCCGTTGGCGAGGTTGTCGATCGGGCGCAGGTCGATCTGCGCCTTGACCTTCGCTTCGGGGAACTGGTCGACCTCGAACAGGCCATCGCGCATGCGCTCGTCACGCAGCGGGATACCACTGCTGACCGAATCCATCTCGATCCGCAGGCCGGCTGCGCCCTTGCGATCGACGCTGCCGTGCAGCACCAGAAAGCGATGCACTTCGGTGATCTCGCCGTTTTTGCCGGTGACGAACGACAAGCGCGAAGACTCACCGTCCAGGTGCCAATTGGCATGAGCGGGCAGGCACAACGCCAGGAACAGGGCGGGAAGCAGACGGGCAAGCATGGGCATGGGAAATTCCGTGAAACAAAGCCGTGAACATTACCCGCCCGCCTTCGGTGCAGCAAGCAGCAGTCTCGCGGCCCCTCAGGTACGGCCAGCGGTGGCTGTCACGCAAGCATCACCAAAGATTCACCGAGGTGACACCCCCCCTACCTAGGCTGACCCTGCACAACAAAGCCGACCGGCAGCCCCGCACATGGTTGGCCAATGGAGACTCGCAATGACCCAGATCGCTCGCTCAGGCGACACCAGCACTGAACGCCGTCTGCAAGCCGAGCGCCTGCTAGGCGCTGCGGCCCTGCAAGAAGCCCAGGCCCTGCGTTTCAAGGTGTTCAGCGGTGAACTCATGGCCAAGCTGAAGGGCGCCGAACAGGGCCTGGACATGGACGATTTCGATATCCACTGCCGCCATATCGGCGTGCGTGACCTGAGCACTGGCCGCCTGGTTGCCACCACCCGCTTGCTAGACCACCAAGCCGCGAGCAGCCTCGGGCGTTTCTACAGCGAAGAAGAGTTCAGCCTGCACGGCCTGCTGCAATTGCAGGGGCCGATCCTTGAACTGGGCCGCACCTGCGTCGACCCGGCCTATCGCAACGGCGGCACCATCGCCGTGCTCTGGGGCGAGCTGGCCGAGGTGCTCAACGAAGGCAGCTACAGCTACCTGATGGGCTGCGCGAGCATCCCCATGCAGGATGGCGGCGTGCAGGCCCACGCGATCATGCAGCGCCTGCGTGAACGCTACCTGTGCACCGAAAACCTGCGCGCCGAGCCGAAAAAACCGCTGCCGACTCTGGCCCTGCCGAACAACGTGATTGCCGAAATGCCCCCGCTGCTCAAGGCCTACATGCGCCTGGGCGCGAAGATCTGCGGCGAACCGTGCTGGGACGAGGACTTCCAGGTCGCCGACGTGTTCATCCTGCTCAAACGCGACGACCTCTGCCCGCGCTACGCCCGCCACTTCAAGGCAGCGGTGTGATGCTGAGGCTGCGGGTCGCCGCCCGCCTGGCACGTTTGCTGTGGGTGCTGCTGATCGGCATGGCCATGGCCAGCGTTACCGCGCTTGGCCAGCGTCTGCGTGTGCCGGTGTCGCTGGCTCTGCGCCAGCGCTGGAGCCGCTGGTACATGCAGCGCCTGGTCGGCGCGCTGCCATTTCAGGTCGAGGTGCTCGGCGAGCTGCCGCAGCGGCCGATGCTGTGGGTCGGCAATCACGTGTCATGGACCGACATTCCGCTGCTCGGCATGCTCACCCCGCTATCGTTTCTGTCCAAGGCCGAAGTCCGTCACTGGCCGCTGGCCGGCTGGCTTGCCGAGCAGGCCGGGACGCTGTTCATCCGCCGCGGTGGCGGTGACGCCCAAGGCCTGCGCGAGCAAATCAGCCAGCAATTGGGCGACGCCCTGCCGCTGTTGATCTTCCCGGAAGGCACCACTACCGATGGCCGCAGCCTGCGCACCTTCCACGGCCGCCTGCTGGCCGGCGCCATCGATGGCGCTACCCCACTGCAACCGGTTGCGATTCAGTACTGGCGCAGTGGTGAGGTTGATCCAATTGCACCTTTCGTTGGCGATGACGACCTGGTTTCACACCTGCTGCGCTTGTTTGCCCAACCGCGTGGGCAGGTACGCATTCAGTTGCTGGCGCCGATCAGCAGCGTCGGCAAAGAGCGCGCGCAGCTGGCGTTTCAGGCACAACAAGCCATTCATGGCGCCCTGTTCGGCCACGAGCAAGCCGAGTTGGCCCCACGCCGGCAAGCGCGAGCGGCTTGATCAGCGGGGCCAGCGGGCGCTGGCGAACGCCTGCAGCTGTGGATAAAACGCTCTGAAGTCTTCCAGCAACGGCTGGTACAGCGCCTCCAGTTCGGGCATTACTCCGGCTAAGCCTTCGGGGCGCGACAGGCGCCGGCCTATGCCTCGGAATACGTACTCCAGCGTAGCGAAATCGCCGTACGCGGACAGCCAGTCGTCCGCGGCCATCATCGGAGCGATATGCGCGAGCCGGCCTGGCAGCTCGGGCTCGGCGAGCAGGACCTGGTAAAAGCGCTGGGTAAACTCGGTCAGCGGCTGGGCGGCGTAGTCGTGCCAGTGGTGCGCCAGGCAATGGTCGAAAAATACGTCGAGCACGATTCCGGCGTAGCGCCGCCGCTCCCGCGGGAAACGGGCCAGTGCGGCTAGCACTATGGGGTGGCTGTCGGTGTAGCTGTCGATCCAGCGGTGGAGCTGGATGGCAGCTTCCAGGGTGGGCGGGAAACGGCCGTGCAGGGTGCCTTTGACGAAATCGCCGTATAGGCTGCCGAGTAGTTGTTGCGGCTGTTGGCCGCCTAGGTGGAGGTGGGCTAGGTAGTTCATGGGGGCAGTATAGGGTTTCTGCGGGTGGGTCGGCTTGGGATGATGGATAGCTGGCTGCGGGCTTATCTGGTTTTTGTGGTGTTTTACTGACCACCAATATCGTTATAACCCGATATAGCGATTCGACCCGAGCTAAGACCAACATCATATTTGTATATCGCGAAATACCGATTTATATTTCGTCCTATCGCGATATAGCGCCCTACCCCAAGAGCCTCCCCCATGCCCCTGGACCTCGACGAAACCATCAAAGCCCTGTCCCACCCAGTCCGCCGCGAAATCCTCGGCTGGCTCAAGGACCCGGCCAGCCAGTTCCCCGATCAACAGCACAGCATCGAGCACGGTGTCTGCGCCGGCCAGATCGACCAACGCTGCGGCCTCTCGCAATCCACCGTGTCGGCCCACCTGGCCACCCTGCAACGCGCAGGCCTGATCAGCAGCCAGAAAATCGGCCAGTGGCACTTTTTCAAACGCAACGAGGACGCGATCCAGGCGTTTCTCAAGCAACTGAGCGAAACGCTCTGACGAGGATTCAGCGATGCCCCTTCCACTCTTGATGCTGGCGCTGAGCGCCTTCGCCATCGGCACCACCGAATTCGTCATCATGGGCCTGCTGCCCGAAGTGGCGAGCGACCTCGGCGTGTCCATCCCTGGTGCTGGCTGGCTGGTTACCGGCTATGCCCTGGGCGTCGCAATCGGCGCACCGTTCATGGCCCTGGCCACAGCGCGCCTGCCACGCAAGGCCGCGCTGGTCACGCTGATGGGCGTGTTCATCGTCGGCAACCTGTTGTGCGCCGTCGCCGCTGACTACAACCTGTTGATGTTCGCCCGTGTAGTCACCGCGCTGTGCCATGGGGCCTTCTTCGGCATCGGTTCGGTGGTCGCCGCCAGCCTGGTACCGGCCAATCGCCGCGCCTCCGCCGTAGCCTTGATGTTCACCGGCCTGACCCTGGCCAACGTGCTCGGCGTGCCGCTGGGGACTGCGCTGGGCCAGGTCGCCGGCTGGCGTTCGACCTTCTGGGCAGTGACCGTGATCGGTGTGATCGCGCTGATCGGCCTGATCCGCTACCTGCCGCTGCAACGTGACGAAGAGGCGGTCGACATGCGCGCTGAACTGGCCGCGCTGAAAGGGGCCGGTATCTGGTTGTCGCTGAGCATGACCGTGCTGTTCTCGGCCTCGATGTTCGCCCTGTTCACTTATGTCGCGCCGCTGTTGGGTGATGTCACCGGGGTTTCGCCCAGCGGCGTGACCTGGACCTTGCTGCTGATCGGCCTTGGCCTGACCCTGGGCAACATCATCGGCGGCAAGCTCGCCGACCGCCGTCTGGGCGCAACTCTGATTGGCGTGTTTGTGGCCATGGCGGTGATCTCGACGTTGTTCAGCTGGACCAGCAGCGCCGTGATCCCCGCTGAAATCACCCTGTTCCTGTGGGCCACAGCTGCCTTTGCCGCCGTGCCGGCACTACAGGTCAACGTGGTCACCTACGGCAAGGCTGCACCGAACCTGGTGTCGACCTTGAACATCGGCGCCTTCAACCTGGGCAACGCCCTCGGCGCCTGGGTCGGCGGTAGCGTGATCGCCCATGGTCTGGGCCTGACCCGCGTGCCGCTGGCCGCCGCAGCCCTGGCGCTGTTGGCCCTGATCGTCACCCTCATCACTTTCAACCAGCGCGGCAACGATGCCGAGCTGGCCACCGCTGGCAACTGAACCTTTGCGAGGCTGAACCGATGACTACGCTATTCGATCCACTGCTGCTGGGTGACCTGCAGTTGCCCAACCGCATCATCATGGCGCCGCTGACCCGCTGCCGCGCCGACGAAGGCCGCGTGCCCAATGCGCTGATGACCGAGTACTACGTGCAGCGCGCCAGCGCCGGGCTGATTCTCAGTGAGGCGACTTCGGTGACGCCAATGGGCGTTGGCTACCCGGACACCCCCGGCATCTGGTCCAACGACCAGGTGCGCGGCTGGCACAGCCTGACCAAGGCAGTGCATGCTGCCGGCGGGCGGATCTTCCTGCAGCTGTGGCACGTCGGGCGCATCTCCCACCCCAGCTACCTCAACGGTGAACTGCCGGTTGCGCCCAGCGCGATCCAGCCCAAGGGCCATGTCAGCCTGGTGCGTCCGCTGGCCGACTACCCAACCCCGCGGGCACTGGAAAGCGAAGAGATCGCCGACATTGTCGAGGCCTATCGGATCGGTGCCGAGAACGCCAAGGCGGCGGGCTTTGATGGCGTCGAGATTCATGGCGCCAACGGCTACCTGCTGGATCAGTTTCTGCAAAGCAGCACCAACCAGCGCAACGACAACTACGGCGGTTCACTGGAGAACCGTGCCCGGCTGCTGCTGGAGGTGACCGATGCGGTGATCGAAGTGTGGGGCGCCCAGCGCGTCGGCATGCACCTGGCGCCACGCGCCGATGCCCATGACATGGGCGATGCTGACCGCGCCGAGACCTTCACCTACGTCGCCCGCGAACTGGGCAAACGCGGTATCGCGTTTATCTGCTCGCGGGAAAAACTCGCCGACGACAGCCTCGGCGCGCAGATCAAGCAAGCATTCGGTGGGCCGTACATCGTCAACGAACGCTTCGACAAGGCCAGCGCCAACGCTGCCCTTGCCGGTGGCCTGGCCGATGCCGTGGCGTTTGGCGTGCCGTTCATTGCCAACCCGGACCTGCCAGCACGTTTGGCCGCCGATGCGCCGTTGAACGAGGCGCGGCCGGAGGGGTTCTATGGCGGTGGCGCGGTGGGCTATATCGACTATCCACGGCTGTAAGCAGAGGAATGGGGCCGCCTTGCGCGGCCCCATCAGCATTACGGCTATGGCCGGGCGTTGATCTGCTGTTGCAGGTTCTGCACCTGGTTCTGCAGGGTGTTCAGGCTGCGCGTGGTCTGCCCCCTGAAAGCGTCGAATTCCTGCACCGAGGCACCGCTGCTGGCCGCTGCTGCGGGGCGATTGTCGATCTGACTCTTCAGCACCAGCACGTCCTGCTCCAGACTGCTGATCGCCGCGCTCGGATTGCCCTGCTTCTTCAGCGCGGCAATCTCGCTGTTCAGGCTCTTGAGCTCGTTGTCGAGCTTGCCGCCATCCAGCTGGCCCGCCTTCAGCGCCGCCAACTCGGCATTCACCGCCTTCAACTGCGCCTGCAATTGGGTCTGCAATTCAGTTACAGCTTTTTGCTGCTCGCGGGTATCGGCCAGCACCTGTTCCAGACGCTTGCCGAGGTCGCCGGCCTGACCGGCCACGCCCTGCTGCTGCTTGCCCTGCTCGGCCAGGCTGGCCTGCAACTGGCGAATCTGCAGTTTCAAGGCTTCGCTGCCGGTGTTGACGCTGGCATCGCTGGCTTCGACCTTGCCGCTGATCGCTTGCAGCCGGCCGGCGGCTTCCTCGCTGATGCGGGCAAAGCTCTCCTGGGTCGCGACCAGTTGCTGCTCCATCAGCGAAATCTGCTGGAAGCTCCACCAGCCGAGCCCGGCCAGGGCGATGAACGAGGCCACCAGCAAAGCCCAGAGCGGCGCGGTGTTGGTCGGCCGTGCGGCTTTCTGGCGGCTGCGCGCCACGTGCTCGGGGAGCAGTTCATCGTCATCTCGGGTGCCGGCACGCAATGTTGGCACGTCGTCGAAGTCGTCGCGAAGATCGTTACGCATGGGGGCTTTCAACCACAGTCATAGCAAAGAGACATAGTATAAACCGCCAGCGCGTTACGTTGATGACCATCATCAAGGCGCGCGCTTCAGCGGTTGTGCGGGACGTTCTTCCACCAGCCGCAGAACTCGTCGAGCGCGCTCCACAGGCTGACCTGAGGCCGGTAATCCAGATGCTGCCGGGCCCGACTGATGTCGAGAGTGAAGTCCTTGCTCATGACCTGCATACCCAGGCGTGACAAGGTTGGCTGCGGGCGGCCAGGCCAGAGCATGCACGCCGCTTCGTTGAGTGCTGCCAGGCTGTAACCCAGGCCGTAGGAGCGGTAGCGGGTGACCTGCGGCAACTGCATCTGACGCATGACGTAATTGACCACATCCCACAGCGGCAGCGGCTGGCCGTTACTGATGTTGTAGGCCTGGCCGAGCGCCTCATCATCTGCAAAGAGTGCGCTGAGCAACGCTTCGTTGAGGTTGTGCACACTGGTGAAGTCGGCCATGTTCAGGCCGTTGCCGATGATCGCCAGGCGGCGCTTGCGCTGCATCTGCAGCAAGCGCGGGAAGATGTTCGCATCGCCGGCGCCGGTGACCAGCCGTGGGCGCAGGGCGAGCACTTCGAGGCCGAACTCCTGCGCGCCGAAGACCTTCTGCTCGGCGAGAAATTTGGTCGTGGCGTAATGGTCATGCATGCGCCGCGGCAGCTGCTGTTCCTGCACATTCAGGCGGGAGCGGCCATTGAAGTAGATCGACGGCGACGACAGGTGTACCAGCCGGCGCACATGTTCCTTGAGGCAGCCTTCAACGACGTTTTCGGTGACCACCACATTGCCCTGATGGAAATCCTGGTAGCGCCCCCAGGCGCCGGTCATGCCCGCGCAATGCACCACGGCATCGACGCCCTGGCACAGACGCCGGGCCAGCTCGGCATCACCGAGGTCACCCGGGATGAACTGCGCGCCGCGCTTGACCAAATGCTCCACGCCTTCGGCACGCCGCCCGTTGACCCGGACCTCAAGGCCCTGCTCCAGGGCAAAACGCGCAAAGCGCCCGCCGATAAAGCCGCTCGCGCCGGTGACCAGAATTCGCATGTAACACTCCGCCTTGCCAGATTTCAGATGCAGTTGACGTCGCGGCCGGCTACAACGGCACTAGCCAACCTGGCGCCATTTGGCGCAGGTGCTCGGTCAATTGGGCGAGCAGTTGCCCGCCATTGCGCCAATGATGCCAGTACAGCGGCACATCGATGGGAGTATCGGCGCAGATTTCCACCAGTTCGCCACACTGCAGCTGCGCAGTCACCTGCCGCTCCGGCACCAGGCCCCAGCCCAGGCCGGCTTCGGTCATGCGCAGAAAGCCCTCCGAGGACGGGCACAGGTGATGCAAAAAACCATCGGCAATGCCTAGCGATGCGAGATAACGGTGCTGGAGGAAGTCATCCGGGCCGAACACGATCGCCGGGGTCCGCGCCAGCCGGCTGGCGTCGAAGCCCTGCGGGAAATGCCGGGCCATGAATGCCGGGCTTGCCAAGGCGCGATAGCGCATGGCGCCCAGTGGCTGGCTGCGCGCGCCGGCCACCGGGCGCTCGCTGCCACACAGGCAAGCCGCAACCTCACCGGCGCGCATGCGCTTGAGGCCGACGTCCTGATCCTCGACTACCAGGTCCAGCAACACCGGCTGTTCGGCGCAAAACGCGCCCACCGCACCGGCCCACCAGGTCGCCAGGCTATCGGCATTGAGCGCAATGCGCAGACGTTCGGGCATACCGCCTTCGTCCAGCGCCGGCACCTGGCGCTGCAGGTCACGCTCGAGCAGGCGCACCTGCTGCACATGGTTGAGCAGTTGCCGGCCGACTTCGGTCGGGCTCGGCGGCATGGCGCGCACCAGTACCGGCTGGCCGACCCGCGCTTCGAGCAGCTTGATCCGCTGCGACACGGCCGATTGCGACAGGCCAAGCACTTGTGCTGCGCGCTCGAAACCGCCTTGTTCGATGACCGCCGCCAGGGCCGCCAGGAGCTTGTAGTCGAACATCGATTTCTCTAATGCCTGATCAGCTTTATTGGTTTTTCTTATACAACGCAGATCGGCACAATGACCAGCATTCGATCAAGCAATCAGCGCCAGCCAATCGGTTGGTGGCAGTGGAGTGTCTGCGCTATGTGGCAAAGTTATACGAACGGCATGCTGGTTGCCTTTGGCCTGATCATGGCCATCGGCACGCAAAACGCGTTTGTCCTGGCGCAGAGCCTGCGCCGTGAACACCATCTGCCGGTGGCCATCCTCTGCGTGGTCTGCGACGCCCTGCTGGTTGCCGCCGGAGTGTTCGGACTGGCCACGGTGCTGGCGCAGAACCCGACGTTGCTGGCTGCTGCGCGTTGGGGCGGTGCGGCGTTCTTGATCTGGTACGGGGCCAAGGCCTTGCAACGGGCCTGCTCCAAACAAAGCCTGGAGCAGGAGCAAGGCCAGGGCTCCCGCTCGCGCCGGGCGGTGCTGCTCAGCGCCTTGGCAGTGACCCTGCTCAACCCCCATGTGTACCTGGATACGGTGCTGCTGATCGGCTCCCTGGGCGCCCAGCAAACCGTGCCCAGCGCTTACGTAGCGGGTGCGGCCAGCGCCTCACTGGTGTGGTTCTTCACCCTCGCCCTCGGCGCAGCCTGGCTGGCACCGTGGCTGGCACGGCCGGCGACCTGGCGCCTGCTCGACCTGATGGTGGCAGTGATGATGTTCGCGGTGGCCGCGCAGCTGATTCTGGGCTGAATGCCACTGGCGCCGGCGCTGCAACTATTTGTCCCTATAGTTGTTGCGTGGTTATGCGCGGGGGCTGGTGATATGATCCAAGGCTTGCGTCGCAAAGAGTACAAACTCGCCGACGTACCTCGGGCCGCCCGTGATCGGCCTTGCGCAAACCGCGAATTAGACCTGAATCAGGAGATCCACCATGGCTTTTGAATTGCCGCCGCTGCCGTACGCCCATGATGCCCTGCAGCCGCACATCTCCAAGGAAACCCTGGAGTATCACCACGACAAGCACCACAACACCTATGTCGTGAACCTGAACAACCTGGTCCCAGGCACCGAATTCGAAGGCAAGACCCTGGAAGAGATCGTCAAGACCTCTTCGGGTGGCATCTTCAACAACGCCGCTCAGGTCTGGAACCACACCTTCTACTGGAACTGCCTGGCACCAAACGCCGGCGGCCAACCGACTGGCGCACTGGCCGAGGCCATCAACGCCGCCTTCGGTTCGTTCGACAAGTTCAAGGAAGAGTTCACCAAGACTTCGGTCGGCACCTTCGGTTCCGGTTGGGGCTGGCTGGTGAAGAAAGCTGACGGTTCCCTGGCACTGGCCAGCACCATCGGCGCCGGCAACCCGCTGACCAACGGCGACACTCCGCTGCTGACCTGCGACGTCTGGGAGCACGCTTACTACATCGACTACCGCAACGTCCGTCCTAAGTATGTCGAGGCGTTCTGGAACCTGGTCAACTGGAAGTTCGTTGCCGAGCAGTTCGAAGGCCAGACCTTCAAGGCCTGATCGACTTCGCTTTTGGCACAAAAAAAACCCGGCACTCGCCGGGTTTTTTTATGCCCGCTCGCACCGCTGCAAATCCAGCTTGATCCGCCCGCATAGCGCGCTAACATCAAATCTCTGGGAAAGTTGGCGCATAGCACTAAAGTAGCAAGCCTGCGCAACCGATACAGTAGCAATGCAACAAAGGGTCGATAGTGTCTTGCCACAACTACTGGCAAAATAATGGCATGCGCATGGATTAAGGAATCCCCATTGAAGCTGCAATTGCGGAACAGCTTATCGGTCAAGTTGCTCAGGGTAGTGCTGCTGTCGGCGCTAGCGGTTGGCGTCGTCCTTAGCTGTGCGCAGATCGTCTACGACACCTACAAGACGCGTCAGGCGGTGAACAGCGATGCCCAGCGCATCCTCGACATGTTCCGTGACCCGTCGACGCAGGCGGTTTACAGCCTCGACCGGGAAATGGGCATGCAGGTCATGGAAGGCCTGTTCCAGGATGACTCGGTGCGCATGGCCTCGATCGGCCACCCCAACGAAACCATGCTCGCAGAGAAATCGCGACCGCTGCGCGACATGTCGATGCGCTGGCTGACCGATCTGTTGCTCGGTCAGGAACGCACCTACACCACGCAACTGGTCGGCCGCGGCCCCTACAGCGAGTATTACGGCGACCTCAGCATCACCCTCGACACTGCCGCCTATGGCAAAGAATTCCTGATCAACGCCGTGATCATCTTCATCTCCGGCGTACTACGAGCGCTGGCCATGGGCCTGGTGTTGTACCTGGTTTACCACTGGCTGCTGACCAAGCCGCTGTCGAAGATCATCGAGCACCTTACCCAGATCAACCCTGATCGGCCCAGCCAGCATCAGATTCCGCTGGTCAAAGGCCACGAAAAGAATGAACTGGGTTTGTGGGTCAACACCGCCAACCAGCTGCTGGCCTCGATCGAGCGCAATACCCACCTGCGCCATGAAGCCGAGAACAGCCTGCAACGTATGGCTCAGTATGACTTTCTGACCGGCTTGCCCAACCGCCAGCAATTGCAGCAGCAACTGGACAAGATCCTCGTCGATGGCGGCCGCCTGCAGCGCCGAGTGGCGGTGCTGTGCGTAGGTCTGGATGACTTCAAAGGCATCAACGAACAATTCGGTTATCAGGTCGGTGACCAGTTGCTGCTGGCCCTGGCCGACCGTCTGCGCGCACACAGTGGCCGCCTCGGCGCCCTGGCCCGGCTGGGCGGCGACCAGTTTGCGCTAGTCCAGGCCGACATCGAGCAGCCTTACGAGGCGGCCGAGCTGGCCCAGAGCATCCTCGACGACCTGGAGGCGCCGTTTGCCCTCGAGCAGCAGGAAATCCGCCTGCGCGCGACCATCGGCATCACCCTGTTCCCGGAGGACGGCGACAGCACCGAAAAGCTCCTGCAAAAGGCCGAGCAGACCATGACTCTGGCCAAGGCGCGCTCGCGCAATCGCTACCAGTTCTACATCGCCAGCGTCGACAGCGAAATGCGCCGACGCCGCGAACTGGAAAAGGACCTGCGCGAAGCCCTGCCGCGCAACCAGCTGTACCTGGTTTATCAGCCGCAGATCAGCTACCGCGACCACAGCGTAGTCGGCGTCGAGGCCCTGCTGCGCTGGCAGCATCCGCAGCTGGGCATGGTCCCGCCCGACCAGTTCATCCCGCTGGCCGAGCAGAATGGCCACATAATCCCGATCGGCGAATGGGTCCTCGACCAGGCCTGCCGGCAACTGCGCGAATGGCATGATCAGGGCTTTGGCGAGCTGCGCATGGCGGTCAACCTGTCGACCGTGCAACTGCACCACAACGAGCTGCCGCGGGTGGTCAACAACCTGCTGCAGGCCTATCGCCTGCCGCCACGCAGCCTTGAGCTGGAAGTCACCGAAACCGGCCTGATGGAAGACATCAGCACCGCCGCCCAGCACCTGCTGAGCCTGCGTCGCTCAGGTGCGCTGATTGCGATTGACGACTTCGGCACTGGTTATTCTTCGCTCAGCTACCTGAAATCGCTGCCGCTGGACAAGATCAAGATCGACAAGAGTTTTGTCCAGGACCTGCTCGATGACGACGATGACGCCACCATCGTTCGCGCCATCATCCAGCTCGGCAAGAGCCTTGGCATGCAGGTCATCGCCGAAGGCGTGGAAACCGCCGAGCAGGAGACCTACATCATTGCCCAGGGCTGCCATGAGGGGCAGGGCTATCACTACAGCAAGCCGCTGTCGGCGCGCGAGCTGACTGCCTACCTCAAGCAGGCCCAGCGCAATCAGGTCTCAGTGCTGTAAACCCCGCCAGAACAGGAAAATGCCCCACCCGCGGGCATTTTCATGAATTCACTGCCCACCCCTTTACAGCAAATGCAAATCTTTCGCATGATGTCACGGTTTCGCGTGCCACGGCACACGTCCAAACCCACCACGCAGGAAACCAACAATGATTCGTATGCCTCTGGCCTCCGCCAGTCTGCTGGCCATCGCTATCGCCCTCGCCGGTTGCGGCGAAGGCAAAAATGACAAGGCCGCCGCTCCGCAAGCCCAGGCACCTGCTGCCGCCAGCACCACCGCCGCGACCGCCGGGGCGATCGACGAGGCGGCTGGCAAGGCCGTGGTCAAGCACTATGCAGAGCTCGTCTCGGCCGTCTACAGCGACTCGCTGAGCACCGCCAAGACCCTGCAAAGCGCGATCGACGCGTTCCTCGCCACGCCGAACGACGAAACCCTGCAAGCCGCCAAGGATGCCTGGGTCGCTGCCCGCGTGCCGTACCTGCAGAGCGAAGTGTTCCGCTTCGGCAACACCATCATCGATGACTGGGAAGGTCAGGTTAACGCCTGGCCACTGGACGAAGGCCTGATCGACTACGTCGACAAGAGCTACGAGCATACGCTGGGCAACCCTGCCGCCAGCGCCAACATCATTGCCAACACCGAAATCCAGGTTGGCGAAGACAAGATCGACGTCAAGGACCTGACCCCGGAGAAACTCGCCAGCCTAAATGAGCTGGGCGGTTCCGAGGCCAACGTCGCAACCGGTTACCACGCAATCGAATTCCTGCTCTGGGGCCAGGACCTGAACGGCACCGGCCCAGGTGCGGGCAACCGTCCGGCGTCTGACTACCTGGAAGGCGCTGGCGCCACCGGTGGCCACAACGACCGTCGCCGTGCCTATCTCAAGGCGGTCACCGACCTGCTGGTCAAAGACCTCGAAGAAATGGTCGGCAACTGGGCACCAAACGTTGCCGACAACTACCGCGCCACCCTGGAAGCGGAGCCGGTCAACGACGGCGTGCGCAAGATGCTGTTCGGCATGGGCAGCCTGTCGCTGGGTGAACTGGCGGGCGAGCGCATGAAGGTTTCGCTGGAAGCCAACTCGCCGGAAGACGAGCACGACTGCTTCAGCGACAACACCCACTACTCGCACTTCTACGATGCCAAGGGTATCCGTAACGTCTACCTGGGCGAGTACACCCGCGCCGACGGCAGCAAGCTGACCGGCCCGAGCCTGTCGTCGCTGGTGGCCAAGGTTGACCCGGCTACCGACGCCACCTTGAAAGCTGACCTGGAGGCCACCGAGGCCAAGATCCAGGTGATCGTCGATCATGCCCTCAAGGGTGAGCACTACGATCAGCTGATCGCCGCCGACAATGCTGCCGGCAACCAGATCGTGCGTGATGCGATTGCTTCGCTGGTCAAGCAGACCGGTGCGATCGAGCAGGCCGCGGGCAAGTTGGGGATTGCCAACCTTAATCCGGATACTGCTGATCACGAGTTCTGATTCGGGCTGTAAACCTACTCTATTGGGGCCGCTTTGCGGCCCCAATTGCAGCAGCAACCTGACAACGATTTCATCCAGTAATTGCAAATTGCTCTTATTCAAACAATCCCGTCCTGCTAAGCTTGCACGCCGGTTTTCTGCCCAAGCCCAGGATTGTTGATGTCCTTGCTCCGCCTAAGCCCCCTGCTACTGGCCGCTGTTCTGGTCGCCTGTGACGACGCCCCGCGTTTCACTCAGGCCGAACCAGGCGAGGCCCTGTCCGGTGGCAAGGCAACCGTCCTGCGCAGCGATCGCCAGGCCTTCTCCCTACCCTCTGCCAACCTCAGCCCCGAACGGCGGCTGGACTTTGCCGTGGGCAACAGCTTTTTCCGCAACCCGTGGGTAATCGCTCCGGCGACCACCACCGCGCGTGACGGGCTCGGCCCGTTGTTCAACACCAACGCCTGCCAGAATTGCCACGTCCGCGACGGCCGCGGGCACCCGCCGGAACTCGACGACAGCAACGCAGTGTCGATGCTGGTAAGGCTGTCGATCCCCGACCAGCCCGCCTACGCCAAGGAAATCGAACGCCTGGGCGTGGTCCCGGAGCCGGTCTACGGCACGCAGTTGCAGGACATGGCCATCCCCGGCATCAAGCCCGAGGGCAAGGTTCGCGTCAGCTACAGCAGCGAGACCGTACGCTTCGCCGACGGCCACACGGTGGAATTGCGCCGCCCGCAATTGCAGATCACCCAGCTCGGCTACGGCCCGCTGCACCCCGACACGCGTTTCTCGGCGCGGATCGCGCCGCCGATGATCGGCCTGGGTTTGCTTGAGGCAATCCCCGAAGCGGCGATTCTGGCCAACGCCGACCCGGACGATCGCGACGGCGACGGCATCCGCGGGCGCGCCAATCAGGTCTGGGATGACGCCCAGGGTAAGACCGTGCTCGGCCGCTTCGGCTGGAAAGCCGGGCAGCCCAACGTCAACCAGCAGAACGTGCATGCCTTTGCCGGCGACATGGGCCTGACCAGCACGCTCAAGCCCCATGACGACTGCACCCCGGCCCAGACCGATTGCCTGGCCGCGCCCAACGGTGACGGCGCCGACGGCGAGAAAGAGGTCAGCGACAATATCCTGCGCCTGGTCACCTTCTATACCCGCAACCTGGCCGTGCCGGCCCGCCGCAACGTCGACGCACCACAGGTGCTGGCCGGCAAGAACCTGTTTTTCCAGGCCGGCTGCCAGGGCTGCCACACGCCGCAGTTCACCACGGCCAGCGCAGGCGTCGAGCCGGAGCTGGCCAACCAGCTGATTCGCCCCTACAGCGACCTGCTGTTGCATGACATGGGCCCCGGCCTGGCCGACCAGCGCAGCGAGTTCGCCGCCGGTGGCCAGGACTGGCGCACAGCGCCGCTGTGGGGCCTGGGCCTGACCGAAACGGTCAGCGGCCACACTCAGTTACTGCACGATGGGCGCGCCCGCAACCTGCTCGAAGCCGTGCTCTGGCATGGCGGCGAAGCGCAGGCGGCGCGCGACCAGGTCTTGACCTTCAATGCCGAGCAACGCGCCGCGTTGCTGGCTTTTCTGAATTCACTTTAACGCGCAAGGAGCCGGGCATGTTCCGACCCAAACTGTTGTTCACCAGCCTCGCCGCAATCGCCCTCGGTGCTTGCTCGCCGCAAGACCCGCAGGCCGTCACCTCGGCGGCAATCGCCAAGCAGGTGATCTTGCCGACCTACAGCCGCTGGGTCGAAGCTGACCGCCAGCTGGCCGCCAGCGCCCTGTCCTACTGTGAAGGCAAAACCACCCTGGACGCCGCTCGCGCCGACTTCCTCAACGCGCAAAAAGCCTGGGCCGAGCTGCAGCCTCTGCTGGTCGGCCCGCTGGCCGAAGGCAACCGCCCGTGGCAGGTTCAGTTCTGGCCCGACAAGAAAAACCTGGTCGGCCGTCAGGTCGAGCAACTGGTCAACGGCGACAAGCCGATCGACAACGAGACCCTGGGCAAGTCCAGCGTCGTCGTGCGCGGTCTGTCGGCCTACGAGTACATCCTCTTCGACAGCAAGCCGGACATCGCCACCCCTGAGCAGAAGGCCCGCTACTGCCCGCTGCTGGTGGCCATCAGCGAACACCAGAAGGCCCTCGCCGAAGAGATCCTCAAGGGCTGGAACAGCACCGACGGCATGCTTTCGCAGATGACCAAGTTCCCCAACCAGCGCTATGCTGACTCGCACGAGGCGATCGCCGATCTGCTCCGCGCCCAGGTCACCGCACTGGACACCCTGAAGAAAAAGCTCGGCGCACCGATGGGCCGCCAGAGCAAGGGCATCGCCCAGCCGCTGCAGGCCGAAGCCTGGCGCAGCCACTCTTCGATGAAGAGCCTGGAAGCCAGCCTGAAAGCCGCCCAGGCGGTCTGGGTCGGGGTCGACAACCGCGGCTTGCGCGGCCTGCTCAGCAAGGACCAGAGCGCCCTCGCCGACAAGATCGACGCCGCCTATGCCAACGCGCTGAAGCTGCTGGCCGCCAACGACAAGCCCCTTGGCGAGCTGCTCGCGGACGACGCCGGCAAGCAGACCTTGAACGATATCTACGACAGCCTCAACGTGGTTCACCGCCTGCACGAAGGCGAGCTGGCCAAAGCGTTGAACATTCAGCTGGGCTTCAATGCCAACGACGGTGACTGACATGCTGCGACGCCAGGCCCTGAAACTTGCCAGTATCGCCCTTAGCGCCCTGACCCTGGGCGGCTGGAGCCTGCTGCGCAACAAAGGCAGCGAGCCACTGCTGCTGTCGGCCCGCGACGATGCCGACGGCAAGCACTACGCCGTCGGCTATCGCCTCGACGGCAGCCAGGTGTTCGCCACCGAAGTGGGCCAGCGTTGCCACGCCATCATTCATCACCCGCAACAGCCGATTGCGCTGTTCGTGGCGCGTCGCCCCGGCACCGAAAGCTATCTGGTCGACCTGCGTGATGGGCGTTTGCTGCAAACCCTGACGGCGCAGCCCAACCGGCATTTCTATGGCCATGCGGTGATGCACAAGGACGGCGAGTGGCTGTACGCCACCGAGAACGACACCACCGATCCGGGCCGTGGCGTACTCGGGGTGTATCGCTTCGACGGTGAACGCCTGGTGCACAGCGGCGAGATCTCGACCCACGGCATCGGCCCGCACGAGCTGGCGTGGATGCCCGACGGCGAAACCCTGGTAGTGGCCAACGGCGGCATCCGCACCGAAGCCGAAAGCCGGGTGGAGATGAACCTCAACGCCATGCAACCAAGCCTGGTCATGATGCAGCGCGATGGCACCCTGCTGTCCAAGGAAACCCTCGGCCAGCAGATGAACAGCGTGCGCCACCTGGCCATCGGCAGCGACGGCACCCTGGTCGCTTGCCAGCAGTTCATGGGCGCATCGGATGAGACCGCCGAGCTGCTGGCGATCAAGCGCCCGGGCGAACCGTTCCAGGCATTCCCGGTGCCGGAGCGGCAATTGCAGTCGATGGCTCAGTACACCGCCAGTGTGGCCATCCACAGCGAGTTGCGGCTGGTCGCCCTGACTGCGCCGCGGGCCAACCGGCTGTTCATCTGGGACCTGGACACGGCAGCGATCAAGCTCGACGCACCGATGCCCGACTGCGCCGGCGTGGGTGCGGTGAAGGACGGTTTTGTGGTCACCTCCGGCCAAGGCCGTTGCCGCTTCTACGACTGCCGCAAACAGCAGCTTGTGGGCCAGCCGCTGGAGCTGCCGTCTGGCTTGTGGGATAACCATCTGCATCTGGTTTGAGCAGATAGAGCCGTCGGATAGCCGGGGCCAGCTGCGCTGGCCTATCGCGATCGTTCCGGCGCCCCGGCACCCGCGTTCCATCGACATGCGCGGTCCACTGTAGGAGCGGCCTTGTGTCGCGAATGGGCTGCGCAGCGGCCCCAGCATTCTTTGGCGCTACGCAAATCCCGGGCCCGCTACGCGCGCCTTTCGCGACACAAGGCCGCTCCTACAAAGACAGCGTGCGTTCGATGTTCGCGGGATGCCGCGATTTATTTGTCTCGCTCATCGATTGCTGGGCAGATTTAGATCAACGAACGGCCCATTCGAAACACTACTCACTGAAAACCAGCGATACTCAGTGCATTCGCACGTGGGCAGGAACGCCCGTGGTCGTGCCTCAGCCATAACAATGACTACCTCCAGGGAAGTGGACCTATGCTGCGCCGGCGCATGCTGATCATGTTGGCCATCGTGCTGTTGATCGTGTTGATTCTGGGGGGCTACAAGGCCTTTTCGATCTATCAGCAGATCCAGATGTTTACCGCACCGAAACCGCCGGTCAGCGTTGCCGCCGCAACGGCTGAGCAGCGCCCATGGCAGCAGCGCCTGCCGGCGGTCGGCAGCCTCAAGGCGTTGCAGGGCGTCGAGCTGAGCCTGGAGCAGGCCGGCACGGTGAAGTCGCTGCACTTCGAGTCTGGCCAGCAGGTCAAGCAAGGCCAGTTGTTGCTGCAACTGGACAGCGATCAGGAAGCCGCCCTGCTCGGCACCGCCCAGGCTGACCTAGGCCTGGCCAAGGTGGACTACGGCCGTGGTAGTCAGCTGGTTGGTGACCAGGCTATCTCTCGCGGCGAGTTCGACCGGTTGACTGCGCAGTACCGGCGTAACCAGGCGGTGGTCGATCAGCTCAAGGCCTCGCTGGAGAAGAAGAGCATCAAGGCGCCGTTCAGCGGCACCATTGGTATCCGTCAGGTCGACATCGGCGATTTTCTTGCCAGCGGTACGGTGATCGCTACCCTGCAGGACCTGTCCAGCCTGTACGTCGACTTCAACATGCCCGAGCAGAGCCTGCCGCAACTGGCCCTCGGCCAAAAAGTGCTGCTGCAGGTGGCGGCGTTCCCTGGCCAGACCTTCAATGCCACGCTCAGCGCGATCAACCCCAAGGTCGACGAGAACACCCGCAACCTGCTGGTCCGCGCCAGCCTGGCCAACCCCGATGGCAAGTTGCTGCCGGGGATGTTTGCCAGCCTGCTGGTGCTGCTGCCCGATCCTCAGCCACAGGTGGTAGTGCCGGAGAGCGCCATCACTTACACCCTGTACGGCAACTCGGTATACGTGGTCAGCCCGAAACAGAACGCAGACGGCCAGCCGGAAAACGACGCCGACGACAAGCCGCAGCTGATCGCTGAGCAACGCACCATCCGCACCGGCGAGCGCCGTGACGGTGTGGTGGTGGTCAGTGAGGGGCTCAAGGCGGGAGAACGGGTGGTCAGTGCCGGGCAACTGAAACTGACCCCGGGCGCCGCCATCCAGATCACCGAGCAAGCGTCGACCACCCCAGCCAGCGCTCCGCGCGGCAACTGAGCAGGAGGCTGACATGGCGTTCACAGACCCGTTCATCCGCCGCCCGGTGCTGGCCAGTGTGGTCAGCCTGCTGATCCTTCTGCTCGGCTTTCAGGCCTGGAGCAAACTACAGATCCGCCAGTACCCACAAATGGAAAACGCCCTGATCACGGTGACCACCGCCTACCCCGGGGCCAACGCCGAGACCATCCAGGGCTATATCACCCAGCCGCTGCAGCAGAGCCTGGCCAGTGCCGAAGGCATCGACTACATGACCTCGGTGAGCCGGCAGAACTTCTCCATCATCTCGATCTACGCACGGGTTGGCGCCAACAGCGACCGTTTGTTCACCGAGCTGCTGGCCAAGGCCAACGAAGTGCGCAACAAGCTGCCGCAGCAGTCCGAAGCGCCGGTATTGAGCAAGGAGGCAGCAGACGCCTCGGCGCTGATGTACATCAGCTTCTACAGCGAGCAGATGAGCAATCCGCAGATCACCGACTACCTGTCACGGGTGATCCAGCCCAAGCTGGCTACCCTACCGGGCATGGCCGAGGCCGAGATCCTCGGCAACCAGGTGTTTGCCATGCGCATCTGGATCGACCCGGTCAAATTGGCCGGCTTCGGCCTGACCGCCAATGACGTCACCGATGCCGTCCGCCGCTACAACTTCCTCTCGGCCGCAGGCGAGGTCAAGGGCGAGTACGTGGTCACCAGCATCAACGCCACCACCGAATTGAAATCACCGGAGGCGTTTGCTGCATTGCCGCTGAAGACGGCCGGCGACACCAGGGTGCTGCTCGGCGATGTCGCCCGGGTCGAGATGGGCGCAGAGAACTACGACACGGTCAGCTCGTTCGACGGCACGCCCTCGGTGTACATCGGCATCAAGGCCACGCCGTCGGCCAACCCGCTCGAGGTCATCAAGGAAGTGCGGCGGGTCATGCCGGAGCTGGAAGGTCAACTACCGGCCGGGCTCAAGGTGTCGATTGCCTACGACGCGACGCTGTTTATCCAGGCCTCCATCGACGAAGTGATCAAGACCCTCGGCGAAGCGGTGCTGATCGTCATCGTCGTGGTGTTCCTGTTCCTCGGCGCGCTGCGCTCGGTGCTGATCCCGGTCGTCACCATCCCGCTGTCGATGATCGGCGTGCTGTTCTTCATGCAGACCATGGGCTACTCGCTGAACCTGCTGACCTTGTTGGCGATGGTGCTGGCGATCGGCCTGGTGGTGGACGATGCGATCGTGGTGGTGGAAAACATCCATCGCCATATCGAGGAAGGCAAGATGCCGTTCGATGCGGCGCTGCAGGGCGCCCGCGAAATTGCGATACCGGTAGTGTCGATGACCATCACCCTGGCTGCGGTGTATGCGCCAATTGGTTTTCTCGAAGGCCTGACCGGTGCGCTGTTCAAGGAGTTTGCCCTGACCCTGGCGGGTGCAGTGGTGATCTCCGGCATCGTCGCCCTGACTCTGTCGCCGATGATGTGCGCGTTGCTGCTGCGCCGCGAGCAGAACGCCAGTGGCCTGGCGCATCGCCTCGACCGGATCTTCGACGGCCTCAAGCTGCGTTATCAACGGCTGCTGCACGGCACCCTCGACAGCAGACCGGTGGTGGTGGTGTTTGCCGTGATCATCCTGTGCCTGATCCCGGTGCTGCTCAAGTTCACCCAGAACGAGCTGGCGCCCGACGAGGATCAGGGCGTGATCTTCATGATCAGCAGTGCGCCGCAGCCGACCAACCTTGATTACCTGAACACTTATACCAATCAGTACACCGGGATCTTCAAAGGCTTCCCGGAGTATTACTCGTCGTTCCAGATCAACGGCTTCAATGGCGTGCAGAGCGGCATCGGTGGCTTCCTGCTCAAGCCGTGGAACGAGCGCGAGCGCAGCCAGATGGAGCTGCTGCCACTGGTCCAGGCCAAGCTTGCCGAAATCGCCGGCCTGCAGATCTTCGGCTTCAACCTGCCGGCGCTGCCCGGCACTGGCGAAGGTTTGCCGTTCCAGTTCGTGATCAATACCGCCGGTGATTACCCGGCGCTGCTCGAGGTCGCCCAGCGGGTCAAGGAGCGCGCGCAGGCGTCCGGCAAGTTCGCCTTCCTCGACATCGACCTGGCGTTCGACAAGCCCGAGGTGGTGGTCGACATCGACCGGGCCAAGGCGGCGCAGATGGGCGTGTCGATGGACGTGCTCGGCGGCACCCTGGCCACCCTGCTCGGCGAAGGCGAGATCAACCGCTTCACCCTCGAAGGGCGCAGCTACAAGGTCATCGCCCAGGTCGAACGCGCCTATCGCGACAATCCCGACTGGCTCAACAGCTACTACGTGAAGAACAACCAGGGCCAACTGCTGCCGTTGTCGACCCTGATCACCCTGAGCGACCGTGCTCGACCGCGCCAGCTCAACCAGTTCCAGCAACTGAACTCGGCGATCATTCAGGGCGTGCCACTGGTGAGCATGGACGAAGCGCTGGCGACGGTGCGGCAGATCGCCAGTGAAGAAGCGCCAGAAGGCTTCTCGTTCGACTACGCCGGGGTGTCGCGGCAGTTCGTCCAGGAAGGCAGCGCGCTGTGGGTAACTTTCGGCCTGGCGCTGGCGATCATCTTCCTGGTGCTGGCGGCGCAGTTCGAGAGCTTCCGTGACCCGCTGGTGATTCTGGTGACGGTGCCGTTGTCGATCTGCGGAGCCTTGCTGCCGTTGTTCCTGGGCCTGTCGAGCATGAACATCTACACCCAGGTCGGCCTGGTGACGTTGATCGGGCTGATTACCAAGCACGGCATTCTGATCGTCGAATTCGCCAATCAGCTGCGCAAGGACAAGGGGCTGGATGTGCGCGAAGCCATCGAAGAGGCGGCGGCGATCCGCTTGCGGCCAGTGCTGATGACGACCGCGGCGATGGTGTTCGGCATGGTGCCGTTGATTCTGGCGACCGGCGCTGGGGCGGTCAGCCGCTTTGACATCGGTATGGTGATTGCCACCGGGATGTCGATCGGGACCTTGTTCACGCTGTTTGTGCTGCCGTGCATCTACACGCTGCTAGCGCACAAGACCGTGGCACGGGAGGCGGAGGTAACGCGCGGGTGAAGTACACGCTGCCGGCTGGATCGTTACTCGACCCAGCCGGCAGCGCTCGCCTCAGCGGCGTACCGGGCGCTTCTGCAGCTTGCGCTGCAAGGTGCGCCGGTGCATGCCCAGCGCCCGCGCCGTGGCGGAGATATTGCCTTCGTGCTCGCCGAGCACGCGCTGGATGTGTTCCCACTGCAGGCGGTCTACCGACATGGGGTTTTCCGGTACCAGCGAGTCCAGATCAGCGTGCTCGGACAGCAAGGCCGCCAGCACGTCATCGGCATCGGCCGGTTTGCACAGGTAATTGCAGGCGCCACGCTTGATCGCCTCGACCGCAGTGGCAATGCTCGAGTAACCGGTGAGGATCACCACGCGCATTTCCGGGTCCATCTCGAGCAGCTTGGGCAGCAGCACCAGGCCCGAATCACCGTCCATTTTCAGGTCCAGCGCGGCATAGTCGGGCAGGTCGTGCTGGGCCAGGATCAGACCTTCCTCGGCCGACGACGCGGTGCTTACGCGGAAACCGCGGCGGCTCATGGCCCGGGACATGACCCGGGTGAAGGTGGCATCGTCGTCTACCAGCAACAGGTGCGGCAGCTCTTCGCCGTCGATCTGGGTTTCATCAGTCATCATTCATCTCCTCGCTTGCCACGGGGCAGGCGCAGCTCGGTAAGCGTGCCGCCCTGCTCATGACTATAGAGTTTCACCGAGCCGCCCGCACGCGTAACGCTGGCCTTGCTCAGAAACAGGCCAAGACCGAAGCCTTTGCCCTTGGTGGTAAAGAAGGGTTTGCCGATGGCCTCGGCAATGGCCGGAGGAATGCCCGGGCCATGGTCGCGGATACTGATGATGATGTCCTCGGCGTTCCAGTCGAGGCGCACTTCAAGGTCATCCGGGCAGGCATCGGCAGCATTGTTAAGCAGGTTCAGCAGCGCTTGGGTCAGGTCGGGCGGTGGGGTCAGTTGCGGCACCTCGCCATCGCGCAGGCGCTGGAAGCGGTAACTGGCTTCGGGGCGCATCAGGTGCCAGCGGTTGAGTGCTTCGTCAAGCCAGGCGGTAACGTCCTGCTCGACGATGGCCATGCGTCGGTTAGCCTCGGCGGCGCGCACCAGTTGCTGCAGGGTCTGTTTGCACAGCTTGACCTGGTCTTGCAGGATCGCCAGGTCCTCCTGCAACTGCGGGTCGTGATGGTCCTGGCGCATCTCGTTGATCAGTACGCTCATGGTCGACAGCGGCGTGCCCAGCTCATGCGCGGCACCGGCGGCCTGCGTGGCGACGGCCAGCAATTGCTCATCGCGCAGACTCTCTTCGCGGCGCTCGCCACGCCATTGCTCCTGGCGGCGCAACTCTTCGGCCATGCGTGCGGCAAAGAAGGTGATCACCGCCGCGGCCAGGGCAATACTCAGCCACATGCCGTAGACCTGCATGGTGTCGCGCGCCAGCGGCAGCGTTTCCAGCGGATAGAACTGCACCAGCAACAGGCTGTAGGCGACCAGGGCCAGGCCCGAGAGCACCAGCGAGTAGATCCACGGCAAGGTCACCGCAGCAATCGCCAGCGGCACCAGGTAATAGGAGACGAACGGGTTGGTCGAGCCACCCGAGTAGTACAGCAATGCGCTGTGAATCAGCAGGTCACAGGCCAGCTGGAAGGCGTACTCGAGTTCGGTAACCGGCAGCGACAGGCGCAGGCGCAAGGCGGTGAAGGCGCACAGCAGCGATGACAGCGCCAGGGTTGCCGCCAGCGACAGCCACGGCAGCGGCAGCAGTTCGGTCCAGTAGGCAACGCCGACCGAGCCGGCCTGGGCGGCCAGCACCAGGACCCGAATAACGGTCAGGCGCCAGAGGTTCTGGCGAGTTGCAGACAACGGTTGTGCGGCAGCGAGCATGAGCTCTCCTGATGAGTGCTCCAGGGACATCGGCGAGAGTATACCCAAGCCTGGCCTTGCGCTGCTGCGCTGCGGCAAAGCGCCACACTTTGTCACAGCTTGATGATGGCACTTTTGAACCCACTACACTGAAACCGGTCTTATGGGCCATGCGTGGCATGGACAATTACTCGCCACGCCTATTCTTCGCCAAGGAGTCACCTATGCATATCTCTCGTCGCAGCACTGCCCTGCTTCTTTCCTGCGGCCTGTTGGCCAGCCTCCCGGCGCTGGCTGAAGAGCCGCGTTACAACCAGGTCTCGCTGCGCGCCGAAGTCAGCAAGGAAGTGCCCCGCGACCTGATGGTCGTGACCCTTTACAGCGAAGCCCAGAACAGCGATCCGGGCAAGCTGGCCAAGGACATTACCGAGACCATGAACAAGGCCATGCAACAGGCGCGTCAGGTCAAGGAAGTGAAAATCAGCCAGGGCAGCCGCAACAGCTACCCGGTCTACGACGCCAAAGGCCAGAAGATCACCGCCTGGCGCGAGCGTGCCGAGCTGCGCCTCGAGAGCGCCGACTTCCCGACCCTGTCGAAACTCACCGGCGAGCTGCTGCAGGACCTGAAGATGGGCGGCATGGACTTCTCCATTGCCCAGACTACGCGCAAGACCAGCGAAGACGAGTTGCTCAAGGAGGCGGTAAATGCCTTCAAGGCTCGCGCTCAGCTGGCGACCGAGGCCCTCGGCGGCAAGGGTTACAAGGTGGTCAACCTGAACCTGAACAGCAGCGGCTATCCGCGCCCTTATATGCGAAGCGCGCCAATGGCGATGAAAGCCATGGGGGCTGATGAGGCGGCGGTGGCGCCTGAAATCGAAGCGGGCACCAGTGAAGTCAGCATGAATGCTGACGGTTTGATTGAAGTGCTGATGCCTTGATCGATTGATCTGCACGTTATACCGGGGGCCGCTTTGCGGCCCCTTCTTACATCGCTTTAAGCCCTTTCCTACGCCCCAATGCGGCGCTTCTTCCTTGACATCCCGCTGCGCAACATATGGCAAAAAGCCGCCATCTTCGCCGCGCAAACGATCAACTTCGCCATTACTTACACCCAGGCGACATTATCGTACGCTCGTTCCACATTCCGCCTGCCAGCTATCACCCACACTGTTGCATTGCCAATCTGCCACGCATAAAGATCGATGGGTCGGCTCACAAGGCCATCTCAGCTAAAAATGACAACAATGAGGCCATCATGCTCAAACATGCAGTCATTCCGCTTTTATTCGGCGCAGGTTTGCTCGCCGGAGCGCCGTCGGCCAGCGCCGCGAGCAACCTGGTGTTTTGTTCGGAGGGTAGCCCGGCAGGCTTCGATCCTGGTCAGTACACCACTGGCACCGATTTCGACGCTTCGGCCGAGACCATCTTCAATCGCCTCAGCCAGTTCGAGCGCGGCAGCACCAAGGTGATTCCGGGTCTGGCGACCAGCTGGGACGTCTCCGACGACGGCAAGACCTGGACCTTCCACCTGCGCGAAGGGGTCAAGTTCCACACCACGCCGTACTTCAAACCGAGCCGCGACTTCAATGCCGATGACGTGCTGTTCACCTTCCAGCGCATGCTCGACAAGAACCACCCGTTCCGTAAGGCATACCCCAGCGAATTCCCTTATTTCACCGACATGGGCATGGACCGCAACATCGCCAGCGTCGAAAAAATCGATGAGCACAGCGTGCGTTTTACCCTCAATGAGGTAGATGCAGCGTTCATCCAGAACATGGCGATGAGCTTTGCCTCGATCCAGTCAGCGGAATACGCCGATCAACTGCTAAAGCAGGGCAAGCCGGCCGACATCAACCAGAAGCCGATCGGCACCGGCCCGTTCGTTTTCAACAAGTATCAAAAGGACGCGCTGATCCGTTTCAAGGGCAACAAGCAGTATTGGCAAGCCGGTGAGGTCAAGCTCGACAACCTGATCTTCGCCATCACCACCGACGCCTCGGTGCGCATGCAGAAGCTCAAGCGTAACGAGTGCCAGGTGACACTGTTCCCGCGACCGGCCGACATCCAGCCGCTCAAGGCCGACAAAGACCTGCAGATGCCTGACCAGGCTGGCTTCAACCTGGGCTATATCGCCTACAACGTGATGGACCAGATCAAAGGCAGCAACCAGCCCAACCCGCTGGCCCAGCTCAAGGTTCGCCAGGCCCTGGACATGGCGGTGAACAAGCCGCAGATCATTGAATCGGTGTACCAGGGCGCCGGCCAGCTGGCAGTCAATGCCCTACCGCCGACCCAGTGGTCTTACGACAGCAGCATCAAGGACGCCCCCTACGACCCGGAAAAAGCCAAGCAGCTGCTCAAGGAGGCCGGCATCAAGGAAGGCACCGAGATCACCTTGTGGGCCATGCCCGTGCAGCGCCCATACAACCCCAACGCCAAGCTGATGGCCGAGATGCTGCAGGCCGACTGGGCCAAGGTTGGCATCAAGGCCAAGATCGTCAGCTATGAATGGGGTGAGTACATCAAGCGCTCCAAAGGTGGCGAACAGGGCGCCATGCTGATCGGCTGGAGCGGTGACAATGGCGACCCGGACAACTGGCTGGGCACCTTGTACGGCTGCGATGCGGTCGACGGCAACAACTTCTCCAAGTGGTGCTACAAGCCCTATGACGACCTGATCAAGCAGGCCAAGGCCACCCCTGACCAAGCCAAGCGCAGCGAGCTGTACCAACAGGCGCAGCACATCCTCAAACAGCAGGTGCCGATTACCCCGATCGCTCACTCGACGGTGTACCAGCCGATGCGCAGCACGGTGCAGGACTTCAAGATCAGCCCGTTCGGCCTCAACTCCTTCTACGGCGTAAGCGTCGCCAAATAACCCCGCCAGGCCCACTGCCAGCCCTTGGCAGTGGGCGCTGTAATCAGGCCATCGGACGGATCCCCCACTTCCGTCGGAAAATCCCTACAGCCCTTGGGGAAATCACAACCTGTCGCCCCCTTCCCTCCCGACGTAACGTCAGGAACGAGCAATTGCTGCCGTTCCAGCGCCCCCGCTGCGGCTGACATTGGATGAGGAGAAGGATCTGCCATGCGCCATATTCCGCTGTATTCGGTTGTATTAGGCCTGGGCTTGCTGACCCAGGCATCGCTCAGCCATGGCAACAGCCTGGTGTTCTGTTCCGAGGGCAGCCCGGCCGGCTTTGACACCGCCCAGTACACCAGCGCCACCGACAATGACGCCGCCGAACCGATCTACAACCGCCTGGTCGAGTTCGAGCGCGGCGGCACCGCAGTGCAACCGGCGCTGGCCGAAAGCTGGCAGGTCAGCGACGACGGCCTGCATTACACCTTCAACTTACGTGCGGGAGTGAAATTCCACAGCAGTTCAACCTTCAAGCCAAGCCGCGACTTCAACGCCGATGACGTGCTGTTCACCTTCCAGCGCATGCTTGACCGTCAGCACCGCTTCCGCCTGGCGTACCCCAGCGAGTTTCCCTACTTCGTCAGCATGGGCCTGGACAAGAACATCGCCAGGATCGAAAGCAACGATCCGCTGAGCGTCAGCTTCACCCTGAATAGCGTCGATGCAGCGTTCATCCAGAACATCGCCATGAGCTTCGCCTCGATCCTCTCCGCCGAGTATGCCGAGCAGCTGCTCGCCACCGGCCGCCCGACCGACATCAACCGCAAGCCCATCGGCACCGGGCCGTTTGTGTTCAGCAAGTATCAGAAAGACTCGCAGATCCGCTACAAGCGCAACGCGCACTACTGGGCGCCTGAGCAAGTGCAGCTGGACAACCTGATCTTTTCGATCAACGTCGACCCGTCGGTGCGGATGCAGAAGCTGCGGCGTAACGAATGCCAGGTGACCCTGAATCCAAGGCCTGCCGACCTGCCGATGCTCAGCACTGACGACAACATGCAGGTGTTGAGCATGCCGGGCTTCAACCTCGGCTATATCGCCTACAACACTCAGCACGCGCCGTTTGACCAGCTGCAGGTGCGCCAGTCCATGGACATGGCGGTCAACAAGCAGGCGATCCTGCAGGCGGTGTACCAGGACGCCGGGCAACTGGCCGTCAATGCCATGCCGCCGACGCAATGGTCGTACGACACCAGCATCAAGGACGCCCTCTACGACCCGGCCAAGGCCAAGCGCCTGCTGGACGAGGCCGGGGTCAAGCCCGGCACCGAAATCACCCTCTGGGCCATGCCCGTGCAGCGTCCTTACAACCCCAACGCCAAGTTGATGGCAGAGATGCTTCAGGCCGACTGGAACAAGCTCGGCTTCAAGGTGCGCATCGTCAGCTACGAGTGGGGTGAATACGTCAAGCGGATGAAAAGTGGCGAGCATGACGTTGCCCTGATCGGCTGGACCGGCGACAACGGCGACCCCGATAACTGGCTGGGCACGCTTTACAGCTGCGCCGCCATCGGCAGCAACAACTACTCGCGCTGGTGCGATCGCGAGTACGACCAACTGGTCCAGCAGGCCAAACAGGTCACCGACCCCGCCAAGCGCAGCGCGCTGTATCAACAGGCCCAGCAGCGCCTCAAGCAGCAGGTACCCATTACCCCGGTAGCCCATTCGACGGTTAATCAGCCGCTCAGCACTCGGGTCCAGGGCTTCAAGGTCAGCCCATTTGGCCGCAATGCCTTCACTGGCGTCAGCGTCGATTGAGCCGCTGCGCCCGCCCTCTTCGCGGACACCCCGCGTCCTCCGGCAACACCGCAACCACCCCGCGCTCACAAGGCGCGGCGATAACTAAAAATACAATGGAGCTGTAGCCATGAAACTACCCGTAACCACTGCACTGGCACTGTCGCTAGGTGCGTTCTGCACGGTCGCCCAGGCCGACACGGTCGGCGATGAGTTCTTCACCCTGAAGCTCAGGCCCAGTGCCCAGGCTGACGCCAGTGGCTTTTTCGACGGCCAAAGCGTCACCGGCAGCACCCGCAACTGGTATGCCCGCGAACGCGCAGCACGCGCGCCGCTGTGGAAGTACAGCAAAAGCGACGGCAGCCGCCACGACACGCATAGCCGCAGCAACTGGCTGCAGGGCAGCATCCTCAACTACAGCTCAGGCTTCACCCAGGGCACCGTCGGCTTCGCCGCAGAAGTGGCGGCCTACAACGCTGTAGCCCTGGAGCGCGACCGCCGCTCGGTGGCCGGCCCCAACAACCGTACCCTGACCCACAGCAATGGCGACCCGCTCGACCAGTGGAGCAAAGCCGGCCTGGCCAATATCAAGGCGCGCATTTCCAACACCACCCTGACCGCGGGCCGCCAGCCGCTCGACACACCAATGCTGGCCAGCATCGGCAACCGTGCTCTGCCCTCGAGCTTTCAAGGCGTCAGCCTGCACAGCGCCGAATTTGACAAGCTCTCGTTCGACTTCGCCAGCTTCGACCGAGTCTCGCCACGTACCGAACAAAGCTTGAGCAAGTTCCGCAGCGAGTATGGCGCTGCTGGCCTGGAAACCGACCGCGCCAGCACCGTCGGCCTCAACTATCAGCCGCTGCCCAACCTGAGCGCCAGCCTGTACGCGGCCAAGGTGGATGACTTCTGGAACCAGTACTACTTCGGCGCCAACCATGTGCTGGGAGACAGCGCAAGCCTGAGCCTGACCAGCGCCCTGCACTACTACAAAACCAAGGACGAAGGCCGCAAGAAGCTCGGTAAAATCGATAACGACACCTACAGCCTGTCGCTGGGACTGACTCATCAGGCGCACAGCCTGACGGCGTCCTGGCAGCAGGTCATGGGCAACGAGTATTTCGACTACCTGCATGAAACCAACGGCATCTACCTGGCCAACTCATTACTCTCGGACTTCAACGGCCCCAACGAGAAATCGCTGCAGCTGGCCTATGTCCTGAACATGGCTTATTACGGCGTGCCCGGACTCAAGTTCAACCTGTACAACGCCCGCGGCTGGGGCATCGACGGCACCCACTACCGCGGTACGGCCTATGACGTGCGCGGTCTGGACGGCGAGACCCACTACGAGTGGGGTGTCGGCAGCAGCTATGTGCTGCAGAGCGGCCCATTGAAAGACACCAGCATCCGCGCTACCTATACCACCCACCGGGCCAGCAAGGCGCAGTCCGACGGCAGCCTGGATGAACTGCGCATCGTCACCACCATCCCTTTCAACATCCTTTGACCGTAGCCGCCGCGGCTCGCTGAGGCCGGCCGTGGCGGCTACGCTGGATCATTCATAGCAGGGAGGTTGCATGACATCTCTATCCCTACGCGCTGCCCTGGCAGCCCTGTTGACCCTCGCCGCAGCGGCAAACGTTGCGGCCAAGCCGCTGGTGGTGTGCACCGAGGCCAGCCCTGAGGGCTTCGACATCGTTCAGTACACCACCGCAGTGACTGCCGACGCTTCGGCCGAGACCGTGTTCAACCGCCTGGTCGATTTCAAACCCGGCACCACCGATATCCAGCCAGCGCTGGCCGAGCGTTGGGAGATCAGTGCCGATGCCCTGACCTACACCTTCCACTTGCGCCCAGGGGTCAAATTCCACAGCACCGATTACTTCACGCCGACGCGCGACTTCAACGCCGACGACGTGCTCTGGAGTTTTCGCCGTCAGCTCGATCCGAACCATCCCTGGCACAACAAGACCAGTGTCGGTTATCCGTACTTCGAGAGCATGGCGTTCAGCAAACTGATCAAGTCGGTCGAGAAGACCGATCAGCTCACCGTGGTCTTTACCCTCAATCGGCCGGAAGCGCCGTTCCTGCGTGACATGGCCATGGCCTTCACCTCGATCTACTCCGCCGAATATGGCGATCAGCTACTCAAGGCCGGCACCCCCAACCTGCTCAACAGCAAGCCGATCGGTACCGGTCCGTTCATCTTCCAGCGTTATCGCAAGGATGCTCAGGTGCGCTACAAGGCCAACCCGGAGTATTTCCGCGGCAAGCCGCCGGCTGACCCGCTGATATTCGTGATCGCCACCGACAACAACGTGCGGGTCCAGAAACTGCACGCCAATGAATGCCAGGTCGCGCTGCATCCCAAGCCTGACGATGTGCCTTTGATCAGGCAGGACAAACGCCTGAAGGTGGCAGAGCTGGAAGCGCTGGTCACCGGCTATATCGCCATGAATACCCAGCGCAAATACCTCAGCGATGTGCGCGTGCGCCGCGCGATCAACCTGGCCTTCGACCGCCAGGCGCATGTCGACCAGTTGTTCGGCAAAGGCAACGCGCTGATGGCGGTAAACCCTTATCCGCCAAGCATGTCCGGCTTCAATACCGACAACCACAACCCACCTCGTGATCTGGACAAGGCCCGCGCGTTGCTGGCAGAGGCCGGAGTGCCGCCCGGCACCGCGCTCACCCTGTTCACGCGCAACGGCGGCGGCCCGACCAACCCCAACCCGCGCTTGTCTGCCGAGATGCTCCAGGCAGACCTCGCTCAGATCGGCATCAAGCTTGAAATCCGCGTGATGGAGTGGGCCGAGATGCTGCGCCGGGCGAAAAACGGCGAGGCCGATCTGGTCTCTACAGGCTGGGGCAGCGACAACGGCGACCCGGACAACTTCCTCACTCCGCTGCTCAGCTGCGATGCGGCCAAAAGCGGCGAGAACTATGCACGCTGGTGCAACTCTGAGTTTCAGGCACTGATCAGTCAGGCGCGCACCGTGATCGACGAAGATCAACGGGCAAACCTCTATTTCAAGGCCTTGGCGGTGTACGATGGCGACCAACCCTGGATCAGCATGGCCCATCCGAAAGTGTTCACGGCCATGCGTGCGAATGTGGAGGGTTATCAGCTCAACCCTCTGACCAACAATAACTTCGCCACAACCCGGGTGGAGTAGCACGACAACAATGACCGCTGGCAGCCTGCACGGGAGCCGGCGGCGCAATCCGGACCAGCCGCCCCGATGGCGGGCTGGCCGGCTGATGAGGTACACCAAGCATGTTGAGTTTTATTGCCCGACGTCTGGGCCTGCTGATTCCGACGTTCTTCGGTATCACTCTGCTGACCTTTGCCCTGATTCGCCTGATCCCCGGCGACCCGGTCGAAGTGATGATGGGCGAACGCCGGGTCGACCCTGAAATGCACGCCCAGGCTATGGAGCGCCTGGGCCTGAACAAACCGATGCCGGTGCAGTACCTGGACTACATCGGCAAGCTCGCCCAGGGCGATCTGGGTGAATCGCTGCGTTCTCGCGAGAGCGTCTGGAGCGAGTTCACCACGCTGTTCCCGGCGACCCTCGAACTGGCCCTGGCGGCGCTGTTCTTCGCCGGCGTCGTCGGTTTGCTCGCCGGCGTGATCGCCGCCCTCAAGCGCGGTTCGCTGTTCGATCACGGTGTGATGGGGCTTTCTCTGGCCGGCTACTCGATGCCGATCTTCTGGTGGGGCCTGATCCTGATCATGTTCTTCTCGGTGAGCCTTGGCTGGACGCCGGTATCCGGGCGCATCGATCCCTTGCTGGATATTGAGCCGCGGACCGGCTTCATGCTCATCGATAGCCTGCTCAGTGACGAAGAAGGCGCGTTCAAGGATGCGCTCATGCACCTGATTCTGCCGGCCATCGTGCTTGGCACCATTCCACTGGCGGTAATCGCCCGCATGACCCGTTCGTCGATGCTCGAAGTGCTGCGCGAGGACTACATCCGCACTGCCCGCGCCAAGGGCCTGTCGCCAGCGCGGGTGGTGTTCGTGCATGGTCTGCGCAATGCGCTGATCCCGGTGCTGACGGTGTTCGGTCTGCAGGTCGGCGCGTTGCTGGCAGGCGCGGTCCTGACCGAAACCATCTTTTCCTGGCCGGGCATCGGCAAATGGCTGATCGAAGCCATCGGTGCCCGTGACTATCCCGTGGTCCAGAACGGCATCCTGCTGATCGCCTGCCTGGTCATTCTGGTCAATTTCGTCGTGGATATTCTCTACGGCCTGGCCAATCCACGTATCCGTCACCAGCGCTGAGGCCCCGTCATGAGCAGTAATACACGCAACACCGTGACCGCGCCCAGCCCGGTCGATCAAAGCCTGCTGTACCCGTCACCGTACAAGGAATTCTGGCAAGCGTTCGCGCGCAACAAGGGCGCGGTCGCAGGCCTGGCATTCATGACCCTGGTGGTGTTCTGCGCGCTGTTCGCGCCATGGGTTGCACCGCACAGTCCGAGCGAGCAGTACCGCGACTTCCTGCTGACCCCGCCGGTGTGGCTCGAAGGCGGTACCTGGCAGTTCATCCTCGGCACCGACGAGCTTGGCCGTGACCTGCTGTCGCGGCTGATCCAGGGCGCGCGCCTGTCGCTGCTGATCGGCCTGTCGTCGGTGGTGATTTCGCTGATCCCGGGCGTGCTGTTCGGCCTTTTGGCCGGGTTCTTCCCGCGGATTCTCGGGCCGTCGATCATGCGCCTGATGGACGTGATGCTGGCCCTGCCTTCGCTGCTGCTGGCAGTGGCCATCGTCGCGATCCTCGGCCCTGGCCTGATCAATACCGTGATCGCCATCGCCATCGTTTCGCTGCCGGCCTACGTGCGCCTGACCCGCGCCGCGGTGATGGGCGAACTCAACCGCGACTACGTCACCGCTGCCCGCCTGGCCGGCGCCAGCCTGCCGCGGCTGATGTTCGTCACCGTGCTGCCGAACTGCATGGCGCCGCTGATCGTGCAGGCGACCTTGAGCTTTTCCTCAGCCATCCTCGATGCCGCAGCACTGGGCTTTCTTGGCCTGGGTGTGCAACCGCCAACGCCTGAGTGGGGCACCATGCTGGCCTCGGCCCGCGACTACATCGAACGCGCCTGGTGGGTGGTGAGCCTGCCCGGTTTGACCATATTGCTCAGTGTGCTGGCAATCAACCTGATGGGCGACGGACTGCGCGATGCGCTGGACCCGAAACTCAAGAACGCCGCCTGAGGACCACGCCATGTCACTATTGCAGATCAACAACCTCAATGTGCGCTTCGGCGATGCCTCGGCAGTGCCGGTGGTGGATGGCCTGGACCTGGCGGTCGATGCCGGCGAGATCGTCGCCATTGTCGGCGAGTCCGGCTCGGGCAAGTCGGTGACCATGATGGCCCTGATGGGCTTGATCGACGCCCCCGGCTGGATCACCGCAGACACCATGAGCTTCGCCGGCACCGACATGCTCAAGCTCAGTGGCCGCCAGCGGCGCAAGATCGTCGGCAAGGACATCGCGATGATCTTTCAGGACCCGATGACCGCGCTCAATCCCAGCTACACGGTCGGCTTCCAGATCGAAGAAGTACTGCGCCAGCACCTTGGACTGAAAGGCAAAGCGGCCCGGCAACGGGCCCTGGAGCTGCTCGAAAAAGTCGAGATTCCGGCTGCCGAAAGCCGCTTGCAGGCCTACCCTCACCAACTTTCCGGCGGCATGAGCCAACGTGTGGCGATTGCCATGGCCATCGCCGGTGAGCCCAAGCTGCTGATTGCCGACGAGCCGACCACGGCGCTGGATGTGACCATTCAGGCGCAGATCATGGAGCTGCTGGTCAACCTGCAACAGGAGCGCAACATGGCGCTGATCCTGATCACCCATGACCTCGCCGTGGTGGCCGAAACCGCCAAGCGGGTCTGCGTGATGTATGCCGGCCAGGCCGTTGAAGTTGGTCAGGTGCCTGAACTGTTCGACGTGCCCGCGCATCCCTACAGCGAAGCCTTGCTGGCGGCTATCCCCGAGCACAGCATCGGTGCCGAACGCCTGGCCACCCTGCCCGGCATCGTCCCCGGCCGCTATGACCGGCCGCAGGGCTGCCTGTTGTCGCCGCGCTGCCCGTATGTACGCGACAACTGCCGCACGCAGCGACCAGCGCTCGAGCCCAAGAGCCAGAGCCTGGCACGCTGCTTCTATCCACTGAACCAGGAGGTGGCGTGATGACTGCCGTACTCAGCGCACGTGACCTTACCCGCCATTACCAGGTTTCTCGCGGCCTGTTCAAGGGCCATGCCCTGGTGCGGGCACTCAATGGCGTGTCGTTCGAGCTCGAAGCGGGCCAGACCCTCGCGGTGGTCGGCGAGTCGGGTTGCGGCAAGTCGACCCTGGCCCGCGCCCTGACCTTGATCGAAGAACCCACTGCCGGCTCGTTGCAGATCGCTGGCACCGAAGTCACTGGCGCCAGCAAGGAGCAGCGCAAGCAACTGCGCCGTGATGTGCAGATGGTGTTCCAGAGCCCGTATGCCTCGCTCAACCCGCGGCAGAAGATTGGTGACCAGTTGGCCGAGCCATTGCTGATCAATACCTCGCTGAGCAAGCAGGAGCGCCGCGAGAGGGTTCAGGCAATGATGCAGCAGGTGGGTTTGCGACCGGAGCATTATCAGCGTTATCCGCACATGTTCTCGGGTGGCCAGCGCCAGCGCATTGCCCTGGCCCGGGCAATGATGCTGCAGCCAAAGGTGCTGGTGGCGGATGAGCCGACATCGGCGCTGGATGTGTCAATCCAGGCCCAGGTGCTGAACCTGTTCATGGACCTGCAGAAGGAATTCAACACCGCTTACGTGTTCATCTCGCACAACCTGGCGGTGGTGCGGCATGTGGCTGATCAGGTGTTGGTGATGTATCTGGGCAGGCCTGCGGAGATGGGGCCGAAGGCGGATATCTATGACAAGCCGCTGCACCCTTATACCCAGGCGTTGTTGTCAGCGACGCCGGCGATTCATCCAGACCCGTTGAAGCCGAAGATTCGGATTGTGGGTGAGCTGCCCAATCCGTTGAATCCACCAGATGGCTGTGCCTTTCACAAGCGTTGCCCGTATGCCACGGAGCGGTGCAGCAAGGAGGTGCCGGCGTTCCGGCAGGTGGGGACGCGGCAGGTGGCGTGTCATTACGCGGAGCAGTTTCTTTAGATAGCTGGGGCTGCATCGCAGCCCTTTCTCGACACAAGGCCGCTCCTACAGACACCGCGAGATAACGAAATACGCGGTCTGAGCTGTAGCTGCGGCCTTGTGTCGCGAAAGGGGCGCAAAGCGCCCCCGGTTTTATCAGTGCATGAAGATCGCGATCAAAATGATCACAGGGATCGGTACCCCAATCATCCAAAGCAGAATCGAGCGCATGGTAGTTCTCCTGGTCAGTTCAGTTGATTAGCGAATCGGCGCGCTGTTGGTGTGAACGGTACGGCGACCGACATAAGCCGCGTCGTCGACGTCGATCCAGCGAGCCTGATCACGCTGACGGCCACCAAACAGGGCAGCAAGGCACGCGAAGAACGCGCCGCAAAGCAGGCCGATGAAGGTCCACAGAGCGGTCCAGGCAGCGACCTTGGCGGCGGTATCAGCGGCTTCTTGAGCCGCTACCTTGGCTTTCTGTGCATCCTGCTGCACTTCGGTATAGATCTGGTCGACGCGAGCTTCGGCCTCGGCCTGAGTCAGGCGGGTACGCTGAGCGACCAATTGCGCCAGGTAGGTACGGTCATCAGCAGACAGAGCACCGTCGTTGGCTACGGCACGGGCAACGATGCGACCGGCAACTGCGGTAGCAGCGTCGTCTGTTACAGGCGCTGGGCCTTCGCTGCGGAACAGGTTGTCGATGTAATAACCCATTGGGTCAGCATCGGTCTTGCCAACTACTGCGGTCGCAGCAGTAGCCGCGCCGCCCACTGCAGCTGCACCGGCCTGCGCGCCAGCGCTGAGGACGTTGCCGAGCATGCTGACGATCAGTACTGCGGTTACCAGAGTCGCCACAGCCCAGGCCAGGAAGCCATGCGCGGTGTCGCGGAAGTACACTTCATCAGCATGCAGATTGGCCCACTTGACCCGCAGGCGACCGGCAATATAGCCACCGGCGCCCGAAGCAATAATCTGCGTCAGCAGCAGCCAGATAATGGTCGAGATACCCAACGCCTTGGCACTGGCGCCCTCATGGGCCCATGGCGAAGTTGCAGCGAAGCCCAGGCCCGCGCCCAGGATCATCAGGATCAATGAAAGGGCCGCAGCAGCAGCGGCACCGGCGAAGATCGCCGCCCAGGACACGCCCGAATGGTTCGAGGCATCGGCGGCAGTGGGTGATAGCTCGGCAGTGGTAATCATGTGGCAGCGCCTTTTGTAGTTAGCAACGGTTCCGTTTGCTTGCACTTGCACTAGTGCAGACACTGTGCCAATTGCGACAAAAAATGACATCTATATAAATCAACTACTTACAAAAAAACGTATAGGGAAGATCGTGCATAAAACCCGAATGGCCATATACCACTCAGGGTTTCTGCAATGGGGCCTCGGCAACGCGCACTTGCCCGGCGCTGAGCGGCCCGGCACCATTACCCCATGACATCGATTACCCTGCCCGACGGCCCCGCCCAGACGCCCGTTACAGCCGACACCGTGCTGCGCTATCACCTGTGCTGGAAACACCGCGACCTCGACGGGGTGATGGCCCTGTATCACCCCGACGTCGAGTACCACGACTTCTTCCAGAACCGTGTAATGGGCCATGCCGAGCTGCGCGAGTACGTACGCGCCTGCCTGCCCCGTGAAGCAGGCGAAGACATCATTCACAGTGACCGCATCAGGGTCGACGGCTGCACCGCTTTCATCCAGTACGAGGTCACGGTGCAGGGCGGCGATGGCCTGACTGCGTTTCACTCCAGTGAGGCGATCACCGTCAAGGACGGCTTGATCTGGCGGGTCAACGAATACGCCACACTGGTCCGTCAGGGCAGCAAGAGCATCAGCAACGGCGGCCTGCGCCCTGCCACCAGCCGGCTGGGCCTGTCACCGCGTCAGCTGAGCACCATGGCACAGGATCTTGAGCATTACTTTCAGCGCCAGCGGCCCTACCTGGACCCTGAGCTGGACCTGCAACAAGTGGCCAAGGACAGCGGTTACAGCCGCAATCAGATTTCCTACCTGCTTAATCAGGTGCTCGGCCAGAGCTTCTATCGCTACGTCAACCAGGCGCGTCTGCAGCACCTGCTGGCCGGGCTCGACGGCAGCAGCGGCGGTGCCACCATGGATGCGCTGGCGTTCGGCGCCGGTTTCAACTCGCTGTCGGCGTTCTACAAGGCGTTTCGCGAGCACACCGGGCTGTCGCCCAAGGCTTACGTAAAACAACTTTCGCTGCGTGCACGCACGTAAGACAGCCGCCGCCAGCACAACCTAGGATCAGCCACAGACCTTACCGATGTGGAGCTGCACCTGATGCAACCCTGGCGCACGATCAGCCTTTGGATGGACCAGCTCGACGAGCCCCTCGACGCCCGCCCGGCCCTGGCCAAGGACCTCGATGTCGACGTGTGCATCATCGGCGCCGGCTACACCGGCCTGTGGACCGCTTATTACCTGAAACAGCAGGCGCCGCAGTTGAGCATTGCCATTGTCGAAGCCAACATCGCCGGCTTCGGTGCCTCCGGGCGCAACGGCGGCTGGCTGATGGGCAACCTGCTGGGCGAAGACCGCCTGCTCGCTACCCTGTCGCCGCAGCTGCGCCGCGCCAGTATCGACCTGCTGCATGGCATCCCTGACGAAGTGCACAACGTGCTGCAGCATGAAGGCATCGACTGCGACTACCGCAAAGGTGGCGTACTGTACTGCGCAGCGCGGTATCCGGAGCAGGAGCGCAGCCTGCGTGCCCACCTCGACGAGCTCTACCGCCAGGGCATGAACGAAGACGACTACCGCTGGCTGCGTCCTGAACAACTGGATGCACAGCTGCGCGTTAGCAGCCCTTACGGGGCGATCTTCAGCCCGCACACCGCCACCATCCAGCCGGCCAAACTGGTGCGCGGCCTGGCCCGAGCGGTCGAGGGCATGGGCGTGACCATTTACGAGAACAGCCCTGCGCTTGATCTGCAGCCTGGCATGGTGCGCACGCCCCATGCCAACGTCCGCGCCCATTGGCTGGTGCCGGCCGTGGAGGGTTACGCAGCCAGCCTGCCGCCGCTAGGCAAGCACCAATTGCCGGTGCAGAGCCTGCTGGTCGCCACCGAGCCGTTGCCGGAGTCGACCTGGGAGCAGATCGGCCTGAACCAGGGGCAGGCCTTCAGCGAGAACAGCCGCCAGGTCACCTACGGCCAGCGCACCGCCGACAACCGCCTGGTGTTCGGTGCGCGTGGTGGCTATCGCTTTGGCGGCCGCCTGCGCGAAGACTTCAACCTCAAGGACCACGAGATCGAGCTGCGCCGCTATCTGTTTGGCGAGCTGTTCCCGCAGCTGAAAAACGCCCGTATTACCCATTCCTGGGGCGGCAACCTGGGCATGGCCAGGCGCTTCCGCCCGCACATGCTGTGTGATCGTCAGCGCGGCATCGCCCTCGCCGGCGGCTACGGCGGCGAAGGTGTAGGCGCGACCAACCTGGGCGGGCGCACCCTGGCGGCGCTGATTCTTGGCCAGCACAACCAGCTGACCGCACAGCCCTGGGTACACGACAACTGCCCGCTGACGAGCCTGGCGAGCTGGCCGCCCGAGCCCTGCCGCTGGCTGGGCTACAACGCGATCATCCGCAGCTTCGTCCATGAAGACCGCACCCTCGCCAACCCTGCCAGCGCCCCCTGGCGCCGGCGCCTGGCCAGCGGCGTGGCCGACTTCATGGAAGGCTTCATGCACTGACTTGCCCTTTTCTCAACACAGGATTCACTGGTCATGAACATCACCCAGTTCAAACACACCGACAGCGCCATACTCGAGGAATCCAACCCGGTCGCCGTGCCGCTCGGGGAGCCCGTCGCCGTGACGTCGGTGACCAGCGTCGAACGCAGCGATGGGGTCGAAACCGGTATCTGGGAGTGCACCCCAGGGCGCTGGCGCCGGCAGATCGTGCAGCAGGAGTTCTGCCATTTCATCAAGGGCCGCTGCACCTTCACCCCTGATGGAGGCGAACCGCTACTCATAGAAGCCGGAGACGCACTGATGCTACCGGCCAACAGCACCGGGATCTGGGACATCGAAGAAACCGTGCGCAAGAGCTATGTATTGATTTTCTGATCGCTGATCGCCTCTGCCGTCCTTCGATAACAACACACAAAGCAAGGTACCCCGGACATGCGCACGCTTCTAATCGCTCCCCTGATGCTCGCCGCTTGTGTCAGCAACGCCGCCGAGTCGGTAAAGATCTACAACTGGTCGAGCTACATCGCCCCCGATACCCTGAAGAACTTCCAGCAGGCCAGCGGCATCGTGCCGACCTATGACGTGTTCGACAGCAACGAGACCCTCGACGGCAAGCTGATGACCGGCAACTCCGGCTATGACGTGGTGTTCCCGTCGAACCACTTCATGGCCCGGCAGATCCAGGGCAAGGCCCTGAAGAAGCTCGACAAGAGCCAACTGCCCAACTGGCAGAACCTCAATCCGGTGCTGCTCAAGGCGCTGGAGGTCAATGATCCGGGCAACCAGTATGGCTTCCCCTACCTGTGGGGCAGCACCGGCATCGGCTACAACATCGACAAGGTCAAGGCGGTGCTCGGCGACAACGCGCCGGTCGATTCCTGGGACCTGATCTTCAAGCCCGAGTACATGAGCAAGCTCAAGAGCTGCGGTGTGGCGGTGCTCGACAACGGCCCCGAGCTGCTGCCGATTGCCCTGCACTACCTCGGCCTGCCGCACCACAGCCAGGATCCGAAGGACTACGAGAAAGCCAAAGAACTGCTGATGAAGGTGCGCCCGTACATCAGCTACTTCCACTCATCCAAGTACACCGGCGACCTGGCCAATGGCGACGTGTGCGTGGTGGTTGGCTTCTCCGGCGATGTGCTGCAGGCGAAGAACCGCGCCGAAGAGGCCAAGAACGGCGTCAAGGTTGGCTATTCGATCCCCAAGGAAGGTGCGCCGATGTGGTTCGACATGGTCGCCATGCCAGCCGATGCGCCCGACGAGAAGCAGGCCTACGCCTACATGAACTACCTGTTGCAGCCTGAGGTGATGGCCAACATCAGCAACCATGTGCAGTACGCCAACGGCAACCTCAAGGCCGACACGCTGGTCGACCCTGCACTTAAAAGCAACACGATGATCTACCCGAGTGACGATGTGATGGGCAAGCTGTACGCACTGGAGGCGATGCCCGCCAAGATCGACCGCATTCGCACTCGCCTGTGGACCAGTATCAAAGCCGGTAACTGAACAGCATTGGGGCCGCAGATGCGGCCCCAATAATCAGATCAGTGATGTTCCCGCGTGGCGCGGAATTTCACGTCCGGCCAGCGCTCTTCCATCAGCGCCAGGTTGACCCGGGTCGGGGCGAGGTAGGTCAGGTGACCGCCGCCATCGACGGCGAGGTTTTCCACGGCCTTGGTCTCGAATTCCTCGAACTTCTTCTTGTCGTCGCAGCTGATCCAGCGCGCCGACCAGACCGTGATTGGCTCGTAGCCGCACTCGACCTTGTACTCTTCCTTCAAGCGGCTGGCGACCACGTCGAACTGCAGCACACCGACCGCACCGAGGATGATGTCGTTGCTGCGCAGCGGGAAGAAAACCTGGGTCGCGCCTTCTTCGGCGAGCTGCTGCAGGCCCTGGCGCAGCTGCTTGGATTTGAGCGGGTCTTTCAGCCGCACGCGGCGGAACAATTCCGGGGCGAAGTGCGGGATGCCGGTGAAGCCTAGGCTTTCGCCTTCGCTGAAGGTGTCGCCGATCTGGATGGTGCCGTGGTTATGCAGGCCGATGATGTCGCCGGCAAAGGCTTCTTCCAGTTGCTCACGCTCGGAGGAGAAGAAGGTCAGGGCGTCGCCGATGCGTACGTCCTTGCCAGTGCGCACGTGGCGCATCTTCATGCCCTTTTCGTACTTGCCCGAACAGATGCGCATGAAGGCGATGCGGTCGCGGTGTTTCGGGTCCATGTTCGCCTGGATCTTGAACACGAAGCCGGTGAATTTCTCTTCGACCGGCTCGACGGTCCGCTCGTTGGCTACGCGCGCCAGCGGGCGTGGCGCCCAGTCGACCACAGCGTCGAGCACATGGTCGACACCGAAGTTGCCCAGCGCGGTACCAAAGAACACCGGAGTCAGTTGGCCGTTGAGGAACTCTTCCTGGTTGAACTCGTGGCAGGCGCCTTGTACCAGCTCCAGTTGCTCAAGGAAGCGATCGTACTCGTCACCCAGGTGCGCGCGGGCTTCATCGGAGTCGAGTTTCTCGATGATCTTGACCTCGGTGCGCTCGTGACCATGGCCTGGGGTGTAGACGATGATGTAGTCGCCGGCCAGGTGGTAAACGCCCTTGAAGTCGCGGTAGCAACCGATCGGCCAGGTGATTGGCGCGGCCTTGATCTTGAGTACCGCTTCGATCTCGTCGAGCAGCTCGATCGGGTCGCGGATGTCGCGGTCGAGTTTGTTGATGAAGCTGACGATCGGCGTGTCACGCAGACGGCAGACGTCCATCAGGGCGATGGTGCGTGGCTCGACGCCTTTACCACCGTCGAGCACCATCAGGGCCGAGTCGACCGCGGTCAGGGTGCGGTAGGTGTCTTCCGAGAAGTCTTCGTGGCCCGGGGTGTCGAGCAGGTTGATCATGTGTTCGCGGTAAGGGAACTGCATGACCGAGGTGGTGATGGAGATACCGCGTTGCTTCTCCATTTCCATCCAGTCGGAGGTGGCGTGGCGGTCGGACTTGCGCGACTTCACGGTACCGGCGACGGCAATGGCCTTGCCCATCAGCAAGAGTTTCTCGGTGATGGTGGTCTTACCGGCGTCGGGGTGGGAAATGATTGCGAAAGTGCGGCGCTTCGCGACTTCGGCGGCCTGGTTGGTCATGGGAAATCGCCTGAATGGGGATCGAAAAAAGGGCGCAGATTATACCCGAAACCGCCCATAGACCCAAACACAGCCGCAGCGCCCTGCCCAGCGGCGTAAGCCATCAGCCAATGCCTGACCAGCCGAGTTTTTTGCAGCCACACAGGCAAATGTCCACGAAGCGGCCCAGCGTAGGTATTTCAACGCCTGCAGAGGATAAATCCGCTGTTTTGTCGCGCCATGAATTGGCCTTGCCAGTGATTAACACTGGCCAACTGCCGCCGTAGATGGGAACCTTTGCGTCCCCGGAGACGTCCACCCCCTGCTGACCATTGCAGTTTGGGGCTGGTAATACCTGCATTTTCGAGCCCGACGGGGCTTGGCTAATGGCATGTCCGCGCAGCTTTGCTGAGCGCCACGCTGCTACTCGCGATCACTCTGCCCGCCGCCTGCACTGGCCGCGCTGCGCAGCACTGTTCGCCGACGACAAGAAAAGGAGTCCACCTGTGGCTAGACGCTACGGAAAAGGGCTGATGGGATGGGCCACCGCGCTTGTCATCCTGGCCCTGCTGATCCACTGGATCGGCCTCGATACGATCGCGCGTTATCGCGACGATCTGTGGTTTTACCTGCAAGCGCACCTTGTGCTGGTGCTGGCTTCGATGGCGGCGGCGTTGGCCGTGGGCATCCCCGCCGGGATTGCCTTGAGTCGACCGCACCGGGTCGACAAAGCCGAGCGCTTCATGCAGTTCTTCAACGTAGGCAACACCATCCCTCCCCTGGCCGTACTGGCCATCGCCCTGAGTTTTCTGGGCATCGGCGCAGGCCCGGCGATCTTCGCGCTGTTTCTCGCCTCCCTGCTGCCGATCGTGCGCAACACCTACGAAGGCCTGAAAAACGTCCCCGCCTCACTCAAGGAAGCCGCTACCGGCATCGGCATGACTCCGCGCCAGCAACTCTGGCAAGTCGAACTGCCCAACGCCGTGCCGATCATTGTCGGCGGCGTGCGGGTTGCTCTGGCGCTGAATGTCGGCACCGCGCCGCTGGCGTTTCTGATCGGCGCCAACAGCCTAGGCAGCCTGATCTTCCCTGCCATTGCCTTGAACAATCAGCCACAGCTACTGCTCGGCGCGGCCTGCACGGCGGCGTTGGCGTTGTTGCTGGATGTGCTGGTGAGTTTCTCCAGCAAACGCTGGCTGGAACGCGGTCTGGCTCAATAAGTAGAGGGAACCCATGAGAAAAACCATCGCCTTGTTGCTTGGCGCGGGCCTGCTGTTGGCAGGATTTGCCCAAGCGGCGGAAAAACCGCTGATTCGCATCGGTGCCCGGGTGTTCACCGAGCAGACGGTACTCGCCGAAATCACCGCGCAATACCTGCGCGCCAATGGCTTTGCCGTGCGCGTGACCGGCGGCCTGGGCAGCAGCCTGGCGCGCCAGGCGCAAGAAACCGGCCAGCTCGATTTGATGTGGGAATACACCGGTGTGTCGCTGGTCTCGTACAACCATATCGACGAGCGCATGCCCAGTGCCGAAGCGACCTACGCCAAGGTCAAACAGCTAGACGCGAAAAAGGACCTGATCTGGCTGACCCCGTCGCGGTTCAGCAATACCTACGCCCTGGCCCTGCCCAGCAAGGTCGCCGAAAAGTATCCGCAGGTGCGCAACATCAGCCAGCTCAATCAGGTGCTGCGTGACGAGCACAAGCGCAAGCATCTGGTCGCGCTGGACACCGAGTTCGCCAATCGCCCGGATGGCCTGGTGGGCCTGAAAGAGCTGTACGACCTGCAGGTCGGCCGCGCCAACATCCGCCAGATGGACGCCGGCCTGGTCTATACCGCGCTGCGCAACGATCAGGTGTTTGCCGGCCTGGTGTACACCACAGATGGTCGCCTCAACGCGTTCAATCTGACCTTGCTGGAAGACGACAAGCACTATTTCCCCGACTACACCGCTGCGCCGGTGGTACGTAAAGCGGTACTCGACGCCAACCCGCAACTGGCCACCCTGCTCAAGCCGCTGGCCGAGCAACTGGACGACGAGACCATGCGCCAGCTCAATGCCAAGGTCGACGTCGAACACCAGAGCCCGTCGGTGGTTGCCGCTGCATTCCTGCGTGAGCACCCGCTGCCCGGCACTGCCGACAAAGAGGTACAGCCATGAGCCTGTTCGATACCTTTGCCCACCTCGACTGGGCGCTGGTGCTGCAGCTGACCTGGCAGCACATCACCCTGGTCGGCATCGCGGTCAGCCTGGCGATTGTCTTCGGCGTGCCGCTGGGCATTCTGATGACACGCTTCCCGGTCCTGGCCGGCCCACTGCAGGCCAGCGCCACGGTGCTGCTGACCATTCCCTCGATTGCCTTGTTCGGCCTGCTGCTGCCGTTCTACTCCAAGTTCGGCCAGGGCCTGGGCCCATTGCCGGCGATCACGGCGGTGTTCCTTTATTCACTGCTGCCGATCCTGCGCAACACCTACCTGGCCCTGACCAACGTCGAACCGGGCATCCGTGAAGCCGCCCGCGGTATCGGCATGACCTTCGGCCAGCGCCTGCGCATGGTCGAGCTGCCGATCGCCGTGCCGGTGATCCTCGCCGGGGTGCGCACCGCCGTGGTGATGAACATCGGCGTAATGACCATCGCCGCGACCATCGGCGCCGGTGGCCTGGGTGTGCTTATTCTGACTTCCATCAGCCGCAGCGACATGTCGATGCTGCTGGTCGGCGCGGTGCTGGTGAGCCTGCTGGCGATTGTCGCCGACCTGCTCCTGCAAGCCCTGCAACGTGCCCTGACTCCACGAGGACTGCGCTCATGATCGAATTGAAGAACCTCAGCAAGACCTTCCATGCCAACGGCAAGGACGTCAAAGCCGTCGACTCGGTCAACCTGACCGTCAACGAAGGCGAAATCTGCGTGTTCCTCGGCCCGTCGGGCTGCGGCAAGAGCACCACCTTGAAGATGATCAACCGCCTGATCACACCGACCTCAGGCCAGGTGTTCATCAACGGTGAGGACACCACCGGGCTGGACGAAGTCAGCCTGCGCCGCAGTATCGGCTATGTGATCCAGCAGATCGGTCTGTTCCCCAACATGACCATCGAAGAGAACATCACCGTAGTGCCGCGCCTGCTCGGCTGGGACAAGCAGCGCTGCCACGACCGCGCGCGCGAACTGATGAGCATGATCAAGCTTGAACCCAAGCAGTACTTGCAGCGTTACCCGCGCGAGTTGTCCGGTGGCCAGCAACAGCGCATCGGCGTGATCCGCGCACTGGCCGCCGATGCGCCGGTACTGCTGATGGATGAACCGTTCGGCGCGGTCGACCCGATCAACCGCGAGATGATCCAGAACGAGTTCTTCGAGATGCAGCGGGCGCTGAACAAGACCGTGATCATGGTCAGCCACGACATCGACGAAGCGATCAAGCTGGGTGACAAGATCGCTATCTTCCGCGCGGGCAAGCTGCTCCAGTTGGATCATCCGGATACCCTGCTGGCGCACCCGGTGGACGACTTTGTCAGCAACTTCGTCGGCCAGGACAGCACCCTCAAGCGGCTGCTGCTGGTGCGCGCCGAGGACGCCGCCGACAACGCGCCGTCGGTCAGCCCGGAAACACCAGTGGCCGATGCGCTGGAGCTGCTCGACGAGCACGACCGCCGCTACGTGGTGGTGACCGACGCGGCGAACAAGGCGCTGGGCTATGTGCGCCGCCGCGACATGCACCGGCAACAGGGCACCTGTGCTGACTTCCTGCGGCAGTTCAACGCCACCGCTTCGCACGATGAGCACCTGCGCATCCTGTTGTCACGGATGTACGAGTTCAACCGGGCGTGGTTGCCGGTGCTGGACGCCGAGCAGGTGTTCCTTGGCGAGGTGACCCAGGAGTCGATCGCCGCCTACTTGAGTTCGGGGCGCTCTCGCGGCGCCAAGACCAGCATCGTCTCCCCGGCCGAGACGGTGGCTTCCTGAATCAACGGGGGCGTCTGTGATCGGGCGCCCCCGCTGTAGTAACAAAAAATTTATGCTTTTTTTGGCCACTCGCAGGCGCTGACTGTGTGGCCATAAATGTGAACACTCCCTGCCTCGACGTGTGATCCAGCGAACCACTGACCAACGGTCTACAGAGCTTACTTGCGGGTTCTTGCAGTGAAATATCACCGACCTGCAATGAACGCAGCTTTTCAGGGGTTCGCCGCCAGATCCCTGCCTGTTCCACAATTATTTACGTTTGAGCCTGCTCAGGAACATCTGTCGGTAATACGAGTCGGTTATTCCAGTAACTGCTCGTCGATCCGCGACGAACAGGTGGGGATTGCCTGTTGATCTTGCCTGGTTCACGCCCTAAAGTGCGCGCCGAACGTCCATGCTGGAAACGATCCATCCGGCTCAAGTACTGACGACGAGACAGCAGGCGCAACCATGCGGTTGGCCTTTTTGCTTTCGGCGACATGCCTTGGGAAGTAGGCGAACCAAAGTGGGGATACGGAGGGCGTTCAGTTTGCAGCCACTTTCTTTTTCAGTTTGCCCATGGAGTCCTTGAGCATGTCGATCCAAGTCGAAGATTATTTCGCACGTGACACCTTCCAGAAGATGAAGGCGTTCGCCGACAAGCAGGAAACCCCGTTTGTGGTCATCGATACGCAGATGATCAGCAAGGCCTATGACGACCTGCGCGCCGGTTTCGAGTTCGCCAAGGTCTACTACGCAGTCAAGGCCAACCCAGCGGTCGAGATCATCGACCTGCTCAAGGACAAAGGCTCGAACTTCGACATCGCCTCGATCTATGAGCTGGACAAGGTCATGAACCAGGGCGTCAGCCCGGACCGCATCAGCTACGGCAACACCATCAAGAAGTCCAAGGACATCCGCTACTTCTTCGACAAGGGTGTGCGCCTGTACGCGACCGACTCCGAAGCCGACCTGCGCAACATCGCCAAGGCTGCGCCGGGTTCCAAGGTCTACGTGCGCATTCTCACCGAAGGCTCGACCACTGCCGACTGGCCGCTGTCGCGCAAGTTCGGCTGCCAGACCGACATGGCCATGGACCTGCTGATCCTTGCCCGTGACCTGGGCCTGGTGCCTTACGGCATCTCCTTCCACGTCGGCTCGCAGCAGCGCGATATCAGCGTCTGGGACGCCGCCATCGCCAAGGTCAAAGTGATCTTCGAGCGCCTGAAGGAAGAAGACGGCATCGTTCTCAAGCTGATCAACATGGGTGGCGGCTTCCCGGCCAACTACATCACCCGGACCAACAGCCTGGAGACTTACGCTGAAGAAATCATCCGCTTCCTCAAGGAAGACTTCGGCGACGACCTGCCGGAAATCATCCTCGAGCCGGGCCGTTCGCTGATTGCCAACGCCGGTATTCTGGTCAGCGAAGTGGTGTTGGTTGCGCGCAAGTCGCGTACCGCGGTCGAGCGTTGGGTGTACACCGACGTGGGCAAGTTCTCCGGCCTGATCGAAACCATGGACGAGTCGATCAAGTTCCCGATCTGGACCGAGAAGAAAGGCGAGATGGAAGAAGTGGTGATTGCAGGGCCTACCTGTGACAGCGCCGACATCATGTACGAGCACTACAAGTATGGCCTGCCGCTGAATCTGGCCATCGGTGACCGCCTGTACTGGCTGTCGACCGGCGCCTACACCACCAGCTACAGCGCAGTGGAGTTCAATGGTTTCCCACCGTTGAAAGCTTACTACCTGTAAATCATGAACGGGGCCGCAAGGCCCCGTTTTTGTATGTAAACGCAGCGCTTTGCTAGCCCAGCTCCCGCTGGCGCAGCTCCTGCGCAAACACTGCCGCCTCATCAGCCAGCAACCGTCCAGCACCTTGCAGAGTCAGCACTGCACTGCGCAGGAAGTTGACGTTGCCTTGCACCCGCGCACGCGCCAGCCAAGGCCGCGCCTCGCCCAACTGGCCACGCTCGATCAGCACCATGGCCAGGCTGAACATACCGCGGAAATCCCCAGCCTCGGCCGAGCGCTTATACCAGCGAAACGCCCGCGCTGGGCTGGCAGGGCCGGCGATGCCTTGTTCCAGGTAACGCCCATAGAGGTTCATCGATTTGGCGTGGCCCAGATGTGCAGCCTTCTCGTAGCAGGCCAGCGCCAGCTTCTGGTCAAGCTCGACACCGCGCCCGGTGGCCAGCAGGTTGCCCAGGTTGTACCAGCCCCAGTCCAGCCCCTGCGCGGCTGCGCGCTGGTACTGCACTGCTGCGCCAGGCAGGTCGGCCGGCCCGCCCCAGGCGTGCTCCAGGCAGCGCCCAAGCATGTTGTGCGCCATGCCGCTGCCGGCGCGGATGGCAATGCTGAACCATCGCCGCGCCAGCTGCGGATCCTGCTCGATGCCGCGGCCATCGAGCAGGATCTGGCCCAGCAACAACTGCGCCTCACTGACGCCCTGCCCGGCCGCTGCCAGGATCGCTTGGGCGGCCTTAGCGGGGCTGGCTTCGAGCATGGCTCGCAGCGCTGTGACATCCACGACCTCATCGCGGCGCAACGTATAGGACATGTTCAGACCTCTGCCCAGCGCCGCAGCAAGTTGTGATAGGTGCCGGTCAGTTGCAGCAGTGAAGGGTGATCGGGCAGGTCAGCACTGAGCTGCTGAATGGCATTGTCCATCTCGAACAGCAGCGCCCGCTGGCTGTCTTCACGGACCAGGCTCTGAGTCCAGAAGAACGCCGCGTAGCGCTCACCGCGAGTGACCGGGTTGACCTTGTGCAGGCTGGTGCCGGGGTACAGCACCATGTGGCCTGCGGCCAGCTTGATCTGCTGCGTGCCATAGGTGTCCTGAATCACCAGTTCGCCGCCGTCATAGCTGTCCGGGTCACTGAGAAACAGCGTCGCTGACAGGTCGGTGCGCACTCGCTCGGCGCTGCCCTTGGGCTGGCGCAGGGCATTGTCGATGTGAAAGCCGAAGTTGCCACCCTCGCGATAACAGTTGATCAACGGCGGGAACACCTTGTGCGGCAGGGCCGCAGACATGAACTGCGGGGTCTGCCAAAGACGCTCGATGAGGGCGCTGCCGATTTCCTTGGCCAATGGATGCGCCTCTGGCAGCTGCAGGTTGTGTTTGGCCTTGGCCGATTGGTGGCCTGCGGTGACCTTGCCATCGGCCCAATCTGCCTGCGCCAGCGCTTCACGAATCCGCAAGAGTTCATCGGCGGCGAACAGGCTAGGGATGTGCAGCAGCATGGAAATGGACCGGGTCGGGACTAGGGCGCCAATGATATTGATTCCCTTTTACTCACGGCAAGCCCTTTCGCCAGGCCCTGACGAATGAGACCGGAGAAAATGCAGGGTTAAATTGTAAAGAATGTAAATTTGTACCGAATGGTAATATTTCTCAATTGTGACTTACAATTGCTTACATTACTCTTCGCGTCCTTCACACCTTGGGGAAGGTCATAAAAAAATGCGCCACGTGCCGTCTGCTGTAAGTTCACCACGCCTGCTCGCCTCAGCCATTGGCGTTGCCATCAGTGCTTCGTCTGCCTATGCCGCAGAGCCCGCAGCCATCACGCTCGACGCGACCAGCGTCAACGGCAAGGCAGAACAGGCCGCAACCGAGTACAAGGTCGACAAAGCCTCGTCGCCCAAGTACACCGCGCCGCTGGTGGACACCCCGCGCTCGGTAACCGTGATCCCGCAGCAGGTGATCAAGGAAACCAACGCGCTGAGCTTGCAAGACGCCCTGCGCACCGTTCCGGGGATTACCTTCGGTGCCGGCGAAGGCGGCAACCCCCAAGGTGACCGGCCGTTCATCCGCGGCTTCGATGCCCAGGGTGATACCTACCTGGACGGCGTGCGCGACACTGGCGCGCAAACTCGGGAGATCTTCGCTGTTGAATCGGTGGAAGTGGCCAAAGGGCCGAACTCGGCTGTTGGCGGGCGTGGCGCCGCCGGCGGCACCATCAACCTGGTGAGCAAGCGCGCGCACCTGGGCAACTCGCTGGACGGTGCCTGGACCTGGGGCAGTGACCAGACCCAGCGTTACACCCTGGATGGCAACTACCAATTCAGTGACAGTGTTGCCGGGCGCCTCAACCTGATGACCCACGAGAGCAACGTCGCTGGCCGCGACAAGGTCAATTACGACCGCTGGGGGATCGCCCCGTCGCTGGCGTTTGGCCTGGGCACGCCAACCCGGGTCAACCTTGACTACTACCACCTGGAAAGCGACGATCTGCCGGACTCGGGAATCCCCTATTCGATCCCGACCGCGGGCAGCAACGCGCGCACCTCGGCCCACCCGAGCAAACCGGATGACGGTGGCGACAGCGACAACTTCTACGGCCTGACCGGGCGTGATTTTCGCAAGAGCCGGGTCGACATCGCCACCTTCGCGATCGAGCATGACCTGACCGACGCGCTGACCATCAAGAACACCCTGCGTCATGGCAACAGCATGCAGGACTACATCCTCACGCAGCCCGACGACAGCAAGGGCAACGTCAACAACGGCAGCGTCTGGCGCCGCGCCAACACCCGAGTTGGCAACACCGCTACCACAACCAACCAAACCGATCTGTTTGGCGAGTTCTACCTGGGCGGCATGAAGAACAGCTTCTCCACCGGCATTGAGCTGAGCCGGGAAGAAAGCCAGCGCTCGTCTTACAACGTCAATACCAACACCGGCGGCGCAACAGCATCTACCTGCACCCCGGGCCTGATCGGCCCTAACAGCGGCTACAACTGCACCTCCCTGAGCAATCCCAACCCGGACGATCCGTGGAACGGCGCCATCGCGCGCAACTATGCTGGCACTGACACCAAGAGCAACACCCGCGCGCTGTATGTGTTCGACACCCTTGAGCTGACGCCACAGTGGCTGCTCAACATGGGCCTGCGCTATGACCACTTCGACACCCAGTACCGCGGCTATACCGCCTCTGGCGCTACCGCCGTCAACAGCAAGGGCGTTGCATCCAAGGGCAGTGACACCAGCGAGTTCATCACTGGCCAACTGGGCCTGGTGTGGAAGCCCGCCGAGAACGGCAGCATCTACGTTTCCTACGCCACCTCGGCAACCCCACCCGGCGCGCAGTTGGGCGAAGGCTCCGAAGGCAACCCGCTGGGCAACACCACCGACCGCGCCGGCAACCTGTTGGCCAGCGACATGGAGCCGGAAGAAACCACCAACTACGAACTCGGTACCAAGTGGGATCTGCTCGACGAGCGCCTGTCGCTGACCGCCGCTGTATTCCGCACCGAGAAGGAAAACGCCCGCGTTCAGGTCAACACCACCACCTACGAAAACATCGGCGAGACCCGCGTGCAGGGCGTCGAACTGTCGGCCAGTGGCAAGCTCACCGACAAATGGCAGGTGTTCGCCGGTTACACCTACATGCAGGCCCGCCAGATCGACGGCGGCGCGCTGGGTGCGGTCAACGACGGCAATCAATTGCCGAATACGCCGAACAACAGTGCCAGCCTGTGGACCACCTACGCCCTTACGCCAAAGCTGACCGTGGGTGGCGGCGCCTTCTACATGGATGATGTGTACGGCAACATAGCCAACACCACCATGGTCGACAGTTATGTGCGCTATGACGCAATGGCTGCGTACAAGCTGAGCAAGAACGTCGATCTGCAGTTGAACGTACAAAACCTCACCAACGAGGTGTACTACGACAAGGCGTTTTCTACTCACTTCGCCAACCAGGCAGCCGGACGCACAGCGTTGCTGACCACCAGCTTCCATTTCTGACGCAGCAATCGCCAAGCCCCGCTCACGCCAGTGAGCGGGGCTTTCGCGTAGCAAGGCATAATGTCCGCCGGTTGAGTTTGCGCGGCAAGACAAGGTGATCGACGTGCTGAAGAAGTCGCTGTTTCAATTGCACTGGTTGTTTGGCATCACGGCCGGGCTGGTCTTGGCATTGATGGGTACCACCGGGGCGATCTGGTCGTTTCAGGAAGAACTGCTGCGCCTGTTCGATGCCGATGTGCTCAAGGTGCAGGTGCGCGCCGAAGGCGTGCTGCCACCGGCAGAGCTGGTGCGGCGGGTCGAGGCGGCGCACGGCGACAAGGTCGCGATGCTGCGGGTCGACACCCGCGAGGGCAATGCCGCACGAATCTTCTTCACCGCGCCACCCGGCCAGCGCCGCGGTGAGATGCGCTATGCCGACCCCTACACCGGCGAGATCAAGGGCGAGGTCTCCGGCCAAGGCTTCTTCGACCTGATGCTCAGCCTGCACCGGTTTCTCGCCATGGGCGAAAGCGGCCGGCAGATCACCGGTGCCTGCACATTGATGCTGATCTTCTTCTGCCTGTCAGGCCTGTATCTACGCTGGCCCCGCAAAGCGCTGAACTGGCGCACCTGGCTGACCCTGGACTGGGCGAAGAAGGGCCGTGCGTTCAATTGGGACCTGCACGCCGTGTTCGGCACCTGGTGCCTGCTGTTCTATCTGCTGTTTGCGTTGACCGGTCTGTCATGGTCGTACGAATGGTACAGCCGCGGGCTGAACAAGCTGCTCGGCGACGCCCCGGCTGCGGGCCAGCAGCACAAGCGTGGCGAAGGCGGTGGCCGCCGTGGCCCGCAGTCGGTCAACCAAAAGGCCCCGCCGCTGCGGGTCGACTACGACGCCATCTGGAGCAACCTGCAGGCTGCGGCCGGGCCCGGCCTGACTGGCTACAACCTGCGCCTGCCGCCGGTTGGCGGGCAGCCGGCGACGCTGTTCTATCTGCTGGACGATGCCGATCACGAACGCGCCTTTGACACCGTCACCCTCGACCCGGCTACCGGCACGTTCACGCGCATCGAGCGTTATGCCGACAAGTCGCTCAGTGCTCAACTGCTGCAAAGCATCTATGCCCTGCACGTGGGTAGCTATTTCGGCTTGCCCGGGCGGATCATCTTTACCATCGCCAGCCTGTGCATGCCGCTGTTCTTCATCACCGGCTGGCTGCTGTACCTCGACCGCCGGCGCAAGCAACGCCAGATCCGCGTGGCCCGTGGCAGTGTCGACAGCACCACGTCGGCAGGTGACAGCTGGTTGATTGGTTTTGCCAGCCAGAGCGGCCTCGCCGAGCAATTGGCCTGGCAGAGCGCCGGCCAGCTCCAGGCGGCAGGCCTGTCGGTGCAAGTACGCGCCTTGGCCGAGCTGGGTGAGGATGACCTGCGCCAGGCACGCCGGGCGCTGTTTGTAGTCAGCACCTTTGGCGATGGCGAGGCACCCGACAGCGCCCGTGGTTTCGAGCGCAAGATACTCGGCCAGGCGTGGCCGCTGGAGCATCTGGATTATGCCCTGCTCGCCTTGGGCGATCGCCAGTATCAATACTTCTGTGGCTTTGCCCGGCGCTTGCAGGCATGGCTTGCCGAGCGCGGCGCCAGCACTGCATTCAGCCCGGTCGAAGTCGACAACGCCGACCCGGCCGCGCTCCAGCACTGGCAGCAGCAACTGGCGCAGTTGACCGGCGCCAGCGTCGTCAGCGCCTGGCAAGCGCCCGCCTTCAACAGCTGGACCCTGACCGCGCGCAGGCTGCTCAATCCTGGTAGCCAGGGCCAGCCGGTGTACCTGCTCGACCTGCAATCCGAGCAGACGGTGCGCTGGGATGCAGGCGACCTGGTTGAGGTATTGCCGCGCAATGCCGCCGCCCAGGTTCAAGCGTTTATTCAAGGCCTGGGCTTGAATCTGGATACCCCAGTGCAACTTGAAGGTTCGCGCGAAACTCTGGGTCAGGCACTGGGCAGTCGGCAATTGCCGGTCAGCCGCGAGCATCTGGTCGGCCTGCACGCGCAGGCGGTTATCGATGCGCTGGTGCCGCTCGGCACGCGTGAATACTCGATCGCATCGATTGCCAGCGATGGCGTGCTGCAGCTGATTGTGCGCCAGCATCGGCACACTGACGGCAGCCTTGGCCTGGGCTCAGGCTGGCTGACTGAGGTGCTGCCCCTGCAAGCCTCGCTGAGCCTGCGCCTGCGCCGCAACAGCAGCTTCCACCTGCCAGTGGCCCCAGCACCGATGCTGCTGATCGGCAACGGCACCGGGCTGGCCGGACTGCGCAGCTTGCTCAAGGCACGTATCAGCGAAGGTGAACAGCGCAACTGGCTGCTGTTCGGTGAGCGCAATCGCGCCAGCGATCTGCTCTGCGCCGATGAACTGCAAGGCTGGCTGGCGCGCGGTGAGCTGCGCAAGCTGGACCTGGCGTTCTCGCGTGATCAGGCTGAAAAGGTCTATGTCCAGGACTTGCTGCTGGCGCAGGCCGAAGAGGTGCGCCGCTGGGTCGCCGACGGCGCCTGCATCTATGTTTGCGGCAGCCTGCAGGGCATGGCCGCGGCAGTCGACGCGGCGCTCAGGGGCATCCTCGGCGAGGCCATGCTGCAACAGCTGGTAGAAGACGGTCGCTACCGACGCGACGTGTACTGAGTCGGTCGAACGGCCGGGGCGCCATGCCCCGGCCGGCAACGCTCAATGCAGGTCGAAGGTATCGGCATCCAGGTTGGCCGGGAAACGGCTGCGGTACGCCGCCAGTTCCGCCGCGCGCAGCTCGACGGTGAATACGCCGTCCGCTTCGCCGGCACTGAGCAGGCTCTCGCCCTGGAAATCCAGCACCTGGCTGTCGCCTGAGTAGGCAAAGCCTTTGCCGTCGGTGCCGACCCGGTTGACCGCCGCCACGAAGCACAGGTTCTCGATCGCCCGCGCCGGCAACAGCCGGTTCCAGTGCAGCCGCCGCGCTGCCGGCCAGTTGGCGGTGTACAACAGCAGGTCAGTGTCATGGGCATCGCGGCTCCATACCGGGAAGCGCAGGTCGTAGCAGATCAATGGGCGGACCCGCCAACCCTTCAGCTCGAACTGCACCTGGCGCTCGCCCGGGGTGTAGTGCTTGTGCTCGCCGGCCATACGGAACAGGTGGCGCTTGTCGTAGTGCAGGATTTCACCGTCCGGGCGCGCCCACAGCAGCCGGTTACGGTGGCTGCCGTCAGCGGCCTGGACGATCACGCTGCCGGTGATTACTGCGTTGAGCTTCTTCGCCTGGGCCTTGAGCCACTTGGCGGTCGGGCCGTTCTCGGGCTCGGCAAGGCGCTCGGACTCCATCGAAAAGCCGGTGGTGAACATCTCTGGCAAAATCACCAGGTCAGGGCTGCCGACTTGCTTGAGCAACTCTTCGAAATGGGCGTAGTTGGCCTCGCGGTCATGCCAGGCCAGCGTGGTCTGCACCATGGCAATTTTCAGGTTGGGCAGTGCGGTCAGATCGCGCATAGTTTCTCCGCTGCCTGCTGCAGCGTCTCCTCTCGTTTGGCAAAGCACAGGCGGATCAAGCGTTGCTGCGGGACTGGCGTCTGGTAGAACACCGACACCGGAATACTCGCCACGCCATGCTCGCGGGTCAGCCACAGGGCCATGTCGACATCGTTCAGATCAGGGCGGATGGCGCTGTAGTCGACCAACTGGAAGTAGGTGCCTGGGGTACGCTTGAAGCTGAAGCGTGAGCTATGCAACAGATCGCAGAACAGATCGCGCTTGGCCTGATAGAAGCCCGGCAACTGCTCGATGTGCTCAGGGTGTTCGGCCATGAAGTCTGCCAGCGCGCACTGCAGCGGCGTCACTGCGCAGAAGTTGACGTACTGGTGTACCTTGCGCAGCTCGGCGCTCAATTGCGGGGGCGCGATCACGTAGCCGGTCTTCCAACCAGTGACGTGGTAGGTCTTGCCGAACGAGCTGATGACGAAGGCGCGCTGATAGAGCTGTTCATGAGCCAGCACGCTGGCATGCGCCACGCCGTCGTAGATCAGGTGCTCGTACACTTCATCGCTGACCAGGTAGATATCGCGGTCGGCAATCAATCCCGCCAGCTGGTCGAGATCGGCACGGCTGATCAAAGCTCCGCTGGGGTTGTGCGGCGAATTGAGCACGACCATGCGCGTGCGCGGCGTGAGGGCATCGCTGAAGCGTTGCCAGTCGATGGCAAAATCGTCGTTGCTCAGCGGCACATGCACGCAGCGCCCGCCGGCCAACTCTACCGAAGGCTCGTAGCTGTCGTAGCACGGGTCGAAAACGATTACCTCGTCGCCCGGATTGATCACTGCCTGGATCGCGCAGAAGATCGCCTCGGTGGCGCCTGGCGTGATGGTGATTTCCTGCTCGACATCCACGCTAACCCCATACAGCCGAGCCACCTTCGCAGCCACTTGCTGGCGCAGGGCCGGCAGGCCGGTCATGGGCGCGTATTGATTGTGCCCGGCGGCCACGTGCCGGCCTACGGCATCCAATAGCGCCTGCGGGCCGTTGAAGTCGGGGAAGCCTTGGGACAGGTTGAGCGCGCCGGTTTGCACGGCCAGCTGCGACATGGTGGTAAAGATGGTCGTGCCGACGTTCGGCAGTTTGCTGCGGATCATGAAGCCCTCTTTCCTGGGGGTATCCGGCACGGACTGGAGTCCGAGCATAGCGGATCGAGCAATCAGGAAAAAGGTTGAAACAATACACTGATGCAACAGGGGCCGCGCAGCAGCCCCGGTGCAGGGTCAGGCCAGAATCAGCGCTTGTCTTTGCGCTTCTTCTCGGCCTTCTTGTGGTGCGACATCAAGCGGCGCTTCTTGTTGACCTGGCGGTCGGTGAGGGTGTTCTTGTTACCCTCGTACGGGTTCTCGCCGCCTTTGTACTCGATGCGGATCGGCGTACCGACCAGCTTGAGCACGCGACGGTAAGTGTTCTCCAGGTAGCGCGAGTAAGACCGTGGAATCTTCTCGGTCTGGTTCCCGTGGATCACGATGATCGGCGGGTTGGCGCCACCCAGGTGAGCGTAACGCAGCTTGATCCGGCGGCCATTGACCAACGGCGGCTGGTGGTCGCCGATAGCGTCTTCCAGAATCTGCGTCAGGCGGCTGGTCGGCCAGCGGGTGACCGCCGACTTGAACGCGGCCTGCACCGACTTGTACAGGTTGCCCACGCCGGTGCCGTGCAGCGCCGAGATGAAGTGGATGTCGGCGAAGTCGACGAAGAACAACCGGCGCTCAAGCTCGGTCTTGACGTAGTCGCGCTCGCCCGGCTGCATGCCATCCCACTTGTTCAGGGCAATGACGATGGCGCGGCCGGCCTCAAGGGCAAAGCCGAGCAGGTTGAGGTCGTGGTCGACCACACCTTCGCGGGCGTCCATGACAAAGATCACCACGTTGGCGTCTTTGATCGCCTGCAGGGTTTTCACCACCGAGAACTTTTCGACTTCCTCGTGGATCTTGCCGCGCTTGCGCACCCCGGCGGTGTCGATGAAGGTGTACTTGTCACCATCACGCTCGAACGGGATGTAGATACTGTCGCGAGTGGTGCCTGGCTCGTCATAGACCACCACGCGCTCTTCACCGAGCATGCGGTTGACCAGGGTCGACTTGCCCACGTTGGGACGGCCGATGATGGCGATCTTGATGCCGTCTTTTTCGCTCGGGCCTGGAATCCGAACGGCCTCTTCGCCTTCGGCAACTTCCTGGTCGAGCGCGTCTTCTTCCTGATCGCGCGGGATGTGCCCGAGCAGCTCTTCCATCAGGGCGTTGATACCGCGGCCCTGGGAGCCGGCGACCGGAATCGCGTTGCCCATGCCCAGCGGCGAGAACTCGGCACGTGCCAGGTCAGGATCGATGTGGTCGATCTTGTTGGCGACCAGCACCGCAGACTTGTTCCGCTTGCGCAGGTGGTCAGCGATCATCTGGTCGGCAGCGGTCATGCCGGCGCGGGCATCCACCAGGAACAGCACGTAGTCGGCCTCTTCGATGGCCATCAGCGACTGCTCGGCCATCTTCTCGTCCATGCCCACTTCGTCACCGGTGATACCGCCGGTGTCGATCAGGATGTACGAACGGCCCTGCCACATGGCATCGCCGTACTGGCGGTCACGGGTCAGGCCCGAGAGGTCGCCGACAATGGCGTCGCGGGTTTTGGTCAAGCGGTTGAACATGGTGGACTTGCCGACGTTCGGCCGCCCCACCAGGGCGATTACGGGAACCATACGGCTCTCCACTCTTGAATTCTTGAAAATGCAAAGGCCGCTGCAGAGCAGCGGCCGGAGTTCGCGCGGCGCATCATGCGCCACTGCTCGAAGCCTCACGGCTTCAAGCTTAGCCTCAGCGGATGGTCAATGCCTCGAGCTTGCCGCTGTTGCCGAAGACATAAATGGTGTCGCCGACCACCAAGGGGCGGGCGCGCAGGCCATCACTGTCAATACGCTCACGGCCAACGAAGCGACCATCGACCTGGCTCAGCAGGTGCAGGTAGCCTTCGAAGTCACCGACTGCGACGTAGCTGGAGAACACTTCAGGGGCGCTCAGCTGACGGCGCGCCATGGAATCGTTGCTCCACAGTGCGCTCGACGAACGCTCATCGACGCCTTCAACGGTGCCGGAAGCTTCGCTGACGTAGACGTTGCCAAAGCCCTGGGCGACACCGACGTAGCTGGACGCATCACGCTGCCACAGCACGCGGCCGCTTTCCAGATCCAGACCGGCAACCCGGCCCTGATAGGTACCGACGTACAGGGTACCACCAGACAGCAGCAAACCGCCGTCGATATCGACGACGCGTTCGAGTTCGGAGCGACCTTGCGGGATCGCGACGCGGCTTTCCCAGACCGGCACGCCGTTCTGGATGTCGACAGCAACAACCTTGCCGGTCGACAGGCCGGCAACGGCCATGCGATTGGTCACGATCGGTGCGCCAGTGCCACGCAGAGTCAGTACCGCTGGAGTGCTTTCGTAGATCCAGCGACGGTCGCCGGTCGCGGCGTCCAGACCAATCAGACGATCGTCCTGAGTCTGCACCACCACCACGTCACCGTTGTTCGCCGGCGGCGCCAGCACTTCACTGGTCACGCGGGAGCGCCAGCGCTCCTCACCGGTGCTGCTGTCCAGGGCGATCACTTCACCCTTGAGGGTGCCGAGCATGACCAGGCCATAGCCGACGCCGACTGCGCCGGAAACCGGCAGGTCGAGGTCCTGTTTCCAGACGATGTCGCCGGTGTTGCGATCGAGCGCGAAGACTTCGCCGTTGACGTCGGAAGCGTAGATGCGGTCGTTTTCGATGGCCGGCACCAGGGTATTGTAGGTCTCACCCTGACCGTCACCGATCGAACGGCTCCACTGCTTTTTCAGCACGACTTCTTCGGTGAACTTGGTCAGCTCGGCCGGAGGCAGTTCCTTCTTGCTGTTGCTGCTGCAACCCACGACCAGTACGGCCAGGCTCAGCACTGCTGCTTGTTTCCAACCGATCACGTCAAGCGTCCCCTTTGGCCAGGTCATCCAGCTTCAGTTGCAGGCCACCGACCGCTGCTTCATCAGACAACGCGGCCTTGGCTTTTTCGTATGCGCTATGGGCATCGCCAGCGCGGCCCAACTGTACCAGCAGATCGCCCTTGAGCTCTTCGCGGCTGGCCTGAAACGCCTTGTCAGCGTCGCCATCGAGCAGCTTCAGTGCTTCGTCAGCCTTATCCTGAGCAGCCAGCACACGGGCCAGACGCTGGCGTGCGATCTCGCCCAGGGTGGCATCGGCAGGTTTTGCCAGCACGCTGTTGAGTTCGCTGGCTGCGTCGTCCAGCTTGCCGCTGTCGACCGCTACCTTGGCCACGAACAGGCTGCCGTACTGGGCATAGGCGGTGCCGCCAAACTCGCTCTTGAGCTTGCCAGCCAACTCGGCAACCTTGCTTGCATCAGGCTCGCCGGTCGGCGTCAGGGCCGTTTCCAGCAGGTTCTGGTACAGCACCGAAGCGCCTTGTGACTGATTGCTCTGGTACTTGTGCCAGGTCTGCCAGCCAGCTACCAAAGCAGCAGCCAACAGGGCGCCGGTCAGCAGCGGCTTGCCGTTGCGATCCCACCAGTCCTTGGCCGCGCTCAGGCCATCATCATCGGTACTCGACACCCCAATACTCCTATTCAGCAAATTCGGCTGTTTGACTGCTTCACGCGTTCGCGAGGGCAGCTTGCAGGTGCTCGGCCAGAGCATCCCAGGCTATGTTCTGTTGTTCGCCCTGGCCACGCAGGGGTTTGAAACCTACCACTTGTTGCGCCAGTTCGTCGTCCCCCATGATCAGGGCAAACAACGCCCCGCTCTTGTCGGCCTTCTTGAACTGGCTCTTGAAACTGCCGGCACCGGCGTTGACCGCCAGGCGCAGGCCCGGTACCTGGTCACGCAACCGCTCGGACAGGCCCAGACCGGCCAGCTCGGCCTGCTCGCCAAAGGCGCACAGGTAAACGTCGATCTGGCGGCTGATCGACTCCGGGACCTTGCCCAGGGTTTCCAGCAGCAAAATCAACCGCTCGATGCCCATGGCAAAGCCAACACCAGTAGTCGGCTTGCCGCCCATCTGCTCGACCAGGCCGTCGTAACGACCACCGGCACACACGGTGCCTTGGGCGCCGAGCTTGTCGGTAACCCACTCGAACACGGTCTTGCTGTAGTAGTCGAGGCCACGCACCAGCTTGGTGTTGATCACGAAGGGGATGCCGGCAGCGTTCAGGCGAGCCTTGAGGCCCTCGAAGTGCACACGGGATTCTTCGTCCAGATAGTCTTCCAGCTTCGGCGCGCCGACCAGCACGGCCTGGGTGCCCTGATCCTTGCTGTCGAGAATGCGCAGCGGGTTGCTCTTGAGCCGACGCTGGCTATCTTCGTCAAGCTGCTCGAGGCGCGCCGAGAGAAACTCGACCAGCGCGTCGCGATAGCGTGCACGGGCTTCGCTGGTGCCCAGGCTGTTCAGCTCGAGCTTGACCGCGTCCTGAATGCCCAACTGGCCCCACAGGCGCCAGGTCAGCATGATCAGCTCGGCATCGATGTCCGGGCCATCCAGGTTGAACACCTCGACGCCGATCTGGTGGAACTGGCGATAGCGGCCTTTTTGTGGGCGCTCGTGGCGGAACATCTGCCCGGTGTACCAGAGTTTCTGCACTTGGCCGTTGCCGGTGATGCCATGCTCGAGCACGGCGCGCACGCAGGCAGCGGTACCCTCAGGACGCAGCGTCAGCGAATCGCCGTTGCGGTCCTCGAAGGTGTACATCTCTTTTTCGACGATGTCGGTGACTTCACCGATCGAGCGTTTGAACAGCTCGGTGAATTCGACGATCGGCGTGCGGATCTGGCTGTAACCGTAGCCGTCCAGCAAACTGGCGACCGTGCCTTCGAAGTAACGCCACAGTGGCGACTGGTCAGGCAGGATGTCGTTCATGCCACGAATGGCTTGCAGCGATTTGCTCACGAAAAGTCCTTTCGAATCTGTGTATCAGCCGCGGGCGATCAGCGCCGCGTCGGCTTCGACCTTTTCGGCCGCTTTCTGGCGAATGAGCTTTTCCAGCTCCTCGACCAGGTTGTCGTTGTTCAGTTTCTGCGCAGGCTTGCCGTCGATGTAGATCAGGTTCGGCGTGCCGCCCGTCAAGCCAACATGGGCTTCCTTGGCTTCACCCGGGCCGTTGACCACACAACCGATCACGGCGACGTCCAGCGGGACCAGCAGGTCTTCGAGGCGACCTTCGAGTTCGTTCATGGTCTTGACCACATCGAAGTTCTGCCGCGAACAGCTCGGGCAGGCGATGAAGTTGATCCCACGCGAGCGCAGGCGCAGCGACTTGAGGATGTCGTAGCCGACTTTGACTTCTTCGACCGGGTCGGCGGCGAGAGAGATCCGGATCGTGTCGCCGATGCCTTCGGCCAGCAGCATACCGAGGCCGACCGCAGATTTCACCGTCCCCGAACGCAAACCACCGGCTTCGGTGATGCCCAGGTGCAGGGGCTGGATGATCTGCTTGGACAGCAGACGGTAGGCTTCAACGGCCATGAACACGTCGGACGCCTTGACGCTGACTTTGAAGTCCTGGAAATCCAGGCGATCGAGGTGCTCGACATGGCGCAGGGCCGACTCGACCAGCGCTGCTGGGGTCGGTTCGCCGTACTTCTTCTGCAGGTCTTTTTCCAGCGAGCCGGCATTGACCCCGATGCGGATCGGAATACCACGATCGCGCGCAGCATCGACCACCGCGCGCACGCGGTCTTCACGGCCAATGTTGCCTGGATTGATGCGCAGGCAATCAACACCCAGCTCAGCCACGCGCAGGGCGATCTTGTAGTCGAAATGGATGTCGGCCACCAACGGCACGCTGACTTGCTGCTTGATGCGGCCGAAGGCTTCGGCGGCGTCCATGTCTGGCACCGAGACGCGGACGATGTCGACACCGGCATCGACCAGGCGCTGGATCTGCCCGACCGTGGCGGCGACATCATTGGTGTCGGTGTTGGTCATGCTCTGCACCGCGATAGGCGCATCACCGCCCACCGGCACATTGCCCACCCAGATCTTGCGGGTTTCGCGACGCTTGATTGGAGATTCGCCGTGCATGAGTTACTGCCCCAACTTCAGGCGAGCGGTTTCGCCACTGGTGAACGGTGCAACATCAACGGCCTGGCCGTTGTAGCTGATCTGAGCGCCGCGGGCGAAGCCCAGGCGTACCGCGAACGGTGGTGTGCCGGTGACTTCCAGGCTGTCGCCCTTGCGCTTGGTGGCGTTGACCAGCAGCTTGCCGTTGGCATCGGTGACCTGGGTCCAGCAATCCGCCGAGAACTGGATCGCGACACGGCCACTGCCGGCGGGGACTGGCGCTGCTGCGACAGGTACGCTGGGGGCTGTGGCGGCAACGGCTGGTGCGCTGACCGGCGCAGCTGGCGCAGGTGCAGTCGGTGCGGTGGTGGCATTATTGGTCGCGGCCGGGGTCACCGGGGCGGCGGCAGTGCTCTCGGCGACCGCCGGGCTTGCCGGAATGGCTTCTTCGTTGGCCGAGCCACTGCTCTCGCCAGTGGCAGCCTGCTCCAATGGCAGCGGCGCACTCTGGCCTTGCTGGGCTTCGCTGACAGCCTGGTCTTCCGGCTCATCCAGCGGGTGAATCTGGGTGGTGCCGTCGGCGCTCTCGACTTCGACGTGCTCCAGGGCGATTTTGCCAAGGTCGCTGTTGCGCAGGCTGCTTTGGTCCTTCCAGAGGAAGAAGCCGCCACCTACTACTGCCACCAGCAGCACCAGGCTGACAACGCGCATGACGTTGTGCGACAGGCGCACCGGTTCTTCGATTCGTCCCAGCGAGTGCACCTGGCTGCCTTGCGCGTGGGTGCCGGTGACCTGGTCAAAGGCGGCGACCAGAGGCGCCTGGTCCATGTCCATCAGCTTGGCATAGGCACGGATGTAACCACGGGCAAAGGTGTGCCCTGGCAGCTTGTCGAAGGCGCCGGATTCGAGATTGTTCAGCGAGCTCAGGGTCAGGTTGAGCTTGCGGGCTACCTCGGCCTGCGTCCAGTCGCGGTTTTCGCGGGCCTGGCGCAAGGTCTCACCGGGGTGCTGGTGAGTCGCTGCTGCTACTTCGGGATGCGCGGCTTTCATCATTGCTCCGACAGGTATTGCTGATATTCCGGCGTACCGGGATAAAGTCGTTGTAGTTGCTGGCCCAGCTCGGCCACCGTTGCCGGTTGCTCGAACACCCGCGCCAGGCGGCTGCCCATCAGCAGGCTGCGAGCATCCGGGGCGCTCAGTTGGCTGAAACGATCGTAGTAATCCCGGGCTGGCACATAATGCCTGTTTTCGTAGGACAACTCAGCCATTTCGAACAACGCTCGCGGTTGTCGCGGGTTGAGCTGCAACGCCTTGTGCAGATGCGCCTGGGCATCGTCGCGGCGACCTTGCCTGAGAACCGTCAGGCCAAGGTTTTCGAAGACGCGCGAGCGCTCAGGATACAGGGTATCGGCAGCGGCCAGGCGAAACACTGACTCGGCTTCGGCAAAACGCTCCTGAGCATATAGGAAACTGCCGTAGTTGTTGCGAATCCGGGTGTCATCCGGATTTTGCGCCAGCGCCTTGTGGAAATGCTCGGTTGCCAGCGTCGGCTCGCCCTCGACCTGAAACACCAGCGCCAGCGCGGCATGCGCATCGGCATCACGGCTGTTCAGGGCAAGTGCCTTCACCAGCGGCGCCTTGGCCTGCTCGGTCAGACCTTGTTGCAAATAGCCCAGCCCCAACTGCACATACGCCCTGCCCGCCTCGGCCCGACCCTGCTGGGTGGCCAGCGGGTCATTGCTGCCGCCCGACACGCAGCCGGCCAGCAGCAACAGGGTCAGCAGCGACAGCGCTGCGCGCAGGATCATCGCTGCCGGCCCGCTCAGTGACGCGCAGCGTTGTCGGCGATCCGCACGTCGTCATTGAGCTGACGCACAGCGATGTAACGCTCGCTGCGGCGGGTACGGTCCATGACCTGACCAACCAGCTGCCCACAAGCGGCGTCGATATCCTCACCACGGGTGGTACGGGTGGTGACATTGTAACCACCGTGGTGGAGCAGGTCCTGGAAGCGGCGGATTGCATTGTTGCTCGGCCGCTCGTAACCGGAGTGCGGGAACGGATTGAACGGGATCAGGTTGATCTTGCACGGGATATCGCGCAGCAGCTCGATCATCTGCGTGGCATGCTCGGGCTGATCGTTGACGTCCTTGAGCAGGGTGTATTCGACGGTCAGTACACGCTTGCCACCGAGGGTGGCCATGTAGCCCATGCACGACTCGAGGAGGACCTTGAGCGGGTACTTCTTGTTGATTGGCACCAGCTTGTTCCGCAGCTCGTCGTTCGGCGCGTGCAGCGACAGTGCCAGGGAAACGTCGATGTGCTTGGCCAGCTCGTCGATCATCGGCACTACGCCTGAGGTCGACAAGGTGACGCGACGCTTGGAAATGCCATAGCCAAGATCGTCCATCATGATCTTCATGGCGGCAATGACATTATCGAAATTGAGCAACGGCTCGCCCATGCCCATCATCACCACGTTGGTAATCGCGCGGTCGACTTTGGCCGGGATAGTGCCGAAGGATTTGTTCGCAAGCCACACCTGACCGATAACTTCGGCGGCGGTGAGGTTGCTGTTGAAGCCTTGCTTGCCGGTGGAGCAGAAACTGCAGTCCAGGGCGCAGCCCGCCTGCGACGATACACACAAGGTGCCACGGTCGTCGGTCGGGATATAGACGGTTTCGACGCAGCTGCCGGAGGCAACGCGGATCACCCATTTGCGGGTGCCGTCGGCGGAAATGTCTTCACTGACCACTTCTGGTGGCCGAATCTCGGCAACAGCCTCGAGCTTTTCGCGCAAGACCTTGCCGACATTGGTCATGGCGGCGAAATCATCGACGCCAAAATGGTGAATCCATTTCATTACTTGACCGGCACGGAAGCGCTTCTCGCCAATGGAGTCGAAGAATTGTTCCATTTCCGGCTGGGTCAGACCCAACAGGTTGATTTTGCCAGTAGATGTCGTCATGGATTCACCCTCACCCGTAAGCTTTCGCTTAGCGAGCGGTTACCTCGGTAGCTGCGAAGAAGTAAGCGATTTCGCGAGCGGCAGCAGCTTCGGAGTCCGAACCGTGAACGGCGTTGGCGTCGATCGATTCAGCGAAGTCAGCACGGATGGTGCCGGCAGCAGCTTCTTTAGGGTTGGTAGCGCCCATCAGCTCACGGTTCAGAGCGATGGCGTTTTCGCCTTCCAGAACCTGAACAACAACTGGGCCGGAGATCATGAAGGCAACCAGGTCACCGAAGAAACCGCGCTCGCTGTGCTCAGCGTAGAAGCCTTCGGCTTCGGCTTTGGACAGTTGCTTGAGTTTCGAAGCGACGATTTTCAGGCCAGCTTCTTCGAAGCGCGAAGTGATCTTGCCGATGACGTTTTTGGCAACTGCGTCAGGCTTGATGATCGAGAAAGTACGTTGAACAGCCATGGTAACTCCAGAAAATTGAGTATTACGAAAAATTAAACCCGCGAATTATACGCGGGTTCCAGGGGAATGCCTAACCTGCAGGTGACGCTCAGTCGGCTTCTTCGATCCAGGCCCCCTGGATCGCCTCAAGCACCTTCTCTCCGCCGCGTGTCGGATCGTCGCTGAACTCTGGCAGAGCCACTACCCAGCGGTGCAGATCGAGGAAATTCACATAACGAGGATCGACCTCCGGCTTGCTTTCTGCAAGCTGGATAGCGATCTCAAGTACATCAACCCATTTCAGACTCATGCCAGCCTCCAGGCTTCAGTGCGGCGCTTCGGCGGCGTGGTTGAGCGAATACTTGGGGATTTCGATGGTCAGGTCGGTATCACCGACGACCACCTGGCAACCCAGCCGGGACTGCGCTTCCAGGCCCCACGCCTTGTCCAGCATGTCTTCTTCGAGCTCGTCGGCTTCGTCGAGCGAGTCAAAGCCCTTGCGCACGATGCAGTGGCAGGTGGTGCAGGCCTTGACCCCGCCGCAGGCGCTTTCCATCTCGATGTGATGGTCGTGGGCCAGCTCCAGGATGTTGGTCCCGGTTGCGACTTCCACGGTCAGCCCTTCGGGGCAAAACTTCTCATGCGGCAGGAATGTCACCAGCGGCATCGATTACTCCTCGATCTCATTCAGGTTGCGCCCGGCCAGTGCGGCTTTGACCGTCGAATCAAGGCGACGGGCGGCAAATGCATCGGTCACCTGCGACAGACGCTTGGTCTGTTGCTCGATGGCAGGGCCATCGGTGCCGGCCAGCAAATCACGTAGTTGTTGCATCTGGAAGCCAATGGCTTCGCGCTCTTCGGCGCTCAGCAGGCGCTCGCCGTCGGCATCCAGCGCACCCTGCACCGCTTCGAGCAGACGTTCGCCGTCGACCTGATGCTCGCGCAACTGGCGGGCCTGCTTGTCGGTGCCGGCGTGCTCGAACGAATCCTTCAGCATGCGGGCGATTTCACCGTCGGTCAGGCCGTACGACGGCTTGACCTGAATGCTTGCTTCCACGCCCGAGCCCAGTTCGCGTGCAGCGACGCTGAGCAGGCCATCGGCGTCGACCTGGAAGGTCACGCGGATCTTCGCCGAGCCGGCGACCATCGGCGGAATCCCACGCAGTTCGAAGCGCGCCAGCGAGCGGCAGTCGCTGATCAGTTCGCGCTCGCCCTGCAGGACGTGGATCATCATGGCCGTCTGGCCATCTTTGTAGGTGGTGAATTCCTGAGCGCGGGCCACCGGGATCGTGGTGTTGCGCGGGATCACCTTTTCCATCAGGCCGCCCATGGTCTCCAGACCGAGCGACAGCGGGATCACGTCGAGCAACAGCAACTCGCCACCTTCACGGCGGTTGCCGGCGAGGGTATCGGCCTGGATCGCGGCGCCAATGGCGACTACCTGATCAGGGTCGATCGAGGTCAGCGGAGCACGGCCGAAGAGGCCACCGACGGCTTCACGCACACGCGGTACGCGAGTCGAACCACCGACCATGACCACCGCAACCACTTCTTCGAGCTCGACCCCACTGTCACGCACGGCGCGGCGGCAGGCCTTGAGGCTACGGGCGATCATCGGCTCGATCATCGCTTCGAAGTCTGCCCGACTCAGTTCGCCCTGCCAGTCACCGTGAACAACGCGCACGCTGGCGGCATCGGTCAGGGCTTCCTTGGCCGCGCAAGCGGTCTGCAGCAGTTGACGCTGAGTCGCTGGATCCAGATCAGCCGACAAACCAGCCTGCTCAATGATCCAGCTGGCAATCGCGTGATCGAAGTCGTCACCACCCAGGGCGGTATCGCCACCGGTGGCCAGCACTTCGAAGACGCCGGCAGTCAGGCGCAGGATGGAGATATCGAAGGTACCGCCGCCCAGGTCGAAGATCGCCACCAGGCCTTCAGCGTTCTGGTCCAGGCCATAGGCCACGGCCGCAGCAGTCGGCTCGTTGAGCAGGCGCAACACGTTCAGCCCGGCAAGCTTGGCGGCGTCTTTGGTCGCCTGGCGCTGAGCATCGTCGAAGTAGGCCGGGACCGTGATGACGGCACCTACCAGATCGCCGCCGAGGGTTTCCTCGGCGCGCTGACGCAACACCTTGAGGATGTCGGCAGACACTTCGACCGGGCTTTTCGGCCCTTGAATGGTCTCGATGAACGGCATGTGCGACTCGCCACCGACAAAGCGGTACGGCAGTTGCTCGCCGAGCTGCTTGACGTCGGCCAGGCCGCGCCCCATCAGACGCTTGACCGAAAGGATGCTGTTGAACGGGTCGCTTGGCGCTGCTTCGCGCGCGGCCTGGCCGACTTCGACAGCCGCCTCCAGGTAGCGCACAGCCGATGGCAGGATGACCTGCCCCTCGGCATCGGGCAGCGGTTCGCTGCGGCCGCTGCGCACGGCAGCAACCAGAGAATTGGTAGTACCCAGGTCAATCCCTACCGCCAGGCGGCGCTGGTGCGGCTGGGGGCTTTGACCGGGTTCGGCGATCTGCAGTAGGGCCATGCTTATCTAGCTACCTTAGGCGTTGTCACGGCAACACCGGGTTAATCGTCGAGGCGCTCTTCGAGCTGGCGCACTTCCTGGGCGAGCTTGTCGAGAAACTGCATGCGGCGCATCAGGCGCTCGGCCTGTTCACGCTGCGCAGGATCATCCCAGCAGGCGGCGAATTCCTCGAACAGCGTATCTTGCGCGAGCTTGAGGCGCTTCTTGAATACCGCGACACCGTCGAGGTCGGTAAGCTCTTCAAGTTCTTCACGCAGCTCCATCTGCTGCAACAGGAAGGCCGGATCATGTACGGTGACTTCCTGCGGCACTTCGTGACCACTGATGGCCAGCAGATAGCGCGCCCGACGGGGGGCGCTGCGCAAGGTCTGATAGGCGTCGTTCAACGCTGCCGAGTTTTCCAGGGCGACACGCTGCTCGCGCTCGGAAGCATCGGCGAAGCGGTCCGGATGGACCTCACGGGCCAGTTCGCGGTAACGAACGGCCAGTTGATCGAGGTCCAGGCGAAAGCCCGGCTGCAGATTGAACAGGGCAAAATGACAAGGAGTACCCACATCAAGCCTCAAACATTGAAGCTTTCGCCGCAGCCACATTCACCGCGCACGTTGGGGTTGTTGAACTTGAAGCCTTCGTTCAACCCTTCCTTGACGAAATCGAGCTCGGTGCCGTCGAGGTAAACCAGGCTTTTCGGGTCAATGATGACCTTCACGCCGTGGTTCTCGAAGACCTCGTCTTCGCCTGCCACTTCGTCGACGAACTCCAGCACGTAGGCCAGGCCCGAGCAACCGGTGGTGCGTACGGCCAGGCGAATGCCTTCACCCTTGCCACGCCCGTCGAGGGAGCGCCGCACGTGGTTGGCGGCGGCTTCTGTCATGCTGATAGCCATCGGAACTCCTTAGCGTCCAGTCAAACGACTCAGATCAAGCCTTTTTTCTGCTTGTAATCGCGTACGGCCGCCTTGATGGCGTCCTCGGCGAGTACCGAGCAGTGGATCTTGACCGGTGGCAGCGCCAGCTCTTCAGCCAGCTGGGTGTTCTTGATAGTCTCGGCTTCGTCCAGGGTCTTGCCCTTCATCCACTCGGTGGCGAGGGAGCTGGAAGCGATAGCCGAACCGCAGCCGTAGGTCTTGAACTTGGCGTCTTCGATAACGCCCTGCTCGTTGACCTTGATCTGCAGACGCATCACGTCACCGCAGGCCGGCGCGCCGACCATGCCGGTACCGACGTCCGGGTCTTCAGCGTCCATCTTGCCGACGTTGCGCGGGTTTTCGTAGTGGTCGATGACCTTTTCACTGTATGCCATGGTGCAATTCCTTCCTCATCAGGTAGCCGCTCTTGCCGGCGACTGCTTAGTGGGCGGCCCACTCGATCTTGGAGATATCGACGCCGTCTTTGTACATGTCCCACAGCGGCGAGAGTTCGCGCAGCTTGGTGACAGCCTTGCAGACTTCCTGCGCGGCGTAGTCGACTTCTTCTTCGCTGGTGAAGCGGCCGAAGGAGAAGCGGATCGAACTGTGTGCCAGCTCGTCGTTGCGGCCCAGGGCGCGCAGTACGTACGACGGCTCGAGCGAAGCGGAGGTGCAGGCCGAACCGGACGATACCGCGATGTCCTTGAGGGCCATCAGCAGCGACTCGCCTTCAACGTAGTTGAAGCTCAGGTTCAGGTTGTGCGGCACGCGCGCAGTTTGGCTGCCGTTGACGTACAGCTCTTCGAGGTTGGAAACCTGCTTGAAGAAGCGATCGCTCAGCGCCTTGATGCGGGCGTTCTCGCTGGCCATCTCCTGCTTGGCGATGGCAAATGCCTCACCCATACCGACGATCTGGTGCGTAGGGAGGGTGCCGGAACGCATGCCGCGCTCGTGACCACCGCCGTGAATGATTGCTTCCAGACGCACGCGCGGTTTGCGGCTGACGTACAGCGCGCCGATACCTTTAGGGCCGTAGGCCTTGTGCGCGGAGAACGACATCAGGTCGACCTTGAGCTTCTGCACGTCGATCTCGACCTTGCCGGCCGATTGTGCAGCGTCAACGTGGAACAGCACGCCGCGGGCACGGGTCAGTTCACCGATTGCAGCGATGTCGTTGATCGAGCCAACTTCGTTGTTGACGTGCATCAGCGAGACCAGAATGGTGTCGTCGCGCAGCACCGCTTCAACCATGGCCGGGGTAACGATGCCGTCTTCGCCTGGCTCGAGATAGGTCACTTCAAAACCTTCGCGCTCGAGCTGGCGAGCGGTATCGAGCACGGCTTTGTGCTCGATCTTGGAGGTGATGATGTGCTTGCCCTTGGTCTGATAGAAGTGCGCAACGCCTTTGATCGCGAGGTTGTCGGACTCGGTGGCACCGCTGGTCCAGACAATTTCACGCGGGTCGGCGTTGATCAGCTCGGCCACCTGGCGACGGCCGTTTTCGACCGCTTCTTCAGCGCGCCAGCCAAACACGTGGGAGCGCGACGCCGGGTTACCAAAGTTGCCGTCGACCAGCAGGCATTCGGCCATCTTCTGGGCAACGCGTGGGTCGACCGGCGTGGTCGCGGAGTAATCGAGGTAGATCGGCAACTTCATTGAATATCTCCTATCAGGCGGTGGCGTCGCTCGTGACCAATGTCAGTCGACGGCGGACGTCTCAATCTTGTCCAACTGGGCGGATCGACCTGCAACACGGCGCAGGTCCTGGCGATGAGCGACTTCTTGCACCTCACGGCGCTTGACGAGGTCGGCCAGGCTGATGCCACTGAGGAATTCATGGATCTGCTGACTGAGGTCACACCACAAGTGGTGGGTCAGGCAGGTATCACCGGCATGGCAGTCACCCAGGCCCTGGCAACGGGTAGCGTCGACCGATTCGTTGACCGCGTCGACGACCTGGGCAACCTGGATGGTTTCCATGCCGCGCGACAGCTGATAGCCGCCGCCTGGGCCGCGCACGCTGGAAACCAGGCTGCTGCGGCGCAGCTTGGCGAACAGCTGCTCCAGATAAGATAGGGAGATGCCCTGGCGCTCGGAAATATCGGCCAGTGACACCGGCCCATGCTGCGCGTGCAACGCCAGGTCAAGCATGGCGGTCACTGCGTATCGGCCTTTGGTAGTCAGTCGCATGGCGTATGGGTACCACGGGAGTTACAGAATGTGAGCAAGTATGCGATTCCCGAGCATTTAAGTCAACTATTAGACCTACTGCTTTAGTCGGGTTTGCACTCGAAGAGCGGGCGCGAGTGTAGCAGACACTGGCCGCGAGCACACGCCCACGGCCAGCGCCATCGTCGCTGTCAATGTGGCTGGGTGTCGCTCTGCGCCTGCTGCCTTGCCTCGACCGGTGCGACGTCAACGAAATCTTCTTCGGGCAGCGCCGGCAGCGCCTTGCCGTGATAGTCGCTACCCAGCTTGGTCAACGCGCCGCACATGCCCTGCAGACGCTCGTCGACCGCTTGCAGGTGGTCGAGCATCTGGCCAATGGCGCGGGCAACCGGGTCAGGCATGTCGCCACTGACGCCATAGGCATCGAAACCGATCTTCTCGGCCATGGCCTTGCGCTTGGCTTCGACTTCGGAGTCTTCCTGCGCCTTGACGATAATGCGACCGGGGATACCCACTGCGGTGGCGCCTGGCGGAACCTCCTTGGTGACCACAGCATTGGAGCCGATCTTGGCTCCGGCGCCGACAGTGAATGGGCCGAGCACCTTGGCGCCGGCACCGACCACCACACCATTGCCCAGGGTCGGGTGGCGCTTGCCGGCGTTCCAGCTGGTACCACCGAGAGTCACGCCCTGGTAGAGGGTGACGTCGTCACCGATCTCGGCAGTCTCACCAATGACGATCCCCATGCCGTGATCAATGAAGAAGCGTCGGCCGATGGTCGCGCCCGGGTGGATTTCGATGCCAGTCATCCAGCGGCCGAAGTTCGACACCAGCCGCGCCAGCCACTTCAGGTCACGCGTCCACAGGGCGTGGCCAAGGCGGTGCAGCCAGATCGCGTGCATGCCGGGATAGCAGGTCAGCACTTCAAAAGCGTTACGCGCCGCCGGGTCACGATGGAATACGCTTTGGATATCTTCACGCAGACGTTCGAACATTGCTCAATCCTTCCGCTTATGCGACTCACCCCGAGCGACCTTCTGAGTCTCTGTGAGGATGCCGCGTAAAATGCTCATTTCCGTACGCTCTACCGAACTGCGACCGTACAGGCGACGCAGGCGCGCCATCAGGTGCTTGGGTTTGTCCGGATCGAGGAAGGCGATGTCCACCAGGGTTTTTTCCAGGTGCTCGTAGAAACGCTCCATCTCGTCCAGGGTCGCCAGTTCGACGGCGTCGGCCTTGTCACTGATCGACGGCGCACCCTGCGCGCCCAGCCAGGCCATGCGCACCTCATAGCCAAGCACCTGCACGGCGGCGGCCAGATTGAGCGAGCTGAAGTCAGGGTTCGAGGGAATGTGCACATGGAAGTGACATCGCTGCAATTCGTCGTTGGTCAGCCCGGCATGCTCGCGACCGAACACCAGGGCGATTTCGTCACCCATGGTGGCACGCTCGACCGACTTGGCGCCGCACTCGCGCGGATCCAGCATCGGCCACGGCAGGCTGCGGTCGCGGGCACTGGTGCCGATCGCAAGGCTGCAGCCAACCAGCGCCTCTTCCAGCGAGTCGACCACCAGCGCGCCACTGAGTACGTCGTCTGCGCCAGAAGCGCGGGCGCTGGCGTCAGCTGCCGGAAACTCCTGTGGCTGGACCAGCACCAGGCGCGACAAGCCCATGTTTTTCATGGCACGCGCAGCGCCGCCGATGTTGCCGGGGTGGCTGGTATTGACCAGAACAACACGAATATTTTGCAGCACGGTGGGTGCTCTCAAAGGCAGATATCAGGGCGGTCGATCTTACAGAACCGACGGACGTTACGCCATGAAAGCAAATGCGGCGCTGCCGTTGTCAAAAAACTCTGCTAAAATGGCCGGCTTTCTTCTTTAACATCTCCAGGTGAACCGCCCATGCAGCCTATGCTGACTATCGCCCTGCGCGCTGCTCGCAGCGCCAGTGAACTGATTTTCCGCTCCATCGAACGCCTGGACACCATCAAGGTGGACGAAAAGGACGCCAAGGACTACGTGTCCGAGGTTGACCGCGCTGCCGAGCAGAAAATCGTCGATGCTCTGCGCAAGGCCTACCCGAACCACTCGATCCAGGGTGAAGAGACCGGCTTCCACGCTGGCTCAGGTGAAGAAGGCAAAGACTACCTGTGGATCATCGACCCGCTCGATGGCACCACCAACTTCCTGCGTGGCATTCCCCACTTTGCAGTGAGCATCGCCTGCAAATACCGCGGTCGCCTGGAGCACGCAGTGGTACTGGATCCGGTTCGCCAGGAAGAGTTCACCGCCAGCCGTGGCCGTGGCGCCCAGATCAACGGTCGCCGCCTGCGCGTCAGCTCGCGCACCAGCCTTGAAGGCGCTCTGCTGGGTACCGGCTTCCCGTTCCGCGACAACCAGATGGCAGACCTCGACAACTACCTGGGTATGATCCGCGCCCTGACTGGCCAGACTGCCGGCATCCGCCGCGCCGGTTCTGCCAGCCTTGACCTGGCCTATGTAGCGGCCGGTCGTTTCGATGCGTTCTGGGAGTCGGGCCTGTCCGAGTGGGACATGGCTGCAGGCGTACTGCTGGTGCAGGAAGCTGGCGGTCTGGTCAGCGACTTCAACGGTGGCCACGAATTCCTCGAGAAAGGCCACATCGTTGCTGGCAACATCAAGTGCTTCAAAGCCGTGTTGACTGCCATCCAGCCGCACGTGCCACAATCGCTGAAGCGCTAAACGCCGGTCAGCCACAAAAAAGCACCCCACGGGGTGCTTTTTTATGCCCGCAAGAACCGCACCGCTCGGCGTAGGAGCGGCCAGTGTGATTCCTGCACAGCTTTACTGCCCGTTCTGGGCCTGACTCAGCACCAGCTTGCCATTCTCGTCCAGCGGGATAGTCGAACCTGGCTCGTGGTCCATCTTCACTTTGCCGACCTTGTCGCCAATCGAATAGGTGACGTTGTAGCCAACCACTTTCTCGCTCAGGTCATGCACGGTGTTACAGCGGGTCTGGGTGGTGGTGTAGGTGTCACGCTCTTGCATGCCTTCCTGCACCTTGTTACCGGCGTAGCCGCCGCCGACCGCACCGGCCACGGTGGCAATCTTCTTGCCGGTGCCGCCACCGATCTGGTTGCCGAGCAAGCCACCCGCCAACGCACCGACCACGGTACCGGCGATCTGATGTTGATCCTTGACCGGCGCCTGGCGCGTCACGGTCACGTCCTTGCACACTTCACGTGGAGTCTTGACCTGCTGCTTGATCGGCTGCACGTCGGTCACCTCGGCGACCTCTGGGCCTTTGTTCACCAAGCTGTAGGTCGCCATTGCGCCTGCGGCAGTTACACCGACGGCACCGAGCACCGCACCCACCAGCATTGATTTATTCACGTGAACCTCCTGATCGTACCAGCGGGCCATAACCCGCGCTTGTCCCAGCCTTGGAGCAAAAAAAAAGCCGCGAGTTCAACACTCGCGGCTCTCTTGGCGCCAAACGGCGGCGGCTTGCGGTTATGGACGCTCGTCCACACCCTCGGCCTTGACCGGTGGAATCAGGTCTTCGCTGTTCAGGTTCAGCCAGATCAGTACCACGTTGGCGATGTAGATCGACGAGTAGGTACCGGCCATGACCCCGATGAACAGAGCCAGGGAGAAGCCGAACAGGTTGTCACCCCCGAAGATCAACAGCGCAGCGATGGCCAGCAAAGTCGAAACCGAAGTGGCGATGGTGCGCAGCAGGGTCTGCGTGGTCGAGACGTTGATGTTCTCGATCAGCGAGGCCTTGCGCATGACGCGGAAGTTTTCCCGCACGCGGTCGAATACCACGATGGTGTCGTTCAGCGAGTAACCGATGATCGCCAGCACTGCCGCCAGCACCGTCAAATCGAAAGTGATCTGGAAGAACGAGAGGATACCCACGGTCACGACCACGTCGTGGATCAGCGAGATGATCGCGCCGACGGCGAATTTCCACTGGAAGCGGAAGGCTAGGTAGATGAGTACCCCGCCCAGCGCCAGCAGCATGCCCAGGCCGCCCTGGTCACGCAGTTCTTCACCTACCTGCGGGCCGACGAACTCGACTCGCTTGAGGGTCGCCGGGTTGTCGCCGCCGACTTTCTGCAGCGCTGCAGCAACCTTGCTGCCCAGTTGCGGGTCGTCGCCCGGCATGCGCACCAGCAGATCGGTAGTCGCACCGAAGCTCTGCACGATGGCGTCCTCGAAGCCCGACTGAGCGAGCTCGGCGCGGACCAGCTTGAGGTCTGCCGGACGCTCGTAGGTCAGCTCGATGAGCGTACCGCCGGTGAAGTCCAGACCGAAGTTCAAACCCTTCTGCCACCAGCTGAACAACGCCAGGATGGTCAGCAGGACAGTGACGGCGAACGCAACGTTGCGCACGCCCATGAAGTTGATGGTTTTCATGGTTATTCCCTCAAACCCACAGCTTCTTGATGTCACGCCCGCCGCAGGTCAGGTTGACCATTGCGCGGGTCACCATGACGGCGGTGAACATCGAGGTGAAAATCCCGAGGGACATGGTTACCGCAAAGCCTTTGACCGGCCCGGTGCCCATCGCGAAGAGGATACCGCCGACCAGCAGGCTGGTCAGGTTGGCGTCGATGATCGCGGTGTAGGCACGGCTGAAGCCTTCGTGGATGGCGCGCTGCACCGACATGCCGTTTTTCAGCTCCTCGCGAATCCGCGAGAAGATCAGCACGTTGGCGTCGACCGCCATACCCATGGTCAGCACGATACCGGCGATGCCCGGCAGGGTCAGGGTGGCACCCAGCAGGGACATCAAGGCCAGCAGCAGGATCATGTTGCCGGTCAGGGCAACGGTCGCGATCACGCCAAAACCACGGTAGATGGCGATGATGAAGATGGACACGAACAGCATGCCCCACAGCGATGCATCGACACCTTTGGTGATGTTGTCGGCACCCAGGCTTGGACCAATGGTGCGCTCTTCAGCGAAGTACATCGGCGCAGCCAGACCACCGGCACGCAGCAGCAGGGCCAGTTCGGACGATTCACCCTGGCCATTGAGGCCGGTGATGCGGAACTGACTGCCCAGTGGCGATTGGATGGTCGCCAGGCTGATGATCTTTTTCTCTTCCTGGAAGCTCTGTACGGCAACTTCCTTCTCGACGCCGTCGACGGTCTGCTTGACGTAGCGAGTGATCGGCTTCTGCTCGATGAAGATTACTGCCATGCTGCGGCCGACGTTGCTGCGCGTCGCGCGGCTCATCAACTCGCCGCCATGGCCATCGAGGCGGATGTTGACCTGTGGCCGGCCTTGCTCGTCGAAGCTGGCTTGGGCGTCGGTGACCTGGTCACCGGTAATGATCAAACCACGCTCGACCGGCGCCGAACGGCCGCCATCACGGAATTCGAAGACCTCGGTAGTGGCCTTGGAGGCACCTGGTTCGGCACCGAAGCGGAACTCGAGGTTGGCGGTCTTGCCGAGGATGCGCTTGGCTTCGGCAGTGTCCTGCACGCCTGGCAGCTCGACCACGATACGGTTGGCACCCTGACGCTGCACCAGCGGCTCGGCCACACCCAGTTCGTTGACCCGGTTACGCACGGTGGTCAGGTTTTGCTTGATCGAGTATTCGCGGATCTCGGCAACCTTGGCCGGGGTCAGCGCCAGACGCAGCACAGCGAGCTCGTTGCGCTCGGTGGTGGTCAGGTCGAAATCGGTAAAGCTCTTGCGAATCAGGGCACGGGCCTGTTCGCGGGTGGCGTCGTCAGAGAAGCCCAGCACGATGCCGCCATCCTGCTGAGGCAGGCTGCGGTAGCGGATGCGCTCTTTGCGCAACAGGGTCTTCACTTCGCCTTCGTAGACCTTCATGCGCGCGCTCATGGCCTTGTCCATGTCCACTTCGAGCAGGAAGTGCACACCACCGGACAGGTCCAGACCGAGCTTCATCGGGCTTGCACCCAGGTTACGCAGCCACTGCGGGGTGGTCTGGGCCAGGTTCAGGGCCACGACGTAGTCATCGCCCAGGGCCTTGCGCACCACATCCTTGGCTGGCAGTTGGTCTTCCTGGTCGGTCAGGCGTACCAAGCCACTGCCCTTCTCGCCCAGGCTAGTGCCCTTCACGGTGATACCCGCTTCGGTCAGCGCCTTGTTGACGCGATCGAGGTCGGCCTGGTTGACCTGCAGCGCCGAGCTGGCACCACTGATCTGTACAGCCGGATCATCCGGATAGAGGTTGGGAGCGGAATAAATGAAACCGATCGCCAGCACCAGCACGATCAGTGCGTATTTCCACAGAGGATATTTGTTCAGCATCACGCCGCCCGTTCAAGACGCGGGGCGCTTTGCGCGCCCCGACTGGAAAAAGTAAAACCGGTACCTCAGATAGCCTTGAGCGTACCTTTAGGCAGGGTCGCAGCCACGGCGCCCTTCTGGAACTTCATCTCGACGGTGTCGGACACTTCCAGTACCACGAAGTCATCGGAAACCTTGACGATCTTGCCGGCGATGCCGCCGTTGGTGACAACTTCGTCACCTTTCTGCAAGTTGCCCAGCAGGTTCTTCTGCTCTTTGGCGCGCTTGGCCTGTGGACGCCAGATCATCAGGTAGAAGATGACCAGGAAGCCGACCAGGAAAATCCACTCGAAACCACCACCCATAGGGCCGGCGGCAGGGGCTGCGGCGTCCGCGTAGGCGGCGGGGATCAAAAAGCTCATGTGACACTCCAGTTGTTATGTTGCAACGTGTTGGGTTGGCAAACGGTTACAGTCAGTCAGTCCAAAGGCGGCACAGCAAGCCCGCGTTTGGCATAGAAGGCGTCGACGAAGGCGGCCAATTTACCTTGTTGAATAGCCTCGCGTAAACCGGCCATCAGGCGCTGGTAATGACGCAAGTTGTGGATTGTATTCAACATGCTGCTCAACATTTCGCCGCACTTGTCCAGGTGGTGCAGATAGGCGCGCGAGAAGTTGCTGCAGGTATAGCAATCGCAGGTCGGATCCAGCGGCGAATCATCATGGCGATGGAACGCGTTGCGGATCTTGATCACCCCGGTGTCGATGAACAGATGGCCGTTGCGCGCATTGCGCGTCGGCATCACGCAGTCGAACATGTCGACGCCGCGGCGCACACCCTCCACAAGATCCTCGGGTTTGCCTACCCCCATAAGGTAACGAGGTTTGTCAGCGGGCATCATCGCCGGCAGGTAATCGAGCACCTTGATCATCTCGTGCTTCGGCTCACCGACCGACAAGCCGCCGATCGCCAGGCCGTCGAAGTCGATGTTGACCAGCGCCTCCAGCGAGCGTTCCCGCAAGTCTTGATACATGCCGCCCTGAACGATGCCGAACAGCGCCGCAGTGTTGTCGGCGTGGGCGTCCTTGGAGCGCTGCGCCCAGCGCAGCGACAGCTCCATCGAGGTGCGCGCGACGTCATGCTCGGCCGGGTACGGCGTGCATTCGTCGAAGATCATCACGATGTCCGAGCCCAGATCACGCTGGACCTGCATCGACTCTTCCGGGCCCATGAACACCTTGGAGCCATCGACTGGCGAGGCGAAGGTCACGCCCTCTTCCTTGATCTTGCGCATGGCGCCCAGGCTGAACACCTGGAAGCCACCGGAGTCGGTCAGAATCGGGCCTTTCCACTGCATGAAATCGTGCAGGCCGTTGTGCTTCTTGATCACCTCGGTGCCCGGGCGCAGCCACAGGTGGAAGGTGTTGCCGAGAATGATCTCGGCGCCGGTGGCCTCGATGTCACGCGGCAGCATGCCCTTGACCGTGCCATAGGTGCCCACCGGCATGAACGCCGGGGTCTCGACCGTGCCACGGGGGAAGGTCAGGCGGCCACGACGGGCCTTGCCGTCGGTGGCCAGCAGTTCGAAGGACATACGACAGGTGCGACTCATGCTTGATCCTCGGGGCCGCGCGGCGCCGGATTGCGGGTGATGAACATCGCATCACCGTAACTGAAGAAGCGGTAGCCATGCTCGACCGCAGCGGCGTAAGCCGCCATGGTCTCGGGGTAACCGGCGAAGGCCGAGACCAGCATCAGCAGCGTGGACTCCGGCAGGTGGAAGTTGGTGACCAGGGCATCGACCACATGGAACGGCCGGCCCGGGTAGATAAAGATGTCGGTGTCGCCGCTGAACGCCTTGAGCTGGCCATCACGCGCGGCACTCTCCAGCGAGCGCACGCTGGTGGTGCCGACGGCAACCACTCGGCCGCCACGCGCACGGCACGCGGCCACGGCGTCGACTACCTCCTGGCTGACTTCGAGCCATTCCTTGTGCATATGGTGGTCTTCGATCTTGTCGACCCGCACCGGCTGGAAGGTGCCGGCGCCCACATGCAAGGTAACGAACGCACTCTCGACGCCCTTGGCTGCGATTTTCTCAAGCAGCGGCTGGTCGAAGTGCAGGCCTGCGGTTGGCGCCGCGACGGCACCTGCGCGCTCGGCATAAACAGTCTGATAGCGCTCGCGGTCGGCGCCCTCGTCCGGGCGATCGATATACGGCGGCAGCGGCATATGGCCGACGCGATCGAGCAGCGGCAGCACTTCTTCGCTGAAACGGAGCTCGAACAGCGTGTCATGACGGGCGACCATCTCGGCCTCGCCGCCGCCGTCGATGAGCAACTGTGTACCGACCTTGGGCGCCTTGCTTGCACGCACATGGGCCAGCACCCGGTGGCTGTCGAGCACGCGCTCGACCAGCACTTCGAGCTTGCCGCCCGAGGCTTTTTGGCCAAACAACCGCGCCGGGATCACCCGGGTGTTGTTGAACACCATCAGGTCACCTGGGCGCAGGTGTTCGAGCAGATCGGTGAATTGCTGATGAGCCAGCGCGCCGCTCGGTCCATCAAGAACCAGCAGTCGGCTGCCATGGCGCTCGGCCAGTGGGTGGCGGGCGATCAGGGAATCGGGGAGTTCGAAGGAAAAATCGGCGACGCGCATGATTGTGTTCGGTTCGACAGGGCCGCAAAGTTTAGCCCAACCTGTGAAAATTCTCCATGAAAGCCGATTGACCGACCCGCGGAGCCTCTCTATACTGCCGCCCCACAAGCCCTGATGGCGGAATTGGTAGACGCGGCGGATTCAAAATCCGTTTTCGAAAGGAGTGGGAGTTCGAGTCTCCCTCGGGGCACCAAACGCAACACATAGACGCCTTACCAGCGTCTACGCAACATCCCAAAAGCCCGCTGATTGCGGACTTTTTAGTTTCTACAGTTTGAACGTTTTCTCCAGCAAAGCAGTGCTCTTTGATGTGCTGCTCAGTCAGTTATGTCCTCAAGCGCATAAGCACCAGCCGTCAACTGCTCAGTCAGAAACTCAAGGCACACTTTGATTCTTTCCGACTGCGAAGCACGGACCGTGGTGACCGCGGAAATATCCGCAACCTGATGCCAAGCAGGCAGCAGTCGCATGAGCTTGCCCTGCGCGAAACTGGGGGCGACGTCCCATGTGGAGGCCATGATGATGCCCAGCCCCTCATGCGCCCACTCGCGCACGATGTCGCTGTTGTTCGATGCCATGGGCCCGGTCACCTTGACGGTCTCCATGCCACCTGGCCCCTCTAGACGCCACAAACCAAAGCTACTGTCCCTGTCGCGCAGCAACAGGCACTCGTGCTGTGCCAGATCAGCCAGCGAAGCGGGATGGCCTCGCTCCGCGACATAGCTCGGGGCGGCGCACAGAATCCTCTGGCTGCTGGCGATTTTGTGGGCAATCAGATGCTGCTCGGTCACCTCCCCTACTCGAATATCGATATCGAACTGTTCACCGATCAGGTCCGTGCGCCTGTCCATCAACTCGATCCAGACCTCAAGTCCTGGGTAGCGCTTACGCAGCAGGCCGAGAATGGGTGCCACGTGGAAACGGCCCAGTCGTTGACTGGTGCTGATCCGCAGCAGCCCTCTGGGCTCTACCCGGTCTCCATGGGACGTTTCCAGCATGCCGTGGACGTTTTCCAGAATCTGTTTGGCCCAGACCAGCATCGCCTCGCCTTCACGGGTGATGGTGACGCGGCGCGTCGTGCGGTTGAACAGCTTGCAGTTGAGGCTTTGCTCAAGTGTCGCGATGCGCTTGCTGACGTGCGCTGGCGAGATCCCCAACTCAGCCCCTGCGCTGACGAAGCTCGAACAGCGGGCGATCGCAGTGAAGAGCAAAAGGTCACGCAGGAACGGGTCATTGTTCAGTAATTGAGAATTCTGATATTTCATCTGAGCCCATTATGACCTTCGCCGGCGATAGTAGGCTGGATCCTAACAGCACCTGATGAGCCAGCGCTGCTCCTCAGGAACACAAAAACAACTGTGAAGATCAAATCATGTCCAGAATCAGAATTGCAGTGGCCGGCGTCGGCATGATCGGTCGCCGCCATATCGAACTTGTACAAGCGAGCCTGTCTTGTGAACTGGTTGCCGTTGTTGATCCGGTAACGATCCCGGACGATTACCTGACCGCTCTGGGCGTTCCTCAATATGCAGATCTGGCGGCCTTGTTCGACAACGTCAAACCGGACGGCGTTATCCTTGCCACGCCCAATGCGCTGCATGTTGCGCAGGCGTTGCAATGCGTCGAGGCAGGCGTTGCCGCCTTGATCGAAAAACCCGTCGCCCACAGCGTTGAAGAAGGTAAGCGTCTGCTCGCTGCGGCAACCGCAAAGGGTGCGCGTCTGCTGGTCGGGCACCATCGAGCACATAGCCCTGTGCTGGCCAAGGCACGGGAGATCATCGGCGAAGGCGTGCTCGGCGAGATTGTTGCCGTGCAGGGCAGCGCGCTGTTCTACAAGCCGGATGACTACTTCGATGCGGCCGTGTGGCGGCGCCAGGAAGGTGGCGGCCCGATCCTGATCAACATGATTCACGAGATCGGCAACTTGCGCTCGCTGTGCGGAGAGATCGTTGCCGTCCAGGCCATGCAGTCGAGTGCCGCGCGCAACTTTCCGGTCGAAGACACGGTGTGTATCGGCCTGCGCTTTGCCAACGGAGCCCTGGGCTCGTTTCTGCTGTCGGACTCTGCGGGGTGTGCCCGCAGTTGGGAGCAGACGTCCCAGGAGAATGCGAGCTACGCCGCTTACGCCGATGAAGACTGCTATGTAATCAGCGGCAAGAACGGGTCGCTTGCAGTGCCCACAATGCGCCTCAGATACTATGCCCGCGCTGAAGAGCGCTCATGGTTCAAGCCTTTTCAAACGGCGACCGCCGGTGTTGAACGTCGGGATCCACTGGAGCTTCAGCTCGAGCATTTCTGCCGGATCATTCAGGGACTTGAAGCGCCGCTGGTCACGGTGCGCGATGGCCTCAGAAATCTGATCATCACTGAGGCCATTGCCGAAGCGGCGAAGTCTGGAGCGGTCGTCAGCACAGCCCCTGTCTGATCGACTAGAACTGCCTCTCAAGCTTTAGGTGGATATTTCCCTTTGCGGGTACTACCAGAGCGAGGCCTGTTTGCAGTATGACAACCCGGCTGTACAAAACTCCAGGCAGGATCAAATCATCAGAAATCTACCGACGCACTGACCGAAAACGTGCGCGGGGCGCCCAGCACCAGGTAGTTCGAGCCGGGGTAGCCGCCAGTTGAAGCCCAATAGTTACGGCCCGCAACGTTATCCAGCCGCGCGCGCAAGGTTACATCCTTGTCATCGACTTTAAAGCCGTACCGCGCGCCCAGATCAAACCTGGTCCAGGAGGGGATCTCGAGGCTGTTGGCGTTGTTTACGTATTGACTGCTGGTGTAGACAACGCGACTGGTCAGGGTCAGGCCGTCGACGCCGGGCACATCCCATTCGCCGCCGATGTTTGCTTGCACCTTAGGCACGCCGATCGGCTCGTTGCCGTCATTTTCACCGTTTTGAGTCTTGCTCAGTTCTGCGTCAAGCAGTGTTACCCCACCGAGCAGGCGCACGCGTTGAATTGGTGTGCCAAACAGCGACAGTTCGATGCCGCGGTTACGTTGTTCGCCGCCATCCTTGAATACCTGATTCTCGACAATACCTACAGGCTTGCGCGTTTCGAACACTGCGAGGCTACCGCCCAGAGCACCGCCATCGTATTTCACGCCGAACTCGGTCTGTTTGGCGACATACGGTGCGAGTGACTGACCAGCATTTAGAACAGGCGCGCTGGAGCCGTCAGGCAGGGTTGTGGTGGCGCTGGCCGTATCACCCTTGGTCAGCCCTTCGATGTAATTGGCATATACCGAGAACTGCTCGTTTAGTTGGTATACAGCACCCGCAATAGGAGTGGTCTCATAGCGGTTGTACTTCGACGTCTTGTCGCCACTGTTGTAGTCATAACCGGTCACATCCATGCCCTGACGACGAGCACCGAGCGTCAGCAGCAGTTGATCATCAAAGAAGCCAAGCGTGTCGGCGATTGCGAGACTTTGCGTGTGCGTGCGGGCAGTGATGTGCGGATCGGACATGGAACCGCTGAAGCTCACATTGTCCGGTTTAGCAAAATCTGCGGGATCATACAGGTCACCGGCGAAGCCGCCGAAGTTACCCGCCCACGCGTTTCGATCCTTGCTGTCGAACATCGCACCCGACACCACCCACTGGTGCGACACCGGGCCGGTCTGCAGGTTGAAGCGCATCCCGACTTCGCCGGTAGTGATGGTTTCTTCGCGATAGTTGTCGAAACGATTGGCTCGGGTTACGCCTGCGGCATTGGAAGAGGGGTTGGCGAGCACATTCTTCTCTTCGCCTTTGCGCATGCCGATCGCTGCCCACGTGGTGACAGCGTCGCTCAGGTCGTACTCCGCGCGAAAGGTGCCGAACGTCTGCTTCTCTTTCGAATAGGTCCACGACTGCCCGTAGTTCTTGTCTGCATCGGGCGGGCTCGGCACTCTGCCCGTCGGCGTGACGCTGGGCAATGGGTTGTCGATGAAGTGGTATTGATGGCCGACATCTGCGGACAAACGCAAGCGCTCGCCTTGATAGTCCAGGCCCAAGGCGAACATGTCCAGGCTACGGTCCTGGTCTTCTACCGCAGTCTCGCCTCCGCGCTTGGCCACATTGACGCGCACGCCGAAGCGATCCTCTTCGCCAAAGCGTCGTGCCAGATCCGCGGCGGCGGTACCAAAGCCATTGTTCTCGGCACCTACAGTCAAACGGGTCAGCGCCTCGTTGGGGGCGCGCTTGGGCAGGATATTGATCGCACCGCCGATCCCGGTACCGCCCGGCGCCGCACCGTTGAGGAAGGCGTTGGCGCCGCGGAACACCTCCACCCGCTCGATAAATTCGGCAGCCACATACTGGCGTGGCAGTAACCCGTACAAGCCGTTGTAAGCAATGTCATCGGAATACAGAGGGAAGCCGCGCATTACGTAGAGTTCCTGGAAATTTCCAAAACCACGGGCAATGCGCACCGACGGGTCGTTCTGAAGGATATCGGCGACACTTTGTGCCTGTTGATCCCGAATCAGCTGATTGGTGTAGGACGTCGAGGTGAATGGCGTACTCATGTAATCCTTGTTGCCCAGGATACCCACGCGCCCACCGCGGGCCACCTGACCACCCTCATATTCAGGCACCAAGCCTTCTCGCGAGGCATCGGCGCTTGCCGAGATCGCAGTTTCCTCCAACTCCAGAACGACGCCCGGGCTATCGCTCGCGCTAGCCGTTTGCTGGTTCTCCAGCGCCGTTTCTGCCAAGGCGAACGGTGTTGAGATACTCGCGACCAGCCCGATCGGCAGCCACACGGAATTAAACGCACTTTTGCGGGGGACGTTAGGGATAAGCATGAGCGGACCTGCTGGTCGTGATGGAATAGGTTCGATCACGCACTCTAGCAAATACGAATCATTATCTGTAGCACTTTGATTTTCTAGTTTGCCATTGCCGTAGAAACGGCCTTGCTGCGGCGCCGGAGCGGTGGATGGGGTAAGAATGCTGGGGATCGTGGCGGGGGCAGATATTTGGGGGCCGCGTTGCGGCCCCAGATTTCCGGATCGCGGAAAAGACAAAACCCCTACCTGCTCGAGCAGATAGGGGTTTTGC
>NZ_JACDIU010000023.1:0-35008 GCF_014525325.1 Pseudomonas sp. EZ-C24 | reverse complement strand
GCGGCCCCAATCACTTATTTGCTGGTAACGACCATCTTGCGCGCATGCGCCAGCGATTCTTTGGTCAGGTCAATCCCGCCCAACATCCGCGCCACTTCCTCAACCCGCTCACGCTTGCCGAGACTGGCCACCGCCGTGTGCGTGGTCTCGCTGTCGCGCACCTTGTGCACAAACAAATGATGATGCCCTTGCGCCGCCACCTGTGGCAGGTGGGTCACGGTCAGCACTTGCCCGCGTTCGCCAAGTCGGCGCAGCAACTGGCCGACAATTTCCGCAGTGGGCCCGCCGATACCGACGTCCACTTCGTCGAACACCAAAGTCGGGATGCGCGAGGTCTGCGCAGTGATCACCTGAATCGCCAGGCTGATCCGCGACAGCTCACCACCGGAGGCTACCTTGGCCAAACCTTTAAGCGGCTGCCCTGGGTTGGCACTGACCAGCAGTTCGATCTGCTCCAGGCCATGCGGCGAAGGCTCGGCACTCTCAAACGGGTTCAGCTCGATACAGAAACGCCCACCCGGCATACCGAGGCGCTGCACTTCCTGCTCGACCGCTGTGGCCAGTTGCGCAGCCGCCTGTTTGCGCAGGGCGCTGAGTTCCCGGGCCTTGGTTTGATAGTGCTGGGCATAGGCGGCCAGCTCTTCACCCAGGCGCTCAAGTGACTCGTCACTGGCGTTGAGGCCTTCAAGCTCTTCCATCAAGCGCTGTTGCAGGTGCGGCAGTTCGGTTGGGTGCACGCGGTGTTTGCGCGCCAGCGTATAAATAGTATCGAGGCGCTCTTCCAGCGCTTGCAGGCGCATCGGGTCGGCGTCGAAGTTGTCGAGGAAGCGATTGAGCTCGCCGACCGCTTCTTCGACCTGGATCTGCGCACTGGCAATCATGGTCGCCGCTTCGTCCAGCGCCTTCGGCCCGCCGGTCACCGCGCTGAGGCGGTTGAGGCTGGCGGTCAGGGCAGTGAGCACATTGCCCGAGTCGCTCTCGCTGCATTGATCGATGACCTGGCGGCAGATGCCGAACAGGGCTTCGGCGTTGGTCAGGCTCTTGTGCTCCTGCTCCAGTTGCTCCAGCTCGTTTTCGCCGAGGGCGAGGTTGTCCAGCTCTTCCAGCTGATAGCTCAGCAGCTGTTGCCGGGCGCGTTGTTCGTCGCCGGAGTTGGACAGCCGCTCCAGCTCCTGGCGGGTCTGCCGCCAGCGCTGCGCCGCCAGTTGCACCTGGCGGGAGAGGTCGCTGGCACCGGCGTACTCGTCGACCAAGCGGCGGTGAGTGTCGGTTTTCAGTAGCGACTGGTGCTCATGCTGGCTGTGGATGTCGATCAACAGTTCGCCGAGGGCCTTGAGGTCGCCGAGCGGGCAGGGCGTGCCATTTATATAGCCACGGCTGCGGCCTTCGGCGGTGATTACCCGGCGCAGGATGCACAGGCCTTCGCCGTCGAGGTCGCGCTCCTTGAGCCAGACGCTGGCCTCGGGAATGTCGACCAGGTCGAAGGTGGCGAGGATGTCGGCCTTGTCGGCGCCGGGGCGGACCACGCCGCTGTCGGCGCGATCGCCCAGGGCCAGGCCGAGGGCGTCGAGCATGATCGATTTGCCCGCGCCGGTTTCACCGGTAATCACACTCATGCCGCGAGACAGCTCGAGGTCCAGGTGTTCGACGATGGCGTAGTTGTGGATAGACAGGTGCACCAGCATGAGGGCGGCTCCCGAAAGGTCAGGTCTGGATATTTATACAGTGCTTTTTGCCTGCCTGACAATATCCATTGGTAGATTGCTTGTGCGCCGATGGAAAACCACCTCAGCCCTTGAAGCTGATTTTTCCGACCCCATATAGCCGTCAACGGAGCGAGCAAGGCTCGCACAACAGAAATTGCGGAGGAGATACCCAATGGCTGACGAACAGCTGGACGAAAACACCCCAAACACCGAAGAAGCAGGTTCTGAGGATCTCGGTACCCGTGTTCAGGTGCTCGAGGAGCAGCTGGCCGCGGCCAAGGATCAATCCCTGCGCGCCGTTGCCGACCTGCAGAACGTGCGTCGTCGGGCCGAACAGGATGTCGAGAAAGCGCACAAGTTCGCCCTGGAGAAGTTTGCCAGCGACCTGCTGCCGGTAATCGACAGCCTCGAGCGCGGCCTGGAACTGTCCAGCGCCGACGACGAAACCATCAAGCCAATGCGCGATGGTATCGAGCTCACCCTGAAGATGTTCAGCGACACCCTCAAGCGCTACAACCTTGAAGCCATTGACCCGCACGGTGAACCGTTCAACGCCGAACATCACCAGGCGATGGCCATGCAAGAGAGTGCCGATGTCGAGCCGAACAGCGTGCTCAAGGTGTTCCAGAAGGGCTACATGCTCAACGGCCGTCTGCTGCGCCCCGCCATGGTGGTGGTCAGCAAGGCGCCTGCGGCAGCGCAACCTTCGATCAACGAACAGGCTTGAAATCTGTTTGGGTGACCCCATCTTAGTGTCAAGCATTCAAGTATTACCGCAGTTGGCCAATGTAGCCGCTGCCAGCTAATTCAGTTTCGGGAGAGTTAACATGGGCAAAATCATCGGTATCGACCTGGGGACCACCAACTCGTGCGTCTCCATCCTGGAAAACGGTAACGTCAAGGTTATCGAGAACGCCGAAGGCGCGCGTACTACCCCTTCGATCATCGCTTACGCCAACGACGGCGAAATCCTCGTCGGTCAGTCGGCCAAGCGCCAGGCAGTCACCAACCCGCACAACACCCTGTACGCGGTAAAGCGTCTGATCGGTCGCCGCTTCGACGAAGAAGTCGTGCAGAAAGACATTCAGATGGTCCCGTACAAGATCGTCAAGGCTGACAACAACGACGCCTGGGTTGAAGTAAACGGCCAGAAAATGGCACCGCCACAAATCTCGGCTGAAATCTTGAAAAAGATGAAGAAAACCGCCGAAGACTACCTGGGCGAGCCAGTTACCGAAGCGGTCATCACCGTACCGGCCTACTTCAACGACAGCCAGCGTCAGGCCACCAAAGACGCCGGCCGCATCGCAGGTCTGGACGTAAAACGTATCATCAACGAACCAACCGCAGCTGCGCTGGCTTACGGTATGGACAAGGCCAAGGGCGATCACACCGTGATCGTTTATGACCTGGGTGGCGGTACCTTCGACGTTTCGGTTATCGAAATTGCCGAAGTCGACGGCGAGCACCAGTTCGAAGTACTGGCCACCAACGGTGACACCTTCCTCGGTGGTGAAGACTTCGACATTCGCCTGATCGACTACCTAGTCGACGAGTTCAAGAAAGAAAGCGGCATGAACCTCAAAGGTGACCCGCTGGCGATGCAGCGCCTGAAAGAAGCCGCTGAAAAAGCCAAGATCGAGCTGTCCTCGAGCCAGCAGACCGACGTCAACCTGCCGTACATCACTGCAGATGCGACCGGTCCTAAGCACTTGAACGTGAAGATTTCCCGCGCCAAGCTGGAATCGCTGGTTGAAGACCTGGTGCAGCGCACCATCGAGCCTTGCCGCATCGCTCTGAAAGACGCCGGTATCGACGTTGGCGCGATCAACGACGTGATCCTGGTCGGCGGCCAGACCCGTATGCCGCTGGTCCAGAAGCTGGTTACCGATTTCTTCGGTAAAGAAGCACGTAAAGACGTCAACCCGGACGAAGCCGTTGCCATGGGCGCTGCTATCCAGGGCGCGGTACTGGCCGGCGACGTCAAAGACGTACTGCTGCTGGACGTCAGCCCGCTGACCCTGGGTATCGAAACCATGGGCGGCGTGATGACTGCGCTGATCGAGAAGAACACCACCATCCCGACCAAAAAGTCGCAGGTGTTCTCGACTGCCGACGACAACCAGAACGCCGTGACCATTCACGTGCTGCAAGGTGAGCGTAAGCAGGCTGGTCAGAACAAGTCGCTGGGTAAATTCGACCTGGCGGACATTCCACCAGCACCACGTGGCGTGCCACAGATCGAAGTGACCTTCGACATCGACGCCAACGGCATCCTGCACGTCGGCGCGAAAGACAAGGCTACCGGCAAGACTCAGTCGATCGTGATCAAGGCCAACTCCGGTCTGTCCGACGAAGAGATCGAGCGCATGGTGCGTGACGCCGAGGCCAATGCCGAGGAAGACCGCAAGTTCGAAGAGCTGGCCGCTGCCCGTAACCAGGGTGACGCGCTGGTCCACTCGACTCGCAAAATGGTCGCCGATGCCGGTGACAAAGTGACCGCGGAAGAAAAAACCGCGATCGAAGCTGCCGTGGTTGCTCTGGAAGCCGCTGTCAAAGGCGACGACAAAGCTGCCATCGACGCCAAGGTCGAAGAGCTGTCCAAGGTCTCCGCACCAGTTGCCCAGAAGATGTACGCCGAGCAGTCGGCTGAACAGCCTCAGGGCGGCGCCCAGCAGCAAGCCGAGCCGGAAGCCAAGCACGATGACGTGGTTGACGCCGAGTTCGAAGAAGTGAAAGACAACAACAAGCAGTAATCCCTGCTAGTTGTCGGCCAGCTCAGCGCCGCTTGGTGTTGAGCTGGTAGGATGTCGCCGCGCGGGGGCTTGCTCCCGCGTTGGTGTGTCTGGAATACGAGAATTTTTACAGCATCTGTCAGGGCGCATGAGTCATGTGTAGCGGCAGGTGCTGGCGGCACGGCGCGGAACGCGCAGAGCTTTGCCGAACGCCCACAAGAGTGCAAATGACCTATGTCCAAGCGTGATTATTATGAGGTCCTGGGGGTCGAGCGCGGCGCCAGTGAAGGTGACCTCAAAAAGGCCTACCGCCGACTGGCGATGAAGTACCACCCGGACCGTAACCCGGGCGACAAAGAATCCGAAGACATGTTCAAGGAGGCCAACGAGGCCTACGAAGTGCTGTCTGATGCGAGCAAGCGCGCAGCGTTCGACCAATACGGTCACGCTGGTGTCGACCCAAGCATGGGTGGCGGCGGTGCAGGCTTCGGTGGCGCCAATTTCTCCGACATCTTTGGTGATGTGTTCAGCGACTTCTTCGGCGGCAGCCGGGGTGGTGGCCGTGGTGGCGCCGCACGCGGCAGCGACCTGCGCTACACCCTCGAGCTGAACCTGGAAGAAGCCGTGCGCGGCACCACGGTCAACATCCGTGTACCGACGCTGGTCAACTGCGAGCCGTGCGACGGCAGTGGTGCGAAGAAGGGCTCGACCCCGTCGACCTGCCCGACCTGCGGCGGTATCGGCCAGGTGCGCATGCAGCAGGGCTTCTTCTCGGTGCAGCAAACCTGCCCGCGCTGCCATGGCCAGGGCAAGATCATCACCGACCCGTGCGGTTCGTGCCACGGCGAAGGCCGTGTCGAAGAGTACAAGACGCTGTCGGTCAAGGTCCCGGCTGGGGTCGATACCGGCGACCGCATTCGCTTGTCCGGCGAAGGCGAGGCGGGTGCCCATGGCGGCCCGACTGGCGACCTGTATGTGGTGATCAACGTGCGTGAGCACGCGATCTTCCAGCGTGACGGCAAGCATCTGTACTGCGAAGTACCGATCAGCTACACCGATGCCGCCCTGGGTGGCGAGCTGGAAGTGCCGACTCTGGATGGTCGGGTCAAACTGAGGATCCCTGAAGGCACCCAGACCGGCAAGCAGTTCCGCTTGCGTGGCAAGGGCGTCGCTCCGGTGCGTGGCGGTGGTGCTGGTGACCTGCTGTGCCGGGTCGCGGTGGAAACCCCGGTCAACCTCAGCCGACGTCAGCGTGAGCTGCTCGAAGAGCTGCGTGACTCGCTCGAAGGTGACAGCTCCCATTCGCCCAAGGCCAACGGTTGGTTCGAGGGTGTGAAGCGCTTCTTCGGCGATCTCTGACAAGGAACAGGCTATGCGACGTATTGCGGTAATGGGTGCAGCAGGGCGGATGGGCAAGATCCTCGTCGAGGCTGTGCAGCAACAGGCGCCAAGCGCCGGCCTCACGGCTGCCATCGACAAGCCCGACAGCTCGCTGGTCGGCGCTGACGCAGGCGAATTGGCGGCCCTGGGCCGGATCGGCGTGACCATTTCGGGTGACCTGGCCAAGGTCGCTGATGAGTTCGACGTGCTGATCGACTTTACGCACCCGTCGGTGACCCTGAAGAACCTGGCGTTCTGCCGCAAGGCGGGCAAGGCCATGGTCATTGGTACGACCGGGTTCTCGGCAGAAGAGAAACTGCTGCTGGCCGAAGCCGGTAAAGACATCCCGATCGTGTTTGCCGCCAACTTCAGCGTTGGCGTCAACCTGTGCCTGAAGCTGCTCGACATCGCTGCCCGGGTGATGGGTGACGAGGTCGACATCGAGATCAGCGAAGCGCATCACCGGCACAAGGTCGATGCGCCGTCGGGTACCGCGCTGCGCATGGGTGAAGTGGTTGCTCAGGCGCTGGGTCGTGATCTGCAGGAAGTGGCGGTGTATGGCCGTGAAGGCCAGACCGGCGCGCGTGATCGCAAGACCATTGGTTTTGCTACTGTGCGGGCGGGTGACATCGTGGGTGATCACACGGTGCTGTTTGCCGCTGATGGCGAGCGCGTCGAGATCACCCACAAGGCCTCGAGCCGCATGACCTTCGCCAAGGGCGCGGTGCGTGCAGCGTTGTGGCTGGACGGGCGTGAGCCAGGTTTGTACGACATGCAGGATGTGCTCGAACTGCACTGATCAGCAAGGTCGGCGGCGTCTGCTTCGCGGATAAACCCGCTCCCACAGCGATCCCTGTGGCAGCGGGTTTACCCGCGAAGGGTTCAACTCGGAATTAAAGTGCCTGTCGCATTGGTGTGCATTTTCGACACATGCGCGGTAGACCAAAATCATCAATTTCTGTAAGCTACAGCTTTAGTGTGTTCACTAAAAGCGCGCAGAGATATTCAGCACATGAAGCGGGGTGACGTGTCCATACGTCACTCCGCTTTTTTGCAACCTGCGATCGCCCTTTCAGGCTTTATTTACGGGAGGTCTTCTTGACTAAGCCAGCCATACTCGCCCTTGCTGATGGCAGCATTTTTCGCGGTGAAGCCATCGGTGCCGACGGCCAGACTGTTGGAGAGGTGGTGTTCAACACCGCTATGACCGGCTACCAGGAAATTCTTACAGACCCTTCCTACGCCCAGCAAATCGTTACCCTGACTTACCCGCACATCGGTAACACCGGCACCAACCCGGGCGACGCAGAATCCGACCGCGTCTGGTCGGCTGGCCTGGTCATCCGTGACCTGCCGCTGGTTGCCAGCAACTGGCGCAAGACCCAGTCGCTGTCCGAGTACCTGAAAGAGCACAACGTGGTTGCCATCGCTGGCATCGACACCCGTCGCCTGACCCGCATCCTGCGTGAGAAGGGCGCTCAGAACGGCTGCATCCTGGCCGGTGACAACATCAGCGAAGAAGCCGCCATCGCAGCTGCCCGCGGCTTCCCGGGCCTGAAGGGCATGGACCTGGCCAAAGAAGTTTCCACCAAAGCGCGTTACGAGTGGCGCTCCAGCGTGTGGGATCTGAAAACCAACGACCATGCCGAAATCGCCGCTGCCGACTTGCCTTACCACGTGGTCGCCTTCGACTACGGCGTCAAGCTGAACATCCTGCGCATGCTGGTTGCGCGTGGCTGCCGGGTGACCGTGGTGCCTGCGCAAACGCCGGCCAGCGAAGTCCTCGCGCTCAATCCGGACGGCGTGTTCCTGTCCAACGGCCCAGGCGATCCTGAGCCATGCGACTACGCCATCCAGGCGATCAAGGAAGTGCTCGAGACCGAGATTCCGGTGTTCGGCATCTGCCTTGGCCACCAGCTGCTGGCCCTGGCCTCCGGCGCCAAGACGGTGAAAATGGGTCACGGCCACCACGGTGCCAACCACCCAGTGCAAGACCTCGACACCGGCGTTGTCATGATCACCAGCCAGAACCACGGTTTTGCTGTTGACGAAGCGACCCTCCCAGGCAACGTGCGGGCGATCCACAAGTCGCTGTTCGACGGTACCCTGCAGGGCATCGAGCGCACCGACAAGAGCGCCTTCAGCTTCCAGGGTCACCCTGAGGCAAGCCCAGGCCCGACTGACGTCGCGCCGCTGTTCGATCGTTTCATCGATGCCATGGCCAAGCGCCGCTGAGCATTCGCCATCCAGGCCCCGGACCAGCCCTGGCTGCGTCCGGCAGCGCCTGACCTGAGCATGTTCAAGCCGGCTTGCCGACTGACCCGCGGATTTGAGTGAGCACCCAATGCCAAAACGTACAGACATTAAAAGCATCCTGATTCTCGGCGCTGGCCCGATCGTTATCGGCCAGGCCTGCGAATTCGACTACTCCGGCGCCCAGGCGTGTAAAGCGCTGCGCGAGGAAGGCTATCGCGTCATCCTGGTGAACTCCAACCCAGCCACCATCATGACCGACCCGGCCATGGCCGACGCCACCTACATCGAGCCGATCAAGTGGCAGACCGTTGCCAAGATCATCGAGACCGAGCGTCCGGACGCGCTGCTGCCAACCATGGGCGGCCAGACCGCTCTGAACTGCGCCCTGGACCTGGAGCGCGAAGGCGTTCTGGAGAAGTTCGGCGTAGAGATGATCGGTGCCAACGCCGACACCATCGACAAGGCTGAAGACCGCTCGCGTTTCGACAAGGCCATGAAGGCCATCGGCCTTGAGTGCCCGCGTTCGGGTATCGCCCACAGCATGGACGAAGCCAACGCAGTGCTCGAGAAGCTCGGCTTCCCGTGCATCATTCGCCCGTCGTTCACCATGGGCGGCACTGGCGGCGGCATCGCCTACAACCGTGAAGAGTTCGAAGAAATCTGCGCTCGCGGCCTCGACCTGTCGCCGACCAAAGAGCTGCTGATCGACGAATCGCTGATCGGCTGGAAAGAGTACGAGATGGAAGTTGTCCGCGACAAAAAGGACAACTGCATCATTGTTTGCTCGATCGAAAACTTCGATCCGATGGGCGTGCACACCGGTGACTCGATCACCGTGGCGCCAGCACAGACCCTGACCGACAAGGAATACCAGATCATGCGCAACGCCTCGCTGGCGGTGCTGCGTGAAATTGGTGTTGAAACCGGCGGTTCCAACGTTCAGTTCGGTATCTGCCCGGACACCGGCCGTATGGTCGTGATCGAGATGAACCCACGGGTTTCCCGTTCCTCGGCGCTGGCCTCGAAAGCCACCGGCTTCCCGATCGCCAAGATCGCCGCCAAGCTGGCTGTCGGTTACACCCTCGACGAGCTGACCAACGACATCACTGGCGGCCGTACCCCAGCGTCGTTCGAGCCGTCGATCGACTACGTCGTGACCAAGCTGCCGCGCTTTGCCTTCGAGAAATTCCCGAAAGCCGACGCCCGCCTGACCACGCAGATGAAGTCGGTCGGTGAAGTCATGGCCATCGGCCGGACCTTCCAGGAATCCCTGCAGAAAGCCCTGCGCGGCCTGGAAGTCGGCGCGTGCGGCCTCGACCCGAAAGTTGACCTGAGCAGCCCTGAAGCCGCCAGCATCCTCAAGCGCGAGCTGACCGTGCCAGGCGCCGAGCGTATCTGGTACGTCGCCGACGCCATGCGCTCGGGCATGACCTGCGACGAAATCTTCGCCCTGACCGGTATCGACCACTGGTTCCTGGTGCAGATGGAAGACCTGATCAAGGACGAAGAGAAGGTCAAGACTCTGGCCCTGTCGGCCATCGACAAAGACCTGATGCTGCGCCTCAAGCGCAAGGGCTTCTCCGACCAGCGTCTGGCTGTACTGCTGGGTGTTACCGACAAGACCCTGCGTCGCCACCGCCACAAGCTGGAAGTGTTCCCGGTGTACAAGCGCGTTGACACCTGCGCCGCCGAGTTCGCCACCGACACCGCCTACCTGTACTCGACCTACGAGGAAGAGTGCGAGGCCAACCCGTCGACCCGCGACAAGATCATGATCCTCGGTGGCGGCCCGAACCGTATCGGCCAAGGCATCGAGTTCGACTACTGCTGCGTACACGCAGCCCTGGCGCTGCGTGAAGACGGGTACGAGACCATCATGGTCAACTGCAACCCGGAAACCGTCTCCACCGACTACGACACCTCCGACCGCCTGTACTTCGAGCCGCTGACGCTGGAAGACGTGCTGGAAGTGTGCCGCGTCGAGAAGCCAAAAGGCGTGATCGTCCACTACGGTGGCCAGACTCCGCTGAAACTGGCTCGCGCCCTGGAAGAAGCCGGCGTGCCGATCATCGGTACCAGCCCTGACGCCATCGACCGCGCCGAAGACCGTGAGCGCTTCCAGCAGATGGTGCAGCGCCTGAACCTGCTGCAGCCGCCTAACGCTACCGTGCGCAGCGAAGAAGAAGCGATCCGCGCTGCCGGCGTGATCGGTTACCCGCTGGTGGTACGTCCTTCGTACGTGCTCGGCGGCCGCGCCATGGAAATCGTCTACGAACTGGACGAGCTCAAGCGCTACCTGCGTGAAGCGGTGCAAGTGTCCAACGACAGCCCGGTGCTGCTCGACCACTTCCTCAACTGCGCCATCGAGATGGACGTGGATGCGGTCTGCGACGGCACCGACGTGGTCATCGGCGCGATCATGCAGCACATCGAACAGGCCGGCGTTCACTCCGGTGACTCGGCGTGCTCGCTGCCACCGTACTCGCTGCCGGCTCATGTGCAGGACGAAGTGCGCGAGCAGGTCAAGAAGATGGCACTGGAACTGGGCGTGGTTGGCCTGATGAACGTGCAGCTGGCCCTGCAGGGCGACAAGATCTACGTGATCGAAGTCAACCCGCGCGCCTCGCGTACCGTACCGTTCGTGTCCAAGTGCATCGGCACCTCGCTGGCGATGATTGCCGCCCGCGTCATGGCCGGCAAGACCCTCAAGGAAATCGGCTTCACCAAGGAAATCATTCCTAACTTCTATAGCGTCAAGGAAGCGGTGTTCCCGTTCGCCAAGTTCCCAGGGGTTGACCCGATCCTCGGCCCTGAGATGAAATCCACCGGTGAAGTCATGGGTGTCGGCGACAGCTTCGGTGAAGCCTTCGCCAAGGCCCAGATGGGTGCCAGCGAAGTACTGCCAACCGGCGGCACTGCGTTCATCAGCGTACGTGACGACGACAAGCCACAAGTGGCTGGCGTTGCCCGCGACCTGATCAACCTCGGCTTTGAGCTGGTTGCCACCGTTGGCACCGCCAAGCTCATCGAAGCCGCTGGCCTGAAAGTACGTCGCGTGAACAAAGTGACCGAAGGTCGTCCGCACGTGGTCGACATGATCAAGAACGACGAAGTGTCGCTGATCATCAACACCACCGAAGGCCGCCAGTCGATCGCCGACTCCTATTCGATTCGTCGCAATGCGCTGCAGCACAAGATTTACTGCACCACTACCATTGCGGCCGGTGAAGCCATCTGTGAAGCGCTGAAGTTCGGCCCTGAAAAGACCGTGCGGCGCTTGCAGGATCTGCATGCAGGACTCAAAGCATGAGCATTACCAAATACCCGATGACCGTCCAGGGCGCGCGCGCCCTGGAAGAAGAGCATCTGTTTCTGAGCAAGACCGAGCGTCCGCGCCTGAGCCAAGCGATTGGTGAAGCGCGCGAGCTGGGCGACCTCAAGGAAAACGCCGAGTACCATGCCGCCCGTGAGGAGCAGGGCATGGTCGAGGCGCGTATCCGCGACATCGAAGGCCGTCTGCAAAACGCCGTGGTGATCGACGTGACGACCATCCCGCATACGGGCAAGGTCATTTTTGGCACCACCGTCGAGCTGGCCAACACCGAAACCGACGAGCGCGTTACGTATCAGATCGTTGGTGAAGATGAAGCCAACGTGAAACTCGGCAAGCTCTCGGTCGGTGCACCTATCGCCCGCGCCATCATCGCCAAGGAAGAAGGCGATACTGTCGTGATCAAGACGCCTAGCGGCACGGTCGAGTACGAGATTGTCGAAGTCAAACACATCTGATCGGCGCCTGCGGGCGCCTTCCCTCGAAGGGATTCTCTGGCAGCTGTCCCAGGTATTCTGGGTCGGCGGCCTGTGGGTATTCCATGTAGGGCTGGTGCCCGCACTCAAGGTCACCGGGCTTGCGCCGTTGCTGGTGCAGGACGTCGCAACGCAGATCGACCGTTGGTTGGTCGGCGTGGCCTGGTTGGGTTTGATGGTGCAGCTGGCGGTGCTGGCGAGGGTCGATGGCCTGCCGGCCTGGTGGCGGCAGTTTCGCGGGCAGATGTTGTTGCTCGGCTTTGCTGCCTGCGTCAGCTATTACACGCTACGCTACGGTATATCCGTAGGTGAGCGCTGGCAGATGTTCTGCTTTTTGGTATTGGGCTTTTCCGGCATCGTGCTGGTAGCCCAGCCCGTCCCGGTCAGGGCGCGCCAGGCGCGCCGCTGAGCGGAGCCACCGTCACTTGTTGCGGTGGATGTTCGAGAGTTGCTTGTTTGGCTGTGGGTTCTTGCGGTAGATCAGCGCTTTTTTGCCGATGGTCTGCACCAGTTCAGCACGGCCAGCCTTGCACAGCCCGGCGATCGCGGCTTTGCGTTCTTCGCGATCTTCCGAGCGAATTTCGACTTTGATCAGCTCATGGTCAGCCAGAGCACGATCCAGTTCGGCGATCACGCCTTCATTAAGACCGTTGCCGGCGACAATCAGGACCGGCTTGAGGTCGTGACCAATAGACTTGTACTGCTTCTTCTGCTCGTTGTTGAGCGGCATAATCTGACCCTTTTCGTCTGATTCTGTAAAATTGGAAGCCATTTTACCCGAGCGCCCGTGGCTGCGCCCAGTCAATCACGAAGCTATTCATCGAGGTGCCCCTTGGTACAGCGTTCCAAAAGCAGCCAGAACTGGCTGACAGAGCATTTCAACGATCCTTTCGTCAAACAGGCGCAGAAGGACGGCTACCGCTCGCGTGCGAGCTACAAACTGCTGGAGATCCAGGAAAAGGACCGTTTGATCCGTCCTGGCATGAGCGTGATCGACCTCGGCGCAGCGCCAGGTGGCTGGTCGCAGGTGACCAGTCGTCTGATTGGTGGCAAGGGCCGCCTGATCGCGTCCGACATTCTCGAGATGGACTCGATCCCGGATGTCACCTTCATTCACGGCGATTTTACCGAGGATTCGGTACTGCAGAGCATTCTTGCCGCGGTAGGTGATTCGCATGTGGACCTTGTGATTTCCGATATGGCCCCCAACATGAGTGGTACTCCTGAGGTAGACATGCCCAAAGCCATGTTCCTCTGCGAGTTGGCGCTTGATCTGAGCACCCGGGTGTTGCGCCCAGGCGGAGATTTCGTGATCAAGATCTTCCAGGGTGAAGGTTTTGATGTGTTCCTCAAAGACGTGCGTCGCAAATTCGACAAGGTACAGATGCGCAAGCCGAGCTCGTCCCGAGATCGCTCCCGTGAGCAATACATGGTGGCTAAAGGCTTCAAAGGGGCGTGAGATAGCGGCTTGAGCAGCTGCCGATAGGTAAATCCAATCAGCCGCTGCGTCAGGATCGTCCGAACTTCGTGTAGTCTGGTTTCACAAAGGGTTACAGACGGTGCCTGCGGTTGCGCAGGTAATGTAGTAAGTTAGGGCGATGAATATCATGCGAGGCACGGCTGCGTCGTTGCGCCGGCCTCAGAGGGTAGCTAATTGAACGACATGGCAAAGAATCTGATCCTGTGGTTGATCATCGCTGCCGTCCTTGTGACGGTGATGAACAACTTCTCCAGCCCGAACGAGCCGCAAACCCTCAACTATTCTGACTTCATTCAGCAGGTCAAGGACGGTAAGGTCGAGCGCGTCACCGTCGACGGCGCCATCATTACCGGCAAACGCTCTGACGGCGACACCTTCAAGACCGTGCGTCCGGCCATCGCCGACAACGGCCTGATCGGTGACCTGGTCAACAACAACGTGGTTGTTGAAGGCAAGCAGCCTGAGCAGCAAAGCATCTGGACTCAACTGCTGGTTGCCAGCTTCCCGATCCTGGTGATCATCGCGGTGTTCATGTTCTTCATGCGCCAGATGCAGGGCGGTGCCGGTGGCAAGGGCGGGCCGATGAGCTTTGGCAAGAGCAAGGCGCGGCTGCTGTCGGAAGATCAGGTCAAAACCACCTTGGCTGACGTCGCCGGTTGCGACGAGGCCAAGGAAGAAGTCGGCGAGCTGGTCGAGTTCCTGCGCGATCCGGGCAAGTTCCAGCGCCTGGGCGGCCGTATCCCGCGTGGCGTGCTGATGGTAGGCCCACCAGGTACCGGTAAAACCCTGCTGGCCAAGGCCATTGCCGGCGAAGCCAAGGTGCCGTTCTTCACCATTTCCGGTTCCGACTTTGTCGAAATGTTCGTGGGTGTCGGTGCAAGCCGCGTTCGCGACATGTTCGAACAAGCTAAAAAGCACGCGCCGTGCATCATCTTCATCGACGAAATCGATGCCGTCGGTCGCCACCGTGGCGCCGGCATGGGTGGTGGTCACGACGAGCGTGAGCAGACCCTCAACCAGTTGCTGGTCGAGATGGACGGCTTTGAAGGCAACGACGGCATCATCGTCATTGCTGCAACCAACCGTCCTGACGTGCTTGACCCGGCGCTGCTGCGTCCTGGTCGTTTCGACCGTCAGGTTGTGGTTGGCTTGCCAGACATCCGTGGCCGTGAGCAGATCCTCAAGGTGCACATGCGCAAAGCGCCGATTGGCGACAACGTCAATGCCGGTGTGATTGCCCGTGGTACTCCAGGCTTCTCCGGTGCCGACCTGGCCAACCTGGTCAACGAAGCCGCGCTGTTTGCCGCACGTTCGAGCAAGCGCGTCATCGAGATGAAAGAATTCGAGCTGGCCAAAGACAAGATCATGATGGGCGCCGAGCGCAAAACCATGGTCATGTCCGAGAAAGAGAAGCGCAACACGGCCTTCCACGAAGCCGGTCACGCCATCGTTGGTCGCGTCGTGCCTGAGCATGACCCGGTCTACAAGGTCTCGATCATTCCGCGTGGCCGTGCCCTGGGTGTGACCATGTTCCTCCCTGAGGAAGACCGTTACAGCCTGTCCAAGCGTGCCCTGATCAGCCAGATCTGCTCGCTGTACGGCGGCCGTATCGCCGAAGAGATGACCCTGGGCTTCGATGGCGTCACCACCGGTGCCTCCAACGACATCATGCGTGCCAGCCAGATCGCTCGTAACATGGTTACCAAGTGGGGCCTGTCGGAAAAACTCGGCCCGCTGATGTACGCCGAAGAAGACGGCGAAGTGTTCCTCGGTCGCAGTGCCGGTGCACAGCAGACCAGCGTTTCCGGCGAAACCGCCAAGCTGATCGACTCTGAAGTGCGCAGCATCATCGACCACTGCTACGCCACGGCCAAGCAGATCCTCACCGACAATCGCGACAAGCTCGACGCCATGGCCGAGGCCTTGATGAAGTACGAAACCATCGATGCCGATCAGATCGACGACATCATGAATGGCCGTACTCCGCGTGAACCGCGTGATTGGGATAACAACGATACCGGTCCATCGGGTACGTCGGCCTCCCAGGATGATCGTCCGGAGTCGCCGATCGGCGGTCCAGCGGCTCAAATCTAAGGTTTATCATGACCTCACAGCTGTACCCGACCCGGTTGCCTTGCGGCAACCGGGTTCTTGATTTGTCGCATACCCATGTCATGGGTATCCTCAATGTCACCCCTGATTCGTTCTCCGATGGCGGTCGCTTCAGCCAGCGCGACGAGGCCCTGCGTCATGCAGAAGCCATGGTCGCCGCCGGCGCAAGCCTGATCGACATCGGTGGCGAGTCGACTCGTCCGGGTGCCCGTGCGGTATCGGTTACCGAAGAGCTCGAGCGCGTGGCGCCCATGGTCGAGGCAATCAGCAGCCGCCTCGATGTGGTGATCTCGGTCGATACCTCAACGCCCGCAGTGATGCGTGAGTCAGCCAGGCTTGGTGCCGGGCTGATCAACGATGTGCGCGCGCTGGAGCGTGACGGGGCACTCGATGCTGCCGCCGCGACCGGCCTGCCGGTGTGTCTGATGCACATGCGCGGCGACCCGGACAACATGCAGAACAACCCGCATTACGACGACGTGACCGTCGACGTGACGCGTTACCTTGAGCAGCGTATGGCCGCCTGTGCCGCGGCTGGAATCAGTGCCGAGCGCATCGTGCTCGACCCCGGTTTCGGTTTCGCCAAGACGCTGGATCACAACCTCAGCCTGTTCAAGCACATGGAAGCGCTCTATCGCCTGGGGCGGCCGTTACTGGTCGGTGTCTCGCGCAAGAGCATGATCGGCCTGGCCTTGAATCGCCCGGTCGGTGAGCGCTTGTATGGCAGCCTGGCCCTGGCCGCGCTGGCCATGACCAAGGGTGCAAGCATCCTGCGTGTGCATGATGTGGCTGAGACCGTCGACCTGGTGCGCATGATCGCTGCCGTGCAAAACGCCGAATAAGAACATTGGAGTTCCTATGAGCAAAAAATACTTTGGTACCGATGGTATCCGCGGTCGCGTTGGCGTCGCTCCGATTACTCCTGACTTCATGCTCAAGCTTGGCTGGGCAGCCGGCATGGCCTTCCGCAAGCAGGGCGCCTGCCGCGTGCTGGTGGGCAAGGACACGCGGATTTCCGGTTACATGTTCGAGTCTGCGCTGGAGGCCGGGTTGTCTGCGGCCGGCGCCGATGTGATGCTGCTCGGGCCGATGCCGACTCCGGCCATCGCCTACCTGACCCGCACGTTCCACGCCGAGGCGGGGATCGTCATCAGTGCTTCGCACAATCCGCACGACGACAACGGCATCAAGTTCTTCTCCGGCCAGGGCACCAAGCTGCCTGACGAAGTCGAGCTGATGATCGAAGAGCTGCTCGATCAGCCGATGCAGGTAGTCGAGTCGAGCAAGCTGGGCAAGGTTTCGCGCATCAACGACGCTGCTGGTCGCTACATCGAATTCTGCAAGAGCAGCGTGCCCAGCAGCACCAGTTTCGAAGGCCTCAAGCTGGTCATCGACTGCGCCCACGGTGCCACCTACAAAGTCGCGCCAAGCGTGTTCCGTGAGCTGGGGGCGGATGTCACCGTGCTGCATGCCGAGCCGAACGGGCTCAACATCAACCTCAACTGCGGCTCGACGCACATCGAGTCGCTGCAGGCGGCGGTGCTGGTCGGTCATGCCGATCTGGGCATTGCCTTCGATGGTGATGGCGACCGCGTGCTGATGGTCGACCACACCGGGGCTATCGTCGATGGCGACGAGCTGCTGTTCATCATTGCCAGAGACCTGCAGGAGCGTAACAAGCTGCAGGGCGGGGTGGTCGGTACCCTGATGAGCAACCTCGGCCTGGAGCTGGCCCTCAAGGATTTGGACATCCCGTTCGTGCGGGCCAAGGTCGGTGACCGTTACGTGATGGCCGAGCTGACCGAGCGCGACTGGCTGATCGGCGGGGAAAACTCCGGTCACGTGGTGTGCTGCAACCACACCAGCACTGGCGACGCGATCATCGCAGCGCTGCAGGTACTGATGGCGCTCAAGCGCCGCGGCGAGAACCTGGCGCAAACCCGCCAGGCCCTGCGCAAGTGCCCACAGGTGTTGATCAACGTGCGCTTTGCCGCTGGCCAGGCCGACCCACTGGAGCACCCGGCAGTGATTGAAGCCAGTGCCAAGGCGACCGAGGCGATGGCTGGTCGTGGCCGTGTGTTACTGCGCAAGTCCGGCACCGAGCCGCTGGTGCGGGTGATGGTCGAAGGTGACGACGAAAGTCAGGTCCGCGGCCATGCCGAAGCCCTGGCCAAGGTGGTTGCTGAAGTTTGTGCTTGAAAGGCTCTTGCCAGCGCAGATCTGGTTGGGTAAGATCTGCGCCCACTTTGACCGACGAGGTAAAGCATGCGTCGCCCCATGGTAGCTGGTAACTGGAAGATGCATGGTACCCGCGCTAGCGTCGCTGAGCTGACCGAAGGCCTGGGCAATTTGTCCCTGCCAGCCGGTGTCGAAGTTGCGGTATTTCCACCCGCGCTGTTTGTTACTGAGGTGATTAACGGCCTGCAGGGTAAAGGGATTACCGTAGGTGCACAGAATTCTGCTATACAGCCTGAGCAAGGCGCGCTGACCGGCGAAGTTGCACCGAGTCAGTGGGCTGAAGTCGGTTGCAAGTTGGTGTTGATTGGTCACTCGGAGCGTCGTCAGATCATTGGCGAAACAGATGAAGTGCTCAATCGCAAGTTTGCAGCGGCACAGGCTGGTGGTTTAACGCCAGTGCTCTGTGTAGGGGAAACCCTCGAAGAGCGTGAAGCGGGCAAGACGCTTGAAGTTGTTGGGCGTCAACTAAGCAGTATCATCGACGCGTGCGGTGTTAAGGCTTTGGCCAGTGCGGTAATTGCTTATGAGCCTGTTTGGGCGATTGGCACAGGTTTGACGGCCACGCCGCAACAAGCTCAGGATGTGCACGCTGCCATCCGCGCTCAATTGCAGGTGCTGGACGCGGAAGTTGCTGATAATATGCGACTTCTCTACGGCGGTAGCGTGAAAGCGGCCAATGCGGCCGAACTGTTCGGCATGCCGGACATCGATGGGGGGCTCATTGGTGGAGCTTCCCTGAACGCAGACGAATTCGGTGCAATTTGTCGCGCCGCAGGACACTGATCAAATGATTGAAACCGTCGTAGTTGTTTTTCATCTGTTGGCTGCGCTGTCGTTGGTAGCGTTGGTCTTGTTGCAACAAGGTAAGGGTGCAGAAGCAGGAGCATCTTTCGGCGCAGGGGCCTCAAACACTGTGTTCGGAAGCCAGGGCTCGGCAACCTTCCTAAGTAAATTCACTGCTGTACTCGCTGCCACTTTCTTTTTAACTGCACTTGGGTTAGGATACTTCGCAAAGGAGAAGGCTCACGAGCTGACTCAAGCAGGTTTGCCAAATCCAGCAGTATTGGAAGTTCAGCAGCCTAAGCCGGCAGTTAATGATGATGTACCGGTGCTCCAGGAACAGAAGAGCAACACTGCCCCAGCGGGTGATGTAGTTCCTCCAACCGAAGAGCAGAAGTAACGGGTTTCAAATTGTAGTATTGCCGAGGTGGTGGAATTGGTAGACACGCAACCTTGAGGTGGTTGTGCCCATAGGGTGTAGGGGTTCGAGTCCCCTTCTCGGTACCAATTGAAGCAAGAGAGCCCGCTTTAGCGGGCTTTCTTGTCGGTGGAAGTCTGATTGACCCCGCCAGGGGTTCAGTCTTATACTTTCGCCCCAGCTTTGTCGCGGGGTGGAGCAGCTTGGTAGCTCGTCGGGCTCATAACCCGAAGGTCGTTGGTTCAAATCCAGCCCCCGCAACCAGTTTTGAGCGGAGCCCCTTTTCAGGGGCTTTTTGCTAGCCGAACAGTTTTGGCGTCGTTGTCCAACGGCGCTTTCAGGGATGGGCGCTTCGCCCATTTTTTATTTGCACAGCATGCACGAGGGGGTTCAGGTGTCGAGCAAGCTAGAACAGTTGCAGGCCTTGTTGGCCCCGGTTGTCGAGGGTCTGGGCTATCAATGCTGGGGGGTGGAATTCATCGCCCAGGGCAAGCATTCGGTCTTGCGTGTCTATATCGACAAGGAAGGCGGCGTGCTGGTGGATGACTGCGCAATTGTCAGTCGTCAGGTCAGCGGCGTTCTCGATGTCGAAGACCCGATCACCTCCGAATATACCCTCGAGGTGTCCTCTCCTGGCATGGAACGCCCACTGTTCACGCTTGAACAGTATGCCTCGCATGCCGGCGAACAAGTGAAGATCAAGCTGCGTTCACCCTTCGAGGGTCGTCGCAACTTCCAGGGCCTTCTCCGCGGCGTGGAGGAACAGGATGTGATCGTCCAGGTCGATGATCAAGAGTTCCTGCTACCGATCGACTCGATCGAAAAGGCCAATATTATTCCCAGTTTTGACTGAGACGTGCCGGGCCCGGTGACTAGACCGGACCCAATGGCTTGCGCAAGGCGAGGCGTACGATGAGCAAAGAAGTACTGCTGGTTGTTGAATCGGTATCCAACGAGAAGGGCGTCCCACCGGGCGTGATCTTCGAAGCGCTGGAAGTGGCTCTGGCCACTGCAACCAAAAAACGTTTTGAAGACGAAGTCGACCTGCGTGTGGAAATCAACCGCCACACCGGTAACTACGAGACCTTCCGTCGCTGGACCGTGGTCGATGAGCAGGATCTTGATGATCCGGCGATCGAAACCTGGCTGGACAAGATCCACGAGACCCACCCTGAAGCCAAGGTTGGTGACGTGATCGAGGAGAAGATCGACTCGATCGAGTTCGGTCGTATCGCCGCTCAGACCGCCAAGCAGGTCATCGTGCAGAAAGTCCGCGAGGCCGAGCGCGCCCAGGTGGTCGACGCTTACCGCGAACGCGTGGGCGAGATCATCTCCGGCACCGTCAAGAAGGTCACCCGCGACAACGTTATCGTCGACCTGGGCAACAATGCCGAAGCATTGCTGGCTCGTGAAGACATCATTCCACGCGAGACCTTCCGTGTCGGTGTGCGCTTGCGCGCACTGTTGAAGGAAATCCGCACCGAGAACCGCGGTCCGCAGCTGATCCTGTCGCGCACTGCGCCACAGATGCTGATCGAACTGTTCACTATCGAAGTGCCGGAAATTGCCGAAGGCCTCATCGAGGTCATGGCCGCTTCCCGTGACCCGGGTTCGCGCGCCAAGATCGCCGTTCGCTCCAAGGACAAGCGCATCGACCCGCAAGGTGCCTGTATCGGCATGCGCGGTTCGCGTGTGCAGGCGGTGTCCGGCGAGTTGGGCGGTGAGCGTGTGGATATCGTCCTTTGGGACGAGAACCCAGCGCAGTTCGTCATCAACGCCATGTCGCCGGCTGAAGTCGCGGCGATCATCGTCGATGAAGATGCCCACGCCATGGACATCGCTGTTGGCGAGGACAACCTGGCCCAGGCCATCGGTCGTGGTGGTCAGAACGTTCGTCTGGCAAGCCAGCTTACCGGCTGGACCCTGAACGTGATGACCGAGAAGGACATCCAGGCCAAGCAGCAAGCCGAGACTGGCGACATCCTGCGCAACTTTGTCGACGAGCTGGAAGTCGATGAAGAACTGGCCCAGGTGCTGGTCGACGAAGGCTTCACCAGCCTGGAAGAAATTGCCTACGTACCGTTGGAAGAAATGCTCAACATCGATGGCTTTGACGAGGATATCGTCAACGAGCTTCGCGCTCGTGCCAAGGACCGCCTGTTGACCAAAGCCATCGCTACCGAGGAAAAACTGGCAGACGCCCATCCGGCCGAAGACCTGCTCTCTCTTGAGGGTATGGACAATGACCTGGCGGTTGAACTGGCGGTGCGCGGCGTGGTTACCCGCGAAGACCTGGCCGAGCAGTCGATTGACGACCTGCTCGACATCGACGGCATCGACCAAGAGCGTGCCGGCAAGTTGATCATGGCCGCCCGAGCCCACTGGTTCGAGTAATTAGGCGCGGCCTGAGGAGAGAAGTGCATGACGCAAGTCACGGTGAAAGAATTGGCCCAAGAGGTCGCTGCACCGGTTGAGCGCCTGCTGCAGCAGATGCGTGAGGCGGGTTTGCCGCACACCGACGCCGGTCAGGTAGTGACCGACAATGAGAAGCAGGCTTTGCTGACTCATCTGAAGAGCAGCCACAAGGCTAAAGCGGAAGAGCCGCGCAAGATTACCTTGCAGCGCAAAACCACTAGCACCCTGCGTGTAGCCGGTAGCAAGAGCATCAGCGTAGAAGTACGCAAGAAGAAAGTTTTCGTTCAGCGCAGCCCGGAAGAAATCCAGGCTGAGCAGGCGCGTGAGCTGGAAGAGCGTCGCGTGGCTGAAAACGCCGCACGCGAAAAAGCCAACATCGATTCGCGTCAGCGTATCGCCGAGCGTGACGCCCCGCAGGGTGCTGTTGCTAGCAAGCCTGAGCCTGTTGCAGCCGCTGCTCCTGCAGCCGCTGCACCGGCCCCGGCAGCTGCGCCGCAAGAGCCTCTGACCGAGGAAGCAGCGGTTCGCGCCGCCGAGCGCAAGAAAGAAGAAGTGCGCCGCACCGAAGACCGTGCCCGCAACGAAGACCGTCGCGGCCGTGGCGAAGCGCCGCGCGTGTCGGTCAAGGTCAAGGTCAAAGAGAAAGAAAAGACCCCGACTCCGCGTGCTGCTCCGCGTACCACCGAAGAAGAAAGCGATGGCTTCCGTCGCGGTGGCCGTGGCAAGGGCAAACTGAAGAAGCGCAATCAGCATGGCTTCCAGAGCCCTACCGGCCCGGTTATCCGTGCCGTGAGCATCGGCGAGACCATCACCGTCTCCGAGCTGGCCAACCAGATGTCCGTCAAAGGCGCTGAAGTGGTCAAGTTCATGTTCAAGATGGGTACTCCGGTCACCATCAACCAGGTCCTCGACCAGGAAACTGCACAGCTGGTAGCTGAAGAGCTGGGCCACAAGGTCACGCTGGTCAGCGACACCGCGCTGGAAGATTCCCTGGCCGAATCGCTGAAGTTCGAAGGTGAAGTCACCTCGCGTGCTCCGGTCGTGACCGTAATGGGCCACGTCGACCACGGTAAAACCTCGCTGCTCGACTACATCCGTCGTGCCAAGGTTGCTGCTGGCGAAGCCGGTGGTATCACCCAGCACATCGGTGCCTACCACGTCGAAACCGACCGTGGCATGGTCACCTTCCTCGACACCCCTGGTCACGCCGCGTTTACTCAGATGCGTGCCCGTGGTGCCAAGGCGACCGACATCGTCATCCTGGTGGTGGCGGCGGACGACGGCGTGATGCCGCAGACCCGTGAAGCTGTTCAGCATGCGAAAGCCGCTGGTGTGCCACTGGTTGTTGCAGTGAACAAGATCGACAAGCCAGGCGCTGACCTCGACCGCATTCGTAACGAACTGTCGGTAGAAGGCGTGACCTCCGAGGACTGGGGTGGCGACACTCCATTCGTCAAGGTTTCGGCGAAGATGGGTACCGGCGTCGACGAACTGCTTGAAGCCGTTCTGTTGCAGGCCGAGATCCTCGAGCTGTCGGCTACCCCAACCGCGCCTGGTCGTGGTGTGGTTGTTGAATCGCGTCTCGACAAGGGCCGCGGCCCGGTCGCTACCATCCTGGTTCAGGACGGTACGCTGCGTCAGGGCGACATGGTCCTGGTCGGCTCCAACTATGGCCGCGTGCGTGCCATGCTTGACGAGAACGGCAAGCCAGTCAAAGAAGCCGGCCCATCGATCCCGGTCGAGATCCTCGGCCTCGATGGCACTCCGGAAGCTGGTGACGAGCTGTCGGTAGTTGGCGACGAGAAGAAAGCCCGCGAAGTTGCCCTGTTCCGTCAAGGCAAATACCGCGAGGTCAAGCTGGCCCGTGCTCACGCCGGCAAGCTGGAAAACATCTTCGAGACCATGGGTCAGGAAGAGAAGAAGACCCTCAACATCGTCCTCAAGACCGATGTTCGTGGCTCCCTGGAAGCACTGCAGGGTTCGCTCGGCGGTCTGGGCAACGACGAGGTGCAGGTCCGTGTGATTGGTGGCGGTGTCGGTGGTATCACCGAGAGCGATGCCAACCTGGCCCTGGCGTCCAACGCGGTGCTGTTCGGCTTCAACGTGCGGGCCGATGCCGGCGCGCGCAAGATCGTCGAGCAGGAAGGTCTGGATATGCGTTACTACAACGTGATCTACGACATCATCGAAGACGTCAAGAAAGCCCTGACCGGCATGCTCGGCAGTGATGTTCGCGAGAACATCCTGGGCGTTGCAGAAGTACGTGATGTGTTCCGTTCGCCGAAGTTCGGCGCCGTCGCTGGCTGTATGGTCATCGAAGGTACCGTGTACCGCAACCGTCCGATCCGCGTTCTGCGCGAAGACGTTGTGATCTTCGAAGGCGAGCTGGAATCGCTGCGTCGCTTCAAGGACGACGCTGCCGAAGTTCGTGCCGGCATGGAGTGCGGTATTGGCGTCAAGAGCTACAACGACGTCAAGGTCGGCGACAAGATCGAAGTCTTCGAGAAAGTCCAGGTGGCTCGTACCCTGTAAGGGTCGAGCTGGCAGATGCCCCGCCCCAGGGCGGTTGGCAACGCCTCTGCAGGTAGCGCCCGGTCAGGCTTCACGCCTGGCCGGGCGTTTGCCGCTTTAAGTTACAGGTAGCAACGAATGGCAAAAGAATACAGCCGTACCCAACGCATTGGCGATCAGATGCAGCGCGAGCTTGCCGAGCTGATCCGCCGTGAAGTGAAAGATCCACGCGTCGGCCTGGTGACCATCACCGCCGTCGACGTCAGCCGCGACGTGGGCCATGCCAAGGTGTTCATCACCGTCATGGGCCAGGAAGAGGAACCTGATGCGGTCAAGCAGTCGGTCAAGGCGTTGAACAACGCGGCGAGCTTCCTGCGTCTGCACCTGGGCCGCTCGATGCAGCTGCGCAGCGTGCCGCAACTGCACTTCCATTACGATGAGAGCGTCAGCCGCGGGGTTCACCTGTCGGCACTGATCGAGCGTGCCGTGGCAGAAGACCGCCAGCACCAGGATCCCGTCGAGCCGGACACCAAGGAGTAATCGGTGGCCCAGGTCAAACGAATCCGCCGCGACGTCAGCGGCATCATCCTGCTCGACAAACCGTTGGGGTTTACCTCCAACGCAGCGTTGCAAAAGGTCCGCTGGTTGCTCAATGCCGAGAAGGCCGGTCACACCGGCAGCCTCGACCCACTGGCCAGTGGCGTGCTGCCGCTGTGCTTTGGCGAAGCGACCAAGTTTTCGCAGTACCTGCTCGATTCCGACAAGGGCTACGAAACCGTCATGCAGATGGGGCAGACCACCACCACGGCGGACGCCGAAGGTGAGGTCCTGCAGACCCGTGAGGTGACCGTTGGTCGCGCCGACATCGAGGCAGCCCTGCCTCAATTTCGCGGCCCGATCAGCCAGATACCGCCGATGTACTCGGCCCTCAAGCGTGATGGCCAGCCCTTGTACAAACTGGCCCGTGCGGGAGAGGTAGTGGAGCGCGAGGCGCGTTCTGTTACTATTAACCGCTTGGAGCTGCTCGAGTGCGAAGGCACCCGTGCGCGTCTGACGGTAAATTGCACCAAAGGCACCTATATCCGCACCCTGGTGGAGGATATTGGTGAAGTGTTGGGCTGTGGCGCTTATGTTGCCGAGCTGCGTCGGACCCAGGCTGGGCCCTTCGAGCTGGCACAGACAGTGACCCTCGAAGAGCTCGAGCAAGCCCACGCCGACGGTGGCAACGAAGCGCTCGATCGCTTCCTGATGCCGTCCGACAGCGGTCTGCTCGACTGGCCTGTGGTGCAGTTGTCAGAGCACAGCTCGTTCTACTGGCTGCATGGCCAGGCAGTACGTGCACCGGATGCGCCGCAATTCGGCATGGTCCGGGTGCAGGATCACAATGGTCGCTTCATCGGTATCGGTGAAGTGAGCGAAGACGGGCGCGTTGCGCCACGTCGCTTGATTCGGTCGGAATGACCGATACTTGCGTTGCCGGCATGAGCCGACAGGGCAAGACACGAGGGTGGCTGTCAGTAGGCACGGTCACAGCTCTTTTATTAATACAGGGTTCGTCCCTGGCCTATTGGACCCCGCTTGCGGGATCCGTTTAACTGGAGATGCCAAATGGCCCTCAGCGTTGAAGAAAAAGCACAAATCGTTACCGACTACCAGCAAGCCGTCGGCGACACCGGTAGCCCAGAAGTGCAGGTTGCACTGCTGACTGCCAACATCAACAAACTGCAAGGTCACTTCAAGATCAACGGTAAAGACCACCACTCGCGTCGTGGCCTGATCCGTATGGTTAACCAGCGTCGTAAGCTGCTGGACTACCTGAAGGGCAAAGACACCACCCGTTACAGCACCCTGATCGGTCGTCTGGGCCTGCGTCGCTAATAGCGGCCTGGCTAGTGGTGGGCGTGGCGGGTCGCAAGCTTTGGCAGCGCTGCTTCAGCGTTGCCGACGGGCTCGTCATGCGTATCTTCGAGGTTGGCAGCCTGGTCTTGCCGAGCGGTTTATCCGCCCGGCAACCAGGCTCCCAGCCTCGAGTTGTATCTGGACGGTCAATGGGGCCGATTCCCCGTTCTGCCCAAGAATTCGCAAGAAACCAGTTCCCCCAGAGCCATTGAAAAGGTAGGAAACCGTGAACCCGGTAATCAAGAAATTCCAGTTCGGTCAATCGACCGTTACCCTCGAAACGGGCCGCATTGCCCGTCAGGCCACCGGCGCAGTCCTGGTCACCGTCGATAACGATGTCACCGTGCTGGTGACCGTGGTCGGTGCCAAGCACGCAGACCCAAGCAAAGGCTTCTTCCCGCTGTCCGTGCACTACCAGGAAAAAACCTACGCCGCTGGCAAGATCCCTGGTGGTTTCTTCAAGCGTGAAGGCCGTCCTTCCGAGAAAGAGACGCTGACCTCGCGCCTGATCGACCGTCCGATCCGTCCGCTGTTCCCAGAAGGCTTCATGAACGAAGTGCAGGTTGTCTGCACCGTCGTGTCGACCAGCAAGAAAACCGATCCGGACATCGCTGCGATGATCGGTACTTCGGCTGCCCTGGCGATCTCCGGCATTCCGTTCGAAGGCCCGATCGGCGCCGCCCGTGTTGCCTTCCATGAAAGCACCGGCTACCTGCTGAACCCAACCTACGAGCAACTGGCTGCCTCGAGCCTGGACATGGTCGTAGCCGGTACCGACAGCGCTGTGCTGATGGTTGAATCGGAAGCCAAAGAGCTGACCGAAGACCAGATGCTGGGCGCCGTACTGTTCGCCCACGACGAATTCCAGTCGGTCATCCAGGCTGTCAAAGAGCTGGCTGCCGAAGCTGCCAAGCCGACCTGGGACTGGAAACCAGCCGTTGCCAACACCGAGCTGTTCAACGCCATCCGCGCTGAATTCGGCGAAGGCATCTCGCAGGGCTACACCATCACCGTCAAGGCCGACCGCTATGCGCGTCTGGGCGAGCTGCGTGATCAGGCGATCGCCAAGTTCTCCGGTGAAGAAGGCCAGCCTTCGGCTTCCGTGGTCAAAGAAATCTTTGGCGAAATCGAATACCGCACCGTGCGCGAAAATATCGTCAACGGCAAGCCACGTATCGACGGTCGCGACACCAAGACTGTACGCCCGCTGAACATCGAAGTCGGCGTTCTGCCGAAGACCCACGGTTCGGCACTGTTCACCCGTGGCGAAACCCAGGCCCTGGTCGTTGCGACCCTGGGTACTGCGCGTGATGCTCAGCTGCTCGACACCCTCGAAGGCGAGAAGAAAGACCCGTTCATGCTGCACTACAACTTCCCACCGTTCTCGGTAGGTGAGTGTGGTCGTATGGGTGGTGCTGGCCGTCGCGAAATCGGTCACGGCCGTCTGGCCCGTCGTTCGGTTCAGGCCATGCTGCCTGCTGCTGACGTGTTCCCGTACACCATCCGTGTGGTATCGGAAATCACCGAGTCGAACGGTTCGAGCTCGATGGCGTCGGTCTGCGGTGCTTCCCTGGCCCTGATGGACGCTGGTGTGCCGATGAAGGCGCCAGTTGCCGGTATCGCCATGGGCCTGGTCAAGGAAGGCGACAAGTTCGCCATCCTCACCGACATCCTCGGTGACGAAGACCACCTCGGCGACATGGACTTCAAGGTAGCCGGTACCGCCAAAGGTGTTACCGCGCTGCAGATGGACATCAAGATCAACGGCATCACCGAAGAGATCATGGAAATCGCCCTGGGCCAGGCCCTGGAAGCGCGCCTGAACATCCTCGGCCAGATGAACCAGATCATTGGTACTTCGCGTACCGAGCTGTCGGCCAACGCGCCGACCATGATCGCCATGAAGATCGACACCGACAAGATCCGTGACGTTATCGGTAAAGGCGGCGCGACCATCCGTGGTATCTGTGAAGAGACCAAGGCTTCGATCGATATCGAAGACGACGGCTCGATCAAGATCTTCGGCGAAACCAAAGAAGCCGCTGAAGCAGCTCGCCAGCGCGTCCTGGGTATCACTGCCGAGGCCGAGATCGGCAAGATCTACGTCGGCAAGGTTGAACGCATCGTCGACTTCGGCGCATTCGTCAACATCCTGCCTGGCAAAGACGGCCTGGTGCACATCTCGATGCTCAGCAATGAGCGCGTAGAGAAGGTCACCGACGTGCTGAAAGAAGGCGAAGAGGTTGAAGTACTGGTACTGGACGTGGACAACCGCGGCCGTATCAAGCTGTCGATCAAAGACGTTGCGGCAGCCAAGGCTTCCGGCGTTTAAGCCAGCTGTAGTGGTATGAAATAAACCCTTCGGGGTTGCGCTGATGTTCAGCGCATAGGGGCCGCTGTGCGGCCCATTGCGATCTCGGGTCGCGATGGGTCACACAGCGGCCCTTTTTATTTGTCAAACACTGCCCCGTGTAGGAGCGGCCTTGTGTCGCGAAAGTGCTGCGTAGCGGTCCTACAATTTAGGCAACGCCGCAGAATTGGCGGGGGCGCTGCGCACCCCTTTCGCGACACAAGGCCGCTCCTACATTTTCCGCGCCCATTTCGAGATAGCGAAAACTCTGGGGTACATGCATCTTGCATGCAGGATTTTGCTCCGGCTTGCAAAATGCACGAGAGAGTGGATTTCAGAAAATTGATAAGTTACTGATTTATATTGGTTTTATGGCCTTTGAAAAGTTGGCACAGCCCCTGCAATAGTCTATTCATCTGACGCCAACTGACTCGGCGCAGACCTTTCGACAACAGGAGTGACCCGTATGAAGAAGTTCGCTATTGCTGCCGCTACTGCTACCGCTCTGACTCTGACCATGGCTAACGCTGCTTTCGCTCAGCAAGCCGTTCAGGCTCCAGTTATGCTGGCTGCCAACACTGTCGACAGCGCCAAGCAAGATGGCTCCGATACCTGGATCACCACCAAGGTCAAAGCTGATCTGCTGACCGAGAAAGGCATCCCAGGCGGCGATATCAAAGTCGAAACCAATCAAGGCGTAGTTTCGCTGTCGTCCGATGTGAAAGTCACCGATTCGCAAAAAGAGCGTGCAGTAGCAATCACCAAGGCTATCAAAGGCGTTAAAGACGTCTCGGCTGCTGGTCTGAAAGCCGAATAAGGATTGCTGCGCAGGCTAGATGGATCTGGCCAACGCATAACGAAAAGCCCCGGCACATGCCGGGGCTTTTTCGTTGTTGCGCTCAATGCAGACGCTTATTCGGCATCCAGGTGCATCGGCGTGATCACGCGCCCATCCGATTCGGCCTGGCCCAGCGTGGTATCGATGAAGTACACCCGGTCATCCGCCAACTTGCCTTTGTCGACCAGGTAATCCTTGATATTACCGGCCCGCGCCTGGCCCAACTGGCGCAGCAGCGCAGCGCTCTCGGCCCAGGACTTGATCACCGCCTCACGCAGCTTGGCGCTACGCTCCTCACGCCCCAGCTGCTGCCATTCAGCAGGCGGCTGTTGTTTCAGGCGGGTGCGGTAGATACCTTCGAGCATCGCCGGCTTGTCGTCAGCATCCACCACCAGCATCGACGCATTGGCCGGCACCTTGTCGCCGCGGCGCTGCAGGATCTTGTACCAGATCGACTGATACTCACGCTCCAGGCGCTGCTCGGCGATCAACGGGCCATCGCTGGTCTGGGCGCTGGTGCCTTCGATCTCCAGGCGCAATTCAGGGCGTTCGTTGAGCGCGGTCGCCAGTTTGTCCAGGGCCGCTTGGGCATCGCCGCTGAGGTCGCTGGAGCCGGCGCTGAACGCGACCGTACCCAGGTCCTGCGAGCTGCCGCCGGAGACCAGCCCGCCAATGAACTTGAACGGCGCCTGGGCGGCACGCAGGACCAGATTGCGCAGGGTTTGCCAAACGATAGGCATGACGCTGAACTGCGGGTTGTTGAGGTCGCCGGTCACCGGCAGCTCGATCGAGATGGTGCCGTCGGTGTCCTTGAGCAGCGCCACCGCCAGGCGGATCGGCAGGTCGACGGCGTCGGGGCTGTCGACCTTCTCACCCAGTTGCAGTTGCTCGATCACCAGCTTGTTTTCTGCCTTGAGCTGGCCATTGGTGATCAGGTAGTGCACGTCCAGGTTGAGCCGGCCCTTGCGAATGCGAAAGCCGGCAAACTTGCCGGAGTAGGGCGTCAGTGTGGTCAGCTCGACGCGTTTGAAGCTGGTGGCGATGTCCAGGCTGGCCATCGGGTTGAACGGGTTGAGCGCGCCCTTGATGGTGACCGGTGCATAGCGGTCGACCTTGCCCTTGATATCGACCTTGGCCGGCGCTGGCTGGCGGTTGTCGATGGTGCCGACCTGGCCATTGAGCTGCTGCACGGCTGTGGCGAAGTTTGGCGTCAGGGTCAGGTCGGCAAAGTTGGCCGAGCCGTCGTTGATGTCGATCTTGCCGATACGAATGCCCAGTGGCTTGCTGTTGCTGGGAGTCACCGGTTTTTCTGCGGTGCTTTTGGTAGCGCCGGCTGGCTGCGGAATCAGCAGGTCATCAACGTTGGTGGTGCGGTCTTCGTTGATGATGAAACGCGCATATGGCTGCAGCAGCTTGACTTGGTCGATGGTCAGAGCATCGCCGTGCACGTATGACAACCTATTGAGGTCGAGCTGCTGCCATTTGACGAAGTCGCGGTCCTTGATCGTGTCGAGGGTATGCAACTGGTTGACGGTTGCGGTACCGGTGACGGTAAAGGCCAGCGGCGCCGTATTTTGCAGATCGACCTTGAGCTCGCTGGCGAGCATGCCGCTGCGCAGTTCAAGCTGAATGAACGGGCTGATGTAGGCCTGGGCGATGCGCAGGTCGATGTCGCGGGTGCTGACATCGAGCTTGGCGGTGACCGGCGCCAGGTTGACCTGGCCGGAGGCTTGCAGTTTGCCTTGCTTGCCGACGGCGGTATCCAGTTTGAGGGTAAACGGCGACTTGTTGAGGCTGTCATAGCCCTGCATGTCGAGGTTGAGCGGGCCGACATCCAGGGTGACCGGTTCTTTCTGGCTGCGGTCTGCCAGGTGAATCATGTAATCGCGCGCTTGAACGTCCTTGAGCAGTACTTGCCACGGCTTGCTCGGCGCGGCGGCTGCTTTTTCCTGAGCTGTCGGCTCGGCCGCGGCAGGTTCGGCTTTCTCCTGGGGGGTAGCTTTGGCTGGCTGGCTGGCGAACAGCGTCTGCCAGTCGAGCTGGCCGTCCTTTTCCAAGGCGGCCCAGGTCTCCAGCTTGCTGCTGCGGATCTTGCCTACGGTGACCAGTTGCTTGGCCAGATCGATCGAGGTTTCGCTGACTTCGAGACTGGCCAGTCGCGCCAGTTGCCTGCCGTCCGGTGCCTTGATGGCGAACGGCGCGATGCGTACCTGAGTGTTGTCGAGCAGCAGCTCGGTCTGTTTCGACAGGTTGAGCGTGTAGTGGGTATCGAGGCTGATCACGCCTTCTTCCAGCACCAGCGGCACCGCGTCACGCACGTAAGGCCAGAACGCCTTCATGTTGCCGTCGGTGATTTTCAGGGTGCCTTGCGAGCTGATCGGCGCCAGGCCGAGTGTGCCTTTCCAGTCGATCCGCCCACCGGCGGGGCCGACGGCGACCAAGGTCATGTCGGCGCTGTCGTCGGGGAGGGTGCTGAGGTTCTTTAGCTCGAAATTCATCGAGTCGTAAAGAAACTCGATCGGCTCGCTCGGGCGCAGGTCCTGGAAGTGCAGGTAGCCTTCAGTGAGCTTGATGCTGCCGATACGCAGCGGGAACGGGTCGCTGGCTGGCTCGTCTGGCTTGGCTTCGCTGGGCGGCAGTTTGAACAGCTGAGTCAGGTTGAGGCTGCCGTTTTTGCCGAAGAGGATTTCGTTGCGCGGTTTGTCCAGCTCCACTGCATCCAGGTGCAGGGCGCCGCTCCACAGGCTGTCCAGCGACAGGTTGGCGTACAAACGCTCAAAACCCAGTTGCTCTTTGCCCGGCTCGCCGACCTGCAAACCCCACAGGGTCAGCTCTAGGCTGAACGGGTTGAATTCGATGCGTTGCAGATGCGCCGGCACCGTCGCGTATTGGGCCAGCTGTTGATTGGCAATGCGTAGGCCAATGCCTGGAAGGATGAAGAAGCCGAGCAGGCTGTACAAGGCCACGAGGGCCAGCATGGCGCCGAGGGCGCGAGTCAATCCTTTGGGCATGTGCAGCATCGTCTGTCCGAGCGGGAGTGCTCGGAGTATGGCACGTTAAATCGGTTCCGCAGAATCAGCCGAATGACCTTATTCGATGCCCATTCGCCGCCGCGCGCGGTGCGCCGAGCTGTCGCGCATGGCCCAGCGCAGGACTGGCGCGGTGCGCTCGATACCTACCCGGATCAAGCGCCGGCTCAGTGGCCCTTGTTGCAGCTCAAGCATATCCCGGCCCCAGCCTGGTAACAGTTCGATGCCCGCCCGCAGCATCAGCTTGCCCACGGGGGCTGCCAGGCGGCTTGGCGCCGGTGCCTTGAGCAGGATATCGATCACCTCCAGGCTGCGCGCATCGCAGCGCAACTGCGGACGCATGCGTTGCAGGTAGGCCTCGATTTGCGCACAGGAGCGTGGCACGTCGCGCGCGCCGAGGCGCTCGGCGATCAGGGCGATTTCGTTGTAGTACGCGTCCTGATCAGCCTGCGCCAGATGCGGGTTGCGGTAACGCAGGTGGGCGGCCATGAAACTGCTGACTTCGGCAACGTGCACCCAGGTCAGCAGGTCCGGGTCACTGGCGGCATAAGGCCGGCCATCGGCGGCGGTGCCGACGACTTTGAGGTGGATGGTGCGTACCTTCTCGATCAACCAGTTGGCGTCGCGGGTCGAGCCAAAGGTGGTGCCGGAGATGAATTGGCTGGTGCGGCGCAGGCGCCCGAGCAGGTCTTCGCGAAAGTTGGAGTGATCCCACACCCCGGCCAGGGCCAGCGGGTGCAGCAGTTGCAGCATCAAGGCACTGATACCGCCGACCAGCATGCTCGGGAAATCGCCGTGTACCTGCCAACTGACGCTGTCGGGGCCAAACAGGCCGGGGTCACCCTTGGGTGACTCCAGGTCAAGCTGGCCGAGGGCCAGGCCAGTCAGGCTCATGACCTGGGTTTCGATACGACGGCGTAAGGCTTCCATGGCGACCTGCAATGCGCGGCAGCCCGCCATGGGCCACCTCTAGCTATTGGTTGAGGCGAGTATCGATCAAGCCCTGCACGACGCTGGCATCGGCCAGGGTCGAGGTGTCACCCAGCGAGTCCAGCTCGTTGCAGGCGATCTTGCGCAGTATACGCCGCATGATCTTGCCCGAGCGGGTCTTGGGCAGGGCCGGTGCCCACTGAATCATCTCCGGTTTGGCGAAGCTGCCGATCTCCTTGCTGACCAACGCCAGCAGTTCAGCCTTGAGGGCGTCGTCTGCGCTCACGCCATTCATCGGCGTGACGAAGGCATAGATACCCTGGCCCTTGAGGTCGTGCGGATAGCCGACCACGGCCGCCTCGGCGATGCCGTCGTGCAGCACCAGCGCGCTTTCCACTTCTGCCGTACCGATCCGGTGGCCGGAGACGTTGATCACATCATCGACTCGCCCGGTGATCCAGTAGTCGCCATCGGCGTCGCGGCGGGCGCCGTCGCCAGTGAAGTAATAGCCGGCGAAAGGCTTGTAGTAGGTGTCGACCATGCGTTGCTGGTCGCCGTAGACGCTGCGGATCTGCGCCGGCCAGCTGGCTTTGATTGCCAGCAGGCCCGAACCTGGCCCGTCGATCACTGCGCCTTTGTCATCGAGTAGTACCGGTTGCACGCCAAACATCGGCTGGGTGGCGCAACCCGGTTTGATCTGCCCATTGCCCGGCAGCGGGCTGAGCATGATGCCGCCGGTTTCGGTCTGCCACCAGGTGTCGACGATCGGGCAGCGTTCTTTGCCAACCTGATGAAAGTACCACTCCCAGGCTTCCGGGTTGATCGGCTCGCCGACACTGCCGAGCAGGCGCAGGCTTTCCCGCGAGGTGTCCTGTAGGGGGCCTGGGCCTTCGCGCATCAGGGCGCGCAGGGCGGTAGGGGCGGTGTAGAAGATATTCACCTGATGCTTGTCGATGACCTGCCAGAAACGCGAGCTGTCGGGGTAGTTGGGCACGCCTTCGAACATCAGCGAGATCGCCCCGTTGGCCAGCGGGCCATAGACGATATAGCTGTGGCCGGTGACCCAGCCGACATCGGCGGTGCACCAGAACACTTCGCCGTCGCGGTAATCGAATACCACCTTGAAGGTCATCGCGGCCTGCAGCAGATAGCCGCCGGTGGTGTGCAGCACGCCTTTGGGTTTGCCGGTGCTGCCGGAGGTATACAGGATGAACAGCGGGTCTTCGGCATCCATCGGCTCGGGTGGGCAGTCGTCACCGGCAAGCTCGGTGGCGGTGTGGTACCAGAGGTCGCGCGGGTTGTCCCAGGCCACTTCACCACCGGTGCGGCGCACCACGAATACGCTGCTGACGGCCGGGCAGCTGGCCAGGGCCTTGTCGACGTTCTGCTTGAGCGGTACACGTTTGCCGCCCCGCACGCCTTCATCAGCGGTAATCACCGTGCGGCAGTCGGCATCCAGGATGCGGTCGCGCAGGGCGTCGGGCGAGAAGCCACCAAATACCACCGAGTGGATCGCGCCGATGCGGCTGCAGGCAAGCATGGCGTAAGCCGCCTCAGGGATCATCGGCATGTAGATGCACACCCGATCGCCCTTGCTCACCCCGCGCGCCTTCAGTGCGTTGGCCAGGCGGCAGACCTGGCGGTGCAGCTCGCGGTAGCTGATGGCCTGCGAATCCTTGGGGTCGTCGCCTTCCCAGAGCAGCGCGGTCTGCTCACCCCGTTTGGCCAGGTGGCGGTCGATGCAGTTGTAGCTGACGTTGAGCTTGCCGCCGGCGAACCATTTGGCATCGCCGCTGGCAAGGTCGGCCTGTTGCACGCTGCTCCAGGGCTTGATCCAGTCCAGCCGCTTGGCTTGCTCGGCCCAGAAGCTGTCCGGGTCATCGATCGACTGTCGATAGAGGCGTTGATAGTCGTCGGCGCTGAGCTCGGCGGCCTGGCTGACGGCGAGGGCGGTGGGGTACTTGCTGAGATCGAACATGGCGGGTGGTCCTGCTCTTGTCGTGGCAAGGGACTGCACCTCACCGCGGCGCGCAAGGCAGGATGAAGTGCAACGGCTATTCGATGGACAGTGTAGTCGGCGCGGGTGTTCCTCCGGGGTTGCCGGCGCAATGCAAAGCGCGGGGC
>NZ_JACDIU010000002.1:0-54912 GCF_014525325.1 Pseudomonas sp. EZ-C24 | reverse complement strand
GGGGCGCACAGCGCCCCCAATTCAGCCGACGCCGGTATCAGTCAACCTTCTCGAACTTCAAATCCCAGACGCCATGCCCAAGTCGTTCGCCACGGCGTTCGAACTTGGTGATCGGCCGCTCTGTGGGGCGCGGTACATAGGTGCCATCCTCGGCCTGGTTGCGATAGCCCGGCGCGGCGCTCATCACTTCCAGCATGTACTCGGCATACGGTTCCCAGTCGGTGGCCATATGGAAAACGCCACCCGGCTTGAGCTTGCTGCGCACCAGTTCGGCGAACTCCAGTTGGACGATGCGGCGCTTGTGGTGACGAGCCTTGTGCCACGGGTCCGGGAAGAACAGCATCAAGCGATCAAGGCTGTTATCCGCGACACAGCGGTTGAGCACTTCGATCGCATCGCAGTCGTACACCCGCAGATTCTGCAGCCCCTGGGTCAGCACGCCATTGAGCAGCGCGCCAACACCCGGGCGGTGCACTTCGACGCCGATGAAGTCCTGCTCTGGTGCGGCAGCAGCCATCTCCAGCAGCGAGTGCCCCATGCCGAAGCCGATTTCCAGGGTGCGCGGCGCCGAGCGGCCGAATACCTGGTCGTAATCGACCGGGCTGTCGGCCAGCGGTAGCACGAACAGGGGCGCGCCCTGATCAAGACCACGTTGCTGGCCTTCGGTCATGCGCCCAGCGCGCATCACGAAACTCTTGATGCGGCGGTGCGGGCGCTCTTCGCCGTCAGCGGGGATCGGCGTATCTTGCGATTCAGTCATCAGAAACTCTTACTTGATCAGACCATCCAGCGGCGACGAGGCGCTGGCATACAGTTTTTTCGGCATACGCCCGGCCAGATAAGCCAGACGACCCGCATTGATAGCGTATTTCATGGCTTCGGCCATCAGCACCGGTTGCTGGGCGTGGGCGATGGCCGAGTTCATCAGCACCGCCTCGCAGCCCATTTCCATGGCGATGGTGGCATCGGAAGCGGTACCGACGCCGGCATCGACCAGCACCGGCACCTTGGATTCTTCAAGGATGATCTGCAGGTTGTACGGGTTGCAAATGCCCAGGCCGGTACCGATCAGGCCCGCCAGCGGCATCACCGCGATGCAGCCGATCTCTGCCAGCTGACGCGCGATGATTGGGTCATCACTGGTGTAGACCATCACGTCGAAACCTTCCTTGACCAGCACTTCGGCGGCCTTGAGGGTTTCGATCACATTGGGGAACAGGGTCTTCTGGTCGGCGAGCACTTCCAGCTTGACCAGGTTGTGGCCATCGAGCAGCTCACGGGCCAGGCGGCAGGTACGCACGGCTTCGATTGCGTCGTAGCAGCCAGCGGTGTTGGGCAGGATGGTGTAGCGGTCGGGTGGCAGCACGTCGAGCAGGTTCGGCTCGCCCGGGATCTGGCCCAGGTTGGTGCGGCGCACGGCGACTGTGACGATCTCGGCACCCGAGGCTTCGATGGCCAGGCGGGTTTCTTCCATGTCACGGTACTTGCCGGTGCCAACCAGCAGGCGCGACTGGAACGTGCGCCCGGCCAGGATGAAGGGCTTGTCGCTACGAACATTGCTCATCGTTGTTCCTCTGGAAAGGTTGCGGGACTTGCAGGTGAACGTCAGGCGACTAGCCGCCGCCGATGGCGTGCACCACTTCGAGCTGATCACCTTCGTTTAGCAGCGTGCTGTCGTGCTGGCTGCGCGGCACGATATCGAGATTGAGCTCGACAGCCACCCGGCGCCCAGTCAGCTCCAGCCGCGCGAGCAAGCCGGCAACGCTCTCACCGGCAGGCACTTCGTAGGGTTCACCGTTCAATTGAATGCGCATGCACACGGCCACCGTTGTTCTTTGGGGCCCGCATTCTAGCCCCGATCAACCTCTGAACCCAAGGGCGACAGCCGCCATTAGTCGCGATTGTGGACCAGCCGGTCAGCCCAGCCGCCACGCCGCCAAGCCCAGGCACAGCCAGCCGGCAAGGAAGCACAGGCCGCCGATGGGGGTGATCATGCCCAGCTTGCTCACGCCGGTCAGGGTCAGCAGGTAAAGGCTACCGGAGAACAGCACGATGCCCACGGCGAACAGACAACCGGCCCAGCCGACCAGCCGCCCTGGCAGATGCGCAGCCAGCAGGGCAACGCCAAACAGCGCCAGGGCATGCACCAGCTGATAGGTCACACCGGTATGAAAGATCGCCAGGTAGTCGGCAGTCAGGCGGTTTTTCAGGCCGTGCGCGGCAAACGCACCGAGGGCGACACCGGTGAAGGCAAAAAACGCGGCCAGCATGAGGAAGCTTCGAAGCATGGGGAGGACTCCTCGAGAGGGGTCTGTATAATGGCCGGTTCCATCGGTCCGGCCAAGCCATCGCCATGCTGTCATCCCTGATCCGTCGCTGCGTACGCGCCCTGCTCTGGTTTGCCGCCGGCAGTATCGTGCTGGTTCTGGTCCTGCGCTGGGTGCCGCCACCGGGCACCGCGCTGATGGTCGAGCGCAAGGTGCAGTCGTGGTTCAGTGGCGAGCCGATCGACCTGCAGCGTGACTGGCAGCCGTGGCAGGGCATATCCGATGACCTCAAGGTTGCGGTGATTGCCGGTGAAGACCAGAAATTTGCCAGCCACTGGGGTTTTGACATCCCGGCGATTCAGGCAGCGTTTGCCCATAACGAGCGCGGCGGCAATATTCGCGGAGCGAGCACCTTGACCCAGCAGGTAGCCAAGAACCTGTTCCTGTGGTCGGGCCGCAGCTGGTTTCGCAAAGGCCTGGAAGCCTGGTTCACGGCGGTGATCGAGCTGTTCTGGTCCAAGGAGCGGATCCTTGAGGTGTACCTGAACAGCGTCGAATGGGGCCCTGGGGTATTTGGCGCCCAGGCCGCAGCGCGTTACCACTTTGGCGTCGATGCCAGCCGTCTGACGCGCCAGCAGGCCGCGCAACTGGCTGCAGTGCTGCCCAGCCCGCTGAAGTGGAATGCCGGCCGGCCGAGCACCTATGTTGCCAGCCGCGCAGGCTGGATTCGCCGGCAGATGAGCCAGCTGGGTGGCGCCGACTACCTGCAGCAGCTTGAGGCAGGCCGCAGCCAGTGAATTAGCCGCTGGCGTTCAGCAGCGACAAAAAAACCGCCTGCCCCATCAGGGCCAGGCGGTTTTTTCATTGCTGCGACGATCAGGCTGCGATCAGTGCCTTGACCTTGTTCATCGCATTCTTCTCGAGCTGGCGAATACGCTCAGCCGATACGCTGTACTTCTCGGCCAGCTCATGCAATGTGGCCTTCTCTTCAGCCAGCCAGCGCTGATAGAGAATGTCGCGGCTGCGATCATCCAGCCCGCTCAGGGCCTGGTGCAGATTGCTGGTGGAGTTATCGCTCCAGTCAGCGTCCTCGAGCTGCATCGCCGGATCGTAGCGGTGATCTTCAAGGTAATGCGCCGGCGATTGGAACGCGCTGTCGTCGTCCGCTTCAGCAGCAGGATCGAAGGCCATGTCATGGCCGCTCAGGCGGCTTTCCATCTCGCGCACTTCACGCGGCTCGACGCCCAGGCTTTCGGCGACACGATGCACTTCATCGTTGTTCAGCCAGGCCAGACGCTTCTTCTGGCTGCGCAGGTTGAAGAACAGCTTGCGCTGGGCCTTGGTGGTCGCGACCTTGACGATGCGCCAGTTGCGCAGGATGAACTCATGGATCTCGGCCTTGATCCAGTGCACCGCGAAGGACACCAGACGTACGCCCATTTCCGGGTTGAAGCGTTTGACAGCCTTCATCAGGCCGACGTTACCTTCCTGGATCAGGTCAGCTTGCGCCAGCCCATACCCTGCATAGCTGCGTGCGATGTGCACGACGAAGCGCAGGTGGGCCATAACCATTTGCCGAGCAGCCTCAACATCCTGCTCGTAAAAAAGACGTTCGCCCAGTTCACGCTCCTGCTCGGGCGTCAGCAGGGGAATGCTGTTCACCGTATGTACGTAGGCTTCCAGGTTTGCACCGGGGACCAACGCATAGGCAGGTTGCAACGAAGTGGTCATTCAAGAACCTCCGACTCACTGGATTCGTGCCTTGTGAGCACTGCCATAAATGACCGGAAACTGTCGTGCAAGTTCCCGTTTACGTCAATGATGGCGCAAAAACATTATCGTGGGGCCAGCTCATTCAAGTGGCGAGCCACCGCAATCCATGCACCGATATACCCTAACAACACCGCACCAATCAAGAGCGACAGACCGTCGGCAGCCGGCACACCGGCCAGCGCAAAGTCACTGCCATACAGCCCGGACAAGCCGATTACCGCGTCGTTGAGCCAGTTCAGGCCAAACGCCAGAATCGCCCAGGCCAGCAGCCCGGCGCCCAGCCCATACAGCGCGCCCATATACAGAAACGGCCGGCGTACGTAGCTGTCGGTACCACCGACCAGCTTGATCACTTCGATCTCGACGCGGCGGTTCTCGATATGTAGACGAATTGTGTTACCGATTACTAACAACAAAGCTGAAACCAGCATCACGGCCAGGCCAAAGACGAAACGATCGCCCAGCTTGAGGATCGCCGCCAACCGCTCGACCCAGACCAGGTCCAGCTGCGCCACATCCACCCGTGGAAGCTCAGCCAGGCGCTGGCGCAAGGCTTCCAGGGCCGGCTTGTCGACTTCGGTCGGGGTCACTACGACCACCCCGGGCAAGGGGTTGTCCGGCAACTCGCGCAGCGCCTGGCCGAGGCCCGACTGCTGCTGGAACTCTTCCAGAGCCTCTTCGCGGCTGACGAACTGGGCATCTGCTACGCCAGGCATGCCTTTGATTTCATCTCGCAGCGCTTCGCCTTCCCTGCTGCCCGCATCGAGCTTGAGGTACAGCGAAATCTGCGCAGCGCGCTGCCAGGAGCCGCCCAGTTGCTCGACGTTCTTCAGCAACAGCGACAGGCCCATGGGCATGCTCAGGGCCACGGCCATCACCAGGCAGGTGAAGAAGCTGCCGATCGGCTGCTTGGCCAACCGGCGCAGGCTGTCGAGCAGGCTGGCGCGGTGGCTTTCCAGCCAGGCGTGGAACAGGGTGCGGAAGTCCGGGCCGTCGTCGTCGCTGCCGCCGCGTTTCTTGCTTGGTTGCGGATCAGCGGGCTTGGGCGCAACACGCTCGGAAACCTTGGGGGTGCGGGTAGTACTCATTGGCCAGCCTCGCCATCGCCGATCAGTCGGCCGCGTTGCAGGGTCAGCATGCGGTGGCGCATGCGGGCGATCAGTGCCAGGTCGTGACTGGCAATCAGAACGGTGGTGCCGAGGCGATTGATGTCCTCGAACACGCCCATGATCTCGGCCGCCAGGCGCGGGTCGAGGTTGCCAGTAGGTTCGTCAGCCAGCAGCAAAGCCGGCTGGTGAACGATGGCACGGGCAATACCGACGCGTTGTTGCTGGCCGGTGGACAGGTCCGCCGGGAACAAATCGCCCTTGTCGCTCAGTGCCACGCGCTCCAGCGCCGAATCAACGCGCTTGGCGATTTCCGGCTTGGACAGCCCGAGAATCTGCAACGGCAAGGCGATGTTGTTGAACACGGTGCGGTCGAACAGCAGCTGGTGATTCTGGAACACCACGCCGATCTGCCGGCGCAGAAACGGGATCTGCGCGTTGCTGATCTGGCCGAGGTCTTGCCCCGCCAGCAGCAGCTTGCCGCTGGTCGGGCGCTCCATGGCCAGCAACAGACGCAGCAAGGTGCTCTTGCCGGCGCCGGAGTGGCCGGTAACGAACAGGAACTCGCCGCGACGGGCGCGGAAACTCAGCTCATGCAGGCCGACGTGGCCGTTGGGGTAGCGCTTGGCGACCTGTTCGAATCGAATCATGAAGGCTCCCGCTCATTGAACAGGGCTTTGACGAACGGCTCGGCCTCGAAGGTGCGCAGGTCATCGATGCCTTCACCCACACCGATAAAGCGGATCGGCAGTTTGAACTGCTTGGCCAGGGCGAAGATCACCCCGCCTTTGGCGGTGCCGTCCAGCTTGGTCAGGGCCAGGCCGGTCAGCTCGACGCTCTGGTGGAAGTACTTGGCCTGGCTGATGGCGTTCTGGCCGGTGCCTGCATCCAGCACCAGCAGCACTTCGTGGGGTGCGTCGGCATCCAGCTTGGCGATCACCCGACGGACCTTCTTCAGCTCTTCCATCAGGTTGTCTTTGGTGTGCAGGCGGCCAGCAGTGTCGGCGATCAGCACATCGGCGCCACGAGCCTTGGCGGCCTGTACGGCATCGAAGATCACCGAAGCCGAGTCGGCGCCGGTGTGCTGGGCGATGACCGGGATCTGGTTACGCTCACCCCAGACCTGCAACTGCTCGACCGCAGCGGCGCGGAAGGTGTCGCCGGCAGCCAGCATGACCTTCTTGCCATCGAGCTGGAGCTTCTTGGCCAGCTTGCCGATAGTGGTGGTTTTGCCAGCGCCGTTCACGCCAACCACGAGGATCACGTAGGGTTTGTGCTGGGTGTCGATGTGCAAGGGCTGCTCGACCGGGCGCAGCAGCGCGGTCAGCTCGTCCTGCAGCGACTTGTACAGCGCGTCGGCGTCGGCCAGCTGCTTGCGCGCAACCTTCTGCGTCAGGTTCTGCACGATCACCGACGTGGCTTCGACGCCGACGTCGGCGGTCAGCAAGCGGGTTTCGATTTCTTCGAGCAGATCATCGTCGATGATTTTCTTGCCCAGGAACAGGCTGGCCATGCCTTCGCCGATGCTGGCGCTGGTCTTGGACAGGCCTTGCTTGAGGCGGGCGAAGAACCCGGCCTTGGCAGGTTCGCTGGCAACGGCAGGGGCTGCGGCCGGCTCGACGACGGCAGGCAGAACGGCGGCGGCGACAACAGCCGGCTCAGGTTCGACGACTGGCGCGACAGCAACTACCGGAGCTTGTGGCTCTGGTTCTGGCGTTGGCTCGAGTACAGGAGCCTGAGCAACCAATTCAGGCTCGGCAACCATTTCAACCGCAACCGGCTCGACCAGCGGCCGCACAGGAATGACCGGTGGCGCAACTGGCTCAAGGTCCGGCACCAGCGCAACCGGCTCCTCGGCCACCGGCAGCACCAGATTGCTGACCGGCGGTGCAGTTTCAGCCACGGCCGCTGGCGCAAGCGGCTCACGTTCAGGTTCAGGCGCAGCCTCGACAACCGGCTGCGGCGCAATCACCGGCGCCGCTTCAAGCAGCACAGGCTCAGGCTCGGCCAGCGCCGCCGGCGCAACCGGAGCAGCCTGCTCGACGGGTGCAACAGGCTCTGCAACCTGGGTTTCAGGGGTTTGCGGCTGTTCGGCGACAGCTTGCTGTGGTTTCTTGCGGAACCAGCCGAACAGGCCTTTTTTCTCACCAGCCTCGGCCGGCGCTTTCTTGTCGTCGTTGGAACCAAACATGGAGGACGGCTATCTCAAGTCGCGATGAGCCATTAGTGGCGCATCTGGAATTCTCTATCACGCAGAACAGACTATCTTGAATCCGGCTGGTTCATGCGCAACGTTTTGTCGTAGGGTCCTGCGGGCCAGAACGGCGACAGGCATGGTCGCCAGGCAACCGGATCAGTATCCTAGCACCTCCTGGCCTGCTGACGCTAAACCGAAGCGGGCCGCCGTACAGGTTAATCATCGTATGAATGCTCTAGCCCGCCGCGCTGCTGGCCTGCTGCTCAGCACGCTCTGCCTGCCCCTGGCAGCACTTGCCGCCGATCCGCAACCGACCCACGAATTCATCCTCGACAACGGCCTCAAAGTGGTCGTGCGCGAGGACCACCGCGCCCCCGTGGTGGTCTCGCAGATCTGGTACAAGGTCGGCTCCAGCTACGAGACCCCGGGCCAGACTGGGTTGTCCCATGCGCTCGAGCACATGATGTTCAAAGGCAGCGCCAAACTCGGCCCGGGCGAAGCTTCGCGGATCCTGCGCGACCTCGGCGCTGAAGAAAACGCCTTTACCAGCGACGACTACACCGCTTATTACCAAGTGCTGGCGCGCGATCGCCTGCCGGTCGCGTTCGAGCTCGAAGCCGACCGCCTGGCCAGCCTGCGCCTGCCGGCCGACGAATTCAGCCGTGAAATCGAAGTGATCAAGGAAGAACGGCGCCTGCGCACCGACGATCAGCCCAACGCCAAGGCATTCGAGCTGTTCAGCGCCATGGCCTACCCCGCCAGCGGCTACCACACGCCAACCATCGGCTGGATGGCGGACCTGGAGCGGATGAAAGTCGAGGAGCTGCGCCACTGGTACGAGTCCTGGTACGCGCCGAACAACGCCACCCTGGTGGTGGTCGGCGACGTTACCGTCGATGAAGTCAAAGGCCTTGCGCAGAAGTACTTCGGCGCCATCCCGAAACGCGCCGTGCCGCCGTCCAAGCTGCCGCTGGAGCTGGCCGAGCCCGGCCTGCGCCAGTTGACCCTGCACGTGCGTACGCAGTTGCCGAGCCTGATCTACGGCTTCAACGTGCCAGGCCTGGCCACCGCCAAGGAGCCACGCACCGTGCATGCCCTGCGGCTGATCTCGGCGCTGCTCGACGGCGGCTACAGCGCGCGCATGCCAGCACGCCTGGAGCGCGGCCAGGAGCTGGTCGCCGGCGCGTCGTCCGGTTACGACGCGTTTACTCGCGGCGACAGCCTGTTCCTGATCTCGGCCACGCCGAATGTGCAAAAGCACAAGACCCTGGCTGATGTCGAAAAAGGCATCTGGCAGCTGCTCGACGAACTCAAGACCACTCCGCCAACCGCCGAAGAGCTCGAGCGTGTACGCGCCCAGGTCATCGCCGGGCTGGTGTATGACCGTGACTCGATCAGCAGCCAGGCCACCACCATCGGCCAGCTGGAAACCGTCGGCCTGTCCTGGAAGCTGATCGACAGCGAACTGGACGAGCTCAAGCAAGTGACCCCGCAGGACATCCAGGACGCCGCCCGCACCTATTTCACCCGCGAACGCCTGAGCGTTGCCCATGTACTGCCCGAGGAGTCCGCTCATGAGTGATCGCCGCCTTCCACGCTACGCCCTGATCGGTCTCGGCGCGGTTGCCCTGGCAGTCGCCGGCACCATTATGCTGACCCGCCCGGCGCAGTCCGATGCCGCTACCGCAACCACTACCGATGCCAAGCCTGCCAGCAGTGCCGCAAGACCAGCCAATACCCTGCAGTCGCTGGCCGAACTGGACGGCAAGGCGCCGAGCCGGCGTGAACTGAACATCCAGAGCTGGAACACCGCCGAAGGCGCCCGCGTACTGTTCGTTGAAGCCCGCGAACTGCCGATGTTCGACCTGCGCGTGACCTTTGCCGCCGGCAGCAGCCAGGACGGTAACGTCGCTGGCTTGGCCACGCTGACCAACGCCATGCTCAACGAAGGCGTTGCCGGCAAGGACGTCACTGCAATCGCTGAAGGCTTCGAAGGCCTGGGCGCCGACTTTGGCAATGGTTCCTACCGCGACATGGCGGTAGCGACCCTGCGCAGCCTCAGCGCCAGCGACAAGCGCGAGCCGGCCCTGAAGCTGTTTGCCGAAGTGGTCGGCAAGCCGACCTTCCCCGCCGACGCGCTCAAACGCATCCAGAACCAGCTGCTGGCCGGTTTTGAGTACGAGAAGCAGAACCCGGCCAAGATCGGCGGCAAGGCGCTGTTCGCCAACTTGTATGGCGATCACCCATATGCCCAGCCGAGTGACGGCACTGCGCAGAGCATCCCGGCGATCACTCTGGAGCAACTGCGCGCGTTCCACGCCAAGGCCTATACCTCGAAAAATGCCGTGATCGCGCTGGTTGGCGACCTCAGCCGCAGTGATGCCGAAGCGATTGCTGCGCAGGTTTCCGCCGCGCTGCCGCAAGGCCCAGCGCTGGCCAAACCGGCCGAGCCGAGCGAACCGAAAGCGGGCCTGACCCACATCGACTTCCCGTCCAAGCAGACCCACCTGATGCTTGCCGAGCTGGGTATCGACCGCCAGGACAAGGACTGGCCAGCACTGTCGCTGGGTAACCAGATCCTTGGTGGCGGTGCCTTTGGCACGCGGCTGATGAGCGAGGTGCGCGAGAAGCGCGGCCTGACCTACGGCGTGTACTCTGTGTTCAGCCCGATGCAGGTCCGCGGCCCGTTCATGATCAACCTGCAGACCCGCGCCGAACTCAGCGAAGGGACACTCAAGCTGGTTCAGGATATCCTTGCCGACTACCTCAAGAGCGGCCCGACCCAGCAAGAGCTGGACGATGCCAAGCGCGAACTGGCCGGCAGCTTCCCGTTGTCCAATGCCAGCAACGCCAGCATCGTTGGCCAGCTGGGCGCAATCGGCTTCTACAACCTGCCTCTGACCTGGCTCGAAGACTTCATGCAGCAGTCGCAGAGCCTCACCGTCGAGCAGGTCAAGGCCGCCATGAACAAGCACCTGGCAGCGGACAAACTGGTGATCGTCACGGTCGGCCCGAAAGTCGCGCAGCAACCGCTGCCGCCGCCTACTGACAAACCCGCCGAGCAGCCGCTTGGCGTACCGGAGCATTAATGGCCAAGCCATCCACCCCCGCTCGCGCCAAGCCCGGCGTGAGCCAAGGCCAGGGTCACCTGCGCATCATCGCTGGCGAGTGGCGCAGCCGCCGCCTGCCGGTGCCGGACGGCCCGGGCCTGCGGCCTACCCCTGATCGCGTGCGCGAAACCGTGTTCAACTGGCTCGCGCCCTACATCGAAGGCGCGCAGGTGCTCGACGCCTTCACTGGCAGCGGTGCGCTGGTGCTCGAAGCCCTGTCGCGCGGCGCCGAAAATGCCGTGGCGCTGGACAACAACGGCGCCGCGGTCAGCAACCTCAAGGACAACCTCGAGCTGCTGCGCTGCGCCCGCGGGCAGATCCTCCAGACCGACGCCCTGCGTTATCTGGATGGCGAAGCGAAAAAGCAGTTCGACGTGGTTTTTCTCGATCCGCCGTTCAATCAGGACCTGCTGGCCAACACCTGCAGCCTGCTCGAAGAACGCCAGTGGCTGCGCGAGCGGGCCTGGATCTACACCGAAAGCGAAGTAGCGCCGTCTTCGCTGCAGATGCCTGCCAGTTGGCGCCTGCACCGTGAGAAGAAGACCGGCCAGGTGCATTACGCACTGTGGCAACGCGGCTGACGCCCGCAGCCCACCTGCGTAATTAATTAACGCAGGTGGGTCACCCGCTTGATTGAAGCTGCTTCGTTCTAACGTCGAACAGGAGCGCTCCAATCATGACCTCGTCCGCAACCCCTTTGTCAGCCAGCCAGACGGTGCTCACGCAGCCGCCGCTGCAAAGCTTCAAACTCGACAACGGCCTGCAGGTCTATCTGCGCCAGGACCACCGCGCCCCGCTGGTCAGTGCGCAACTGTGGTACCACGTCGGCTCAAGCTATGAGCCGGCCGGCCAATCCGGCCTGTCGCATCTGCTCGAACACCTGATGTTCGAAGGCAGCAGCAAACTGGCATCGGGGCAGTACTCCAAACTGCTTACCCTGCTGGGCGGCGACCCCAACGCCTTCACCTCCGAAGATGCTACGTGCTTCCCGGTAACGCTGCCTGTCAGCCGCCTGGAGATCGTACTGGAAGCAATGGCCGATGCCATGGGCACTGCGCGCTTCGAGCAGTCGACCTTCGAGCGCGAGGTGCAGGTCGTGCTGGCAGAGCGACGCCTGCAGACCGACCAGAGCCCACTGACCATCGCCCTGGAGCGGGACAGGCTCCTGGCCCACGGCAGCAGCCCGTATGCGACCCCGATCATCGGCCATCAGGCCGATGTTGAAAGCCTCACCGCTCAAGCCGCGCGCCGTTGGTACCAGAACTGGTATCAGCCCGCCAACGCGACACTGGTGGTCGTGGGCGATATCGATCTGGCGCGCCTGCGCCGGTATGTCGAGCGCCATTTTGCCGCTGTGGCCCGCGCTCAAGTGCCATTCAATAGGCGCCCAACAGGGCCGACTGCGTTGCAATCGCGCAGCCAAACCGTGGCCTTGGCACAGATGCGCGAGGGTTTGATCATGAACTTCAACGTTCCCAGCCAGGCAACCGCAGTCGATGAGCATGAGAGCTGCGCACTACGCCTGATCCCGGAACTGATGATGAATGGCGTCAGCTCGCGGCTGTATCGGCAACTTGTCAATCGCAGGCAGTTGATCCAGGCGATGCGCGCCGAGTACCGGCACCTGATGCGTGGCGACAGCCTGATGTCGTTTTTCATGTTCAGCAACCCCCAGCAAGGCACCCCGCAGCAAGCCGGCGAAGTGGTGTTGGACGAGCTGCAGGTGCTGGCCCAGACAGCGCCCAGCGAAGCGGAGCTTGAGCGCGCCAAGGCACGCTTGCTGGCCAATCTGGTGTTCGGCCGAGACATGATCAGCCAGCAGGCCGACGCCATTGGGCGATATGCCGCAATCGGCGTCGACCCTGCGTTTCTCGACCGTGAGCAGCACGCCATCGAGCAGGTCAGCGCAGACGCTGTGCGCCACGCAGCCCTCAGCTACCTGACCCGGGATCGACTGAGCATTACCTACATGATGCCCCAGGAGCAAACCCATGACTGATTCGACAAGCATTGCACCCACCGCCGTTACCGCCAACCTGTCCTCAGCCGAAGGCATCGACCTGAGCCAGTTCGAACAGGTTCGCACTGAGGTACAGGCCTGGCAGACCAGCCATGGCACCCAGGTACGGTTCGTCGAGGCGCGCCAATTGCCGATGATTGACCTGATCGTTCTGTTCAATGCCGGCACCAGCGTGGATGCCGAACACAGCGGGCTGGCAGCCTTGACGATGTATATGCTCGATGAAGGCACCGAGCGCTTGAACGCCGAGCAGTTTGCCGAACAGACAGAGCGATTGGGCGCGATCCTCAGCACGCAGATCCGCTTGGAGCATGCCTCGTTGTCGCTGCGCTGTCTGAGCAGCGAAGTGGTGTTGGCGCAGGCCATGGCGCTGTTTACCGAGATGCTTGCACGGCCCGCCTTCGACGAACAGCAACTGGTCAAGGTCAAGCAGCAACTACGGGCATTCCAGAGCTCTCGCTACAACGCTGCGCCAACCCGCGCCCAGAGTGAACTGTTCAGCCGCTTGTATGCCGGGCACCCGTATGCCGCCCCATTGGGTAGCACTGAGCAGGGCATTCAGGCCCTGACCGCCCAGGATTTGCGTGATTTCCATCAGCGCGCTTACTCGGCCAACAACCTGCAGGTGTCGATCGTCGGCGATCTGTCGCGGGCGCAAGCCGAGGCGCTGGTCGAGCAGCTCGCCGAGGCTCTGCCGCAAGGCTGGGCCGCTGCCGAGCTGCCGCCGGTTCCGCCCACCAGCGCCGCCAGCGCACATGTGCCAACGCCTGCTGCAAACAACACCCTCCTGCTTGCGGTACCCATGAGCGGGCGGCCGTCGCAGGCAGACTATCCGGCGCTGGTTCTGGCAGCCGATGTCCTCGGCTCAGGATTCGACTCACGCCTGATGCAGGAGCTGCGGCAACGCCGCGGATTGACTTATCACATCAGTTGCCGGCCATCCCCGCTCAAGGCCGGCGGCGTGCTCGCCATCGGCTGGGACTGCGCCGCGCAATACCGCGAGGCGAGCCGCGAACTGGTCGCGGGCATGCTCGAAGCGCTGGTAAATGAGGGGCCCACCAACGCCGAACTGGAGCTAAGCCGTCGGCAGCTGTCTGGCCAGTTGGTACGCTCGGTGGCAACCAACAGCGGGCTGGTGGAGCTGTTGAGCAAAGGCAGCCATCAGGGCCTGCCCGCCGATCATCTGGTCACCTACCAGGCGCAGTTGAGCGCAGTCAGCGCACGCAGCGCACGCCACGCACTGCAGGAGCACCTCGACCTGAGTCGCATGGTGACCGTCAGCCTGGGCTCGGACCAACCGCAGCAGCCCTTGCCGCCGCTGCCACACAGCGCCCGATAGCACAGGTACAGCGGCGCCGTTTCATGGCACTCTAGGCAGGCACATCACGAGCCGCCCCAGCATGCCCAGCCACACTGCCCAGTTCCGCCCGGCCACCGGCCTGACCAACCCTCACCTGCAAACCTTGTGGGGCCCGCTCTGGCGCAGATTGCCCGAGCTGGCCCGCAGTCGCGAGCGGCTCTGGCTGACCGATGGCGACTTCATCGACCTCGACTGGTACGGGCCGCATCAGCTCGACACGCCGTTAGTGGTGGTCCTGCATGGCCTCACCGGCTCGTCCAGCTCGCCCTACGTCAAGGGTTTGCAGCATGCCTTGCAGGCGCTCGGCTGGGCCAGTGTTGCGGTCAACTGGCGTGGCTGTTCGGGTGAGCCGAATCTGCTTGCGCGCAGCTATCACTCCGGCGCCAGCGAAGACCTTGCCGAAATCATCCAGCACCTGCGTGCGCAGCGGCCGCTGGCGCCGTTGTATGCGGTCGGTTACTCACTGGGCGGCAACGTGCTACTCAAGTACCTGGGTGAAAGCGGCGCCGCCAGTCAGTTGCAGGCAGCGGTCGCGGTATCGGTGCCGTTTCGCCTGGATCAATGCGCCGACCGCATCGGGCTGGGTTTTTCGAAAATCTATCAAGCGCACTTCATGCGCGAGATGCTGGCCTACGTGCAACACAAGCAGCAGTACTTTCGCGCCACCGGCCAGCAGCAGGGGCTGGAGCAGATCGAGCAGTTAGGCGCGCTGGGCAAAATGCGCACGTTCTGGGATTTCGACGACAAGGTCACCGCGCCGCTGCACGGCTTTGCCGATGCGCACGATTACTATCGGCGAGCATCCAGCCGCTATTACCTGGGCGAGAACCGCACACCGACCCTGATCATTCACGCCAGCGACGACCCGTTCGTGTTCACCCGTAGCCTGCCGACGCCTGAAGAGCTGCCGGCGCAGACCGAATTCGAACTGCATGCCCGCGGCGGGCATGTAGGCTTTGTCGAAGGCAGCCTGCGCAAGCCGGGGTATTACCTTGAGCGGCGCATTCCGCAGTGGCTGGCCGAGCGCGGTTAAGCGCTGACGGCCTCAGTCGCCAGTGGCCACGCCGCGCTGCGGGTCGTTGATCCACTCACTCCAGGAACCTGCATACAAGCGGCCCAACGGATAGCCGGCCAGCGCCAGGGCAAACAGGTTGTGACACGCCGTCACCCCCGAGCCGCAGTAGGCAATCAGCTGCTCTGGCGCGCGCCCGGCCAACTGCTCGGCAAAGCGCTGCTTGAGCTGTTCGACCGGCAGAAAACGGCCATCGGCGCCTAGGTTGTCGGTGAATGCCGCGCATCTGGCTCCGGGAATGTGCCCCGCCACCGCATCGATCGGCTCCACCTCACCACGAAAACGCGGCAAGCCGCGGGCGTCGAGCAAGGTCAGCTCAGGTTTGTCCAGCTCGGCCAGCAACTGCTCGGCATCGATCAATAGCTGCGTATCGGCCTCACCGCTGAAGCCGCCCTCGCGCTTGGGTGGCGAATCCAGGCTCAGCGGCAGTTGCGCGGCATGCCAGGCCTTGAGCCCGCCATTGAGTATCGCCACACCGTCGCGCTTGCCCAGCCACACCAGCAGCCACCAGGCGCGTGCGGCGAAGGCGCCAGGGCCGTCGTCATACAGCACCACCTCGCTGTCGTTGTCCACTCCCCACTCGCGCAGCCGCTCGATCAGCCTTTGCGGGTCCGGCAACGGATGCCGGCCGGTGTGCCCCCTGACCACCTTGCCACTCAGGTCGCGCTCAAGATCGGCAAAGTGCGCGCCGGCGATATGCCCTTCGGCATAGCTGCGCTGGCCGTAATCGACGTCCTCCAGAGCAAAACGACAGTCCAGAATCACCAGCCGAGGCGAGTCCAGACGCTCGGCCAACTGCTGTGGGGTGATCAACTGCGCGAGGGGCATGGCAATCTCCTGATCGAATGGCAGCAAGGCGTCAGTGCGCCAGGGCCTGGTTGAGAGGTATGTGAAATTCATCGCACAAGGCGTCGACGGCAGCGCGCGCATCGGCCGTAACGAAGCCCAGCTCCAGCACCAGCACTTGATAGACGCCGCGCTTGAAAGCTTCTTCACCCAGATGCGCCGAATGTTCGCGGGTGGTGCTGAGAAAGCGCACCCACGAAGTCAGCACGATCCAGGCATTGATGGTCAGCGACTCGATCTGCGCCGGCGCCATGGCGAGGATGCCTGCATCGACAAAGCCGCGGTAGATCGCCTGGCCCTGCACCAGGCAGCGCTGGGAAAAGCGCCGATAGCGGGCCGCCAGCTCCAGATCGCTCTCAAGCAGGTGCTCCAGGTCGCGATGCAGAAAGCGGTAATTCCACATCGCCGCGAGCAGTGCCTTGAGATAGAAGCGTTTGTCTTCGACGGTCGCCGCGCGGCCCTGGGGCGGGCGCAGAAAGCTGTCGACCAGCTCTTCGTACTGACTGAACAGCACGGCGATGATCGCCTGCTTGTTGGGGAAGTGGTAGTACAGGTTGCCGGGCGACATTTCCATGTGCGCTGCGATGTGGTTGGTGCTGACGCTGCGCTCGCCCTGCTGGTTGAACAGCTCCAGGCTGTTTTGCACGATGCGCTCACGGGTATTGATGCGTGGGGCCATGCTCAGCTCCAGGTTACGGGCAGTTCGATACCGCATCTTACGGTCAATCCAGCCACGGTTGCACGATTGCAGGCTGCTGACGGGTCGAAATCCTGATCGAATTAGAGTACAAGCTCTAGCACCTGTCCGGCCTCGCGGAGCCTGTGATGTCTTCAACCCTGAGCGCGCCTCCTGTGCATTCCGACCTCGACCTGCAAGCGACGTTCGCCCTGCAGCGACAGGCGTTCGCCGCCAACCCGTCGCCACCTGCCGCGCAGCGCCGGCAATGGCTGAAAAGCCTGCGTGAAGCGCTGCTGGCAGACCAACAGCGCTTGATCGAGGCGATCGATGCCGACTTTGCCGGGCGTAGCGCTGATGAAACCCTGCTGGCCGAGCTGCTGCCCACGGTGCAAGGCCTGCGCGATGCCGAGCGCCAACTGCAGCGCTGGATGCGGCCCTCGCGACGCAAGGTCGGTCTGGCCTTTCAACCGGCCAGCGCGCGGGTGGAGTACCAGCCTTTGGGTGTGATCGGCATTATCGTGCCGTGGAACTACCCGCTGTTTCTGGCCATTGGCCCGTTGACCGGAGCGCTGGCGGCGGGCAACCGGGTCATGCTCAAACTCAGTGAGGCCACCCCGGCCAGCGGAATCGCCCTGCAAGCGCTGCTGGCGCGGGTGTTTCCCGAGGACTTGGTCAGCGTGGTGCTGGGGGAGGTCGAGGTCGGCCAGGCATTTGCCCGCCTGCCGTTCGACCACCTGTTGTTCACCGGTGCCACCAGCATCGGCCGGCGGGTGATGCTGGCGGCGGCCAACAACCTGACTCCGGTAACGCTGGAGCTGGGCGGCAAGTCGCCGGTCATAGTTTCGTCCGACGCGGCCCTGGCCGGTGCCGCCGAGCGCATCGCCTTTGGCAAACTGCTCAATGCCGGCCAGACCTGCGTCGCGCCCGACTATGTACTGGTACCGCGTGATCGTGTCGGCGCGTTTGCCGACGCCTACCGACAGGCCGTGCGCCGCCTGTACCCGAGCATCGCCGGCAACCGCGACTACAGCGCGATCATCAACCCGCAGCAACTGCAGCGGCTCGTGCACTTGCTCGCGGATGCCAGCGACAAAGGTGCTCAGGTGCTTGACCTGTATCCGCATGAAAGCCGCGAAGGTCGCCGCCTGCCGCCGCATCTGCTGCTGGATGTGAGCGATGACATGCAGATCATGCAGGACGAAATCTTCGGCCCACTGCTGCCGCTGGTGCCGTATGACAAGCTCGACGATGCGCTCGCCTACATCAATCAGCGGCCGCGGCCTTTGGCTTTGTATTACTTCGGCCAGGACCGCGCGCAGCAGCGGTTGCTACTGCAGCACAGCCACTCGGGCGGGGTGTGCATCAACGACACCCTGCTGCATGTTGCCCAGGATGACCTGCCCTTTGGCGGCGTCGGGCCTTCGGGCATGGGCCGCTATCACGGTCACGACGGCTTCCTGACCTTCAGCAACGCCAGGGCAGTACTGAGCAAGCAGCGGCTCAACCTGGCCCGGCTGATCTATCCGCCTTACGGCAAAGCACTGCAACGACTGGTCTACAAGCTGTTCATTCGCTGACTCGCGCGCGCATGACAAGCCCTGCCCGGACTGTCTATAGTGCCTTGGTCAGGCCGTGCGACTTGGCCGGGCGCAGTCGCTGCGCTACCATCCGACTCCCCAACGCACTCCAGCCAGGATGACGCGATGAACCGAGTGTTGTACCCGGGTACTTTCGACCCGATTACCAAGGGCCATGGCGACCTGGTCGAGCGCGCTTCGCGTCTGTTCGATCATGTGATCATCGCCGTGGCGGCCAGCCCCAAGAAAAACCCACTGTTCCCGCTGGAACAACGGGTCGCTCTGGCGCGTGAAGTCACCAGCCACTTGCCCAATGTCGAGGTCATCGGCTTCTCCAGCCTGCTGGCGCATTTCGCCAAGGAGCAGAACGCCAATGTGTTCCTGCGCGGCCTGCGTGCGGTGTCGGACTTCGAGTACGAGTTCCAGCTGGCGAACATGAACCGGCAACTGGCGCCCGACGTCGAAAGCCTGTTCCTGACGCCTTCGGAACGTTACTCGTTCATCTCCTCGACCCTGGTCAGGGAGATCGCCGCGCTGGGCGGAGACATCACCAAGTTCGTTCATCCAGCAGTGGCCGAGGCCCTCACCGAACGCTTCAAGAAGTGATCTGCAGCGCCTGAACGTCGCGCCCGCGTGCACTGCGGGCGCGATTGCGGCACAATTGCGGCCATTAGGTCTGAAACATGCCCGGGCCCAGAGCCCCGGCCGGAGCCCCCATGTCCCTGATCATCACCGACGATTGCATCAACTGCGACGTCTGCGAACCCGAGTGCCCGAACGCTGCCATCTCCCAAGGTGAAGAGATCTACGTGATCGATCCGAACCTGTGCACCCAGTGCGTTGGCCATTATGACGAGCCGCAGTGCCAGCAGGTCTGCCCGGTCGACTGCATCCCGCTGGATGAAGCGCACCCGGAAACCACCGACGAGCTGATGGCCAAATATCAGCGGATTACCGGCAAAGCCTAGTGATCAGCCTGCGCGGTTTGCGCCGGGCGGCGCTTGGTGCGGTTGTCACACTGCTGGCGACGGCCGCCCAGGCCCAGGTGCCTGGCCGCGCTGCGATTGCTAGTCCACACGCCGACGCGACCGCTGCCGCCCGCTTGATTCTCGAACAGGGCGGCAATGCCTTCGATGCCGCGATTGCCGTCAGCGCTGCGCTGGCCGTGGTCGAGCCTTACGGTTCCGGGCTGGGCGGTGGTGGCTTCTTCCTGCTGCGTGAAGCCGGCGAGACGCCACGCTACCGTTTTCTCGATGCCCGCGAGCGTGCGCCCGGCGCAGCAACCGCTGACATGTACCTGAAAGATGGCAAGCTCAGCCCGAGCCTGTCGATCAACGGTCCATTGGCCGCTGCCATCCCTGGCCTGCCGCAAGCCCTGGCTGATCTGGCCAACACCCATGGCAAACTGCCGCTCAAGGACAGCCTGGCGCCGGCCATTCGCCTCGCCAATGAAGGTTTTGCCGTTGACCGGGTCTATCGCGACCGGGCGCAGATGCGTCTTGCAGCGTTGCGTGAGGATGCGCAGAGCGCGCGGCTGTTCCTGCGTGACAATCAGGTGCCGGCACTGGGCACACTGATCCGCCAGCCCGAACTGGCAGCTACCCTGCAACAGCTTGCCGCGCACGGCCGCGATGGTTTCTATCGCGGCCAGTTGGCGCAGCGGCTGGTGGCCGGTGTACGCCAGGCGGGCGGTATCTGGAGCCTCGACGACCTGGCCAGCTATCGCAGCGTCTGGCGCGAGCCTTTGCGCTTCAAGCTGGCCGACCAGCGCGAGCTGATCAGCAGCCCACCGCCCTCGGCCGGCGGTGTTGCTCTGGCGCAAACCCTGGCGATGCTCCAACGCCTGCCGTGGCAGAGCGCCGAGCCGGTCCAGCGCAGCCACTATGTACTCGAAGTATTGCGCCGTGCCTACCGCGACCGCGGCCTGCTGGGTGATCCCGATTACGTCAGCAACCCAATCAACAAGCTCCTGGCACGCAGTTACCTGACCGGTCTGGCCGACGGTATCGACGTCTATCAAGCCACCCCAAGCAGTGCCCTGCCGCCCGCGCCGGCCTGGCGCGAAGGCGATCACACCACGCATTTTGCAGTGATCGATGCCGAGGGCAATGCCCTCGCTGCGACGCTTTCGGTCAACCTGCCGTTTGGTGCGGCGTTCACCGTAGCCGGTACCGGCGTCGTGCTGAACAACGAAATGGACGACTTTGCCGCCGACCCAGGTGGCAGCAACAGCTACGGCCTGGCCGGCAGCCAGGCCAACGCCGTGGCGGCGGGCAAGCGGCCGCTGTCGAGCATGAGCCCAAGCTTTATCGAGAGCCCGACCCAGTTCGCCAGCTTTGGCACGCCGGGCGGCAGCCGCATTCCGAGCATGGTGCTGTTGTCGATGATGGGCTTTCTACAGGGCCAACCGGTGCAGGATTGGCCGGCAACTGCGCGCTATCACCATCAATACCTGCCGGATGTAGTCGAGCACGAGCCGGGGGCGTTCAGTGCTGCCGAGCAAGCCCAGCTGGAAGCGCGCGGCTATCGCCTCAAGGATCTTGGTCGCAGCTATGGCAACCAGCAGGTGCTGTACTGGAACAAGCAGGCTGGCAGCGTTGAGGCTGCCAGCGACCCGCGCGGGGTTGGCCAGGCACTGGTGCTGCCCTGAGCGGCGTCAGCGCTGGCAGCGCGGGCAATACACACTGGCCCGCTGGCCCAGCTTGAGTTCGCGCAGGTCAGTGCCACATACCTTGCAGGGCATGCCGCCGCGACCATAGACAAACAGCTCCTGCTGGAAATAGCCCGGCTGGCCATCGCCGCCAACAAAGTCGCGCAAGGTGGTGCCGCCACGCTCGATGGCCGCTGCCAGCACCCGTTTGATCTCCAGCGCCAGCTTCAGATAACGCCCACGGGAAATACCGCCCGCCTCACGGCGCGGATCGATGCCAGCGGCGAACAGCGCTTCGGTGGCGTAGATGTTACCCACTCCGACCACGATCGCGTTGTCCATGATGAACGGCTTGACCGCCATCACCCGCCCACGTGACAGCTTGAACAGGCGGTCGCCGTCAAACAGCTCGGTCAGTGGCTCCGGCCCCAGCCGCAGCAGCAGTTCATGCTTGAGCGGATCAAGCGACCAGAGCATCGCACCAAAGCGGCGCGGGTCGGTGTAGCGCAGCGCCAGCCCGGACTCGAGTTCGATATCGACGTGTTCATGGCGGGACGCCGGCAAACCCAGTTCGACCAGCCTGAGATTGCCCGACATGCCCAGATGGCTGATCAGCGTGCCGACCTCGGCGTTGATCAACAGGTATTTGGCCCGCCGCTCGACGCTGACGATACGCTGCCCGGACAACCGCACATCGAGGTCATCCGGGATCGGCCAGCGCAGACGCCGCTCGCGCACCACCACGCGACTGACGCGCTGGCCCTCAAGATACGGCGCAATGCCCCGGCGGGTGGTTTCGACTTCTGGCAATTCAGGCATCGGTCAGCGCCCGCCCAATTCGCGAATGGTCTGTTTGAGGTTCTCGAAGTCGTAGTCGGACAGGCCGATGTAATCGAGCACCAGCGCGCTGATCGCGTTCCACTCATGATCGACCGACTGATTGCCCAGCACCTGATACGACGAGCAGATGTGCTCGGCCATCTTCAGCACTGCCAAGAGGTTCTTCAGCTGGTTCTGGGTATTGCGCGAGGTTTCGTCGCGGAACACCGCCAGGGCGTTGTGGTGGTTGGCGATGGCCGCGCTGATGTGCTCGGGCAGGCGCCAGGACTTGGCGGTGAAGTAACCCACCACCGAGTGATTGGTGTTGAACGCGCGATTCTCGGTATCGACCACGCGGGTCTGCTCATCGGCTTTCGCGTAGCTCTCTTCGAGCACTTCCATATAGTTGGGGAAGCGCTTGAGCATCAACGGCACGCCGCAATCGTGGAACAGGCCCAGCGTATAGGCTTCGTCCGCTGCCTGAATGCCGACCCGCTTGGCCAGGGTCAGGCAGGTCATCGCAACGTCCTGGGCGGTGTCCCAGAAGCGGTTGAGGGTAACGATGGTCTCATCGCTCATCTCGCCCTTGATCGACTGCGCGTTGATCAGGTTGATGATCGAGCGGCTGCCGAGCAGGTTGACCGCACGCTGGATCGAGCCAATCTTGTTGCTCAGGCCAAAATGCGGCGAATTGACCAGTTTGAGCAAGGCCCCCGACAGCCCCGGATCCTGCGCGATCAGCTTGGCGATGGTTTCCAGATCGGGGTCGGGCATGTACTGCTCGAACTGCAGGTCGACCATGATCTGCGGCTGCGGCGGAATGGTGATGCCCTGCAAGGCGTGCTGGATCTGTTCGGCGGTGAGTTCCTGGGACATACGTACATACTCGATAAGGTCAGCCGATTCTAACCCCGGCGCCCCCCAACGCACCAACCACTGCATCATTGCAGCACGACCCAAGATTGCTACCCCAGGTGTCAGCCACCCTTGCAGCTCCCGCAGCGCTTCGTCATCCACCGCACCGACGGGCCTGGCAACAGGCTATAATCCCGCTCTTTTTTCCGGAGCGACGTCATGTCCCTGCCCAGCCTACGCCTCAAAGCCAATGCCGATCGCCGCCTGCGCGCCGGCCATCTGTGGGTCTACAGCAACGAAATCGATGTTGCCGCGACGCCACTGCAAGGCCTGCAAGCCGGCCAGCAGGCTGTGCTCGAGGCCGCCAACGGCAAACCGCTGGGCATCGTCGCGCTGAGCCCGAACAACCTGATCTGCGCGCGCCTGCTGTCGCGTGACATCAAGCTGCAGCTGGACAAATCGCTGCTGGTGCACAGACTCAACGTAGCCCTGTCGCTGCGTGAGCGCCTGTTCGACAAGCCCTGCTACCGCCTGGTCTACGGCGATTCCGACCTGCTGCCAGGGCTGGTCGTCGACCGTTTCTTCGACATCCTCGTAGTGCAACTGGCCTCGGCGACCATGGAGCAGCACAAGGACGACGTGATCGCCGCCCTGGTGCAGGTGCTCAAGCCGAGCGGCATCCTGTTCAAGAACGACTCCGCCGCGCGCGATGCCGAAGGCCTGCAGCGTTATGTCGAAACCGTTTACGGTGAAGTGCCGGACTGGGTCGCCCTGGAAGAGAACGGCGTCAAGTTCGAAGCCCCGGTGCGTGAAGGGCAGAAGACCGGCTGGTTCTACGATCACCGCATGAACCGTGCCCGCCTGGCGCCGTATGCCAAAGGCAAGCGCGTACTCGACCTGTTCAGCTACATCGGTGGCTGGGGCGTGCAGGCCGGCGTGTTCGGTGCCAGCGAAGTGTTCTGCGTGGATGCCTCAAGCTTTGCTCTGGACGGTGTCGAGCGCAACGCAGCACTCAATGGCATCGGCGACAAGCTGACCTGCATAGAAGGTGACGTGTTCGAAGCACTGCGCGAGCTGAAGGCCGCTGAAGAGCGCTTCGACGTGATCATCGCCGACCCACCCGCCTTCATCAAACGCAAGAAAGACCTGAAAAACGGCGAAGGCGCCTACCGTCGCCTGAACGAGCAAGCCATGCGCCTGCTCAACAAGGACGGCATTCTGGTCAGCGCTTCGTGCTCGATGCACTTGCCCGAAGACGACCTCAATAACATCCTGCTGACCAGCGCCCGGCACCTCGACCGCAACCTGCAGTTGCTCGAGCGCGGCGGTCAGGGCCCTGATCACCCGGTGCACCCGGCGATCCCTGAAACCCGCTACATCAAGAGCATCACTTGCCGCTTGCTGCCCAACAGCTAAGCCGCTGGCCTGAGCGCGATGACAGCGACGCCTGGTCGCTGTCATCGCTGCTGCTCAGATATCCAGCACCTGCGAAGCAATGCCGAAGTAGATCAACACCCCCACTGCATCAGCCACCGACGTCACCAATGGCCCACTCGCCGTGGCTGGATCAAGGTTGATCCGGCTGAGCAGAAACGGCAGGCTCATGCCGATCAGGCTGCCAATCAAGACGATCACCAGCATGCTGCTGGCGACGATAAAGGCGATGTCCGCACCGCCGCGCAACATCCCCAGCGAAGCTACCGCCACTGCCATGGTCGCACCCAGCGCCAGGGCCACGCCGCACTCGCGGCCAAGCATCCGCAGCCAGTCCGCCATGACCACTTCGCCCGTCGCCAGGCCTCGTACCATCAGGGTTGCCGACTGCGCACCGGCATTGCCTCCGCTGTCGACCAGCAATGGCAGGAAGAACACCAGGGCGATATGCGCAGCGATGGTTTCCTCGAACGCGGCGATGCCCGCGCCCGAGAACAGGTTGCCGAACACCAGCAACACCAGCCACAGCACGCGCTTGCGGTACAGCAGCCCCAGCGTGGCGTCGCGCAGGTTGCCGACGTGATTGGCGATCAACGCGCCCTTGTGGAAGTCTTCGGTGGCTTCTTCCACCACCACATCCAACGCTTCGTCACAGGTCACCAGACCGACCAAGCGACCGTCGTCGTCGAGCACTGGCACCGCCAGCAGGTCATGCAGGCGAATCAACCGCGCCACCTCTTCCTGCAAGGTGTGCACGCTGACGCTGATGATATTGCGCACCATGACCTGTTCAATCGCCGCCTCGGGTGCTGCCAGGATCAGCTCGCGCAGCGACACGGTGCCGAGCAGGTTGCGCTGCTCATCGAGCACATAGGACTGATAGATGGTTTCGGCATCAGCCGCCTCGCGGCGCAGCATGTCGATCGCCTGACTGGCGCTCAAGCCACTCTCCAGGCTTGAGTACTGGCTGATCATCAGCGCACCGGCGGTGCCGGCAGGATGGAGCTGCGACCGCAGCAGGTGGTCACGTCGAGCCTGGGCGTCGCGGCGCTGCTTGGCTTGCGCGTCTACATAATCGGGGGAGTAGTGCATGTGTTGTCTCCAGGCGCCGACGCGGGCGCCTGCAGCCCTCACCCTCTCAGGTGCAAGCCTTCGGCAGCCCTGGCGCCAGCGCGCTCAGTGCCAGAATGCAGGTTCGTGATGAACTGAAAACTGGGAAGGTCCATTGAGGGTGTATCTCGTCGAGCCGCACATGCGGCGCGGCGATAATAGGCAGCTGGCGAGGGCACGTCAGCCAGCAATTGCCCGTTCGAGCGCATTTAGGAAAGCTCCTACGACAGTTCGGCCAATGCCTAGCCAATATCCACCCGGCACATCGGCCTCCCTTCACGGCCGCAGCGGTGTAGAATCGGCCTATTCATCGCCAGTCATCCCCGGCGGGTTTATGAGCTCTGGTCGAGCTTGCGGCGATCCCGTAGTGTTTTCGACCTCATCCGTGCCAGTGGCAACCGGCCTGCGGTGCAAAGGACAAGAGAAGCTCACTTCCCTTTTTTCTGACCTGATTCAGCCGCCAGGAGTGCTTCATGCCTGATTATCGTTCCAAGACTTCCACCCACGGCCGCAACATGGCCGGTGCCCGTGCCCTGTGGCGCGCAACCGGGATGAAGGACGAAGACTTCAAGAAACCGATCATCGCCATCGCCAACTCGTTCACCCAGTTCGTCCCGGGGCATGTGCACCTCAAGGATCTGGGCCAACTGGTCGCCCGCGAGATTGAGCGCGTCGGTGGCGTGGCCAAAGAGTTCAACACCATTGCGGTCGACGATGGCATCGCCATGGGCCACGACGGCATGCTCTATTCGCTGCCCAGCCGCGAGATCATCGCCGACTCGGTCGAGTACATGGTCAACGCCCACTGCGCCGACGCCATCGTGTGCATCTCCAACTGCGACAAGATCACCCCTGGCATGCTCATGGCTGCACTGCGCCTGAACATCCCGGTGATCTTCGTCTCCGGCGGGCCGATGGAAGCCGGCAAGACCAAACTCGCCAGCCACGGCCTGGACCTGGTCGACGCCATGGTCATCGCCGCCGACTCTACCGCCAGCGATGAAAAAGTCGCCGAGTACGAGCGCAGCGCCTGCCCGACCTGTGGCTCGTGCTCCGGCATGTTCACCGCCAACTCGATGAACTGCCTGACCGAAGCACTCGGCCTGGCCCTGCCTGGCAACGGTTCGACCCTGGCCACCCACTCCGACCGTGAGCAGCTGTTCCTCACTGCCGGCCGTACCATCGTCGAGCTGTGCAAACGCTACTACGGCGACAACGACGCCTCGGTGCTGCCGCGCAACATCGCCAACTTCAAGGCGTTCGAAAACGCCATGATGCTCGACATCGCCATGGGCGGCTCGACCAACACCATCCTGCACCTGCTCGCTGCAGCCCAGGAAGGTGAGGTCCAGTTCGACCTGCGTGATATCGACCGGCTGTCGCGCAAGGTGCCGCAGCTGTGCAAGGTTGCGCCGAACATTCAGAAGTACCACATGGAAGACGTCCACCGCGCCGGCGGCATCTTCAGCATCCTCGGCTCGCTGGCCCGTGGCGGCCTGCTGCACACCGACCTGCCGACCGTGCACAGCCCGAGCATGGAAGAAGCCATCGCCAAATGGGATATCACCCAGACCGACGATGAAGCTGTGCACACCTTCTTCAAGGCCGGCCCTGGTGGCATCCCGACGCAGACCGCGTTCAGCCAATCGACCCGTTGGGAAACCCTCGACAACGACCGTGAAAACGGCTGCATCCGCAGCTTCGAGCACGCCTATTCGCAAGAAGGCGGCCTCGCCGTGCTGTACGGCAACATTGCCCTTGATGGCTGCGTGGTGAAAACTGCCGGTGTTGACGAATCGATCCACGTGTTCGAAGGCAACGCGAAGATCTTCGAGAGCCAGGACAGCGCCGTGCGCGGCATTCTGGCCGATGAAGTACAGGCCGGCGACATCGTGATCATCCGTTACGAAGGCCCGAAAGGCGGCCCGGGCATGCAAGAGATGCTCTACCCGACCTCGTATCTGAAGTCCAAAGGCCTGGGCAAGGCCTGCGCCCTGCTCACCGATGGCCGCTTCTCTGGCGGTACCTCGGGTCTGTCGATCGGCCACGCTTCGCCTGAAGCCGCTGCCGGTGGCGCGATTGGCCTGGTGCGCGATGGCGACAAGGTGTTGATCGACATCCCCAACCGCTCGATCAACCTGTTGGTCAGCGATGAGGAGCTGGCCACCCGCCGCGCCGAGCAGGACAAGAAGGGCTGGAAGCCGGTGGAAGTGCGTCCGCGCAAAGTCACCACGGCGCTGAAGGCTTACGCGCTGCTGGCAACCAGTGCCGACAAAGGCGCTGTGCGCGACAAGGCGTTGCTCGACGGGCTGTAAGGCTTTTCGGCAAAAACAGACCGGCGCCTGGTGCGCCGGTTTTTTTTCGCCTGTAGTCAGCCTGCCCGCTCAGACAGCGCTCATCAGGTGAAACGGTTTGTTTATTGCGACGTCGAAGACGTTGTTATTCCATACCGACCTAAGCACATTCCATTCAGATATAAATTCGTTTGTTTTCAAGCTGTTAGCATTTGAGTTCGCAATCGCGCCCAGACGCGACGCCCCCTTTTTCGATCCCGGAGCTGTAATGAACCTGCCGTTGTCACTTAATCTGCTGGCGTTTCTGGCCCTGCTGCTGGGCCTGGCGCAAACCCGCCGCACCGATTGGAGCCTGGCCAAGAAGGTCCTGCTCGGGTTGGTCATGGGCGTAGGGTTCGGCCTGGCCTTGCACACTGTTTACGGCGCAGGGCATCCGGTGCTCAAGGCCACCATCGGTTGGCTCGATCTGGTCGGTAACGGCTATGTCGGGCTGTTGCAGATGATCGTCATGCCGCTGATCTTTGCCTCGATCCTCAGCGCAGTAGCGCGCCTGCACAATGCTTCGGCGCTGGGCCGGATCAGTGTGCTGAGCATCGGCACATTGCTGCTGACCACTGCCATCGCTGCCTTGATTGGCGTATTGCTGACCAACCTGTTCGGCCTCAGCGCCGAGGGCCTGGTCGCGGGCATCCCCGAAGCGGCGCGGCTGCAGGCGATCCAGAGCGACTATGCCGGCAAGGTCGCCGATCTGAATATCCCGCAGCTGCTGCTGTCATTCGTGCCGAGCAACCCGGTTGCCGATCTGGCCAAGGCCAAGCCGACCTCGATCATCAGCGTGGTGATCTTCGCCGTGTTCGTTGGCCTGGCGGCACTGCAACTGATCAAGGATGACCGCGAAAAAGGTGAACGCGCGCTGTCGGCCATCGACACCCTGCAAGCCTGGGTCATGCGCCTGGTGCGCCTGGTGATGAAGCTGACCCCGTACGGCGTGCTAGCGTTGATGACCAAGGTGGTCGCCAGCTCGAACATCGAAGACATCCTAAAACTGGGCAGCTTCGTGCTGGTGTCGTACCTCGGCCTGGGCCTGATGTTCGTGGTACATGGCCTGATCCTAGCCGCCACCGGAGTCAGCCCGCTGCGCTTCCTGCGCAAGGTCTGGCCGGTGCTGACTTTCGCCTTCACCAGCCGCTCCAGTGCGGCGAGCATTCCGCTCAATATCGAAGCGCAGACCCGGCGCCTGGGCGTGCCGCAGTCGATCGCCAGCTTCAGCGCATCGTTTGGCGCAACCATCGGCCAGAATGGCTGCGCCGGCCTCTATCCGGCCATGTTGGCGGTGATGGTGGCGCCAGCGGTGGGTATCGATACCTTCGATCCGCTGTGGATTGCCACCTTGATCGCGATTGTCACCTTGAGCTCGGCGGGTGTCGCAGGTGTGGGTGGCGGCGCGACCTTCGCCGCGTTGATCGTGCTGCCGGCGATGGGCCTGCCGGTCGAGCTGGTGGCGCTGTTGATCTCGGTCGAGCCGCTGATCGACATGGGCCGCACCGCGTTGAACGTGAATGGCTCGATGACCGCAGGCGTGGTCACCAGCCAGTTGCTCAAGAGTACCGACAAGGCCGTGCTGGACGATGACCAGCACGCCGAGCTGAGCCACACCTGAAACGCACAAGGGCCGCATCGCGGCCCTTGTCTATCAACGCTTGTTCCATACCTCGAAGTGGTAGCCAGGCTTGCCGTCTTCCGCCTGGGCTTCACTCGAATCCAGTGTCCACTGCTGCGCGTCGAACTCCGGGAACCACGCATCGCCCTGCGGCAACAGTTCGACCCGGGTCAGGTACATGCGGCTGACCAGCCCCTGCTCCAGCGCCAGCGCGTACAACTGCGCGCCGCCAATCAGCATCAGCTCATCGACGCCCTGCTCGTGCGCCCATTGCTCGGCACGTGCCAGCGCCTGCTCCAGCGAGGGGAACACCTCGGCGCCTTCCAGCTGCAAGCCAGGCTGGCGGCTGACGACGATGTTCAGCCGCCCTGGCAGCGGCCGGCCCAGCGAATCCCAGGTCTTGCGGCCCATGATGATCGGCTTGCCGAGGGTGGTGGCCTTGAAGTATTTGAAGTCCCCCGGCAGGTGCCAGGGCATGGAGTTGTCGATGCCGATCACGCGGTTGCTGGCGCAGGCCGCGATCAGGCTGAGGGGGAGAGATGTCTTCATGCCGACGAGGATAGCAAACCGCAGCTGGGTTAAGCTTGTGCCCTGACCTGTGCATTGGAAGACCTTGTGACTGCACCCACTCCACTCGACAAGCGCTGGCTCACCGAAGCGGTCCGCCTGCGCGAGGAACACGCCGGTCCTCTGGAAGATCAGGAAGCCAACCGCCGCGCCCGCCAGCAAGGCGGCGACCTTGCTGCGCGGATCGAAACCCGTGCCCTGTGGCTGGCCGAACGCGATGGCCTGGCCGAGGCGTTGCGCCACTGGAAACAAGGCGCACGGCTGGCCCTGCTGGCAATGATGATTCTGGCGGTAGTCAGCGGCGCCGGCCTCGGACTGGCCGCGCTTGGCGATGGTCAACGCCCGGTCAATGTGTTCTGGGCCCTGGGCAGCCTGCTCGGGCTCAACCTGCTGATGCTGATCGGCTGGGCAGGCGGCCTGCTGTTCGCCGGCGAGCAAGGGGCAACCCTGGGCCGGCTGTGGCTGTGGCTGAGCGAGCGCTTCGCCCGCGACGCCAAGGCCGCGCACCTGGCGCCGGCGCTGGTGGTGCTGCTGCAACGTAAGCGCCTCAACCGCTGGTTGCTCGGTGCCCTGGTGCATGGCCTGTGGCTGTTGGCGATGATTGCCGCCGTGGTAATGCTGCTGGCATTGCTGGCAACCCGCCGTTACGGCTTTGTCTGGGAAACTACCCTGCTCGCCGCCGAGCCGTTCATTACCCTGACCCATACCCTTGGCGCCCTGCCCTCGCTGCTCGGCTTTGCCGTGCCGGACGAAGCGATGATCCGCGCCAGCGGCGCGACCCTGCCGGCGCTGGATGTAGCGCGCCAGGCCTGGGCCAGCTGGTTGCTTGGGGTGGTACTGGTGTATGGCCTGCTGCCGCGCCTGCTGCTGGCGCTGCTGTGCCTGTGGCGCTGGCGCCAGGGCCGTAACCGCCTGCAACTGGACGTGAGCCTGCCCGGCTATGCGCACTTGCGCGAAGCGCTGATGCCCAGCAGCGAACGGCTGGGCGTGCAGGACGCAGCACCGCAATTACTGCCGGAGTTTCACGCCGGGCACCTGGACGCCAGCGCCAGCGGTGCAGTGCTGGTGGGCCTGGAACTGGATGATCAACGCCCCTGGCCGCCGGCGTTGCCGGCTGGAGTGAGCGACGCCGGCCTGCTCGACAGCCGCGAGTCGCGCAACAAGCTGCTTGAGCAACTCAGCCGCTTCCCGCCGGCCCGCCTGGCCATCGCCTGCGACCCACGCCGCTCTCCAGACCGTGGCAGCCTGGCGCTGCTCGCCGAACTGGCGCGCAACGCAGGCGCAACGCGGATCTGGCTGCTGCCGGCGCTTACCGGGCAGACCTTGGACAGCGCGCGCCTGAGCGACTGGCACGAAGCCCTCGAGCGCCTCGGCCTGCCCTATGCCGACAGTGCCCCTTTGAACTGGTTGGAGCAAGGCCATGACTGAGCCGCTGAAACTGGCCGTGGTCGGCCACACCAATGTCGGCAAGACCTCGCTGCTGCGCACGCTGACCCGTGACGTCGGTTTCGGCGAAGTCTCGCATCGCCCCAGCACCACCCGCCACGTCGAAGGTGCGCGGCTGTCGGTGGATGGCGAGCCGTTGCTGGACCTGTTCGACACGCCAGGGTTGGAAGATGCCATCGCCCTGCTCGACTATCTCGAACGCCTGGAACGGCCCGGCGAACGGCTGGATGGCCCAGCCCGGCTCGAGCGCTTTCTGCAAGGCAGCGAAGCCCGTCAGCGTTTCGAACAGGAAGCCAAGGTGCTGCGCCAGTTGCTCGCCAGCAATGCCGGGCTGTACGTGATCGATGCCCGTGAGCCGGTATTGGCCAAATACCGTGATGAACTGGAAGTGCTGGCCAGCTGCGGGCGACCGCTGCTGCCGGTGCTCAACTTTGTCGCCAGCAGCGAGCACCGCGAGCCGGAATGGCGCGAAGCCCTGGCACGGCTGGGCCTGCATGCACTGGTGCGGTTTGATAGCGTGGCCCCGCCGGAAGACGGCGAGCGCCGCCTGTATGAAAGCCTCGCGCTGTTGCTGGAAGAGTCACGTCCCGCCCTGCAACGGCTGATCGAGGATCAGCAGGCGCAGCGTCTGGCCCGCCAGCACAGCGCCAAGCGCCTGATCGCCGAACTGTTGCTCGATTGTGCCGCCTGCCGGCGTAGCGTCGAGGCCCAACCGGCGGCCGAAGCGCAGGCGATCGAAGCCCTGCGCCAAGCAGTGCGCCAGCGCGAGCAACGCTGTGTCGAGGGGTTGCTCAAGCTTTATGCGTTCCGCCGCGAAGACGCCAGCGCAGGCGACTTGCCGTTGCTGGATGGGCGCTGGGGCGATGATCTGTTCAACCCGGAAACCTTGAAACTGCTTGGTGTGCGCCTGGGCAGCGGCGTTGCTGCCGGTGCAGCCGCGGGCGCCGGCGTTGATTTGCTGGTGGGCGGGCTGACCCTGGGCGCCGCTGCGCTGGCCGGTGCAATCGCTGGCGGCGCATTGCAAACCGCACGCAGCTACGGCTCGCGCTTGCTCGGCAAGCTCAAGGGCCAGCGGGAATTGACGGTGGATGACGCTGTGCTGCGGCTGCTGGCGTTGCGTCAGCAGCAGCTTCTCAAGGCCCTGGACAGCCGCGGCCATGCGGCGCAGCAGAGCATTCAGCTGCAGGCGGGGGAAGACAAGGCCTGGCGCGAGGGCAAGCTGCCCGAAGCCCTGCACAAGGCCCGGGCACACCCGCAGTGGTCGTCGCTCAACCCTGGCGCGAGGCTCAATCAGGCCGAGCGCCAGGAGCAACTGGAGCAGTTGCTCGAGCAGCTTTGAGTTACTGCTGGGCGACCTTCTCTGACTTGCCGTCGTAGCGCTTGCGCCACTCGGCAAGGATCTTGTCGCGGTTCTGCGAGGCCCAGGCAAAGTCGTTTTTGATCAGGCGCTGCTCATAGTCTGCCGGCAACTCGGTCTGCGGCTTGGCCATGCCGGGGGCAGCGAGCACGGCGAAGTTCTCCTTATACAGGTCCATCGCCGCAGGGCTGGCCGAGAAGTCTGCCAGGCGCTTGGCGGCAGCGGCCTTGGGCGTGCCCTTGATCACTGCAGTGGCTTCAATCTCCCAGCCCAGGCCCTCCTTGGGCAGGATGATGTCCAGCGGCGCCCCCTGGCGTTTGAGCTGCACGGCCGGGTACTCGAAGGAAATGCCGATCGGGAATTCACCCGACGCGGCCAGCTTGCACGGCTTGGAGCCGGAGTGAACGTACTGGCCGATGTTCTGGTGCAGGCCGTCCATGTACGCCCAGCCCTGCGGCTCGCCAAAGGTCTGCAGCCAGGCGCTGACGTCGAGGAAGCCAGTGCCCGATGAGGCCGGGTTGGGCATGACGATCTTGCCCTTGTACTCAGGCTTGGTCAGGTCCTGCCAACTGACCGGCTTGCTCAGGCCCTGCTTTTCGGCCTCGACGGTGTTGAAGCAAATGGTCGCGGCCCATACATCCATGCCCACCCAGGCCGGCGGATTGGCCGCGTCGCGGTAGTTCTTCGAGATCGTCGCCAGGTCCTTCGGCGCATAGGCTTCGAGCATTTTCTGCTGGTCGAGAATGGCCAGGCTGGACGCCGCCAGGCCCCACACTGCATCAGCCTGCGGGCGGTCTCTCTCGGCCAGCAGCTTGGCGGTAATGATCCCGGTGGAGTCGCGCACCCACTTGATCTCGATGTCCGGGTTGGCCTTTTCGAAGGCCTGTTTGTAGGTCTTCAGCTGCTCGGCTTCGAGCGCGGTGTAGACCGTCAGCTGAGTCTCTGCGGCAGACACCTGCAGGCTGAAAATGGCGCTGATGGCAGCAGCAAGGGCAACTGGCTTGAACATGGTGCGGTTCCTTTCAGGGTGGGCAGGCAGTCAATGACCGGGCGCGGATTGGCGCCAGGCCTGGGAGCGGCGCAACAGGCCGCGCGAGGCGGCGGCCAGCAGCAACGAAGCGGTAGCACTGGTGAGCAGGATCAGCGTCGACATCGCCGCAGCGCCGCCAACATTGCCGGCATCGTCCATGTTCAACACCGCCACGGCGGCGAGGATGGTGTCGGGGCTGTAGAGGAAGATCGCCGCCGACACCGTGGTCATCGCCGAGACGAACAGGTAGCGGATGATGTCGAGCAAGGCCGGCAGGCAGATCGGCAGGCTGACCCGCAGAAAATGCCGGTACAGCGGCGCCTTGAGCGACAGCGCTGCGGCTTCGAATTCGCCGTCGAGCTGGCGCAGGGCGGTGGTTGCGGTCATCTGTGCGGTAGTTAGATAGTGAGCAATGGTGCACACCACCAGCAGGGTCATGCTGCCGTAGAACACGTGCAGCGGGTTGCTGGCGAGGTTGAAGAAGAAGACGTAACCCAGGCCCAACACCAGACCCGGCACCGCCATCGGAATGAAACTGAGCAGTCGCAGCGACTGGTTGAGCAGCCGTTGGCCCTGGGTTTTTTCCATCAGGTAGGCGCCGACGAAGATCACCAGGCTGCCGATCAAGGCCGTGTACAGCGCCATGCTCACGCTGTTGCGATAGGCCAGCCAGCCACCGCCGGCGGTGTCTTCAAACAGGTAGTGCTTGACCGACAGCGACAAGTTGTAAGGCCAGAAGGTGACCAGCGACGAATACACCGCCATGCCCACCACCGCCAGCAGCACGCTGCACACCAGCACCACCACCGCGAGAAAGACAGCATCGCGACGGCGCGACGGCTTGGGCTCGAACACCTGCGCCCGGCCACTCATGGCCTGGCCCTGGCGCCGGCGGAGCCAGGCATCGACAGCAAAACTGAACAGCGCCGGCAGCAGCAGGACCATGCCGATCAGTGCACCTCGGCCAAACTGCTGCTGCCCTACCACGGCTTTGTAGGCTTCCAGCGCCAGCACCTGATAGTCACCGCCCACCACCACTGGCACACCGAAGTCAGTGATGGTCAGGGTGAACACCAGGCAGAACGCGGCAAACACGGCCTGGCGGGTCGCCGGCCAAGTCACGCTGAAGAATGCCCGCACTGGTCCCGCGCCCATGCTCGAAGCCGCTTCGAACAGCCGCGCATCGGCCAGCGACAGCGCTGACAGCAGAATCATCAAGGCATGCGGGAAGGTATAGATGGCCTCACCGACAACGATGCCCCAGAAGCCGTAGATGTTGTCGTCGAGCAGGCTGCGCAGCAGGCCCTGGTTACCGAACAGATAGACCAGCGCAATCGCCGGCAACATCGACGGGGCCAACAACGGCAGCAGGGAAATCCCCCGCCACAGTGGCTTGGCCGGGATCAAGGTGCGCTGCAGGGCGTAGGCAAACAGATACGCCAGCGGTATGACGATAGCGGCCACGGTGAAGGCAACTGCCAGGCTGTTACCGAGCAGCCAGCGGAAGTTGGCGCTGGCAAACAGCTCCCGTGCTGCCAGCAAGCCGCCGCCCTGGCCGGCGTCGCCGCTGAAGCCGCGCCAGAAGATCGCCAGCAGCGGCAGCAGCACTGCCACGATCAGCAGCACCAGCAGCAGGCTTTTGCCGCCGAGCACAAAGATCCGGTCGGCCAGCGCAACGCCGTTGCCTCGGTCCGCCGTGGCCAGGTTCAAGGGCATGGAGATTGGCCCGGCCATCTCAGGCAAACACCTGCAGGCTCTGCGGCGGCAGCGCCACCCAGATGTCCTGAGAACCAAGGCGCGGCATGGCCTCCGGCGCCAGCTCGGCAAGTAGGGTATGCCCCGGCAGAGTGTGCAGCTCAAAGGCCATGCGGCAACGGTTACCGAGGAAGGTGACTTCGCGCACCTTGGCCGGGAACAGGTTTTCTTCATGCACCAGCGGGTTGACCGTGATCGCCTCAGGGCGACAGAACAGCCTACCGCTGCTGGCCGCACCGGCATTGGCGGCCAGGCGCAGGTTCATCCCGCCGACCTGGGCGTGGCTGGCACTGTTGCGCTGGAACGGCAACCAGTTGCCCTGGCCAACGAACTCGGCCACGAATGGCGTGGCCGGCCGGTCGTAGATCGCTTGCGGGGTGTCGTACTGCTCGACCTGGCCGTTGTTCATCACGGCTATGCGGTCGGCCATCAACATGGCTTCGTCCTGGTTGTGCGTGACCATCAGGGTGGTGATGCCGAGCTGGCGCTGCAGTTGGCGCAGCTCGCCACACAGGTGCTCACGTACCCGCGCATCCAGCGCCGACATCGGCTCGTCCAACAACAACAAAGACGGCGCCGGGGCCAGGGCGCGGGCTAACGCCACCCGCTGTTGCTGACCACCGGACAACTGGCCTGGATATTTCTTCTCGCTGCCAAGCAGGCCGACCAACTCAAGCATCTGCCCGACCCGCTGGCGCGCTTGGTCGCGGCTGCTGGTATTCAGACCGTAGGCTATGTTGGCCTCGACCGTGAGGTTGGGGAACAGCGCATAGGACTGGAACAGGATGCCGTAGTCGCGGGCCTGCGGCGGCAGCTCGGAGATGTCGCGCTCGCCCAGGTACAGCTCGCCACGGTCCTGCCGCTCGAGGCCGGCGATGCAACGCAGCAGGGTGGTCTTGCCGCAGCCGGACGGGCCGAGCAGGCACACCAGCTCGCCGGCACCGATATCCAGGGAAACGTTGTTCAGCGCAGCGAAGGCGCCGAAGCGTTTGTCGATACCGCGCACTTTTACCGGTCCGCCAGGGGTAGGGGTAGCGTGGGTCATGGCCAGGCCTCGTGATCAGATAGAGGCCATGCTAGGGAGGCAATGCGAAGGTTCTGTGGCGTTCAGGGCAAAGCTGGCGATAGTGCCATAGGCAGATTTGGGAGTGGCCGTGCTGGCCTTTGCGCAATGAAGCCTGCCGCAGCACTTACAACTGAATACCTGATACTTCCTGCGCGACACCAAGAAACGCCGCTGGCAGGCGCGCCTGGCGCCGCTCCTTGAGGCAATACAGGTACTCGTGCATGACCGGTGCACCTTCCAGGGTGAGCACGGCCAGCTCGGGGTTATGCGGTACCTCATGGCGGGCGATGATGCTGATGCCGATGTTGCGCAGCACGGCCTCGCGGATCGACTCGCGGCTGCCGATCTCGAGCAAGGTGCCGACCTTGACCCCACGCCCGGCAAGCATCTGTTCGGTCATCAGCCGCGTGGTTGAACCCTGCTCGCGCATCAGCAGGCAATGACCGGCCAGGGCATCGATGGCCAGCGTCTGCCGTTGCGCCAACGGATGGCTACGGTGCACGGCCACCACCAGCGGGTCCGTGCCCAGCACTCGCCGCACCAGCCGTGCATCCTCGACCAGTTGCGAGGATGCGGCGACGTCCACGCGATAGTCTTCGAGCATCTCCAGCACCTGTTGCGAGTTGCCGATTTCCACCGCTACGTCCACCTGCGGCAGGCGTTGGCGAAAAATTTTCACCAGGTCGAGAATGTAATACGGCGCGGTGGCGGCGATGCGCAGACTGCCCTGGGCCTGGCCGCTGTTGCGTAGCTCGAACTCGATGTCCGCTTCCTGCTGCAGCAAGGTCTTGACCATCGGTAGCAGGCGCGCACCGCTCTCGCTCAATACCAGCCGGCGCCCACCGCGGTAGAACAGCTCCACCGCGTAGTGGCTTTCCAGCTGGCGAATCTGCGTGGTCACCGTGGGCTGGCTGAGCCCGAGCTTCTTCGCGGCCTGGGTGATGCTGCCCAGGCGGGCAACCATGTAGAAGGCCTTGAGCTCGGAACTCAGCATGCAGATCCCTTATTTGCGCAGCAGGCGCAGACCGTTGAACACCACCAGCAGGCTCACGCCCATGTCGGCGAAGACCGCCATCCACAGGGTGGCCATGCCGGTAAAGGTAACCACCAGGAAGATCGCCTTGATCCCCAACGCGAGGACGATGTTCTGGATGAGAATGGCCGCGCTGGCGCGGGAAAGCCTGACGAATGCCGGGATTTTGCGCAAGTCGTCGTCCATCAGGGCCACATCGGCGGTTTCAATCGCCGTGTCGGTTCCCGCTGCCGCCATGGCGAAGCCGATTTCAGCGCGGGCCAGTGCCGGTGCATCGTTGATGCCGTCGCCGACCATGCCGACCCGGTGCCCTTGGGCGTAGAGCGCTTCGATAGTCTTCAGCTTGTCGCTTGGCAGCAGGTTGCCCTCGGCTCGGTCGATACCTACCTGGGCAGCGATCGCTTGCGCGGTGTGCGGATTATCACCGGTCAGCATGACCGTTTTGATACCCAGCTCATGCAATTCGGCAATCGCCTGGCGGCTGCTGTCCTTGACCGTATCGGCTACGGCAAACAGCGCCAGCGGGCCGCTGCGATCGAGCAGCAGAACCACGGTCTTGCCTTGGCGCTCCAGCGTATCGAGCTGCGCTTCCAGTTGCGGCGAGCACAAACCCAGCTCTTCGACCAGGCGATGGTTGCCCAGATGATACAGCTGGCCGTCGATCTCGCCACGCACACCGCGCCCGGACAGCGCGGCAAAGTTGCTGACGTCGCTCAACGGCAGTTGCTGCGCCTGGGCAAACTGCGCGATGGCCCGCGATACCGGGTGGTCGGAGCGCTCGCCGAGGCTGGCAGCCAGCGCCTGGGCGCGGTCTGCAAAGAGCGGATCAAGCGCGCTGAAATCGGTCTGCACCGGTTTGCCATGGGTGATCGTGCCGGTCTTGTCCAGGGCCAGGAAGTCCAGCTTGCGCCCGCCCTCCAGATACACCCCGCCCTTGATCAGAATGCCCTTGCGCGCTGCAGCGGCAAGGCCACTGACAATCGTCACCGGGGTCGAAATCACCAGTGCACATGGGCACGCCACTACCAGCAGGACCAGTGCGCGATAGATCCAGTCAAACCAGACGCCGCCCATCAGCAGCGGCGGCAGAATCGCCACGGCCAGGGCCAGGGCAAACACCACTGGGGTGTAGATGCGCGAGAACTGATCAACAAAGCGCTGGGTCGGCGCACGCGCGCCCTGCGCCTCTTCCACAGCCTTGATGATCCGCGCCAGGGTTGACTGGCCGGCAAGGGCAGTAACTTTGTACTCCAGCGCGCCTTCCTGGTTGATGGTGCCAGCGAACAGCTTGTCGCCGACAACCTTCTCCACGGGCAGGCTTTCGCCGGTGATCGGCGCCTGATCGACACTCGATTGCCCGCTGAGCACTTCCCCGTCGAGGCCGATGCGCTCGCCAGGACGCACCCGCACCGACGCACCGAGCGCTACACCACGCACTTCCACCTCAAGCCACTGACCATCGGCCTGCTGCACGGTGGCCATATCCGGGGTCAGCTGCATCAAGCCGCCGATGGCGTTGCGGGCGCGGTCCAGCGAGCGCGCTTCGATCAACTCGGCAACGGTGAACAGCACCATCACCATCGCCGCCTCGGGCCATTGGCCGATCAATACGGCGCCGGTCACCGCGATGCTCATCAGCGCGTTGATGTTGAGGTTGCGGTTTTTCAGGGCGATCCAGCCCTTTTTGTAGGTGCCCAGACCACAGCCAAGAATGGCTGCCAAGGCCAGCAAGGCCACCACCCACTCCGGCGCCAGCGCGCTGAAGTGCACGATTTCGGCGGCAATCGCCGCCACTGCCGACAGTGCCAGCGGCCACCAGCGGGTCTTGGCGGCAGGCGCAGCTGTGCTGTCTTCATCGTCAGTCAGCGGCTCGGCGCGCATGCCCAGGCTGTCGATCGCCCGCTCGATTGCGTCCGTGCCTTGCAGCGTATGGCGCACGCCGAGCACACGGTTGATCAGGTTGAATTCAAGCTGCTCGATACCGGCCATCTTGCCCAGCTTGTCCTGGATCAGACCTTGCTCGGTCGGGCAGTCCATGGCCTGGATGCGAAAACGGCTGAGCTGCGCATCGCTGCTGGCCTGCTCGGTCAGTTGCACCAGCGCAGGCGCAGGCTCGCCGCCACAGCAGCTGTGGGCCTTGGTGTCTTGGCAAGCGCTCTTGGCGGCATGCGCATGCTGGTGCTCATGGCCGTGGTCATGGGCGTCATGGTCATGCGCGTGGTCATGGCTGACAGGCTGGTTCATGGAGTCGTCCTTAGCTGATGCGCCGATCCCTTGAGCAGGCTTTGCGCGGCAAAGACGCTCGGTTACAGGGTAGTTATTGCCAAGTGAACACCCTGTAGCCACTATAGGGTCAAGCCATCTGCAGAGGATTCGTGATGAAAATCGGGGAATTGGCCAAAGCCACTGACTGCGCCGTCGAGACCATCCGCTACTACGAGCGCGAGCAACTGCTGCCCGAGCCCGCCCGCAGTGACGGCAACTACCGGCTGTACACCCAGGCCCACGTCGAGCGCCTGACCTTCATCCGCAACTGCCGTACGCTGGACATGACCCTGGACGAGATCCGCAGCCTGCTGCGCCTGCGCGACAGCCCGGAGGGCCAATGCGGCAGCGTCAACGCGCTGATCGACGAGCACATCGACCACGTCCAGGCCCGCATCGACGGCCTGCTGGCACTGCAGGAGCAACTGGTGGAATTGCGCCAACGCTGCACCGCACCCGGGGCGGAATGCGCGATTCTGCAGCAGTTGGAGGTGAATGGTGCGGTGTCAGTGCCAGAGACCGAGCACTCGCATGTGGGCAGGAGTCATGGGCATTGATCAGGAATATCGCGGGGCACCTGACCCCGCGACCAATCCAAATCACACCGCCATCGGCGCCGTCAGTGGCGGGTGATGCTCGTAGCCTTCCAGGCTGAAGTCGCTCGGCTCGATCTTCTCCAGCCACTCCGGCTCGTACACCCCGGTCTTGGCAAACTCAGGCACGCGGTCGCTGATCACCAGTTTGGGTGCCGGCAAAGGCTCGCGGGTGAACTGCTCGTTGAGCATGTCCAGGTGGTTCTCGTACACATGGGCGTCGCCGATGAAGTAGGTGAACCAGCGCGGGGTGTAGCCGGTCAGGCGGCCGAACAGCGACAGCAGCGCAGCGCCTTCGGTGAGGTTGAATGGCGTGCCCAGGCCGAGGTCATTGGAACGGATGTAGAGGGTCAGGGAGATTTCCCTGGTCTCGACATTGGGGTGAAACTGGTACAGCAGGTGGCACGGCGGCAGGGCCATTTCGTCGAGCTGGGCGCAGTTCCAGCCGTGGAACAGGATGCGCCGGCTGCCCGGGTCGTTGGCGATGGTATCGAGGCACTGACGCACCTGATCGATGGCTTTGTAGAGGATGACGAACGCCTGGCCGTCTTCTTCGTCCTGGGCGATCTGGCGGAAGCCTTGTTGCTCGGCCATGGCGATGGCTGCCGGGTTGCTCAGCGGCACACGCTTGTAGCCTGGCCACTGGCGCCATTGCACGCCGTAGATTTCGCCGAGGTCGTCATGCCCCTGACGGAACGGGTTGGCCAGCCACTGGGCGTTTTCGTTGGCGTTCTGGTCCCAGACCTTGCAGCCCAGCTCGCGGAACTCGCCGGCGTTTTTCACCCCACGCAGAAAACCGACCATCTCGCCGATGGCCGACTTGAACGCCAGGCGGCGGGTGGTCACGGCCGGGAAGCCTTTCTGCAGGTCGAAGCGCAGCATGGCGCCGGGCAGGCTGATGGTGCGCACGCCGGTGCGGTTGCTCTGCAGGGTGCCGTTGTCGATGACGTCGCGGACCAGATCTAGATACTGTTTCATGACTTACCTGTAACGAGAACGGCAGGGGGATCGCCCCTGCCGTGAAAATCAGACCGCGGCGTTGGCCGTGGGTTTGCGGTTGTAGGCCAGCCAGATCAGCACGATGCCGCCAATGATCATCGGCAGGCAGAGCAACTGGCCCATGGTCAACCAGCCAAAGGCGATGTAGCCAAGCTGGGCATCAGGCACACGCACGAACTCGACGATGAAGCGGAAGATGCCATAGAACAGCGCGAACATGCCGGACACGGCCATGGTCGGGCGCGGCTTGCGCGAGTACAGCCAAAGGATCAGGAATAATGCCACACCTTCGAGGGCAAACTGATACAGCTGCGACGGGTGACGCGGCAGTTGCGCCGGGTCGCTGAACGGCGGGAAGACCATCGCCCACGGCACGTCGGTCGCCTTGCCCCACAACTCGGCGTTGATGAAGTTGCCGATGCGCCCGGCACCCAGGCCAATCGGCACCAGCGGCGCTACGAAGTCCATCAGCTCGAAGAACGACTTGTTGTTGCGCTTGCCGAACCACAGCGCGGCCAGCATCACGCCGATAAAGCCGCCGTGGAACGACATGCCGCCCTTCCACACTTCGAATATCAGCGTCGGGTTGGCCAGGTAGGCGTGCAGGTCATAGAACAGTACATAGCCCAGGCGTCCGCCGACGATTACCCCCATCGACAGCCAGAACACCAGGTCAGAGAGCTTCTCGCGGCTCCAGGTCGGGTCGAAGCGGTTCAGCCGGCGCGAGGCCAGCAGCCAGGCACCGCCGATGCCGATCAGGTACATCAGGCCGTACCAATGGATTTTCAGCGGCCCGATGGCCAGGGCCACGGGGTCGATCTGCGGGTAAGGCAGCATGGTGATTCCTCTCGATCAAATCAGGCAGCTAAATCAAAAAACTCAGGCCGACGCAGAACAGCAACGCGGCGAACAGACGTTTGAGCAGGCGCGGCGACAGCTTGTGCGCCAGGCGCGCGCCATAACGGGCAAAAAACATGCTGGTCAGGGCAATGCCAAGCAGTGCCGGCAGGTACACGTAACCCAGGCTGTGCGGCGGCAGGTGGCTGTCGTCCCAGCCCAGCAGCATGAAGCTGAGGGCGCTGGCCAGGGCGATGGGCAAGCCGCAGGCAGATGAGGTCGCCACCGCCTGCTGCATCGGCAGGCTGCGCCAGGTCAGGAACGGCACGGTCAGCGAGCCGCCACCGATGCCAAAGATTGCCGAGGCCCAACCGATTACCACGCCGGCAACCGACAACCCAGGCTTGCCAGGGATGCCACGGCTGGCCTTGGGTTTGAGGTCGAGGGCCATCTGCGCGGCGACCACCAGGGCAAACACGCCAATGATCTTCTGCAGCATCGGGCCCTGGATCAACGAAGCGGTTTTGGCGCCGATACCCGCACCGATCAGGATACCAACGGTCATCCAGACAAAGACCGACCATTGCACCGCGCCTTTGCGCTGGTGCTCACGCACGGCGTTGATCGATGTGAAGATGATGGTCGCCAGCGAGGTGCCGACGGCCAGGTGGGTCAGCACCGAGGGCTCGAAGCCCTGCAAGGTGAAGCTGAACACCAGCACCGGCACGATGATGATCCCGCCGCCCACGCCGAATAGCCCGGCCAGGACGCCGGCGCAGGCGCCCAACAGCAGGTAGAGTACGAACTCCATTCGCCGACCCCATTACAATTCAGTCCGGCATGGTAACGGAAGCTGGCCTTGTGGCTCTAGTGAAGTCTGTGTCAGCTGATGGCCAGTGCTCGATGCAGTGGGTAGAGTGAGCAAAAACCAGAGGCTACGCCATGTGCCTGATCGTATTTGCCTGGCGGCCGGGGCATGCCCTGCCGCTGATCGTTGCGGCCAATCGTGACGAGTTCTATCCCCGCCCCAGTCAGGCGCTGGGCGCGTGGGACGACGCACCGGGGGTGTACGCCGGGCGCGACCTCGAGGCCGGCGGCAGTTGGCTGGGGATTGGTCCGAACGGGCGCTTCGCGGCGCTGACCAATATCCGTGACCCGCGCCAGCCACAAGGCCTGCGCTCTCGCGGTGAACTGGTGGCTGGTTACCTGCGCGGCGAGCTCGGCGTTAAGCAATACCTTGAGCAGGTGGCTAGCCGCAGCAGCGAGTACTCAGGCTTCAATCTGTTGATTGGCGACGAGCAGCAGCTGGGCTATCTGCACGCCTCTGACGCAGCGCCGCAATTGCTTGAGCCGGGCGTCTATGGGCTGTCCAATGCACGGCTGGATACGCCGTGGCCGAAGCTGGTGCAGACCCGCCAAGGCCTGCGCGAGTTGCTCGACGAGGCCGACCCGCAGCGGCTGCTGGGTTTGCTTGGCAACGCTCAGCCTGCGCTGGACGCCGATTTGCCGGACACCGGCGTTGGCCTGGCCACCGAGCGGCTGCTGTCGAGCGCATTCATTGCCAGCCAGAACTACGGCACCCGCGCCAGCACAGTGCTGCTTGTGCACAAGTCGGGGCAGCGGCGCATGCTCGAACGCAGCTTTGGTCCCTACGGCGGGCATCTGGGTGAGGTCGAGCTGGCGGTCTGAGCAGGGCCACCAGCATCCTTGGCTTAGAGGGTCTTGTTCGCGCCAGGCCCGATCATCCGCGCCAGGCCGAGGTTCTTCAGCGCCAGCTGCAGCGAGCTGTGGATAACTTGCGGGTTGTCGTGGCTCATGGCGTCGGCCAGCAGTTCCTTGGCCTTGCTCATGTTGACCTGACGCAGCATCCACTTGACCTTGGGCAGGTTGGTGGCGTTCATCGACAGGCTGTCAAAGCCCATCGCCATCAGCAGGATCGCTGCCGCCGGGTCACCGGCCATCTCGCCGCAGATACTCACCGGCTTGCCTTCGGCATGGGCATCGCGCACCACGGTTTGCACGGCTTGCAGCACTGCCGGGTGCAGGTAGTCATACAGGTCGGCGACCCGCGGGTTGTTGCGGTCGACCGCCAGCAGATACTGGGTCAGGTCGTTGGAGCCAACCGAGAGGAAGTCGACCTGACGCGCCAGCTCTTTGGTCTGGTACACCGCTGCCGGGATTTCGACCATCACCCCCACCGGCGGCATCGGTACGTCGGTGCCTTCGTCGCGCACCTCGCCCCAGGCACGGTGGATCAGGTGCAGGGCTTCTTCCAGCTCATGGATGCCGGAGATCATCGGCAACAGGATGCGCAGGTTGTTCAAGCCCTCGCTGGCCTTGAGCATGGCGCGGGTTTGCACCAGGAAGATTTCCGGGTGGTCGAGGGTGACGCGAATGCCGCGCCAGCCGAGAAACGGGTTTTCTTCCTTGATCGGGAAGTACGACAGCGCCTTGTCACCGCCAATGTCCAGGGTGCGCATGGTCACCGGCAGCGGGTGGAAGGCAGCGAGCTGCTCGCGATAGATCGCCAGCTGTTCCTTTTCGCTGGGGAAGCGCTGCTGGATCATGAACGGCACTTCGGTGCGGTACAGGCCAACCCCTTCGGCGCCGCGTTGCTGTGCCCGGGCGACGTCGGCGAGCAGGCCGGTGTTGACCCACAGCGGCATGCGATGGCCGTCCGGGGTTACGCAGGGCAGCTCGCGCAGTGCGTCCAGGCCTTTGGCAAGTTCGCGCTCTTCTTCGACGACTTCCTTGTACTGCTTGCGCAGCACATCGCTGGGGTTGGTGAAGACTTCGCCCTTGTAGCCGTCGACGATCATTTCGATGCCGTCGACCTTGGAGTACGGCAGGTCGACCAGGCCCATCACCGTCGGGATACCCATCGCCCGGGCCAGAATGGCCACATGCGAGTTACCCGAGCCAAGCACCGAAACCAGACCGGCAAGCTTGCCCTCCGGCACCTCGCCAAGCATCGCGGGCGTCAGCTCTTCACTGACCAGAATGGTGTTTTCGGCGTAGACCAGGGTCTGCGAACGGGCTTCCTGCAAGTAAGCCAACAGCCGCCGGCCAAGGTCCTTGACGTCGGAGGCGCGCTCGCGCAGGTAGTCGTCGTCCATCAGCTCGAAGCGGTTGACGTGCTCGCCGACCACCTGACGCAAGGCGCCCTGGGCCCACTGGCCGGTCTTGATCACTTCGACCACTTCGCCACCAAGGGCAGCGTCTTCGAGCATCATCAGGTAGACGTCGAACAGCGCCCGTTCTTCCGGGCGCAGCTGGGTGGCAAGCTTGGCCGACAGCTTGCGCATGTCGGCGCGCACGCCTTCGAGGGCGTTGTTGAACAGTTTCAGTTCGGCGTCGATGTCATCGACGGTCTTGTCCGGCACCACTTCCAGATCGGCGGGCGGCAGCATCACCACCGCGCGGCCTACCGCAGCGCCAGGCGAACCCGGTACGCCGACGAAGCGCGCCTCTTGAATGCCTTTGCCCTGCCGGCCCAGGCCACGGATCGAACCGGTCGCTTCGGCGTGGGCGATAACCCCGGCCAGCTGCGCGCTCATGGTTACCAGGAAGGCTTCTTCGCCCTCGTCGAACTGGCGCCGCTCCTTTTGCTGGATGACCAGCACCCCAACCACTCGACGGTGGTGGATGATCGGCGCGCCGAGAAACGACGCGTAGCGCTCTTCACCGGTTTCGGCAAAGTAGCGATAACGCGGGTGATCGGCGGCGTTTTCCAGGTTCAGCGGCTCTTCCCGGGTACCGACCAGGCCAACCAGGCCTTCGTTGGGGGCCATGCTGACCTTGCCGATCGAGCGTTTGTTGAGGCCTTCGGAGGCCATCAGCACGAACCGGTTGGTTTCCGGGTCAAGCAAGTAAACCGAGCAGACATGGCTGCCCATGGCTTCCTTGACGCGCAAGACAATGATCCCCAACGCCGTCTTGAGATCTTTGGCGGAGTTCACTTCCTGGACGATCTTGCGCAGCGTATTGAGCATGGCTCGGGGTCGAACTCCGTCGTCAGTCGCGCGTCAGCAGGCGCGGGGCTAGCTCTTTCAGGGCGCGGCGGTAAACCTCGCGCTTGAATGTCACGACCTGGCCCAGCGGATACCAATAGCTGACCCAGCGCCAGCCGTCGAATTCCGGTTTGCCGGTCAGGTCCATACGCACCCGTTGCTCGTTGCTCACCAGGCGTAGCAGGAACCACTTCTGTTTCTGGCCGATACACAATGGCTGGCTGTGCGTGCGCACCAGCCGCTGGGGTAGACGATAACGCAACCAGCCGCGGGTGCAGGCAAGAATTTGCACATCGTCACGCTCCAGGCCGACTTCTTCATTCAGCTCGCGGTACAGGGCATCTTCCGGCGTCTCATCAGGGTTGATACCGCCCTGGGGAAATTGCCAGGCATCCTGGTTGATCCGTCGAGCCCAAAGCACCTGTCCAGCATCATTGGTGAGAATGATACCGACGTTGGGGCGAAATCCATCCGGGTCGATCACGGCAGCAACCTCGAAAACGCATATTGCCGCATTGTTCCACAAAGCTCACAAGCGCAGCAACGCGCCTGCCGTGCTTATGTGCAGCCAGGTGAAATTCCCTGTGAAATGGGGCTGTTGCGGGCTGCCTCAGACCGGCTTGGCGCCCATCAGGCCCGCAATCGAGACAAAGCACACCGCACTGAACACGGCCAGTGCCAAGGTCAGGCGCAGGCTGCCAGGCTCAGCCCGGCGCAAGCGGTTGAGGCGGATCAGCAGCCACCACACACTCAGCGCACCGACGGTGTAGATCACGCTCGAGGCCAACAGCCAGGTCTGCCCCAGCGGCCAGCCGACCAGGTGCACCAGCCACCAGCCGGTGAATGGCATGCTCACCAGGCACACGCCGAGCAACAGCCAGACAAACAGCAGGGGGCGGCGCAGCAACTGGCTATAGACCGCAGCATCGCTGCGCTGGCGCAGCCGCCAGGTGTAGATGGCCAGGCCCAGGGCGCAGGCGAGCAACAGCACGGTGGCGACAACGTGCACGGTCTTCAGGGTGGTCAGGTATTCCATGTGCAGATCCTTGGGTTGCGCGTGCGGGCCTTGGCGCGGCTGGCTGATACAGCACCGCGCCGAGAAGCCTCTCGAGGTCTAGCTTAGCCCCTCAACCCAAAAACAGCCGGTAGGCCGGGTTTTCGCTTTCATCCCAGTACGGGTAGCCAATCTTGGCCAACGCTGCCGGCACCAGATGACGCTCGTCTTCGGGCACCTGCAAGCCGGCCACCACGCGCCCGTCTGCGGCGCCATGGTTGCGGTAGTGGAACATGGAGATATTCCAGCGCCCGCCCAGCTTGGTCAGGAAGTTGAACAGCGCCCCCGGCCGTTCGGGGAATTCGAAGCGCAGCACGATCTCGTCGTGGGCCCGCGCCGAATGGCCGCCGACCATATGGCGAATGTGCAGCTTGGCCAGTTCGTTGTCGGTCAGGTCGATAACCGGGAAGCCTTGCTCGATCAACTGCTGCACCAGCGCGGCGCGCGGGTCGGTATCGGGATGGGTCTGCACGCCGACAAAGATGTGCGCCTCGTCCGAGGTGTGCTTGCGGTAGTTGAATTCGGTTATCTGGCGCTTGCCGATGGCCTCGCAGAAGGCCTTGAAGCTGCCCGGCCGCTCGGGGATGGTCACGGCGATGATCGCTTCGCGCTTCTCGCCCAGCTCGGCGCGCTCGGCCACGTGGCGCAGGCGGTCGAAGTTGACGTTGGCGCCGGAGTCGATGGCGACCAGTGTGTGACCACTGACACCGCTCATTTCCACGTACTTCTTGATCCCGGCAACGCCTAAAGCGCCGGCAGGCTCGGTTATCGAGCGGGTATCGTCGTAGATATCCTTGATCGCCGCGCAGATTTCATCGGTACTGACCGTGATCACCTCGTCCACGTGCAGCTTGCAGATATCAAAGGTGTGCTGGCCGATCTGCGCGACCGCAACGCCATCGGCGAACAGCCCGACTTGCGGCAGCACTACTCGCTCGCCAGCGGCCATGGCCGCCTGCAGGCAGTTGGAGTCGTCCGGCTCGACGCCGATCACCTTGATTTCCGGGCGCAGATATTTGACGTAGGCAGCGATGCCGGCAATCAAACCGCCGCCGCCGACCGGCACAAAGATCGCGTCGAGGCGGCCCGGGTGCTGGCGCAGAATTTCCATGGCCACGGTGCCTTGGCCGGCGATGGTATGCGGGTCATCGTAGGGGTGGATATAGACGAAGCCCTTTTCATCCACCAGCTTGAGCGAATAGGCCAGCGCCTCGGGGAACGAGTCGCCGTGCAGGACGACCTTGCCGCCACGCGAGCGCACGCCTTCGATCTTGATTTCCGGGGTGGTCTTGGGCATCACGATGGTGGCTTTGATGCCCAGCTCGCGCGCAGCCAGGGCCAGGCCCTGGGCATGGTTGCCGGCGGAGGCAGTGACCACGCCACGGGCCAGCTCTTCGGCAGTCAATTGCGCCAGCTTGTTGTACGCCCCGCGGATCTTGAACGAGAACACCGGCTGCAGGTCTTCACGTTTGAGCAGCACTTGATTGTTCAGGCGCTTGCTCAACTGGCCGGCACTGTGCAGCGGCGTTTCGACGGCAACGTCGTACACGCGCGAGGTGAGGATCATCTTGACGTACTGTTCGAGCATCGGGAAAGCATCACTGGCCGCGGGACAAGGCCTGCGAGTCTACCCCAGCGCCACGTCGGCGGACCACAGCAAAGCCGAGGTTTTGCCGGCACTTGCCGCTATACTGTGCGCCTCTCGAAACTCCCCAGCCCCACTCGGAGCCCGCATGACCCAGGACCAACTGAAACAGGCCGTCGCCCAGGCCGCTGTCGATCTCATTCTGCCCAAGCTGGACGACAAGAGCGTCGTTGGCGTCGGCACCGGTTCGACTGCCAACTTCTTCATCGACGCCCTGGCTCAGCACAAAGGCGCCTTCGATGGCGCGGTCGCCAGCTCCGAGGCCACTGCCCAGCGCCTCAAGGGCCATGGTATTCCGGTGTACGAGCTGAACAGCGTCAGCGAGCTGGAGTTCTACGTGGACGGCGCCGACGAGAGCGACGCGCACCTGAACCTGATCAAGGGCGGCGGCGCAGCTCTGACCCGCGAGAAGATCGTCGCCGCCGTGGCCAAGACCTTCATCTGCATCGCCGACGGCAGCAAGCTGGTGCCGGTGCTAGGCGAGTTCCCGCTGCCGGTCGAAGTGATTCCGATGGCGCGCAGCCACGTTGCCCGCGAGCTGGTCAAGCTGGGCGGCGATCCGGTCTACCGCGAAGGCGTGCTGACCGATAACGGCAACGTGATCCTGGATGTGCATAACATGCAGATCACAGACCCGGTCGAGCTCGAGCGGCAGATCAACGCCATCGTCGGCGTGGTCACCAACGGCCTGTTCGCCGCGCGCCCGGCCGATGTGCTGCTGCTCGGCACCGCCGAAGGGGTCAAGACTCTCACCGCCGAGTAAACAGCGACGCGCCCACGGCACCTGTTCAAGGTGGCCGTGGGCTGCGCTACTCAGTCAACCGGCTGCTTGAACACGTAGAACAGGTTCGGCTCGCTGACCAGATAGATCGTCCCGGCATCATCCATGGCAATCCCCTCCGCCTGCGGCACCGTCTTCTGCAGGCCTTGCGAACCCTTGCGCAGCGACAGCGTACTCAGCGGTTTGCCCTTCACATCCAGCTCCACCACCAGCCGTGATTCATCCGACAGCGCCAGCAGATGGCCGCTGCGCTCATCGAACTGCAGGCTCGACAAGTCCTTCACGAACAACCGCGAATCGCGCTTGCGGTCCTGGTCGACCTGCACCGAATAAGGCTGTTCGGGATTATCGTGGGGGAAGCCGCGCACCTCATAAATCACCATCGGATCGCGCTCCTTGGCCACGAACAGGCGCTTGCCGGCCGAGTCGTAGGCCAGGCCCTCAAAGCCCTTGTTGCCGTTCAGGCCGATGCCCAGGCTGAGCTGCTCGGCGTCGTTGGCGTCGAGAAAGCGCGTGTTGTCATCCAGACGCACCCGGATCAGCCGTTGCAGGCGCTCGTCGGTAATCACGTAGCTGTTGGGGCCGATGTACTCGACTGCCTCTGGATCACCGAAACCGGTCAACGGCACGCGGCGCAGAATGCGCCCGTCCAACGACAGTTCGATCAGCTCGGAGCGTTTGTTGGTGACGGTAAACAGGGTTTTACGATCAGGGTCGAAGGTCAGCGCCGATACATCGTCATCCAGGCCCTCAATGACCTGTCCTTCAAGCACCACCTTATAACGGTCCAGGCCGATGCTTTGCTCGGCCGGCTGCCACCAGGTCTTGAGGTTGAACCAGCCGCGCTCGAACAGTCGCGATTCATAACCCTTGACGCCGATCGCCAGTAACACGACAACAACTGACAGCAGCAACAGCACAGGCAAGCGGAGATAACGGCGCATGGAGGCAAACTCGGTGAATGGGAGGCAAAGCTAATCACGATCAGCTGAAGACAAGCTTAATGCCATCATTGCCTTTGCCGTTATTTCTTCTTGAAGCGGTAGAACAGATCCGGCTCGCTGACCATGTACAAGGTGCCGTGCTCATCCATGGCCACGCCTTCAGCGCGCGGGATACGGTCTTTGAGACCGTTGAAGCCACCGAGCAGGGTCATGAAGCTGACTTGCCCGCCGGTTTCATCCAGTTCCAGCAGCATGTTCGAATCAGCCGACAGCAGCAGTGTGTGACCGGTACGCGGGTCGATGCTCATGCCCGACAAGTTGCGCAGGTCGAGTTCTTCGCTAGGCACCGGCTGTTTGGTACCTGTAAGCGGGCTGCGACCATCGGTGGCCCAGGTGAACAAGCGCGGTGGACGCTCCTCGCCGAACAGCAGACGCTGGCGCAGCGGGTCCCAGGCAACGGCTTCGAAACCCTTGTTCTGATTGGCTGACTCACCCAGGTCGTAGCTGCGAAAATCCTCACGCTTGAGCTCGCGGGTCTCAGGCCCGACCATAACCAGGGTGAGCTCATGGTTGCGCTCATCGACAATGGCCAGATGGTCACCCTCAAGCACCGCCACGCCTTCCGGGTTCGACCAGCCATGCAACGGCATCTTGCGCAAGACGTCACCGTCCAGCGTCAGCTCGACCAGAAACGGGTTCTTGCCCATCACCGCAAACAGGGTTTTGGTCCGGGGGTTGTAGGCAAGGTCAGAGGCTTCGTCATCGTTCATGCCGGGCAGCACCTTGGCATCGATGTCGGCCGTGTAGTCCGGCAGCCAGATGCTTTCGCTGCGCTCGCCGGTGGTTTCGAAGCGCTCCTTGACCCAGAGCAGGCCACGGTCATCCCAGTGCATGGCGAACACCACGCCATAACCGATCACCGCCACGACACCCAGCAAAAAGGGCCAACGCAGGAACAGGCGTCGCTTGCGGGAAGGGGGAGTTGAAGCGCTGGATGACGTCATGGCAGGAGATTCCTGAGACAGCCGAGCAGGGTTTGGCCGCGGCGAATGGGCTTTCGGGTAGCCGCATTATCCAGATCGTTTGTGAAAAAAATGACAAGCCTTGCATAAACATCGCGCTGGCTCCCGCTCTGGGGATTTGCTCCACCATGGAGCCAGCGCGCTAGGCAAACAGCCCCTTAGAGCACCTTGCTCTCGAAGCGGCACACGCCAGGCAGTTCCAGCACCAGCTCGTCACCGGCCTCGAACGGGCCGACCCCAGCTGGGGTGCCAGTCAGGATCACATCACCGGCCTGCAGCGAGAACTGCGCGGCCATGTGCTGGATCATCGGCACGATCGGGTTGAGCATCAGCGCGCTGCTGCCGTCCTGGCGCACGGCACCATTGATGGTCAGGCGTACCGGGATGTCGGTGAGGTCGTCGAATGCGCTGGCGGCCACGAACGGCGGCAGTACGCAGGCGCCATCAAAGCTCTTGCTCAGCTCCCACGGCAGGCCCTTTTCCTTGAGTTTGGCCTGTACGTCACGCAGGGTCAGGTCCAGCGCCGGGGCAAAACCGGTGATGGCGTCGAGCACTTCTTCTACCGATGGCTTGGCCGAAAGGGACTTGCCCAGCAGCACGGCGATTTCGGCTTCATAGTGCACCGCACCACGATCGCTCGGGATCTTGAAGCCGCCCGCCAGAGGCACCACGCAGCTGCCAGGCTTGATGAACAGCAGTGGCTCGCTCGGGATGGGGTTGTCCAGTTCCTTGGCGTGCTCGGCATAATTGCGCCCAATGCAGACCACTTTGCCCAGCGGGAAGTGGATGCGCGTGCCGTCTACATACTGGTGCTGGTAACTCATGGCCGATTCCTTGTGCTGGCTGCTTTTATTCAGGAGCGAAGATCTTACCCGGATTCATGATGCCGTTAGGGTCGAAAACGGCCTTGATTGCCTTCATGCAGGCGATTTCTTGCGCTGAGCGACTGTAACCGAGGTAGTCACGTTTGGTCATGCCGACGCCATGCTCGGCCGAGATCGAGCCGTTGTAGCGCTGGACGATCTCGAACACCCACTTGTTGACCCTGGCGCAGGAGGCGAAGAAATCGTCCTTGCTCATGTCAGCGGGCTTGAGGATGTTCAGGTGCAAATTGCCGTCGCCGATATGGCCATACCAGACCACTTCATAGTCCGGGTAATGCTCGGCGACCACGGCATCGATCTCACGCAGGAAGGCCGGCACCTTGGAAACGGTGACCGAGATGTCGTTCTTGTACGGCGTCCAGTGCGAGATGGTTTCGGAGATGTACTCGCGCAGCTTCCACAGGTTTTTCAGCTGGGTCTCGCTCTGGCTCATCACCCCATCCAGCACCCAGCCCTGCTCGACGCAGTGCTCGAAGGTAGCCAGGGCGTCATTGGCCACGTCCTCGTTGCTGGCTTCGAATTCCAGCAGTGCATAGAACGGGCAGGCGGTAGCGAACGGCGGCGGGACATCGCCGCGGCCCATGACCTTGGCCAGGGCCTTGTCGGAGAAGAATTCGAAGGCGGTCAGGTCCAGCCGGCCCTGAAACGCGTGCAGCACCGGCATGATCGAGTCGAAATCAGCGGTGCCAAGAACCATCGCCGTGAGGTTGCGTGGCGCCCGGTCGAGGCGCATGGTCGCCTCGACGACAAACCCCAGGGTGCCCTCGGCACCGATGAACAGCTGGCGCAGGTCATAGCCGGTGGCGTTCTTGATCAGGTCCTTGTTCAGCTCGAGCAGCTCGCCCTTGCCAGTGACGACCTTGATGCCGGCCACCCAGTTGCGGGTCATGCCATAGCGGATCACCTTGATCCCGCCGGCATTGGTGCCGATGTTGCCGCCAATCTGGCTGGAGCCTGACGAAGCAAAGTCGACCGGATAATAAAGACCGCGCTCTTCGGCCAACTGCTGCAACTGACGAGTGATCACGCCAGGCTGGCAGACCACGGTGCGGTCGAACTCATTGAAGGCGAGCACCTGGTTCATGGCGTCGAAGGCCACCACCACTTCACCGTTGGCAGCGACGGCCCCGGCGGACAGGCCAGTGCGGCCACCGGAGGGCACCAGCGCAACTTGATGGCGATTGGCCCAGGCGACAATGGCCTGCACTTGTTCGATGGTCTTGGGCAGCACAATCGCGCTTGGCGCAGGCGGGTAATGCTTGGTCCAGTCCTTGCCGTATGCCTCCAGCGAAGCAGGGTCGGTAAGCACCTTGCCAGGGTCGACCAGGGTCAGCAGCTCTTCCATTACCGCAGGATGGGTCATCGCCGGAACTCTCGACTTATTCATAGTCACCCTGAGCACTCTTCACCTGTCGGTGGGAGCTCAGATTGTGTCGCGTATGCTAGCATAGCCCTCCCGCTGTTCGTGCTAAGGCCGACGCCGCGCCGCTTCACCTCCTCGCCATTATTTCTCCGGGATACAGGTTTACGCAGATGAGCAAGACTTCTCTCGACAAGAGCAAGATCCGGTTCCTTCTTCTTGAAGGTGTGCATCAGAACGCGGTCGATACCCTCAAGGCTGCCGGCTACACCAACATCGAGTATCTGACCGGTTCAATACCCGAAGCCGAGCTCAAGGAAAAGATCGCCGACGCGCACTTCATTGGTATCCGCTCGCGGACCCAACTGACCGAAGAAATCTTCGACTGCGCGAAGAAGCTGGTGGCGGTAGGTTGTTTCTGCATCGGCACCAACCAGGTCGACCTCGGCGCTGCTCGCGAGCGCGGCATTGCCGTGTTCAACGCGCCTTACTCGAACACCCGTTCGGTGGCCGAGCTGGTCCTGGCCGAAGCGATCCTGCTGCTGCGCGGCATCCCCGAGAAAAACGCTGCCTGCCACCGCGGCGGCTGGATCAAGAGCGCGGCCAATTCGTTCGAGATTCGCGGCAAGAAGCTCGGCATCGTCGGCTACGGCTCGATCGGCACCCAGCTGTCGGTATTGGCCGAAAGCGTCGGCATGCAGGTGTACTTCTACGACCCGCTGACCAAGCTGCCGCTGGGCAACGCCACGCAGGTGGCTAGCCTCAACGAACTGCTGGGTCTGGCTGACATCGTCTCCCTGCACGTCCCTGAGCTGCCATCGACCCAGTGGATGATCGGCGAGAAAGAAATCCGCGCGATGAAAAAGGGCTCGATCCTGATCAACGCCGCCCGCGGTACTGTGGTCGTGCTGGAAAGCCTGGCCAACGCGATCAAGGACAAGCACCTGATCGGCGCCGCCATCGACGTATTCCCGGTGGAGCCGCGCTCCAACGATGACGAGTTCGAAAGCCCGCTGCGTGGCCTGGACAACGTCATCCTCACCCCGCACATCGGTGGCTCGACTGCCGAAGCGCAGGCCAACATTGGCCTGGAAGTCGCCGAGAAGCTGGTCAAGTACAGCGACAACGGTACTTCGGTGTCGTCGGTCAACTTCCCGGAAGTGGCCCTGCCGGCCCACCCAGGCAAGCACCGCCTGCTGCACATCCACGAAAACATCCCGGGCGTGCTCAGCGAGATCAACAAGGTCTTCGCCGAAAACGGAATCAACATCTCCGGTCAGTTCCTGCAGACCGACGAGAAGGTTGGCTACGTGGTGATCGACGTCGATGCCGAGTATTCGGATCTGGCTCAGGAAAAACTGCAGCACGTGAAGGGCACTATCCGCTCGCGCGTACTGTTCTGAGCTTGATTGCAGGCTGAAGATATTGGGGCCGC